>DATNME010000035.1:0-70992 GCA_035602385.1 Candidatus Dormiibacterota bacterium
CGGTGGCTTCGTTGTACTGGAAGCGCGTGCCGAAAATATGGTCCGGCGGAATAATGCCTTCAAGCGCGGACTCAATGATCTCCTGCGGGGCCGCTGAGATAACCCGAAAATTGAATTTGTAGCCGTCGGAAAGATTGTCGAGGGCGCGCGCAAAAAGGGCGACGTCATGCTTCAAACGGATTCGTTTGCCAGTTTCGATTAAGTGTTCGCGGCGAACGCGCCGGAAATCAGGGTCATGAAGAATGAGATAACTGAGCTCGGCGCCTTGCTGAACGAGGTTCATTCCGGCAAGGCCGCTAACTTTGTCATGAAAACCATGGAAACCGATGAGCTCGCTCAGGGCCACACCCGAGTCGTTAAAGCTCAGAGTCTGGTCAAAATCGCTGGCCAGTAGATACTGCCGTGTCATTAACTTCTCCTTTGGACCGCCATACCGGGCTTCAAGTGCTCCCGGATCTGACTCTTCTACGTTACCCGCAATCAGAGCGGACTCCTCACGCATAATTTTGATGGGTTCCATGCGTGGAAATTGTGAATAGAGTATCAGTATTTCATTAGATGCCGCGAAGAGGTAAACAGTTATAAGAGAAGGAGTTAGCCAGGGATGCAAAGGTTGCGTGCAAGCTATTGAAAAATAGCCGTGTTACCTATAAGACACAGAAGCAAGATTGGAAGGTTCATGGGGCTGAAGGGTCAGGGGAAGAAGCCGAATCCAGGTCCAAAAACCACTTTTTAGCCCCGTCGGTTGGCGAATAACAATTGCCGTCCGGCTGGTAGGTTGCGGCGCAGCCGGAGGTGAACTCGGCGCGCCTAGGCGACTGGGCGAACTGCCAGATTTTTGCGTACCCAACGCCGCTATGGGACGGCGACGGTGGGCGCCTATGAGAATCACAACCGGGGGAGGGCGGACACGAGTCGTTGAAAACCCAAAATATGAAGTGTGGGATTTGGGTGTGGATGTCATCCGCGGTAGTGATAGTCGTCGTCCCCGGCGGCGGGCTCAGCCAATAGCCGGTGAACGAAAATGTTTTTCGCAATTCGACCATGGCGCCGTCGCCAGGATAAAGGTTGCGGTCGAAGCCAAGGTAAGCGGATTTGTGCGCTGAAGACTGTGCCGAAACAAATTGACCAGGGATCGCAAGGATTAGTGGAAAAATAATAAGCAGGCGGCGCATGAAGATATTAGCCTTCCTCAACTATCCTACGCGCGTTGCGCGCAACACTCGCTTGAGGCCGGACCCGGCACCAAATCGAACGACCAAGATCCCGCCTTGAATGCAGCCACGGAGATGCGTATGCTCAATACGCCGCGTGGCCGGTGCGGCTGTGGCGAAATTGGCATACGCGGCGGGCTTAAAATCCGCTGGGGATTTCCCCGTTGTCGGTTCGAGTCCGACCAGCCGCACCATTTGCATTATATTCTTTTGAATTGTTGTGCTCGTTTGTTTCCGCGGATAGCTTTATTTGTTTTCTACAACTCTTACCGCGTATTATTTGTGAGTTAGAAATCCTTCTATCTGAATCGCCGCAAGATGCATCAAAAGCCTGGCATGACTACGGGCCCCAACACCGCACTGGGAGCAAAAATGAGCCAGCCGAGCCTCGACCAACTCGCTATCAACACCATTCGGACACTCTCGATGGATGCGGTGCAGCAGGCTAACTCCGGGCATCCCGGCACACCGATGGCGCTTGCGCCGTTGGCCTACACGATCTGGCAGAAATTTCTAAACTACGATCCCAACGATCCAACCTGGCCGAATCGCGACCGCTTCGTGCTATCCAACGGCCACGCCTCCATGTTGCTTTATTCGTTGCTTCACTTGGCGAAGGTGAAACGCGTTTCCGCAGACTACAAAATTTTGAGCGAGCTAGCGGTGCCGCTGGACGACATCAAAAAATTTCGTCAGCTCGACAGCAGATGCCCTGGCCATCCGGAATACCGGTGGACTTCCGGCGTCGAAACGACGACGGGCCCGCTGGGTCAGGGCGTGGCGACAAGTGTCGGGATGGCGATGGCCCGGTGGTGGCTTGGTTCCTATTTCAACAAACCTAATTTTGCGCTTTTCGACTACAACGTGTATGTGATCTGCGGCGACGGCGATTTGATGGAAGGGATTTCCGGTGAAGCCGCCTCGCTCGCGGGTCACCACAAGCTTTCGAATCTTTGCTGGATGTACGACAACAACCACATCACGATCGAAGGCGACACGGCATTGGCCTTTAGTGAAGATGTGGCGGCGCGATTTACCGGTTATGGCTGGAGGGTTCAGCACGTTACCGACGCTAACGATACGGGAATGATTGAGCGCGCGCTGGAAGTGTTTCGCAACACCACGGACCGGCCGACGTTGATCATCGTCGATAGTCACATCGCCTACGGAGCGCCTAACAAACACGACACAAGGGAAGCACACGGCGAAGCGCTGGGTGAGGAAGAGATCGTGCTCACCAAGAAGTTTTACGGCTGGCCGGAAAATGCAAAATTCCTGATTCCTGACGGGGTATACGACCAATTCGCAAATGGTGTAGCAAAAAGGGGCGCGGAAGCGCATGCAGCGTGGAAAACACAGTTTGACGGATACCAAAAACAATTTCCGCAGCTTGCTGAAGAACTGACGAAAACGCAGCGGCGGGAACTACCCGACGGCTGGGACAAGGATTTGCCGGCGTTTCCCGCGGATGCCAAGGGATTGGCAACGCGGGATTCTTCAGGAAAAGTTTTAAACGTGCTCGCAAAAAATGTTCCGTGGCTCATGGGTGGCTCGGCGGATCTGTGGCCCTCAACTAAAACGAGATTGGTATTCGAGGGCGCTGGCGAGTTCGAAACCGGAAGTCGGGGCGGACGGAACATGCACTTCGGAATTCGCGAGCATGCGATGTCGGCGATTGCAAACGGCATGTCATTATCGAAAATACGGCCGTTTGCTTCCACGTTTTTTATTTTTACTGATTATGCGAAGCCGGCGATTCGACTAAGCGCGATAATGGAGCTGCCGGTTATATATGTGTTCACGCACGATTCGATTGGCGTGGGCGAAGACGGACCCACGCATCAGCCTGTAGAGCACCTGATGGCGTTGCGCGCAGTTCCGGGATTGATCGTGCTGCGGCCCGCGGATGCGAACGAAGTTATGGAAGCCTGGCGCATCGTGATGCAATTGCGACACGAACCAGCGGCGTTGGTGCTCACACGCCAAGCTTTGCCAACGATCGATCGAACTAAATATGCCGCGGCATCGGGAGTAGCAAAGGGTGCGTACATCCTGGCGGACGCCCCAGGTGGAAAACCTGATGCCATTTTGATCGCGACAGGCAGCGAAGTGTCGCTTTGCGTCAGCGCGTACGAAAAACTATCTGCCGAAGGTAAAAAAGTTCGTGTGGTGAGCATGCCTTCATGGGAATTGTTCGAGAAACAGCCGCAAACGTATCGGGACGAGGTCCTGCTACCGAACGTGACGGCGCGTCTCTCCGCGGAACAAGGCAGCGTTCTTGGCTGGGATAAATATGTCGGCCCGAAAGGTAAAATAATCGGAATGCACACATTTGGCGCGTCCGCGCCGCTTAAAGACTTGCAGACTAAGTTTGGATTCGCTCCCGACAAAGTAGTGGCCGCTGTGCGGGAAATGCTTGGAAAGTGAGCCCACGATGAAGATTGTGATTGGTTCAGACCACGCGGGATTTGAAATGAAAAACGCCATGGGCGATCTGCTGCGCTCTCTGGGACACTCCGTTCTGGATGTAGGAGCTTTTAACGAAAATCCGTCGGACTACCCCGATTTTGCCGAAGCAGTTGGAAAGGCGCTGCTGGAAGGAAAAGGCGAGCGCGGCCTGCTGGTATGCGGAAGCGGAGTGGGCGTGAGTGTGGCAGCTAACAAAATTCCGGGGATACGGGCTGGATTATGCCACGACACATATTCGGCACACCAAGGCGTGGAGCACGACGATATGAACGTGCTGGTGCTTGGATCACGAATTATTGGAGAAAAGCTCGCCGAGGATCTCGTGAAAGCTTTTCTTGGCGCAAAATTTACTTCCGAAGAGCGGCATCTGCGCCGTCTGAACAAAGTGAAAGCTATCGAAGCTAAATATTCCGTTACTCCCACTCGCGTTTGAGCGTGTTGGCCGAGGAAAGCCGCTCAGAGGTACAATAGGTATTCGGTCCTTGCATAAGGAGGAGAAGTTTATGACCACTACCGCAACAATTCCTAATGTCGGCCACAATCAGGGAACGAATCCAGTCAAGGGTTTGCTGGCGTATGGGCAATCCCCGTGGCTTGATTACATTCGCCGAAACATTCTCTTAAACGGCGAGCTTAAAAAAATGATTGATGAAGATGGATTGCGAGGTATGACCTCGAATCCCACCATTTTCGAGAAGGCGATTGCAGCGGGGGATGATTATTCCGATCTGCTGAATGCACCGGAGGCGAAGAAATTAAATGCGACCGCGCTGTATGAGCGCATCGCAATTCGGGACGTGCAAGATGCAGCTGATTTGTTCCATCCGGTCTATGGCGAAACCAATCACCACGACGGTTACGTGAGCCTGGAAGTTTCCCCAACGCTTGGCTTCGATACACCGGGAACAATTGAAGAGGCGCGACGGCTGTGGAAAGCCGTGGGACGCGAGAATTTGATGGTGAAAGTCCCTGGAACTCCGGAAGGCCTGCCGGCGATTCGCCAACTTATAGAAGATGGAATTAACATCAATATTACACTGCTCTTCGCCCAATCGGCGTATGAGAAAGTGGCTGAAGCGTACATCGCGGGACTGGAAGCGCGAGCCAACAAAGCGCAACCAATAAATCACATCGCAAGCGTGGCGAGCTTTTTCGTAAGCCGCATTGACACGCTGATCGATGGGCAGATAGACGAAAGACTAAAGACGGTGACCGACCCGAAGGAACGGGAGTTGCTGACCTCGATTCAGGGTAAAGTGGCCATCGCTAACGCCAAGCTTACTTATCAAAAGTATCTCGAACTTTTTAGCGGCTCACGATGGCAAGCGCTGGTTGCGAAAGGCGCGCAAACGCAACGGCTGCTTTGGGCCAGCACCAGCACAAAAAGTAAAAAATATCGCGACGTGATGTACGTGGAGGAATTAATCGGCGCCGATACGGTGGACACGATTCCACCGGCGACTCTCGACGCCTTTCGGGATCACGGTAAATTACGCGCCAGCCTGACGGAGGATATTCCGGCGGCCAAGAAGACCATGGAATCGCTCGAAAAAGCCGGCATTTCTATGAAGGAAGTCACTGACAAACTGATGGCGGACGGGGTTAAACTTTTTGCGGATGCGTTCACACAATTGCTGACCACTACCGGCAAGAGCGCCGGGGTGAAGGCGTGATCGACGGGCAATCCTACCGCTTGCCGGAAGACTTGGCGAACGCGGTCAACGGTTCGCTGGAGGAATGGAAGAAAGAAAATAAAGTAGAGCGGCTGTGGCAAAAAGATGCGACTTTGTGGACCGGCACGGACGAAGGAAACTGGCTTGGCTGGCTGACTATTGTCGAAGAACAGCTCGCAAACGTTGGCGCGCTGACGCAAATTTCAGAAGACATACGAAAGGTTGGATTCAAGCACGCGCTCCTCCTGGGCATGGGCGGCTCCAGCTTGTGTCCGGAAGTGCTGCGAATGACTTTCGGTAAAATCGCGGGGGCGCCAGAGCTGCATGTGCTAGATTCGACCGATCCCGCGCAAATTCGTTCGATTGAAGAAAAAATCGATTTGGAAAGCACCATTTGCATCGTCTCCAGCAAATCGGGGAGCACTCTCGAACCAAATATCTATAAACAATATTTTTTCGAAAAGATCCTGCTGAAGGTAGGCGAGAAGGAAGTGGGCAACCGCTTTATCGCCATTACAGATCCCGGTTCCAAAATGCAGCAGGTCGCGGAGCGAGACAAGTTCCGAAAAATCTTTATGGGCGTGCCCAGCATCGGGGGACGTTACTCGGCGCTTTCTAATTTCGGAATGGTGCCAGCCGCGATAATGGGTTTGGATCTTACAAAATTTTTGAACACCACCTTGGAAATGGTGAAAACGTGCGGCTCATTCGCTGCTGCGGATGTAAATCCGGGTGTGGTGCTCGGAACCGTACTTGGTGTGGCCGCAAAACGCGGCCGGGACAAGATGACGGTGATCGCCTCGCCCGGTATTTATGATCTCGGAGCGTGGTTGGAGCAGTTGATCGCGGAATCCAGCGGAAAACTCGGCAAGGGCATAATTCCCGTGGACCGGGAGTTCCTGGCCGGGCCGGAAGTGTATGGCAAAGACCGCTTATTTGCTTATTTGCGGCTTGAATCTTCACCCGATAAAAAACAGGACGCGCAAGTAGAAGCATTGGAGAAAGCGGGCCAGCCCGTGGTGCGCATAACCGTTGCGGATATTTATAACCTCGGACAAGAATTTTTTCGGTGGGAAATTGCCACTGCGGTAGCCGGCGCGATCCTGGGAATAAACGCTTTCAACCAGCCGGATGTGGAAGCCAGCAAAATTGAAACCAAGAAATTGACCAGCGAGTACGAAACCAACGGCCATTTGCCTCCGGAGACACCTTTCTTCGAAGCGCAGGGAATCAAATTTTACGCTGATGAAAAGAATGCAACCGCTCTGAAAGGTGGAACGTCAGGGGCGGACGTGTTGAAAAAACATGTCGAGAGAATTGGCAATGGCGATTATTTTGCAGTTTTAGGCTACATCACCATGAATGAGCAAAATGAGGCCGCGCTTCAGGGCATCCGGCATTGGGTGCGCGACACGAAGAAGGTGGCGACGGTTCTGGGATTTGGGCCGCGCTTTCTGCATTCGACCGGCCAAGCATACAAAGGCGGACCAAATACCGGCGTATTTTTGCAAATCACCTGTGATGATGCCGTCGATATGAAGGTTCCTCAGCAAAAATATACGTTCGGAATTGTGAAGGCCGCACAAGCGCGTGGTGATTTCGCCGTGCTCGCGGAACGAGGCCGTCGTGCGTTGCGCGTGCACCTGGGAAAAGACGTGAAGGCCGACCTCGGAAAACTGACCGCGGCCCTGCAGCAAGCATTGGCGTAACGCACGAAATCAAGACAATTTAGAAAAAAGGGCGGAGGAGCGCGACAAATGCAACTCGGGATGATTGGACTTGGCAGAATGGGCGCGAACATGGTGCGACGGCTGCAAAAAAACGGCCACAATTGCGTGGTTTATGATCGCAGCGCAGAAACAGTAAAACAACTTTCCGCAGAGGGCTCCGTCGGAGCGGCTTCGCTGGACGAATTTGTAGCAAAACTCCAGAAACCACGAGCGATTTGGCTGATGGTGCCCGCGGCAGTTGTTGACACTACGCTGCACGAACTGGCAGGCAAACTTGAAGCTGGCGATATCGTAATCGATGGCGGCAATTCTTATTACATCGATGACATTCGACGCGCACAGGAGCTTTCCTCACGCGGCATTCATTACTGCGACGTCGGCACCAGTGGCGGAGTGTGGGGGCTGGATCGCGGCTATTGCCAAATGATCGGCGGCGAAAACGAAATCGTGAAGCATCTCGATCCAATTTTCAAAACGCTTGCGCCAGGACGGGGTACCGCGGCTCGCACACCCGGTCGCGAAAATGCGAAGGGCACCGCGGAGGAGGGTTATTTGCATTGCGGTCCTTCAGGCGCCGGACATTTTGTGAAAATGATTCACAACGGTATCGAATACGGTCTGATGGCCGCGTATGCCGAAGGACTAAATATCCTGAAGCATGCCAACGCAGGAAAAACACACCGAGAAGCGGATGCCGAAACGACGCCGCTACGCAATCCGGAACATTATCAATATGATTTCAATCTCGCGGATGTTACGGAAGTCTGGCGGCGAGGGAGCGTGGTTGCTTCGTGGTTGCTCGACCTGACGGCCGCTTCCCTGCTGGAACAACCTAATCTGGAGCGTTTTTCCGGTCGCGTTTCGGATTCCGGCGAAGGTCGCTGGACTGTTTTAGCCGCCATTGAATCGACAACTCCCGCTCCAGTGCTGACGGCGTCTCTTTATCAGCGGTTCACATCGCGCGGCGAAGATGATTTTGCAGGCAAGGTCCTCTCCGCTATGCGGTTTCAGTTCGGCGGCCACGTCGAAAAGAAGAGTTAGCGCGAATTTGCGAATTAATCGGCGGCGCAGACAGGATCAACAGTCATGACTCCGAACTCTACAGATGCCCATCCAACCGGCGCGCCCTGCGTGATGGTGATTTTTGGCGCAACGGGCGACCTAACGAAACGCAAGCTTATTCCAGCTCTGATCAATTTGGCGCAAGAAGGATTGCTGTCGAAGCAATTCGCGATCGTTGGTTTCGCATCAAATGATTACACTACGGAAACTTTTCGCAAGGCTTTAGAGGAAGAGATTCCCAAATTTGCCTCGGAATCCATTGACCTGAAAATGTGGGACTGGATTGCGGAGCGTATTTACTACGTTCGTGGGGACTTTCAGGATCCCACGGCATTCGTTGCTCTGCAGCAGCAAATTCTGGCTGTTGAGAAACAACACAATACGCAAGGGAACCGTTTCTACTATTTAGCGGTGGCCCCAAGATTTTTTTCGCCCATCGTCCAGCAATTGGGCGCCGCAGGAATGACCAAGGAAGAAAACGGTAAGTGGGCCCGCGTCATTGTAGAAAAACCATTCGGCCATGATCTGGAATCCGCGCGACAGCTTAACGTCGATCTCAAGCGCGTGCTTGAAGAAAAGCAAATTTACCGTATTGATCACTACTTAGGTAAAGAGACGGTTCAGAACGTCATGGTTTTTCGTTTCTCCAACAACATTATTGAGCCACTCTGGAACCGCAACTACGTGGACCACGTGCAAATCACGGCGTCCGAAACCGTTGGCATTGAGCATCGCGGCGGTTTTTACGAAACCGCCGGCGCGTTACGCGACATGGTGCCAAATCACCTGTTTCAACTTTTGACCATGACGGCCATGGAGCCGCCAATTTCGTTCGATGCCGACGAAGTCCGCAATAAACAGGCCGAAGTTCTGCACGCGATACAGCCGCTTGGCCCGGAAGACGTGCTCACCCACGCGGTGCGAGGGCAATATGGTGAAGGCGTGATTGACGGTCAACCCGTTATCGACTACCGAAGTGAACCCGATGTGGCGCCCACTTCCAACACGGAAACTTTTGTGGGGCTTAAGTTATTAATCGACAACTGGCGGTGGGCGGGCGTTCCGTTTTATCTGCGAACCGGGAAGCGCCTGGCAAAACGCGCGACAGAAATTGTGATCCAATTCCGGCGAACACCTTTTGTACTTTTCCGGAATACCACGGTCAAAAATCTGGAGACCAACCGGCTGGTGATTCACATCCAGCCCGATGAAGGAATTTCGTTGAGCTTTGGCGCCAAAGTTCCAGGCTCGGTAATGCGGCTGGGGCTAGTTAATATGGATTTTGACTACAGCAGTTATTTTGGCGCGGAACACAGCACCGGTTATGAACGTTTGTTGCGGGATTGCATGTTTGGAGACGCTACGTTATTCCAGCGTGCGGACATGGTCGAAGCGGGTTGGAAGGTGATCCAACCGATCATCGATGTGTGGCGCGCCCTGCCGGCGCGAGGGTTCCCGAATTATGCGGCGGGCTCGTGGGGACCGGCTGAGGCTGAAGGTCTGCTGAACCGCGATGGGCGGTCATGGCGGCGCATTGGCGAAGATGAATTGGAAAAATGTGTTATCGCGGGCGCGAATAAAATTAGCGAAACAAAGAAGCATTAATAGGAGCACGGGTGCGACGAGAAGTACGGATATTGCAGGACGATGAGGCAATCGCGCGGCGAGCAGCGGAGGAATTCATCGCCGTGGCGCTCGGGGCCGTTCAGAAAAAGGGCTCATTTGACATCAGCCTCGCCGGAGGCTCGACGCCCCGAACCCTTTATACGCTGCTCACCAACGATTCTTCTCTGCGTTCGAGAGTTCCTTGGGATAAAATAAATGTGTTTTTCGGCGATGAGCGGCACGTGGCTCCCGATCATGCGGACAGCAACTTTCGCATGGCTATGGAGACGTTGATTTCCAAAGCGCCACTCGCGCCGGCAAATGTCAAGCGGATCTCTGGAGAATACCCAGACGCGGATCGCGCCGCGCGGGAATATGAAGAGACGCTCCGGCATCACTTTCGGCTGAATGCGGGGGAGTACCCGCGCTTCGATTTGATGCTGCTGGGAATGGGCGATGAGGGTCACACGCTGTCGCTTTTTCCCGGAACGAAAGCGTTGCACGCGAGCGATCGCTTAGTAGTGGGAAATTGGGTCGGAAAACTTTACGCCCATCGAATAACCATGACCGCAGAAGTGACGCAACACGCAGCGCGAGTGATTTTCATGGTTACGCGTCGGGATAAAGCGCCAGCGTTGAAAGCCGTGCTGGAAGGACCGTACGAGCCGGAACAACTTCCCGCGCAATTGGTGCAACCTAAAGACGGCTCGGTGCTGTGGTTAGTGGATAAAAGCGCGGGCAGCATGCTATCGCCGGGAATTAGCGAAGTATAATCGGTCTTATACTGACCGTAACTTGAAACGAGGAAAACGAAATGGCAACGGTAAGTGCTAGCAGCATTGAACAATATCTTGGAGCCAAGGCGGAATCACTGCTGGGCTTCAAATCGCCAAAAATTTCCAAACAACAACTGCATCTTCCGGGACCCGACTTCGTCGACCGCATTTATGGCATTACGGACCGAAACATTCGCGTGCTCAGCAATCTTCAACGAATATTCAATCAGGGCCGGCTGGCCGGGTCTGGCTATTTGTCGATTTTGCCCGTCGACCAGGGGATCGAACACTCCGGCGGCGCAAGTTTCGCGAAGAACCCGGAATATTTTGACGGCGAAAATATTGTGAAACTGGCCATCGAAGGCGGCTGCAACGCGGTAGCTTCCACATTCGGGGTGCTGGGCTCGGTAGCTCGCAAATACGCGCACAAAATTCCGTTCATCGTAAAAATTAATCACAACGAGCTGCTGACTTTCCCGAATCGCGCGGACCAGATCATGTTCGGAACCGTGCAGCAAGCTTATGACATGGGTGCGGCAGCCGTCGGAGCCACAATATATTTCGGCTCCGATCAAAGCAGCAGGCAGATCGTGGAAGTCAGCCAGGCTTTCGAGAAAGCCCACCAATTAGGCATGGGGACGGTGCTCTGGTGTTATCTGCGCAACAACGCCTTCAAAAAAGACAAGGACTATCATGTCTCCGCTGATTTGACCGGACAGGCCAATCACCTTGGCGTCACGATCGAAGCCGACATCATCAAGCAAAAACTTCCGGAAAATAATGGCGGATACGCCGCGCTCAACATGGGAGATTCGGGTTATGGCAAATTCGATAAACGCATCTACACCGATTTGGCCAGCGATCATCCCATCGATCTTTGCCGATACCAACTTCTGAACTGCTATATGGGCCGCGCCGGTTTGATCAACAGTGGCGGAGCGTCCGGAGCGAACGACTTCGAAGAAGCCGTGACCACGGCGGTAATCAATAAGCGCGCGGGCGGGACAGGGCTTATCAGCGGTCGCAAAGCTTTTCAGCGGCCCATGAACGAAGGCGTGAAATTGTTAAATGCGATTCAGGACGTTTATTTGAGCAGCGAAGTTACAGTGGCCTGATATACCCGCGTCACTTATTCAAAAGGCTGCAAGGCGGCGGGTTCGAGTTCAAATCCGCGCTACTTGCGGCCTTTCTTTTGCACGTTTTGATTTGATACTCAGCGTTCTCACGCGCGAGTGAGCGTCGCGGCGCGCGCCGCATCCAAAAGTTTTCGAGCGTTTTCTTGGCGATTACCCTGTCCGAATAAAGCGTTGCCGGCAACCAGCAGTTCCGCTCCCGCTCGTACAATGTCTCCTACAGTATTCACGTCGACTCCACCATCGATTTCTATCCGGAAGTTAAGGCGGCGAGCTTCGCGAATCTTCACCAACGTTTCGATTTTCTTCAGCGAATTGGGAATAAATTTCTGACCGCCAAACCCGGGATTTACGGACATAACCAAAACGTGGTGCACGAAATCGAGCACTTCATCAAGGGCGCTCACTGGTGTAGCCGGGTTGATCACCACACCCGCTTTGCAGCCATGAGACTCGATTAAATGCAGCGTCCGATCAAGGTGCACGCAAGCTTCCTGGTGCACGGAAATCCAATCAGCTCCGGCTTCGGCAAACGCCGGAATAAATTGATCCGGATTCTCGATCATCAAGTGGCAGTCAAACGGCGCTTTGATAGTCTTGCGCAGGGACGCGACGACCAGGGGCCCAACCGTGATGTTGGGGACAAAGTGGCCGTCCATCACGTCAATGTGCACGATTGTGCCGCCTCCATCCAGAGCGGCCTGCGCCTCGCTGGCCAATTGCGCAAAATTTGCGGAAAGAATCGATGGAGCGAGTTCAATATTCTTAGCCACCGTCTCGCTACCTCCTGATCGGCAAAGCAATTATACGTCGAAGCTGCTAAACCTTGGGCAATTGTGCAAATCAGCTGATATCAGAACGGTTCGGCCATGGCAACTTCTTGCCCAAGCGGCTGCTTTCCTGAGCGAGTTCGATCGCGCGCATCACATCCAAGATTTGCTTGGTTGTAACAGGCGGTGGAGCTGTTCCAAGAATGGCGTCGCGCACACCAGCATAGAATGACCGCCAATCGCCTTGTGACGGAATGCGTTCCTGAACAACTTCCTCATCTCTTACAAAAGTGGCGAGGCCCCAATTGCTTTCTGGTTCGACGTTCCACGATTCGCCCTCAGGAAGCTCGCCGCGCCGCAACATACCTTCGAGAGGATCGATCAATTCTTTGCGGAACGAACCGCGCGAACCGTGCAAAATAAAACGTGGACGCGGGACAACCGCCATGATGCTGGACCGGAGGACGGCACGAAGTCCCTGTGGGTAGTACATCACCACGTCGAAGGAATCATCAACCACGCCCTCATCTCGTTCAATGCGAAGATCCGCATAGAGAGCTTCGGGCGTTCCGAAAAGCTGCAACGCTTGATCAATCAAGTGCGGCCCAATATCGAAGAAAATCCCGCTGCCGGGACCGCTACGTTCACGCCAGGCGTTTGCTTTCAGTTTGGGGCGGTAGCGATCATAATTGGTTTCAAACAGTGTGATTCGGCCGAGTGCGCCCTCTGAAACGAGTTTGTGAATGGCCTGAAAGTCGGCGTCCCACCGACGATTGTGATAGACAGCAAGCAACCTCTTTTTTCCCGCCGCCAATTTGACCAGTTCTTCCGATTCGGCAAGAGTAGGCGCAAAAGGTTTGTCTATTACAACGTCTCGACCCGCCATCAGGCAAAGCCGAGCCAAAGGAACATGCGTTTCATTTGGCGTCGCTATGACGATCAGACGGATCTGCTCCATGGAAAGCATTTCCTCGATGGTCCGGATAATCCGCGTATTTGGATAGAGCAGCGCGGCTTCGGTGCCGCTGCGTTGCAGAATGGCAGCGAGTCGCAATCCCGGCACTGCGGAAATTATCGGTGCGTGGAAGTAATGCCCGGCAAGCCCAAATCCAATTAATCCGACGTCTATCATTTCGACAATTTTCCGAGAGGCACTCCCATTTTATTGAACAGCATTCCATTGAAAAGAATACTCCCCATCCTTTCTTATCGCCGATCTAATTTGCAGCGGTTGGACGATGCCGGACTCGCGGTATATATTCTTTGCCAGTGCGGAATCGATATCGCGGACAACGTTCCCCCACGACCGGCCTGCTGATTGGCTTGCTGGTCACGCTTGCAGCTGTGTTGATCTATGCCGCCTACATCACTATGCAGTTTTCGGGACTCCGCAAATTGCAAACTGAAATGGTGGATCGCAACCGGAAAGATTCTTTGCAGCTTTTGCGGATACAGAATGATCTCAACTCGACGGGCCTGGCGATGCGCGACATGCTGGATACTGCCGGGCCTTATCCATTAACTTCGTGGAGCGGCCAATTCGATAGACTTCGTCAAGACCTGGACGCCGCGATACGGCTGGAAGAACAATTCGCGGGCATGCAACGCACTGCCGACCAGCGAAATTATCTTGGCAAATCTCTTTCTCAATTCTGGGACGCCGTGGACCGGATGTTTGCTTCCGCAGCGAATGGCGACGAAGCGCGTGCGCGCGATCAAATCCGCAATACGTTGCAAGCGCGCCAGGCGGCGTTGAGCACCGCGGTTTCACGGTTGCTGGTGGAAAATAACGAAGGAGAACAACAAGCTGCCGAGCGGGTTACGCAAATTTACAACCGTGTGCAGAAGCAATTGTACTGGTTTCTTGCGGCAATTCTGGTCGCTATATTGCTGACCAGCTTCTATATGATGCGCTCTAACCGGCGCATGTTCGCGCAACTCGGTGAACTCTCTGAGCAGCGCAGCGATCTGGCGCAAAAGTTAATCACCACGCAGGAATCTACGCTGCGTCACATTTCTCGCGAGCTTCACGACGAGTTTGGCCAGGTACTCACCGCTATCGGCTCGCTTCTTGGCCGCGCGGCGAATCAGCTGGCGGACACATCGCCGTTGCGCAAAGACGTCCAGGAAGTGCGGGAAATCGCGCAATCGACGCTCGATAGCATTCGAGGCTTGTCCCAGGCTTTGCATCCTGTTTTATTGGAAGAGGCCGGACTAGTAGCTGCTCTGGACTGGTATATTCCGACCGTAGCTCATCAGACTGGTCTGACACTGCACTATGAGAAGCCTCGCGATACGTTTGCTGTGGAAACCGCATCAGGTGTGCACGTTTACCGCGTGCTGCAGGAAGCATTGAACAACGTGAATCGCCATTCCGGTACCAAGGAAGCGTGGATACGGCTCAGTTTTCTCCCATCGGCTTTGCTGCTGGAGATAGAGGATCATGGAAAAGGATTTGTGCCGCAAAAAGGAAATACCGGGATCGGATTGGTGGCCATGCGCGAACGAGCGGAACTAATCGGAGGCAAGCTGGAGATTTTGTCGCCAGCCTCCGGTGGCACGTTGGTGCGGCTGAGCGTTCCGCGAGAAAAGGCGGAGTCCCATGACGGAAAAAATTAGCGTTCTGCTCGTTGATGATCATTCACTGGTACGCCTGGGTTTTCGCCGGATTCTTGAAGACGCCGCGACGATCAGCGTTGTCGGGGAAGCGAGCGATGGAGAAGACGCGGTTAAACTTGCGATGAAACTCCGCCCTAAAGTGATTGTGATGGATTGCGCCCTTCCGAAAATGAATGGAATCGAGGCAATGCGCCGCATTCTAGAGAAGCTTCCTGAAACGCGAATTCTCATGCTTAGCATGCACTCGGAAGAAACCTTAATTAGCCAGGCTATTGATGCGGGTGCCGCGGGCTACATCCTGAAAAACGCAATGGAACTGGATTTGGTTAACGCCGTTCAGATGGTCGCGGAAGGAAAACGTGTCCTGGACCCACAATTGATAAAAGCGCAGGGACTGAAAGGCGAGCGCGACTCGGGCCTCACGGTGCGCGAGTTAGAGGTTTTGCAGCACATCGTTTCCGGCAAATCCAACAAGGAAATCGCCGCTGAATTAAGGCTTAGCGCCAACACCGTCTCTGTGCATCGCGCAAACATTATGGACAGGCTGGGAATTCATAAGACCGCGGAGCTGGTGGTTTATGCTATTCGCAACGGGTTGGTGAATTTGCCATGAAGCGCAGGGATTTTTTGCGCACTACCGCTGGCGCAGGAGTTGCACTGTTACCCGCCTGGCGCGCATGGGCCGGACCGGCAACGGGTTTTCAGCTGACCGATGTGACCGCAAAGGCCGGCATCGAGTTTCGTCACAACAGCGGAGCATACGGCGGAAAACTACTTCCGGAGACTCTGGGTTCCGGCTGCGCATTCCTGGATTACGACGCCGATGGCTGGCAAGACATTCTGCTTGTAAATTCCATGGATTGGTCCGGCCACAAACGGCAGCGCTCCACGCTCCACTTGTATCGTAATAATCGCAATGGAACGTTCACGGATGTAACTCGGGCAGCTGGACTCGACGTAGAGCTATATGGCATGGGCGTCGCGGTGGGCGACTACAACAACGACGGTTTTCCGGACATTTTCATTTCTTGCGTGGGCCAGAGCCGATTATTTCGCAACACCGGCAAAGGCACATTTGTCGATGCCACGCGAGCAAGCGGCTTACTGGGAAAGCAGGGATTCAGCACTTCGGCGATGTGGTTGGATTACGACCGCGACGGCCTTCTGGATTTATTTGTGTGCAATTATGTGCGGTGGACTGCGGAGCAGGATGTTTTCTGCAGCTTGGATGGAAAGAATAAATCGTTTTGCACTCCAGAAGCCTACCGCGGCGATACCTGCTGGCTGTTTCACAACCGAGGCAACGGCACGTTTGAGGACGTCAGCGGAACTTCCGGGATTTTTGATAGCAGCTCCAAGTCGCTTGGTGTCGCCATGCTCGATTACGATCAAGACGGCTGGCCGGATATTTTTGTTGCTAACGATACGCAGCCAAATAAGCTCTACCGCAATCTTCGGAACGGAAAGTTTAAAGATGTCGCCGTCGAAGCTGGTTTGGCTTTTAGCACCGAGGGAAAGGCGCGGGCTGGAATGGGCGTCGACGCCGGTGACTACGACAATTCCGGCAAACCCAGCGTGGTGATCACAAATTTCGACAACGAAATGATCGGGCTGTACCACGCTTCGGGTTCCTCTAATTATGACGACATCGCGCTCCGAGCCGGCTTAGGCGCTCCATCCAAAAGCACGCTGGGGTTTGGCTGCGTTTTATTTGACGCAAACCTGGACGCGCGGCTCGACCTCGCGGTAGCGAATGGCCACATCGACGACACGGTGCGCAATATTCGCGGCAATGTTGGTTATGCCCAACCGCCACAACTTTTCTTGAACTTGGGAAACGGCAGCTTTCGTGATGTAGCCAATGAAATGGGAGGCACATTCCCGCAACCGAAAGTTGGACGCGGTTTGGCCGTCGGTGATTTCGATCGCGATGGCGACCTCGACTTGCTGCTGACCACCAACAATGGACCCGCGTTTCTTTATCGAAATGACCAGACCGCCGGAAATCGCGCCATTCGCTTTCGGCTTACCGGCTCCAAATCGAATCGCGATGCAATCGGTGCAACTGTGAAAATTTTCCACGGTGGTCAAACGCAATCGCGTCTGGTGCACGGTGGTTCCAGCTATCTTTCCCAGTCCGAACTTTCGGTAACTTTTGGGCTTGGTCAGCAAGACACAATAGAACGGGTGGTGATTGCGTGGCCCAGCGGCGAGACCGAGGAATACAAGAACCTGAAGGCCGGAAGAACCTACGAATGTGTGGAGGCCAAAGGTATTGTCCCAGGCGCTGGCTTCTAGTTGTTTTGTACTATTGTCCCGGGCAGCGGTTACCCGCTATACATTGGCTTAACACTTTCATGTCGCTTCCTCCGAAGGTTTTAACGCCCAACGACGGAAGTAGCCCCCAACCACCCCGGCCGGATGCCACAACTCATCCGGCCGTTTTCTTGCGGCGCACCTGTTTAAGGAATGGATTCGAATGAGTCGTTGGCGCGGGTACAGCTTAATTTTCTTAATGGCAAGCGCCTTTTTTCTTTATGCCTTTCCATCCGCGTCCATTCCGTATGTAACGCTCATTTTGTTGCACGCTGCCATTGGAATACTTTTCGCGCTGCTACTCTTACCGTTTCTTCTACGCCACTTCCGTTCCGAGACTTTGCTCGCCAAATCAGGCTGGGTACTGCTTATTATCGGAACCGGGCTCGGTCTGGCCTTAATTAAGTTGGGAACGCCCAATCGATTAAAGTCCTGGCTATTCGCGCATATCCTGATGTCGGTTCTTGGCTCCTTGTTCCTAGCCACGGACTGGGTCAACGCAAGAGCATGGTTGGGCACTGGCGTTTCACGGAGTGTCCTTCGCTTCACTCTCGTTTTCCTGGTGATAGCTGGCGCGGCAGCGGGAGCGTGGTGGTCGCGCAACATCGCCTGGCGCAATGTTTACGTTGTAAATAACCCAAAAATGCCACCCGCGGACATGGCCGGTGAAGGTGACGGGCCACACGGCAAATTTTTTCCGAGTTCCGCGCAAACCAAGGACGGAAATTACATTCCATCTCAATACTTTATGCAATCAAAAGCATGCGAACGATGCCACGCGGATATTTACAAACAGTGGGAAAGCTCCGCACACCATTTCTCTTCGTTCAACAATCAGTGGTATCGCAAGAGTATTGAATACATGCAAGACGTCGCGGGGGTCCAGTCGAGCAAATGGTGCGCCGGTTGTCACGACCCTGCCCTGCTCTTCAGCGGCAAGTTTGATACGCCGATTCGCCAGATCGAGAATTCGCCCGAAGCCAAAGCCGGGCTTAGCTGCCTGATGTGTCACAGCATCGTCGAAGTGAAAAGCACGATGGGCCAAGGCGACTTTGTGCTCGAATATCCAAAACTTCACAAGCTTGCAGCCAGTGAAAATCCGGTAATTCGATCCGTACATGATTTTCTGGTCCGGTTAAATCCCGAGCCCCATCGGCGTACCTTTCTGAAACCGTTTATGCGCGCGCAAACTGCGGAGTTCTGCTCGACGTGCCACAAAGTGCATCTCGACATTCCCGTGAACCGTTATCGCTGGGTACGCGGCTTGAATGAATATGACAATTGGCAAGCTAGCGGTGTTTCTGGGCAGGGTGCGCGCTCATTTTACTATCCGGTGAATTCGATGCAGTGCGCGGATTGTCATATGCCGCAATCTCGATCGAACGATCAGGGGAATATCGGCGGCTACGTTCACTCGCACCGATTCCCGGGCGCGAATACCGCTCTGCCCACAGCCAACCAGGACACGCTACAGCTGGAACAGAGCAAAAAGTTTTTGCAGGACAAACAAGTAAGCGTCGACATTTTTGCAATTTCGCCTTCAGAAAGAAGTGCAAGGACTGCTAAAACTCCTCAAACCTACAAGCCGGAACTTTCCACGTCATTCGCGGTTGGCGAGGAAGCGGATACTTCCTTGCCCCAGGGACCCTCGGGCGAAGTGCGTGCGCTGACCGCTCCTCTGGGTCGTGTCGATGCAAGCGTCCGGCGCGGCGATGATGTTCGACTGGATGTCGTGGTACGCACCCGCAAAGTGGGCCACTTTTTTCCCGGCGGCACCATTGACGCATTTGATGTGTGGCTCGAATTACAAGCTACAGACGAAAAGGGCCACACAATTTTCTGGAGCGGCAAGGTTGATGATGATGGAAAAGGGCAGGTTGAAAAAGGCGCGCATTTTTATCGCGCGCTGCTGATCGATGACCACGGTAATCCTATTAATAAACGAAACGCGTGGGCAAACCGCGCTTCCGTGTATGTCCATCTCATCCCGCCAGGCGCGGCTGACACTGCGCATTATCACCTGCACATTCCCGAGAACGGAGGCGAGAAAATTACGCTGCGCGCCAAACTGAATTACCGCAAATTTGCGTGGTGGAATACGCAGTTCTCGTTTGCTGGCATCCCGGAGTCAGGTCAGAAACAGGGCGAAGTCACACCGGACCACGACGACACGAAATATGCGTTCACTGGCGATACTTCAAACGTTTCTGGCAATCTCAAAACCATTCCTGATTTGCCCATTATCACCGTTGCCGAGGATTCCAAGACGCTTAGCGTTCTTCCGCGCTCCGCGCCGCCTCAGCAAGCACAGGTTCACCTCGCAAAAGAGGATTGGACACGCTGGAACGATTACGGAATTGGCTTGTTTCTGCAGGGGGATCTGAAAGGAGCCGAAGTCGCGTTTCAGAAAGTTGCGGAAATTGATCCGAGCAATCCCGACGGATGGGTTAACGTTGGCCGAGCGCGTGTACAGGAAGGCGACACCACCGGCGCTCGTGAAGTTCTAGAGAAGGCGCTGGCAATCAAACCGGATTTGGCCCGCGCCAACTTCTTTTATGCGCGGGTATTGAAAGAAGAGGGGCAATACGATGATGCGGTAAAGCGCCTGCAAATCGTTCTCGCCCAGTTTCCTAGAGACCGCGTGGTGCACAATGAACTCGGCCGCGTATTCTTCCTGCAAAAAAAATATACTGACGCCACCAGGGAATTTGAACAGACTCTCACGATCGACCCTGAAGATTTGCAGGCGCATTACAATTTAATGCTCTGCTACACGGGTCTGGGCGATTCCGGGCGCGCCGAAGAACATAAAACACGCTACCTGCGCTTCAAAGCGGATGAATCCGCGCAAGCTATTACCGGAGCATACCGTCAGAAACATCCCGAAGACAATAACGAGCGCCAGGCAATTCACGAACACGAATCCGTAGCGCTCGATACTGTGGCGCCCGGCAAAAAGAAAATAGCAACGCCGCATCGCTCGACCGCGGCGGCGCCAACCGCTCCAAACGCGGTAGCGGTCGGCGGTCAATAAAAGTTTTTCGTTGGAAGGGAAATGCATTTATGCCGTGGATCACGATGCTTCTCGTTTTCTTTCTAGCGGCTGGCGCCACGGAATCGGCGGCCCCGGCAGATGCTCCTTCAACCGCTACTTTTCGCGATGTTACCCAACAATCTGGAATACATTTCGTTCATAACAACGGCGCTTATGGAAAGAAATTTCTTCCTGAAACGATGGGGCCTGGAGTTGCATTTATCGATTACGATAACGACGGTTGGCCCGATATATTTCTTGTGAACGGAACTGACTGGCCCGGCCATGCTCAAAAGCATTCCACGCCAAAGCTTTACCGCAACAATCATGACGGCACATTCACGGATGTAACGCATAAAGCAGGGTTGGATTTGGAATTGTTCGGCATGGGCGCGGCGGTCGGTGACTTCGATAACGATGGTAATGACGACCTTTTCGTGACTGCGTACGGACAAAACCATCTCTTCCACAACAATGGAAACGGCACTTTCACCGATGTAACGCAAAAGTCCGGACTTGCCGGCATCAAGGAGTTCAGCACCAGCGCAGCCTGGGTCGATTACGACAAGGATGGGCGCCTTGATCTCGTCGTCGGCAATTACGTGCAGTGGTCGCGGGAAAGCGATCTCTATTGCACCCTCGACGGGAAAAGCAAATCCTATTGCACGCCGGAATCTTACAAGGGCGCTTCATTGCGTCTTTGGCACAATCGTGGCGACGGAACGTTTGAAGATGTTACGAAAAAAGCAGGCTTGAACGATCCGACTTCAAAAACAATGGGAATCGCTATTCTCGATTACGACAACGATGGCTGGCCAGATCTGTTGGTTTCCAACGATACACAGCCAAACAAGCTTTATCGCAACAATGGAAATGGCACTTTCAGCGACAAAGCCGTGGTCGCGGGAATCGCTTTCAGCGAGGACGGCGTAGCGCGCGCCGGCATGGGCGTGGATGCCGCGGATTACGATCGCTCCGGCTCACCGAGCATTCTCATCACGAATTTCTCCAATCAAATGCTTTCGCTCTACCACAACGAGGGCAAAGGTCTTTTTGTCGATGAAGCGCCGCGTTCCGAAATCGGTCACGCTTCCCTGCTTACGCTCGGTTTCGGTTGTTTCTTTTTTGATTTTGATCTCGATGGCTGGCCCGACATTTTTATCGCCAATGGTCACATCGATGCCGATATTCAACGCGTGCAACCCAATGTGAAATATGCCATGCCTCCGCATCTGTTTCGCAACATGGGCAAAGGAAATTTTGTGGAGGTTACCAAATCTTCCGGAGCCGCTTTCGCCGCGCCCCGAGTTGGCCGTGGAGCTGCCTACGCCGATTTTGACAACGACGGGCGTCTCGACTTGTTGCTGTCCACAAATGGCGGGCCCGTATATCTTTTTCACAATGAACCCGCAGGTGCGTCGAAAGCCAATCAAAGCTTGCGCATTAAACTCGTCGGCAACAAATCCAATCGCGATGGCATCGGAGCGGTGGTCCGGGTGACATCCGCCGGCGAGATGCAGGCGCAAATGCTACGTAGTGGTTCCAGCTATCTTTCTGCCAGCGAACTGGTGCTCACTTTCGGACTGGCACAACGCACCAAAGCAGAAACCGTGGAAGTTCGCTGGCCTAGCGGGCAAGTAGATCATCTGATGAACGTTGACGCCGGCCAGACTATCACTGTCACTGAAGGCAAAGGCGTCAGCGGTTCGCGTAAGTTCGGCAAGAACTGACCAGCCGTTAATTGATGGCTTCCAGTATCATGTTCATTCTCGCCGCCTAAATCTATGTTTTCCGACAGAACAAACTGGAAGCTATCGCCAAACCTGTTTTCACGAACACAAGACCGCTTGCGAACGGCGGGCGTCGATATATTGGACCTCACCGTTTCGAACCCGACGCAGTGTGGCCTGCCATACGACGCGGACGCAATTCTTGCCGCATTTCAAAACGCCGCGATGCTGGGCTACCATCCTCAGCCCAAAGGTTTGCCGGTGGCGCGTCAGGCGGCGGCAACTTACTATCGCGATTCCCATGCCATCTCGGGACTGGATCCCGAACAAATTCTACTCACTACCAGCACCAGTGAAGCTTATTCATTTGTCTTTCGCTTGCTCTGTAATCCTGGCGACGAAGTGCTGGTTCCCAGGCCGAGTTACCCGCTCTTCGATTTTCTGGCGGATTTACACGATGTGAAACTTGTTCCGTACTCGCTCACTTACGCGCAAGGCTGGCTGATCGACTTCCCATCGCTGGCTCAAGCTGTTTCTCCTCGTACCCGCGCGATTTTGCTTGTGCATCCCAATAATCCCACGGGGTCATTCGTAGCCGCGACCGAGTTGGAACAACTCAATCTGCTTTGCCGCGAAAAAAATCTGGCGTTGCTTGCCGACGAAGTCTTCCTTGATTATTCACACGATGCCCTTCCCCGCAGATCCTTCGTTGCAAATCAGGAAGTCTTGACCTTCACCTTGAGCGGCTTGTCGAAAATTTCCGCGTTGCCACAAATGAAAGCCGCATGGATAGTAACGACCGGGCCCCAAGATCAAGTGGCAGCGGCACTTGACCGACTGGAGATCATCTCCGACACGTTTCTTTCCATCAGCGCGCCCATCCAACATGCCTTGCCTGCGCTGCTTGAACAACGAAGGGTGATTCAGCCTTTTTTGATGGCTCGTCTTCACGAAAATATCCGGGAACTCAACCGGCAGCTTGCGGCGCAAAAAAATTGCGAGCTTTTGCATTCACATGGCGGCTGGTCTGTGGTGCTGCGCGTGCCGTCAACGCAATCTGACGAAGATCTCGCCGTTGACCTGCTCCAAGAACAAGGCGTGCTGGTGCATCCGGGACATTTTTACGATTTCTCTACCGATGGACACCTGGTTTTAAGTCTGATTACGCCTCCGGATACATTTCGCGAAGGAATAAAAAAACTTTTCGAATATTTTGGCGCTTGAAAACTGGATATTTGGTAGGCTAACGGACCACTAGCGTATTTCATTCAGAACTTGAATTGCGTCAACGCCAGGAAGAAATCGCCAGTATGGCCGCCGGCCTGCTGCACTGAGCCCCCCGGAGTGAAATGCGCGTAGTTGAAAGCTACCGTAATGCCGGATTGCGCGCGTCTTGAAAGCGTTCCCGCAGCTCGTCTCCGAGGATCAAAAACCAGGAATCGCGGTGGCCGAGCGGAATCCACTTGATCGGGTCAAAAAGATCCGTCCGCTTGGCTGGGTCGCGCAAGAATGACCAACCCTCGTCGTAGCGCTCGAGAGTATACGCGGGCCGCTGCGGAGGGGGGCCTGTGCGTGCGCAATGCAGGGAATGCAGGCAAGCACCGTCGCAACATACGGGATGGGTCTGCTGAAGGACACGAGAACGGAGCGTGGGCAGGTGTGAGCAGGCGGGAGTAAACTATGAAAAATTGGTAGCGCTAACGGGATTCGAACCCGTGTTACCGCCGTGAGAGGGCGGTGTCCTAGACCCCTAGACGATAGCGCCGAATTGAAGGAAAACGCACGTAGGAAAGCCCACTGACAACTTCAGTAGTTTCGCACGGGCAATGAGGTGGTGCAAGTAGAGCAGTATAGGAAGAGTCTTAAGGAAGAATTCTATCTTGTGTCGCCGGAGGTTTCGCGTGGGTGATGTTGCGGCCAATAAGTGATTTGGAATGAGCCTGAAATATTCGTTTGTGCCCCCGGCGCAAGCAGCGGAAAATTCCACCGTTCTGCCTGAACCATAGCAGTCGTCTCCCAACAGCGAAACCAGTAATTCACGCGTACGGATGCGTCGTTGATCGTTCCTCCGCTTGGAATATAACGAGCATCAACTTTGACGTGCCGATAGTTAAATTGCACAGAATCTCTTTCCCGGAACCAAATCCTGCTCGAAGCCAGAATTTCCTTACCATCCAACCCTACTGGGCTTCCCATTAAATTGTCTCGGTTGGTGTAAACCTGGTGATACCGGCCATCCCAATAGATGAAGTGGCCATTTGTGAATTGCACCTGCTCGACGCTGGTGTTCGCGGCTTCAACTCTCAAATCGACATTTGGAATTCCTGGAAGCTGTGGCATGTAAATCCCCGGACTGAATCCCGAACGCACCGGATTGGCCAACGGCGAGGGATCGTCGGCGGCAATAGTATCCGCGTAAAACGTTAACCATTTCCTAACGAATGGCACGCGGTATTGAAAGTCAAATCCTCCCGTGCGTTTCCCGGGATCTGTAGCCGCCGTTTCATTTACGGAACTGGTTACGCTGAAATAACTGCGGAACAGGCGATTGAGGGTAAGTGCGCGGTCTTGTCCGGCAAACACCACGGTACGTGTGAAGCCGAATTCAAGGTTTGGCGTCGGTTTAAAACTTATTTTTTCTCCGTGAAAAATCGGCCCTGGAGAAAAACGCGTCCCCTGCAGGTCCCCGAAAAACGCATTCCAGCGCATTGGTCCCAGATATTTCATAAAACCTGGCAAAACGAATGGCGAAACGCGGTCAACGTGAAACATGCGTGTCGGTGAGGCGTTGTTACTGAACAGCATTGGCCCGCTGATGCCAGGACCCCACCACTGGCTTTGCTGTCCATAAGAAAGCTGCCAGTTGCCGAGATTTAAACCTACGTAAGCATCAAGCACGCGAACCTGGTTACGCGCCGCCCCAGGGCCCGCCGGCGCAACTGGATTTTGGTCTAAGAGCGCGATCTCGTTTTGCACCGCGGCAGAGTACCCTGGCCAGGACGGCGCATGCTGATATTCACCGCGAACATAAACGACCCACCGGCCCTCCGTCATCCACGCGGAAAGTCCCGTTACATTGTTGAAACCTTCTCGATACGGACGCCCAAAATCATTAAAAAATGTTTCACCAAAGTGCGTGCCATCCGCTAAAGGCGGACCGGATATTTCTGTAATCCGCATGTAAACGGACTCAAGTTGCATCGAGCGATTGCTTCCTCCGCCGAGTAGTCTAGTCTCGCGAGCGAATTCTCGGATCAGCCCCGCAGGAACATTTCCACTAATGTTCCCATCGGCTTCATCCAGTTTGTCGGTCGCCTCCGCAAGCAGCCGCGCGCATTCCAGCCGCGTCCATGGCCGCATTCCCACGATGGCGCTGTCCACATAACCTAGCGCAATCAGACGGTCGAATTGTGGATAAACCCAACTGTCGAGCGGAACGTAAGGAGAACCCATCGCCGTCGGCAATCGCTCTTCGTTGTTTCCCATCCCGGGTAGTGTTCCCCAACCTCCGCCGCCAAACTCAGTATGGTGGTGTCGTCTGTAAACCAAATCGCCGATAAGCCAGCCCATCCCGGCACCCACAACTACATCCGATGGAAAATGTTGTTTCGCGCGGATACGCGCTGCACTGATCGCTGTAGCCGCTCCATATACCAAAACCTTCGTGAGCGGTCCCGGATATTCATGCGCCAGAACACTTGCAATCGACCATGCCACGGCGGCGTGCGCTGACGGAAAGGAATCGCCGACCGCAAAAAACTCTCCACCACCATTGGCGGAGAGTGGGCGCGTTCTTCCCGTCGCATACTTCAATCCGTAAGTTACTCCTAAGGAGTTCGCGGCAGCTTCCCCGCTTAACAAACCGGCTTCCTTCTTCTGTGCGTCTCCGGAGATTTTTCCCAGCAGATACAAGCTCGCCGCCACGCCCGTCATCCCTATCACTCCGTAGTCGGAATAATTGGCGTACTTGTTTCTGGCTTTGGGCGCGATCATCAAGCGGGAGCTGAAGCCCTGGTCTGTAACGAATAACCCGGCAGTTATGCCCGCGGTAGGAACAAGCCAGTCGAGATCGCGAACCCGAATTCGCGTGGGACTAAGCCAGATTCGTTTTTGATCATCAGCGATGTTTACAAACAATGACGCATTTAGCCGGGTTTCCCCGGATTCCCGTTTTACTGTTTTGTTTTTAACTGGCTGGAATTTTTTGGTCCGAACGGCCAGTAAATTCCTATCCTTTTTCCGGTCAGCTTCGATTTTAGGGTTTTCAGTTTGCCCCAGGGTTACGCAGGCGGATATAGCCAGCACGATCGTCACTCCCAGGATTCGTGGAACTGTTCCTAATTTTGCGATTAAATGAGACACAACTTTTTTGTATTGGGGCGGACTGAAAAACACGGCGATAGCCGCCGTAATGCTTCGCCGATCAACGCGCTGAGACAGGTACCTTAGCGGCTTTTGCAGGCTGTGGACCCTCGGACGCCAGCGCCACCGCGTTTTCCTTTTGTGCGGGAAAACTATTTTCTGGATGTAGGACGGTGTACAGCGTCTTTGCCAACAGAATGCAATCGAACCATACCGTCCAATTACGCACGTACCAGGCCTCCAAATTAACCCGTTGATCAAATGTTAAGCGGTTTCTCCCGCTTACTTGCCAAAGTCCCGTTACTCCCGGACGGACGGAAAGAATGCTCGCTGCGCTCCCGCCCATTCGCTCGAATTCATGCGGCAAATACGGGCGCGGGCCAACCAGGCTCATGTCTCCGCGCAAGACGTTCCAAAATTGGGGAAGTTCGTCAAGGCTCCAACGGCGCAGAAACGCGCCAATCCTCGTTAATCGTGGATCATACCCGCGCAATTTCGCATAATGAGCCCACTCCTCAGCAGCCAGCGGATTTGCTGCGAGGTGCACCGCCAATTTTTCATGACCATTCGCCAGCATGGTACGAAATTTTAAACAGTTAAATCGGCTGTCTCTGATTCCCAATCTTTTTTGCGTAAAAACAGCGGACCCCTTTGACTCCAATTTAATTAAAATCGCAATAATCAGCACCACCGGTAGAGCCAGTAAACTGAATATCATTCCCAAAGTTAAATCGGAACACCGCTTTATCCAGCAATTCCATTGTTTTTCTTGATGATTCGAAAGCTTCAGCATCATCACTCGTTCATGCAGTAATCCTTCCACTTGAAGATTCATCAGCGGCAGACCCCACATTTTCGGAACAACATAAATATTTCCGCAGTGGGGCTGAAGCTCTTCAATGATCGACAACAAACTGTGCTCAGTTAATTCCGGCATGGCAATCAGCAGATCTCGCGTCCCGGTTTTCTTCATCCATTGACGCGTTTCGCTTATGTTTCCTAACAATCGCAAAGATTTATTGCAAAAAAATCCGACAAACTCGCTGTGGTTCGCGGGATTATCGTCCAGGATGCCAACCACTTCGTAACCCAGCACCGGATCCGATTCCAATCCTCGCAACGCCAGCGTGCCCGTTTCAGAAGCCCCGAGAATCAAAATCGACTTGGACCACAGACCAATTTTCCCTAACACGAATTTTGTCCAGAAGCGTTCAAGGGGCATCAGCGCAATAAGAAAGAATGCCGTAAGCAAAATAACCAGCCTGGACACTCCTGCGCCATTTTGTGTGAGCGCGACGGCTGCAAGTATAATGGCCAATCCGCCGCCAATCGCTTTGAAGATCGCGCTAATTTCACTCCAAAGGGAACGCCGCTGCGTATACAAGCCCTGCGAAGCGAAACAAGCCACCAAAAGTATCCATAGCCATATCGAAGCTTTGTAATGTGACAAAGTGTACGCATCTCTTAAGGTCGCACTTCCACCGATGCGCACATGTGCGGCGGAGACCAGCGCTAACTCAAGGGCGCATGCGATGCTTACCAAATCGCAGAACAGCAGCGCCAGCACGCAAGAAAATGGTTTAAATTTCGACGCGTTTCTCCATCGCGGTTCATTTGTCTTGCAACCAGCATCCGCAGCCGATTCATCTTGTCGTTCGATTACCGCACTCGACATAAGACTCCGATAACTCTTAAAAAGAGCACAACTGCCAGCTTGCTATGGAATATCCGCGAAGGATTAATCTTGAAATACTTCTAACTTCTGAGCGGAAGGTGTTGCGATGGATTCACTGCACAACCGTACTAGCGAGCTTTCAAAACCGTTGAGTATCACATCCCGGTCCAGATGAATCACAGCATAGTCACGGGATGCTTTTCCGTATTGCTTTCGCAGTTGCGCGTCATCGGCAAGACGGGTAATCGCGTCGCAAAACATTTCCACATCGTCGGGCGGCGTTACCATTCCAATTCCTTGTAATGATTTGTAAAGTTGCGTTCCCGGCGACGCTATAACCACCACTGGCCGTCCACTCGCCAACATTCCGGTCAGTTTAGACGGCATTACCAAATCCGCGGCGCCCAGGCGTTGCGGTAAAACGTGGATGTCCGCCAGATTCAGCAATTCGTTAAATTTTTCTACGGGCTGCAGCGACAAAAAGCTTACGGTGCCCGCATCCTTCGTCGCATGTTCCAAATCTTTGCGGAAAGGGCCCTCGCCGCAAAATACCAAATGGATGTTCGGTCGAATCACCGCCAGTCTTTTGCTCGCTTCCGCTAAAATTTCCAGCCCTTGTTTACTTCCCATGCTTCCGGAATACAAGACCACAATTCCCTCTGCCGATATTCCCAATTCTTTCCGCAACGGATTTACTCCGCTAAGAGGAACAATCTTTTTCGTATCTACCCAGTTCAGAATGAGCGCGCAACGCCTTGCTGGCACCCCTTTGCGTTCCAATAGTTCCTGCATCTTTCCTGAAATTGTTGATACACAGTCGAATCTTTTTAGCACTTGCCGTTCAACGTACCGGGCCAGGCTCTCTATTCGCAGTGAAACGGTTTTGTCGATCGCGAAGGCCGCATCCACTTCGAAGTCCTGCACATGCTGCCAGGTTTTCGCCCTGCCTAAAAATCCCACCACCAGCGCGGTGAAGGAACAAAACAACGTTGGCTCCACAACAAAAACAACATCAGGCCGCCGCAAGCTCTGCCAAACCATAACCGGCACACTGCTTAACGCAAAACTTAGTAAACATAGAATTCGTCGTAAGCCCGTCGCGCTTTTTGGAAGCCACAAAGGACAACGAATAATGATCATTTTCGGCTTTACCGGCGATTCTGGACCCTTTTTTGTCGCTTGATACGCCGTTTCCCGCACTTCCCGTGTGTATCTCCACGCGCAATATGGCGGCTTGGTCGCCCATTCCGGGTAGTGGGGTGGCGCCGTCACCACGCGCACCTGATGACCCCGTGCCGCAAGCCATTCCGCTAGTTCGCCGGTGTACTTTCCTACCCCAATTAATTCCGGATGAAAATTAATTCCATGTATGAGGATTTTCATCCGCTTAGTCGCGGGTGGCCACAAAAATCAGGCAGTCGCCTCGTCCCGCGTGGTTTCCCAGCCAAGCCAACGGGAATAACAACCCTCGAGCGATCAACATAAATGCAGCAGTCAAAAATGGATTGCGAAGCTGCTTGGTTATTCTGCCTTCTCTGCTGAAAAGCGCGGCAATCCAGGTCTGTGTCATCCACAAAGCGGGCGTAATCTGCGAACGCTCCACCGCCGCAAAGCCGCTTTGCTGCAAAAGCCGCTGCAGTGTCGCCTGCGAAAAATAGGAAATGTGAAATGGGACGTGCCAGTTAATCCAGCTACGTCCAAAAACGCTTCGCTGCCAACTCGCACTGTTTGGACAACTGATCCACACTTGACCGCCGGGATTCAAGATGTGCCGCACTTTTTCCAGCATCTTGCGCGGCTCCAGAGAATGCTCCAGTACGTTGGAAAGGACCGCGACATCAAATCTGTTCTCCGGTGCAAGCGCTTCGAGCGAGCAGGTATGTACCGCGAATCCGAATCTTCGCGCTTCCATTGCGGCAATTTCATTGAATTCCAATCCTTCGACCGTGAATCCGTTTGCCGCGTACAAACGAAGGCCGCGGCCTTCGTTGCACCCTATGTCCAGAAGCCGTCCTGTCCCCCGCCGGCTATGAAAAGCAATGTCGCCGTCAATGGTCATCCACCAGCGATTCAAAAAGGAAAATAGAAACCATTCGCGCCAACTTGTGTAGCGCGAATTTTCAGAGCCGGCAAAGTTATATTGCGATTCGTACAAGTGCTTCAGTTCTTCGACCGTTGGCGTTGGAGATATCTGTTCGAAGCCACATTTTTTACACTTGCGCGTGCCGTAGCGTCCCGCGATTCCAAATCGTGTGTCGAACAATCCTTCAGTGCCTATCTCCGAGTTGCCTTCACATATGTCGCATACGCGCTTTTCCACTCCGCTTTCGGGGAGCGCAAGCATCGCACCCTTCATCGAGCTCGCTGTCTCTATATTTTCTTGCAGGGCTTCGCGCATACAATCCTGTTTCACGACACTTGCTCCCAAACCTGTCCCCGCCTATTCCTGGTGCGAATAAACCCGGTATCCGTTGGTTTGCGCCAATTGATCGCGCTCGGCGGCGCGCAAATCCGCAACCACCATTTCCGTTACCAGTTCGCGGAATGTCTTTTTTGGATTCCACCCCAGCCGCGTGCGTGCTTTGGCGGCGTCGCCCAATAAGGAATCCACTTCCGTGGGACGGAAATATCTTGGGTCTATCCGCACAATGCATCGCCCTTGATGGTCATAACCGCATTCCGCCGCGCCGCTGCCTCTCCACTCCAATGGAAGTTCGGCGACGGTCGCGGCCACCTCCACAAATTCCCGCACGCTATGTTGTGTTCCGCTGGCAATTACGTAATCCTCCGCATGCTCTTGCTGCAACATCAACCACTGCATCTCCACATAATCACGCGCATGCCCCCAGTCACGCAGCGCATCCAGATTCCCGAGATACAAGCACTCTTGCAGTCCAATTTTAATGCGCGCCAATCCTCGCGTAATCTTTCGCGTCACGAATGTTTCGCCGCGTACCGGTGACTCGTGATTGAATAAAATCCCGTTGCAGGCATACATGCCGTAAGCTTCCCGGTAATTGACGGTGATCCAATACGCATATAATTTCGCAACCGCATACGGTGATCGCGGGTAAAACCGCGTCGTTTCGCTCTGCGGCGTTTCCTGAACCAATCCGTAGAGTTCCGAGGTGGAGGCCTGGTAGAAACGCATGGTTTGACAACCTCTGAGAATCCGTATCGCTTCAAGCACTCGCAATGTACCTAAGGCGTCTGTGTTTGCCGTATATTCTGGCTGCTCGAACGACACACCCACGTGGCTTTGCGCCGCCAGATTGTAAATTTCGTCGGGTTGCACTTCTTGAATGGTGCTGATTACGCTGTTCGAGTCGGTCATGTCCCCGTAATGAAGAAATAAGTCGCGGTTGGGAACGTGCCGGTCCTCATATAAATGATCAATCCTTTCGGTGTTGAACGATGAAGCGCGACGCTTCATGCCATGCACTTCATAGCCTTTCGCCAATAACAATTCCGCAAGATATGATCCATCTTGTCCGGTGATTCCGGTGATGAGCGCCTTTTTTTTCAATTCCATACCCCTAAAGCAGTTTTCATAGCGTGGCCATTTGCAAGGACTGTTTCTTGAATCCCAGCCGCATGATTTTGTCCAGGCATAACACCGCAATTTGCAGCATGCTCATAAAACAGAGGACCACGGTATCGGCAAATGCCGTGCGCACCATCCAAACAGCAAGCACAAAAAATAGAATCGGAAATAACGGATGCGCTTCTCGATGCCGTTCCACCCAACTGTTTACGCCGATAACCCCGGCAGTCAGCAGCGGAAAGAACAACAACAGGAAAGGGCCGAAATTGGCGTACATTTCGCCCAACGCCGTGGCGTTTAGGCTGGTGTCCTGGTTCGGCAAATATTCCTTGGCGATTAAGACCGTGAAATTCTCCGCCTTGGTCGGGTACACACTTCTTGGCACCCAGGCGGTAACTGTTTTTAAATACGTTTCCCCGTAAAGAAAGTCGCGTCGCGGTCCGTAATCTTGCACGATATGCAGCGCCAGCAGGAAATCCAAACCTTCAGTGGCATCCATTAAAGAAGAAATTGTAGAACTCTCTTCCTGCTCGCCGGAAAATGCGGCCACGGACTCAGGAATCGCCGTAAGATCATGCCGTGCCATCCCCCAGGCGCTGAAAACAAATAATAAAGCCGGAGATCCCAGTAGCATCCACAAAACGGGTTTTGTCTTTTTGAGGAAACTGCAGGACGCCAAAAAAGCGAGCAGATAAATAACAATGTAAATGCGGTTGCCGGTAATCACCATCTGCAGGATCAAAAACAGCGGTACCAGGAAAATGAAACGCTTTTTGGTTTTTCCAAATTGCAGTGAAAGACTGGTGTACCAGGCTGCGGCGCTTACGAAAAGAATGTCAGTGGCTTGCATCCAGTGAGACAAAAGAACGAATCGATCGCCAAACTGTGCCGCTAAACCTTCAGTCCGCTGGTACCAGTGCGAGGCCAGAAACTCTTCTAGTCCACCGGCCAGGCGAATCATCATCAACCATTCCAGCATCAGCGTCGCAATGGTAACGCCGAGCACACGCTCTAGCGGCATGCGCAAATCAATGCCTGGACTTTTACTCTCATGGTCTGCAAACAACAACACCGCGACGCACATCAGCATTAAAGCGGACCAGATCATGAGATACGACAGGAAATAATCCACATTCGAAAGATCAGCCGTTCCCCACGTCTGTCCTACATCGTATTTCGCCGGCAGCTTATAAACTCCTGCCACGGTTAACAATCCGAGCGGCGCTAACGCGAAATATCCGATTCCCGCCATCCACCCGCAAATGGCGTTGAGTCCGGTGGAGAACCGCAAAACTCGCAGGCACGCCAGAGCATACGTTCCGAAAAGCACCACGAACAAAATGAAATAGATAACCCGCATGTTGGGATATACATTGAGGTGAAGCTACGAAGCATTCACGCCGCTTCGCTATTGAGAAACCGGCGTGATTACGCCAGGTTGTTCCGTCTCGCTCGGAGCAGAAGACATCGCGTTCGGCGGAAGGACCTGAATTCTCTTCGCAGCCGGATTTTCGCCTGTCCACTGCCGGAGAAGGCCGTGCAACGCCCGCGAAAATTGTAAAGGTCCCCAAAGAGCCGCTTTGGCTTTCCCTCTCTCGATCAACAGGCGGCATAGGTCATCTTCAGACCATAACCGTTCGATACAACTCGCCAGTTCTCCCACCGAATTGGGATCGAACAATAAACCTGCGTCTCCCACCTGCTCCGCCATGGCATACACGCGCGAGGCCGCCACGGGACATCCCAGCGCAAATGCCTCCAGCGGCGGGATATTTGTGGGGCCAAAAAAAGTTGGCATGATGAGCCCTCTCGCTTCCCGGAACATCTGGAATAAATCGTCATCGGGAACGTAGCCGGGAAATACCACGTTTCGTCGCAACCCGAGACGGCTGGCTGCTTTTTCTATTTCCGCGAAGCGGCCCTGCTTCGCTCCGGTAAGTACCAGGGATACGTCGGGGAACTTTTGGCGGACCTGGGCGACAGCCTGAAGCAGGCGAAGATGATTCTTATGCTTCCAGAACTGCGCGGGATAGAACAAATACTTCTCCGGAAGAGCGTATTTCTCGCGAATCGCATGGCATGCGCCGTACGCTTCCGCCAACCGCGAGGCGTAAGGCAGCACCACGATTTTTTCGAGAGGTGCGCCATAAGACTCATGAACCATCCGCTTCCCCAATTCCGAATCCGTCAGAATTCCCCGCGCATCCCGGCAGACGGCGCGAAGATACGTTTCTCTGAATCGGAAGCGTCCCCACGAGGAAACTTCCGGAAATCGCCGTTCATAGCGATGCATCAGATCATGAACCGCTACGATAGCTGGCACCCGGAACATACCGCTCCAGAAATCCTGAAATGGAAACACCCACAAATCGCATTGTTGCCGCTCGACTTCACTTGTCAACGGATGAAAAAGAAAGGGCCAACGGCGCCGTTGAGAAAACGCCCGGGAAAAGACCATCACAACGCCCGATAGCATTTGCCAGGCGCCGCCTGCGTGAAGAGGCAGGATGGCCGCTCCTTGCGAGGGCAGAACGTCTCGCCAGGCCGGGTCCAGGTATCCCACAACCAGCGCAAATTCATCGCGCGGCAGCGCCAGAAGCGAGGACAGAACCGCCTGCGAGTACTGAAACATGCCGCCGCCCGCTGGCCCTTGCGTCAAAAGCAGCCCTATTTTTTTCATGCGCGCGCCGTGAAACATACATTCCAGCTGTCCACGCTCGGGATGTTTCCGGACAACCACGACCGCGAGTCGACGATTTCCATGCCTGCCATACCGGCAAAGAGTTCGACTTCCGGGGAGAATAGATACCGCATGACGTGCACTTCCTTCAGCTCAATGACGGAATCATCCGCCTTGTCTCGAATGCATACGGTGTAGTTTACGTCCACGACATTGCGGTCGAAATGCATCACCGGCTCGGCAATCCGCTTCACTTCGATGGCGTGGTCTTCCATTCGCTTGATACGTACCGCGGGAAGATTGCGCAGCACCGCCGGTCCGTACCAACAGTCGAACACAAACACCCCGCCCGGTTTTAGATGCTTGCGCGCCGTGAGAAACATGTTCCGCAGATCCTCGTTGTCTGTCTGATAACTGGCCACATGAAATAAAGAAATCACGGCGTCATACGTATCTGCCATGCGCACTTGGCGGACATCCCCCTCGGAGAAAGTCAGGCGTTCCGCCACTTTTTCCGGTAAACATTTTTGGCGGTTCCGGGCCTGTTCAAGCATCTGGGCGCTGCAATCGATTCCGTGAACCCGAATTTCCCTTTCGGCGAAATGCTGGGCATGCGCCCCGGTTCCGCAGCCAAGTTCCAAAAGAGATTGAGTCGAGGGACAATGCGCGCGTATCAATTGCAAAACGTAGGCGGCTTCCGCGGGATAATCTTTTTCCTGGTACAACAGCTGGTAATATCGCGAATACTCGCCGAATACGGTCACGACAGTACCTGCCGCACGCCTTCCGCCACACGCCCCAACTGTTCCCGCGTCAAAGCCATTCCGCTGGGCACATAGAATCCCCGCCGCGCCAGACGCTCCGCCATTGGATACGATTCGCCAGCAAACATACCCATCTTCCGGAAGACTGGCTGTTCATGCATAGGCCAGAAGAATGGCCGCGTTTCAATCCCCAATTCCCGCAGCCGGCGCATGGCTCCCTCGGCGTCAAATGGCACATCGTCCCGCAACAGCAACCCATAGACCCAATAAATGTTCTCGGCGTATTCGCATCGCGCCAGCGGGAGCTGCACCCCTGGAATATCTTTCAGGAGTTCCGTGTACTGCCTGCCTATTTCTCTCTTGCGCGCTGCGAATTCGTCCAGCCGCTCGAGTTGCGCCACTCCCAGGGCTGCCTGAAGATTCGTCATCCGCATGTTCCAGCCAATATCCTCATGTACAAATCTTTTTTGTGGCTGGAAACACAAATTCCGCAGACTCCGGCAACGTCCGGCCAGTTCCTGGTCGTCGACAAGAATCATGCCGCCTTCCCCCGTCGTGACATGCTTGTTGGAGTAAAAACTGAATATACTGATGTCCCCGAAGCTTCCGCACGGCCGCCCCTTATACCTCTGACCGTGCATCTCCGCCGCATCCTCAATCACGTGCAAGCCGTGCTGCGCCGCCAGTTCCAGCAGGGGATCCATATCCACGGGTAACCCGTAAATATGCACCGCAAGAATGGCCCTGGTCCGCGGGGTAATGCGTCGTTTCACCGCCTCCACATCCATGTTCCAGGTCAAAGGATCGCTGTCCACCAGCACGGGCGTCGCGCCCGCTCGCACAATTGCCGAGGCGCAGGAAATAATCGTGAATGAGGGAAGAATCACCTCGTGCCCTTCGCTCAACCGTAGAGCGGCCACCGCCGCTTCCAGCGCCGCGGAACCATTGCAAACTGCAACGCCGTGCGCGCGGCCCATGCGTACGGCAAATTCCTTTTCAAAGCGCCCGACAAACGGCCCTTCCGAAGAGATCCAGCCCGTGTCGATGCACTCGTTCAGATATTTTTTTTCGTTGCCATTCAGCAATATCTGATTGACGGGAATCGTTTCCATGGCGATCATGGCTCAACCTTCGCTTCGCTCGCTACGATGCCTGTGAAGCGCCGTTTGTCGCGATCCCCGGCGTACGGTCCCTGCTTCACCTCAATCATTTCGATCTCTTCCAAAACCTCGAAGCCATGGCCTCCCACCGCCAGCAGGATGACGTCCCCGGCGCGCAGAATGCGGCTCATCAGATAGCGCTGGCGGATATCGTAGAAATCCACCCGCAATTTCCCCCGCCGGAGAATCAGAACTTCCTGGGTGTATTGCACTTCGCGTGGGACCGGATTGTGTACATGCGGTTCGATAACCTTGCCCGCGGGATGATGCATATACGCTAGCTGCTGAGACAGTTCGCCCGGCGTGAAAAAATGTATCCCCGGCTCGGAAAAATCTCCCGGAACAATCACGGCGAGCAATTCGCCGTCGTCGCGAATATATTCCGCTTTTCTCCGGAGGTCCGCATCATCGCTGCGGTTTCCCAGCGTAGGAATTACGGAAGCATTCATCGCCGTCCTCCGGCAAAAGCAATGCAAAACTCGCTGCGGGACCACCGCGAGGGAAATTGGCTCATCGAAAGACCTCGGATACATTGCTTTTCGCCGGCGACTTCGACGGCATGCAAGCCTCGGGCAGCACTCGTCCGCGTTTCCGGCCTTGCCATTTCCGCAACGCATAGCGAGCCAGCCTTCTCGCGCGGGATGCGCGCAGCGATCTCTGAAGTCGCTCGACAAACTCAGGTTCCGGTTCCAGATGATCAGGCAGCAAAAAAATCGCTTTGTGTTCCGTGGTCAGCGCGGATTGCCGCAACGCTCCTCGCCTTGTATGTGTGCCTGTTCCGTCCGCACCAATGTGGAACACCCGAGAGCGCAACGAATGGAGCGCCAGCGCATCGTGCCGGCAATGTTCGTAAGCCCAGCGAATGGCCCAGGAATCGATCCATCCATCCATCTGCAGCGCGAGCATCCCAGACAAGTCCTCTCCGCCGCGGTTGAACTTTTTCTGCTGTTTTTTGTCGCGGCAGAACTCCGCATAGTCCGCAACCGTCCAATCGGCTTTTTCCCAGCGGTCCCGCCACGTGCCCCAGCCCAGCGAACTGCTGCGATAAAAGCAGAAGGCGTCGCTGGGATATCCTTCCGGAGCGCGCAGAGCAAAGTTGAATCCGCTCACCGAAAACACCCCTGGCTCGCGTTCATAGCGCGCCAGCGCCTGATTCATGAACGTCAGGAAGTCTGGCGTCGTCAACAAATCGTCTTCCATCACAATTAACCGGCCGCGCTCCTTGCACAACCGCGTTACCCCTTCAATCACCGATTTTCCCAGCCCGGCATTGCCGTTTTGCTCCACGATATTCACGGACCGAAATCCGCGGATCGTTCGCAAATATTCTCGTACCCTCGCCACCTTCGATTCGCCTTGAACATTTCTTGCGCCATCGGAGAACACATACAAATCACTAAGCGCCGCTAAATCATTCGCGCCAAGAGATTCCACCGTTCTCCTGGTATGCTCCAATCGCTGGTAAACAAACAACGCAATTGGCGCAAGGTTCGGATCGTGATATACGCCGTTCGCCACTCCTTTTGTGGTTACCGCAACTGGCTCCCACTTTTCCCCTGACAACTCTTCCCGCGTGGTTTCTTTTTCCTGGTTATGACCAACAGTCCACCAAAAACTCGCGGCCAAAACGCCGGTATACACCGCCCCGGAAAGCAGCATTCCATAAACCGCTCCGCGCAACCCGAAACGCGCCACCAGCGGAACTCCCGCGAGCAATCCGGCGATTCCACTCCCCGCGTATCCATAGAAAATTAATTTAGGACGCTCCATCGCTTTTAACGCGGCATTCATGGTATGGCCTACGCCCATAAGCAACGGCAAAAACGCCAACACCTTCAGCAACGGAAACAGCGCGTCAAACTTTCCCTGAAACACAATATGCAAAACCGGCAAGCCCGCTACCCGCACTCCAAACACGAATCCCGCGGTGACCGCCACAATCGCAATTACGTAACGCCTCCATAGACCAACTAATTCTTTCGCGCGCCCACCAGCGTGAAGCGCAGCAAATCTCGGCAGCACCACATAATTCAGCGCTATAAACACTTGCTCAGCCGGCGCAATCAACAAAGTTAAAACGCGCAGATCCGCAACATTACTTACCGTGAGCAATCCCGCGATCAACCAGTAGTAACCTTGCAAAACTAATTGCGCTAAAAACGCCGTCGCCAGCGCCCACCTCGCATATCCCCAGTGTTCATGCCAATAACTCGCAATCGTCGCGACTTGCTCTTCCTGCAATCTCGCAAATTGGCCCACGGCTCTCAGCAGCGCCGCACTCCATCCCAGCGCCAAAATCATGAAAACGGTGAAACCATCCAACCGTCCGGTTGCTTTTGCCAGCCATACTCCAGCCACTACCACTACAAAAAACACCAGCGACGCTTTTGCCGCTTCGGAAGCTTTTCCTTGTACGTAACATGCCCGCCGCAAAAATATCCCGCTCAATAAAAATGTGATCGCCAATGCCATTCCCAGAAGCGCTTTGGGCATTCCGCCTGGCGCAAACGCTCGCAAAACTCCGCAAGCTCCCAGCAACAACGCTGCCGACGCGGCCCCCGCCAAAACATTTGCTGTGGCCATCAACCGGAAATATCCCGCGCTCGCATCCCGGTAGCGGCCTGCGCCATGTACGGTGTACGGATCTACCACCGCCGCGCTATGCAAACCCGCTACAAACAAATAAATCGAATAGCACAGCGCGAATACTCCGTATTCTTCCCGGCTCTGTGTTCGCGCCAGCACCACATTAGCCAAAAACATTCCGCCCACCGCCAGCGCCTGGTCCGAAAAGCTGTACGCTACTTCGCGAACCTTTGCGCGCGGCATGCTCAGTTCGCTCCGTAAACTCTTTTCGCTTTTCAGACAATTACCTCTACATCATCCGCGTCCACTTCCATCGAAGCTGCGCTGGCAATCAGTCCGATCGAAAGCACCACACGGCACGAATTTTTTTGCCGGATTAAAATGCCGCAAGCCCCCGCCAAAGGTCCCCGCACAATGCATGCCTTACTTCCGGTGACCAGATAAGGATGCGGAAATAGCTTCGCGCCTCCTCGCATCCCTTCGCGCAGTTGCTGCATCTCCTTTTCCGGTACCGCTTCAGGAACTCCCCTGATTCCCACCAGCCGTACAACTCCGGGCACCTGCAAAACGCGCAATCGATTTCGCAGCGCCAGCCTTACAAAGGCATATCCGGGAAATAGCGGCATCTGAAGTTCAACGCGGCGATCCTTCCAACGCCTCACCGACCGGTATACCGGCACAAAATGCTCCACACGGCGCCGTACAAATTCCGCTGCTACCTTTTTTTCGTAGTGCGAACGCAAATGCGCCGCGTACCACAGTTCCTCGGTAAATCCGTTGTCCGGTAAAAAATGCTCTGGCACAGCTTCGCCCCTTTAGCTACATTTCCCTTTTCGAAAATTCAGTTCGCGCAGTTACCGGCTCGCGATACCGCTCGGCTTTTCCGCGCTGGCGCCGCGAAAAACTTTTTTCCAAACTCGGTGGATTGGCGATTGCCCGGCTGCGCGCAGCAGCGACCAAAAGGCCGACGCGCTCACGCTGTCCTTCACTTCCAGCACAAATATTTTCCTGGGGTCACTCGAAGCAATCCTTTGCCACTTGTCATGCGTGGTGATTGCCGCAATGCTTGCGAGAAAGGTCATGCCCATGCACAGGCAAGTCACTACCAGCCGCGGTGGAAACACTTTGCGCTCCGGCACGCTCGCGCTATCCAGCACCTTTACACTCGGCGTTTCCTTGGCTTCTTCCACTTTTGCCAGCTCGTATTGCTGCGTCAATGTTTCGTAAACCGTTTCTTCAATTTTTGTGCGCCGGTAAAGGTCGGAGTACGTAACCCCGAGCAGTGGAAGCGTTCGCAACGATGGGTAATCCGCTCCGGCATGATCCGCGTCGCTGGCTATCCGCTTTTCTGATCCGTTCATTTTCTGAACCTGTTGCCGCAACTCAGAAATTCGTGCTTGCAACGCTCGCACCCGAACATTGTTTGGCGTGTAAATCGCCTCCAGCCCCCGCAATTCCGATTCAGCCGCAATCCATTGCCCCTGCAATAATGCCGAGGATTCCACCATCGCGCGCCCTTGCTCTTTAATGTCGATGGCCGCATTCTTGCTGGCAAATTGACTGAATTCACGCGATGCCAGGTCCAGATTTTCCTTGATGGTAACCAGGCGTTCTTCCAGAAAAACTCTTTCCCGATGCGCGGCCGATGTGGACAGTTCCACCACCAAATGATTCAACTCCTCAACATTCGCCTGCGCCAGCAACCTCGCTCGCTTGGCGTTTCTATCACGCACGCTGATGGCTATAATTCCGCTCTTCCGGTCTTCGGATATATCCGTATTGGTCTGAAGAATGCTCCTCGCCTGCTCGGCCAGCCGCACTCCGTACACTTTCTTTAGCAAAAATTTGTCTACTAGCCGGTCCTCTACCGTGCGGCTGCGCAACACCCCTATAAACAAGGCTCCCGAACTCTTGATTCCCAGTGCATCTCCCGCAAACGTTCCGAGTCCACTACCGCTCCTTTGACTCATCGCCGCCAAAAGCGGCAATGACAAACTCTCCCCGCTATCCGGCGGCATCAGTTGCACTGAAGACTGATATTTCACCGGCAACGAAAACGCCGTCACCAATCCGATTCCCGCTCCCACGGCAAGCACTTTCCCCAGTGTTCGCCGTGCGATCCACAACAACCGCACGGACCGCAATGCGCTATCGTCCGTCCCGGAATCGGCAACTTTCTCACGCACCGCGCCCATCGTTGAAGACGGCGTTGTTTGTGGGTTGCGCATCGTTCCTGTCAGCGGCACTCGATTTCACCTTTCGCTTGTTTGCTCGCCCAAAGCCCGCAAAAATCACGTTACGGAATAGCAACTGCCCCGACTAATGCTCCCGCCTGTGCTATTTGTGCCATCGCCAGCACGTTTTTCCAGACCCCGCCACCTAAAGTAATTCGCTCCGGCACAATGATCGTGTCTCCCGGTCCGATCACCGCGGAAACCGTGCCACCTGACCACATCGCGCTTTGTCCACTGGTCACTTCGCCATCCGCTCGCAGCACAAAAATCGCTCGCTTGTTTCCTGTACCGGTTACGCCGCCGGCACGCGACAGGTACCAACCCACACTTTTCCCCGGCCTGAACGTGATTGCGTTTGAGTTGTAAACCTGGCCGACCACCAGAACGAATCCGGGACGCTTTGGAATCGTTAACGTGTCGCCAGCGCGCATTTCAATGTCATTCATCGAACCTGCAAAATCCTTTTGTTCCGCACGCAAGTGCACTACCATCCGCCCGGATACCGGCGCTCTGCGCATCGCCTCCACAGTGCGCTGCCGCTGCTGTATAGCCGCCTGTTGCAGCGCTATTTCTTCGCTTCCGGTAGTCGTCACGGTGGTCTTCATTACCGTGGCTTCCTGTTCCAGCCGCTGAATAAATTCCTGGCGGGTTTTCTGCTGCATTTCACGGACTGCAATACGTTCGAAGTTCGCCGCGGGACCGTAGCCGCTCGGCAATAAGCCGCCTGCACGCTGCAAAACCGAGCTGATTCTCTCGCCAGGATGAATGCCATATACTCCCGGCTTATTTACCTCGCCGAGCAACGTGATGGTTGCGCCTACATCCGTCCAGCTCGCTCTTTGCGGCACTGTGAGCACATCGCCATCGAGTAAAACCGCATCCTCTTTAGGATTTCGTTCCAGCGCGCTGGCCAGTTCAACAGACTGTCCCTTTCCGCCCACGCTGCCGGCGTTTCGTTTTGTTTCGTAGTGCACCAAATCAGCGCTGCCATCCGCGCTGCGCAGCAAGCCTCCAGCGGCTTGCACCAAATCGGATACCCGCATATTCAGCGCCAACGGATACCTGCCCGGCCGCGCCACATCTCCGCGCACGTACACACTGGCCGGATCCACATGCTCTGGCTGTCGGTGAATTAAAATGCGGTCGCGCGGTTGCACCAGCAAATTGTTGACTGCTTCACCCGCCAAAGCCTCCCGCAACGACACGCTGAACACCCGCGTGGTGCCGTCCGGCACTTCGCGAAACACCTGCGCGGAATCCATCCACGCTTGCGGTTTTAATCCTCCAGCCTGGTACACCGCATCACGCAAATGTTCTTGTCCCGAAGCGCGATATTTTCCCGGTGCGCGAACCTCACCCAGCACTGTGAATTCCGGCGCGCCGGCGAATTCGTACTTCCCAAAAATTCGCACGGTGTCCAGCGCTTGCAGTGCCGGAGAAAGTTCTGGATGTGCCAGCGCATTACCGAGATCAAAGCTCTCAACCACTGGGCGGTTCTCTGGCCCGCTAATGCGGATGATTTCGCCGTACTGCGTCGCTGGCTCCGGGAGTAAATCTTTGTAACTCCCCAGCAAATCGCTCAGTTTCATGTTCTCGTGATACGAATATTTCCCGGGACGCAACACGTGCCCTTCGAGATACACGGCTCCGGTGTTATACGGCGCAATCGGGAAAATATGAATTTCATCTCCATCACGCACCACAAATTTCTCAATGCTCTTGCGTAATACCTCCGCATCCGTGCCTTCACCCATCTCCAGACTCAACATGGTTCGTTTTTCGTGCGCTTCCAGGCGTTGTACCTCGATATGCCGCAACGTGGCTGCAGGCAGAATCCCACCCGCCAGATCAAGAACTTCTCCAAGGTTTTTTTCGCCATGTAATTCGTATAAAGCGGGGCGCCGAACCATCCCATCGACGGTAATGGAGTCTCCAAAGGGTGGCACCCGTAGTGAATCACCATTTTCCAGACGCTTCGCGTCGCTGCGAATGCCATGCAGCAGCAAATCATAAGCGTCAACTTCTTCCACCAACTGTTTCCCGCGATAGTGTTCGAGACGCCGCAAAGATCCGCGCGAGGTTACTCCGCCCGCCGCGAAAAGCGCATTTAACGGCGTGGAAAGCGAGCTGACGTCATAGGCCCCTGGAGCAGCTACTTCTCCGACGACATACACCCTTACGGTGCGCAACTTCAGTAGCGAAACATCCACGGAAACATCGCGGAATTGCGAGCGCAACAACTTCTGCACCGACTCCTGTACTTCTCCCAGTGACCGCCCGGAAACTAAAATTGGTCCGGCTTCCGGCAGCGTCAATCGTCCCTCATGGTCCACGGTGCGCAGCAAACGCTGGGAGATTCCTCCCCACAAATCAATCGACAGGCTGTCGCCCGGCCCCACCACATAGTCCGGTCCCACCGGAAGATCCATCGGTAACAAGTCCGGGTTCGGTGTTCCGCTGCGAAATACGTCAAGTCCAAACCGCTCGATCGCTCCCGATCGCGGCGCAGCCTGCACATAAAGATCGTAAAGAGATGGTGCCGCGGCATACGGATTGGCTCTCCCCACCAGGCTGGCCGGTTCCGCAGTCGATGACGACGCGAGGCCCGCCCCAGGATTTTGAAATACGCGACTGTCTTGGCCGTGGGGTACTGCGCGCGCCGTCTCCACGGAAGTCGCTTCACCACCCGTAATCGGGTAACCAATTTTGCCGGTGACTCCACCCGCCGGTGCTGCGGGGCCACTCTGTATGAGCGACGCGTGCACTAGTCCGCTGGAGTTTTGCCCGGTCTCCTGGCCAGCGCTCCCGGTATTTTCCCGCGCCGTGATGATTTCATCGGACTCGACGCTGAGCGGTGCCGGGACAGCTCGCGGTTTTTGCTTCGCCGGAGTTCTTCCCGGTAGGCCGCAATCCGCGCATGTCTGCTCTCCGGACGCGTTGGCCTCGAGTTCCAGTTCGCGCTGCACCGCTCGCTCGCGAGCCTGCTGCCGCGCTTTTAATTCTCCTGCTGCTTCGGATTGCGGATCGATCTTTGGCAGAAGATGGCCGTAGCGCTGCAACAACCTGGTCGCGATTACACGCACTCTTAAATTTTCACGCAGCAGTTGGCTTACCGCCTCATCGCTTAAATCCGATTCCTCCAGCAATTGCCCCGCAGCCCCAGCATCCTGCGCGATGGCACGCTTCATCTCGACCATTAGCCCGGCGTCCTCGGAAAGAACCTGCAGTATTTGGCCCGCCGTTGCCGCTACACGGTCCAGATTGTCGGCCACAATATCCGTGCGCGCGCTTTGCGCCGCAACCTGAACCGCTGCAAATAATCCGCACCCAAACGTAAACAACAGCAACCCGCAAAATCGCTGCTTCGCTCGTCGCTTATTTTGCAAATCTCGATTCGTCATCCCGGACCTACTGGCGAGGCTTTTCCCCGCCGCATCAACTTCAACAAACCTTCTTCGCTCGCTTCCATTCGGCTCGAATGAATTTCCATTGCCGCCCAGTAATGGATTCCCAAATTTGTATGTGGAGCCACCGCGATGATTTGCAACGCGGGAAACTGCCGCAGCAGCGCGTCACATAGCGCCGGCCGCTTCCTGGATTCATCCAACGCAATCAACAAAAAGTCGGGCTTGGTCCGCTCCACCAGCATGGGCACGTCTTGTTCGTTCTCCGCTTCTCCTACTACATGAATCCCGGCCTGCTCCGATAGCGTCGAAAGAACCAGCTCGCGCAGCAGCCGTGGACGGTTCGCGACGAGTACACGGACACTGGTTTCCATTGAGCGGCCTCCGGCTCAAGAAGAGTAGGCGGAGAAGCTGCGGAAACACAGGCTGGAAAGGGTACGGGGATTAGGTACTGCGAAATGGATTTAAAGTACTGGGGAAGGTGGTATCGATGAGGTACTAAATTGGTATATAGCCCGGCTAACTCTTACCCGGCTTCCGCCCTCATCTTGGGTCGCACGGAAAAAAATTTGTGCCTGCACGGTTCGCAGCGCAGCGCCGGAAATCGCAGCAGCCGCCCCAAAAATGCGCCCACGCCAGGCACGTACTCCGGCGCTATGCTCTTTAACTCCGTATTGCCACAAATGCTGCAGTGCGCTCGCAACAGATTCTGCAGCGGTATCGCGCGCGCATAAAAGCGCATCGCGCAACTCAAGCAACGCCACGACAGCACTCCACCTGCAGCCAGAATCCTGTCGAGCGATCCTCGTCGTCTTGATCGGCGAACTTGATCTCTATGGCAGTGGGGGCAGATCATCTTAAGCAAAAAACCCGGCGCACCATTCTTCAGAGTAGATGAAAAGCATTTACTGGGCAATAGTTTGCGTAGCCAAATTGTTATCTTTGCTATTACTCTTTAGTCTTCGCTCGGCGCGCTATAATGAATCTTGCCCGGTGCCAAACATCAGTTTTTCACCGCCTCAAAAAGGATACAGCATGCCTGACTACACCGCTGAACACGCCCGTGCCGGAATCGACGCCAAACTCCCCGCCCTCGAAACCTGGCCCAATCAATTCCCGGGCTACACCATCACCACGCGTTTCCCGGAATATTCCTCGGTCTGCCCGAAAACCGGCTTGCCCGATTTTGGCATCATCACCATTCAATATCGCCCCCGCCAACACTGCATCGAACTCAAATCACTTAAAATGTACCTTCTTGCGTATCGCCAACTCGGCATCTTCTATGAAAACGCCGTTAATAAGATGTTGCGCGACATCGTCGCAGCCATCCGCCCAGAGACTTGTATCGTTCGCGGTGAGTTCACCCCACGCGGTGGCCTGACCACCTCCATATTTGCCCGGTGGCCTTCCAAAACTACCACGCGCACCTCGCGTTAAGTTTACGTCACCTGGGCATGGACACCGGCCTCTCGCCGAGTGATAATTCTTCGCACGCATAACTACACTTTCTTATCCACTTCCGAGGAGGAAGAATGGCCAGTACGCCAAATGTTCCCAGTCCCCAAGAGTCCTATCAGTACGAAAATACCGGTACGCCGCGTTGGATCGCCGTACTGTTTGGCGTACTCATCGCCGCTCTTGCCGTGCTGGCCTACGCCGGCCACTCTATCCAGTCTCGTCTGGAGCAGGATATTTCCAAGCAGCAGGATCAGAACAAAATTCTTTCCGCGCAGCTCGAGCAGGCCAATTCACGCCTCGCCGAAATCAAGGGTCAAGTCGAAGTAACGTCGCAAAAAGTCGGTTTAACGCAATCGGAAATCGCGCAAGCCAAAAGCCGCTCCGAGGCGATTCGTAAAGCGCAAATGGCTTCGGATCAAAAGCTCAGCTCCCAATTGGGAGAGGTTCGCAAAACCAGTGACGAAAAAATTGGCGCGGTTGCCACCGAGGTTGGTGGCGCCAAGAAAGACATCGAAGCCACGCGCAACGATTTGGAAGCCACCAAGGGTAGGCTGGAGCGCGCTTCCGGCGACATGGGCGTGATGAGCGGTCTCATCGCTCGCAATCGCGATGATCTCGAGGAACTCAAACGCCGCGGAGATCGCAATTACTTTGAATTTACTCTGCCCAAAACAAAAACTCCTCAGCGCGTCGGCCCCGTGCAGATGTCGCTCGGCAAAACAGATCCAAAAAAATCCAGATATACCCTCACAGTCTTAGCTGACGATCGCGCCATAGAGAAAAAAGATAAAACTTCCGGCGAGCCCGTGCAGTTTTACGTCAAGGGCAGCTCCCGCATGGGTCCTTATGAAATTGTCGTGTTCGACGTAAACAAGTCTCAGGTCAGTGGCTACCTCTCTACTCCCAAAGATTCCGGTTCTGCTGCCGCAGCCGCTCCTGCCAGCACCACGGCGAAGCCCTAATACGAGGAACTCATCTCGCCCTGGTCTCCGGCGCTGAGTTCCGTTGGAAACCAGCACAACGACGGGCTTTTTCCTTTCGCGGCCAACGGCGATACCATGTATCAGTAAGCTTTTGTCTTACTCTTGGGGGACTCAAAATGCCTGCCGCCCACCACCGCAAGGCCTTTCCGCTATTTTTCCTCTGCCTTTTTCTCTGTGGTTCGCGCGCCGCTGCGCAGTCTTCACTCGATCCCGCGCAGCTTCCTTCTCGCACACTGTTTTATTTTCTGTGGCGCGGCACTCCGCCTCCCGACTCTAGAAAAACAAATTCTTTGCTCTCGCTCTGGGATGACCCCGACTTTGCTCCCGTCCGCTCCGCGCTTTTCCAATCCATGACCGCCAATTCATCCAAGGAAAATCCTTCTTCGACGCTTTCCTCCGAAGAAGCCACCGAATATTCCACCTTGCTTGACAACGCTTTCCTTGTCGGCTTCGTGGGCGAGCCAAAACCTCACCGCTCCGCCGCTTCGGCATCCGCTCCGGCTTCCACTCCATGGAATGGTGTCTTCCTTATCTACGATCGCTCCGGCAAAGAAGCCTTGCTTGCGAAAGCTCTGCTCCGCACGCGCGCTCAAGGAAGCGAAATTCCTAAACTGACGCCGTTTGTTGTCGCCGGCATTCCTGCTCTAAAAGCGGAAACAAAGTCCGGTTCCACCTACTGGGCCGAAACCGGAAAATTTGCGGTCAGCGCCAAAGAGCGCTCCGTTTTTGAAGAAATTTTGACCCGCGTCGCTGGAAAGTCCACAGACACCTTCACGTTGGCGCAAAATACTTACTACCAGGAAGCTCTTCCCACGCTCGGTAAAGGTTTCATCGAAGCATTCCTTCGCGTCGCCGATCTTCGCGAAATCATCGACACCTCTAATCCTTCCAGCGCTCAAGTAGCCTCCATTCTCGACGCCGTTAAATTAAATTCTTTTCACTCGTTGGCTTTCCATTTGTCCTTGGAGGGTGCCAGGACGCGCGTGCAAGGTTCCCTGCTTGGTGACACTTCCAAGGGAACGCTTTTCGATATTTTTGCCGAAGGCCAGCAGAATCCTCCGTCCTTCGCGTATCTAACTCCCGAAACTGTTTATTTTCAGGAAACGGAACTCAACCTTCCCGGCATGTACGAAAGCCTCAATCGCATTTTGCGTACCTCGCTCGCTCCGAATCAACAAGGTGGCACCGATATGATCGACGCGCTCGCCAAACAGCGCCTCGGTATGCCGCTTCAAGAAGCTCTCGGCGTCGCCACCGGAGAATTCGGCTCGCTGCAAACCAGCCCTGTTCTGGATCCCAATAAACAAATTTACTTTTTTGGCATTCATAAAAAACCCGAGGCGCTCAAACTCCTTCGTTCCATTTTTGCGGAGCGCATTACCTCCGAGCGCAACGAAGGTTCCATCACCTATCTCAAAATTTCACTCCAGGCCAGCCAGACTGCAGCCGGAGTGGCGCAGTGGCATTTCTATCATCTCGCCGTTACCCCCGACATCATTCTAGCCGCACCGCAAAGTGAATCTCTTCGCGCCGTTCTTGTTCCCAAACCTCTCGCTACTTCCGCAACTCCTTTCCCTAATGCGCCTGCTTTCCTCGCGATTCGCGCGCAGTATCCGGACAAAATACACGGTTTCAGTTATTTTGATTTTCAAAAACTGGACTGGCCTGCCGTCAAGCAAAAATATCTTGAAATTGTCAAAACTTCCTCCAACAATCGCCCCGCCAACGCAAAGGCCACCCCGTCGCAGGAACCGCCCGCATGGCTGATTCGCTTGAATCCTCAAATAGTTCCTCGACACATACACACCTCTAGCAGCGCTTCGTGGAAAGATGCTAAAGGTGTGCATTTTGACGAATGGCTCGAATAGCACTCGCCCGTTTTGAAACTGCTCGCAAGAGGCGCTCTCTTCTTGCGATCCTCGCTACAACTTTCTTTACTCTTTTGTGGCCTGCGTTCGCTTTTTCGCAAGCCCAGCAATCCCAACCAGCCATTCGTGTGCGCGTGGACCAGGTCAACGTCGGCGTAATCGTTACCGACGCTCGCGGAAATTTTGTCGAAAATCTTCATCGCGAAAATTTCCAGGTCTTTGATAACGGTGTTGAACAACCCATCGCCGGATTTTCGTCAATCGAGGGAGCAGCTCAAGTCCTGCTGCTCCTCGAAACCGGCCCCGCTGTCTATCTCCTCGAAGGCTCGCATCTTTCTGCAGTCGCAACGCTTCTGAAAGGTCTCGCTCCCGACGACCGCGTCGCCATTGCAGCCTACGCTGACTCCCCGCAACTTGTTCTCGATTTCACCACGGATAAACAATTGGCCGCGGCAAATCTTGATCGCTTACGTTTCAATCTCGGTTTCACAAACCTGAATCTTTCGTCCAGTCTTGCTGCGGTCCTCGACTCACTCGATCCCGCTCACGGAAAAAAAACAATTGTGCTTCTCAGCACCGGCGTGGATACTTCCGCCACGGAAACCATTGTCGCGCTCTTCGCCCGATTGAAACTTTCCGACGCGCGAATTTTTTCTCTTTCTCTCAGCGGCTCGCTCCGGGCCAGCCCTCCCCGCCCCGGCCGCAAAAAAAAGAACCCCCCACTCGCTGCCCCTGATCCCATGTTCGAGGAAGCGGACCAGGAGTTGCGCTCCATCGCCGAATTTACCGGCGGCCGTTCCTACTTTCCGCGAACACCCGCCGAATTTACCAGTGCCTGCGCCGAAATTGCCGATTTGGTTCGCCACGAGTACAGCCTCTCCTTTGCCGCACCCATTCACGACGCAGCGATTCACTCCCTCCAAGTTTTCGTAACCATCGCTCCTTCATCGCCCGCCAGTCCCTCGCCCGCCACTCCACCGCCCGTTTATCGCATAAGCCATCGCTCCGCCTATCTCGCCCCTGAATGAATACTTTTCCAGGTCACAAGCAATCCGCTCGCAAATTTTTCTGCTTTATTTTTACGGCGATTTAACCGTTGGAAAAGCTACTGAAATCCCTTCATGGTATCCGCCATCTTCCGCAATCTTTCATCCACAATGCCATACACCGTGTTCGCTTCAAATTTTCCGCCGCCGTCTCGTTGTCCGGCCGCGGCTCCCGTCAAAATCTCAATCCCCTGTTCGATCGTGGCCACCGGCCAGATGTGAAACCTTCCCGCATGCACCGCTTCAAGGACATCATCGCGCAGCATCAAATCTTCCACGTTCGACTGCGGAATCATCACTCCTTGCGTTCCGGTGAAACCTTTAATCCGGCACACATCAAAAAATCCTTCGATCTTTTCGTTCACTCCGCCGATCGCTTGCACCACCCCTTGCTGATTCATGGATCCCGTCACCGCAACATCCTGGCGCAGCGGCAATTCCGAAAGCGCCGAAATCAATGCATAAATTTCCGTGGAACTGGCGCTGTCGCCATCCACCCCGGAGTACGATTGCTCAAAACAAATACTCGCCGCCAACGACATCGGTTTGTCCTGCGCAAATTGGCTCCGCAAGTATCCTGAAATAATGTGTACGCCCTTATCGTGAAAACGTCCGCTCAAGTTCGCTTCCCGTTCAATATTGATCACTCCGGCTTTGCCGAGCGCCGCGGTAGCCGTTATGCGCACCGGTTTCCCAAAGCAATATCCGCCGATTTCCATCACGCTCAATCCGTTCACCTGCCCCGTTCGCGTTCCCTGCACATCCACCAGCAACGTCTCTTCCTCAATCATTTCCCGGATTCGCGTTTCAATCAGATTGTGGCGTTCCATCTTCGCCGACTGCGCGCGCCGCACGTGCGCGGCTCGCACCACGGTTTCGCCTTCCGCCACCGCTGCATAATGTGCTTCTCGCGCCAAATCCGCGATATCCACGAACCGCGCGGTCACTTTGTTTCTGCGTCCCGCCTGCCGCACGCCATATTCCAGCATCGCCGCAAACGCGCCGCGATCAAATGGAAATAAATTTTCCTTTTCGCTTAACGCGCGTAACCGTCCCGCATATTCCGCGATGACCCCATCGCTCATCGCCATTTCTTCGTCAAACTCCACCCGCACTTTAAAAATTTTCCGGAAATCTTCTTCGTAGTCGTAAAGCATCTCGTACAGTTGCCGGTCTCCGATCAGAATAACTTTTACATTGATGTCCACCGGTTCCGGTTTCTGAGAGCTGCCGCCAAACGGATAAAACATTTCTAGAGGCTGTATTTCCAATCGGTTGTGATTGAGCGTTCTTTTTAGCGCGCGCCATACTCCCGTTTCCGAAAGCGCTTCCATCGAGTACATGATCAAAAATCCACCGTCTGCCCGCAACAACGAACCGCCCCGCAAATCCATGAAGTCGCTGCTCCAGCCGCCTCGCGTGTCGTAAGCTCTCTGAATTGTTCCGAACAAATTAGCGTACGTCGGTGTGGTTTCGAAAATTACCGGTGATTTGTCGTCTTCCAGGTGTGCGAGAATCACGTTCACGCCGTAAAGCCGGAACGGGTCGCGCTCCGTACCCGGCTGTTTCAGTTGGCTCTCCGGCCCTTCCGGTATTTGTGGTTCCGCTTCTCCTTCGCGCTCTTTGAAGGGATCGAGATTGTCAAGAATGTGGTGCCGCACTTCTTCCAGATATTCCGAAACTCCCACGCCCGGGTATTTTTCCTTTAACTCCTCGATGACTCCGTCCACCAATACCGAAGCCGCTTCTTGCTCCAGATAACTCAGTTCGCTCGCGAGTTCGCGCGATAGTGTCAGCGTCTTCCGGTAAACCACGGTAAATTCCTGCCGGAATTGCTCATACTTTCTTTCAATGTCCTCGGCCACTGGCGCATCCAGCTTCCCTTCATGCACCATTTTCGCGATGTCTTCAATCGGCACCATCTGCCCTTCCAGCACCGGGAAAATCTCCGGAAGCGCCACTGCGCCAACCTGCATGTGCCCCAGCGCGAATTGATCTCGCGCGATCCGCCGCGTGAAATCGTCCATCAACTCTTTTTCGCGTGCCGTGTACCGCTCCACAATCCTTCCTTTTTGCCGCTGGAAGGGTTCTCCTTCGAATACTTGCGGGATCCGCCTTCGCAAAAAATCTACTCCCGCTTGCATATCTTTTTTGAATGCGTTCGCCATGCCGCGCGGCAGCGACAAAAGTCTCGGTCGATCGGAAATTTTGAAGTTATTGACGTAACAGCGGTCCAGCGACGGTTTCGTCACCGGATGCAAGTCCTCGATCATTCCAGCAATGGTTCCACCGCGGCTGGTTCCCGCCAGGCCGCATACGAAAACGTTGTAGCCTGGCGCTGACAATTCCACGCCCATTTTCAGTGCTCGCAACGCGCGCTCTTGTCCGACAAAACCTTCGCGCAACGCCGCTTGCGCCGTGGTTTCAAACGGAATACGCGATAAATCGCACCTCCAGCGCAGCTTTTCCGCCGGAAGTTCCTCATGCACCACGCCACGCTTATAATTTGTTGGCATCATCCGAGTGGCAAACTTTAGCACAGCCGCTAGCCCGCGAGCGCACTTTTGCCTCTGCACCCATCGCGAACGTCACTACTCGCCTGACAACCGCAGCTCCGCCCCCTCACCAATTGCTATTCTTTCGACTTCTTCGTATGAATTCTTGGGTCTCGCAGCGGGTCAAAGATTATTACCTGGCGCCTTTTGGATACCAGGGATTTAATAAGAGGGTTTCGCAGCCTTTAGCGGGTGAAGGGCTCTTCACGAAGTCCCAGTATGCGTATTGGGGAGGAGCCGCCACGCTCCAAGTAGCTGTTTCGTCCGGTTCGGCTTCTGCCTTAATAGTGACTTCACTTAAGCCCTTTCCGTACCAATCATAATCGCTGGGAATAAATTTCGGGTTAGTCAGCCGAACGACCAATCGAAATCCTCGCAGCCTAAAGACGCGTGTTGCGCCCCAGTCTGGATAATCCGCGCACTTATCCGTGAGTTGCTCCGGGAAAAATGAGCCTCGGTCGGATCGGCTGTATGCATCCGTGCTGTCCGCGAGCAAGTTGATTTTCTTTCCGGTAGCGAACAGTCCACAGCTGATTCCCCATCGCACGATCGGCACTGTAAATGTACATTCGAATTCGTAAACCACACGTTTATTCTGATCCCGAATCGGCAGATAGAATCCAATGTCATTCCGCGAAAACCGAACATCGGCAGGCCTGAAATCTTCTTCCGGGCCCGGCAGTACGCGCGTCTTCGAAGCAGGCCGGACTTCGACAAATGGCGGTTCGAGGCCATTTTCTTGAATATGTTTCTTTGTCACTCTTCCTGCGACATGCTTTTCACGCAGTCGACCGCACCACGGCTTCTTGTCCAAGTACTGAGGTTCGAACGGAACAGGCTCGGCGATAGCAGAAAGCGCTGTCGCGTCTGGTCTTGCACTTACGTTGAAACGAAACGATTTCATCGCATGAAGCATTTCCGGATCGGTTTTGTCATTCGGAGGATTGAACTGCATGTCGGTGATCTGAAGCGTCAACTCCATTCCCCGAAGTCGAAAATGTCTTGTGGTGTTATATTCGGAGTATTGTCCGCAAACGCCAGTAAGTTCAGACCAGAAAAACCGCCCACGACTCTCCCAGGGTTTCTCCTGGCGGGGGTTCTCCGTCAGCAAGGTGCTGTAATGGTCTTCCGAATACAAAGACGTCAAGCTACATTCGAAGGCGCCCGTATACTCGAAGATCTCAAGATACTCGTCGATTAAATCCCTACCGATGCAGCGCAACACATAAGCTTCCTCGCCGCTCGAATTCATGATGCGCAATTCCGCTCGCGCCCGCTCCGCTTCTGGAAATTCAAAAGCTTTAGCAATTGGAACAATGGCCGGCCATTGGTAAGTCTGGGCAGACGCTGGTATAGGGAGAGAAAGAAGGCTTAGTACATACGAAATTAAGCCAAACGTCGTTTTCATCACATTAAATCCCGAAAATCACTATACATTTGAATCGTATACCGTCGCAGTGTGCAAGGGCGTTACGCTTTGGCGGTCACTTTCAGGTCGCGATGTTCCATGTACACGCGAAAAACTCCCATCGCTGCCGCCACAATCGTTGGTCCCGCCACCAGCCCCAGAAGTCCAAAAACCTCCAGCCCGCCCAGCACGCTGATGAATAAAAGAAGCTCATTCAAATGCGTCCGGTTGCGCAACAGCATCGGTCGTACAATATTGTCCGCGATCGTCGCCACGCCGCCGCACACCGCTAAAATCAAAACCGCTTTCCCCCAGTGGCCGGTAATTCCCAGCCACACCGCCGCGGGGATCCACACCAGCGCCGACCCCACCACCGGCACCATCGAAAGAAACGCAATCAGTACTCCCCAGAAAATTGGCGTCGCCAGCCCCACAATTGCGAACGCTACACTGCCCAGCGCACCCTGAATCACCGCAATCAACAACGCCACCGCCACGCTGGCAAAAATCAGTTCACGCGATTCATGCATCATGTCTTTTTGAATGTCTTCGTCAAACGGAAACAGATGCTGCACTCCCCGCGTAATTTCTTCGCCATCGCGAAACATGAAAAATAAGGCGAACAGCAAAATAAATAAGTGCACAAAGAAAGTAAAAAGATGTTTTACCAGGTAGCCGAAGCTGCCGGCAATGTACGCCGCTACTTTTTCCATTCCTTGCCGCAATGGCTCCGAAAAATCCATGTCCCGCCATGCCGCCGGAAGATAATTCCGCATCCAGGCCTCGGCATGCGAAGTGACCGCCTTGTCCTGGTGCTGCAGCGTGCTTTGCAACTGGGTAAGTGCATCAATCGCTTGCCGGGTGGTGTAAACCAGCAAGATCAGCGACGGCACAATCAACAGCACGGTGACCGCCAGGGTACTCACCAGCGCCGCCTGCGTTGTTCCCATCCTCGCCTTCAGTTTTTCATGTAAGGGGAAAAAGAAAATTGCCAGCACCGCCGACCACGCCAGCGGTACCAGAAACGGCTCGAATATCAGCAGCACCAAATAGCCCAGCAGCAGCAATGCGCCATAAGACAACACCGTGGTTAAACGGTCACTGGTAGTGGTCTTCTCGGAACTTGCCAGACGCATGCGCGTTATATAATCCTTTCGACTAGCCGGTTTATTGCCCGGTTCGTGATATCTTGACGGAATATCTCGCGCTCAGGGGGACATCACCGGCTCCGCTGTTGAACTTCGGTTGCACCCAGGCATGTCTTCCAATCCCAACTCGCTTACTTCTCACCATGTGCGCCTTCTTGCTGTACTTGCTTTAATCAACTTTGTCAACTTTGCTGCGCGCCTTGTCTTTGTTCCCTTAATCCCGCTCCTCCGCGAACATTTACAAGCGACCGATGCGCAACTCGGCGAATTGCAAACCTGGCTGCTGGTCATCCTGGCGGTTTTTAGCATTCCATTTGGTTTTCTAGCGGACCGCTTCAGCCGTAAAGCTATCATCGCTTTTGGCATTCTCTTCTGGAGCGTAGCTACTTTCGCCGGCGGTTTGGTTTCTTCCTTTGGTGCGTTTCTTGTCGCGCGAGCTTTTGTCGGACTTGGCGAAGCCGCTTATGCGCCCGCGGCGCAATCCATGATTTCCAGTGCCTTCCCTTTTTCGCGACGCGCTTTTGCGCAATCTGTTTTTGCTTCCGGCATGCTGCTCGGTGGAGCCGCTGGTCAAGTTATTGGCGGCCTCATGGGCCCGCGATATGGCTGGCAAGCGGCATTTTTTGTGGTGGGACTGGCCGGAATTCTTCCAGCCTTTGCGTTGACTGGACTTGACGATCCTCCGCGCGGCCCGTGTTCCGAAGTTGTTCCGGTGTTTCGCCTGCTGGGCGTTCCCGCGTTCGTAACCATGTTGTTCGCGGGCATGTGCATTACTTTCTCCAGCGTATCATTTATCACTTGGGGTATTGACTTTGTAGTTAATTATAAAGATTTCAGCTTGCGCGAAGCTTCCGTTTCCCTTTCCATTATCGCGCTTTCTTCCGCCGTTCTCGGCGTTCTTTGTGGCGGGTGGATTGCCGATCAATTACAAAAAAGATTGGCGTACGGCCGCATTATCGCAATTGCTTCCGCATTTTTACTTGCCGCGCCATTTCTTTTGCTGGCTATTCAGTCCGACGAAAAACGTATTTTGCTGCTGAGTCTTTTTGTTGCCGGATTTTTTATGTCCTGGTACCACGGCCCAGTGACGGCGGTGCTGCATGACATGATGCCTAAGAGGGCGCATGCGACTTCGGTGGGAGTGTATATGTTCGCGACGCAATTGATTGGAGGATTGGGTCCGCAGGTGGTGGGAAAAATTTCGGATTTACAGGACATGCAATTGGGATTGCAAATTTCCGTGGCGGTCATGGTGTTGGGCGCGTTGTTATTGCTGCTGGTCATTCATTTTATCCGGCGCGATGGATTGCGGCATCGGAATCTTGAGATATTTCACGTGGAAACCGGCGATTAATTTTTTCCTAAAACTTGCTAGATTTTTATAACCCCATTAAAAAACGTCTTCAATATTATTGATCGATCATTCGCTATTATTTAATTCCGATTTTGTCGATCAGGCGCAACACATCGGCTTCAGAAACGTCGTAGAGCGGGCGCAGATCTTCTTCTTCGAGGCGTTCGCGCAAATATTCCGCGGAAACAAAACTGGCTTCGCGGTCGGTGAGATCGCGGCCGGTGCGTTCGCGGAATTTCACGAACGCGGTGTGCGCTAATCCGATAATGTGGCCGACGCCGTCGACGGTAATTTTTGTGTCGATGGTGTCGCTGTGGCGCGTGGACATGCCCACCCACATGTGGGAAAACTTGCAAGAGTACGTGTGTCCGGTGAGTTTGGAAGTGACTTCAAAAGCGCCGACAAATTCTTTCATCGCGCCGGTGTTGGCCAGCATTGCGGGTGTGGGCACGCTATCTCCAGTACAACGATTGCTCTCTTACGATCAATTCGACCGCTTCATTCAACCTTACAATCCAACGCACCGGTGGCGCAAATCCCAATCAGCGATTCGCGTTCGCGGCGACGGGCGCGTCGGCATGAGAGTAACTGCGAACTGCGGCGGCGACGCCGGCTCCGGCGGGCAGACGAAATCCCTGATCGAGCAAGACTTTTTCGAAGGCGGCTAGGAACAGCAACACGTACTGCCGCTGACTGCAGTGGCCCATTAAACCGACGCGCCAGATTTTTGCTTTGAGGGGACCAAGGCCGCCGGCAATTTCGATATTGAATTCGTCGAGCAATTGATTGCGAACTTTTCCGTCTTCGATGCCGGGCGGAATCATCACGGCGGTGACGGTGGGCAGCCGGTCCGCGGGATTTTTGACCAAAAGGTCGAGACCGAACGCTTCGATTCCGGCGATCAGGGCTTGTTGATTCACGCGGTGGCGCTCCCAGCGGGCTTCGAGACCTTCTTCCATGACGATGCGCATGGCTTCGCGCAGCGCATAGATAAGCGAGATCGGCGGAGTGTGGTGATAGAGGCGGTCTTTGCCCCAGTAGTTCATGGCGGTGGTGAGATCGAAATACCAACTGGAAACTTTTGATTTGCGCTTACGAAGGACTTCTTCGGTTGCGGGACTTACGGTGATCGGAGACATGCCCGGAGGCGCACTTATGGCTTTTTGCGAGCCGCTGAAGCAGATGTCCACGCGGTCGCGGTCGATGTGCAGCGGAACGGCGGCAAGAGAAGCGACCGCGTCAACTATTAGAAGGGCGCCAAGCTCATCGGCGACTTTGCGGAATCCCGCGAGTTGGGTGAGCACGCCGGAAGAAGTTTCTCCCTGGGCCAAGCCGATAATTTTTATTTTTCTGCCTTGCGCGGCGCGGCGCACGTCATCGGGATTTACGGTGGCGCCGTAAGGCACTTCCACGCGAGTGACTTTGGCGGGAGTGCGTCCGGCAATTTCCCACATGCGATCGGAAAACCAGCCGTTGACGCAAATGATGGCTTCGTCACCCTCTTCGAGGGTGTTGACGAGGGAGGCTTCGATGCCGCCGGAGCCGGAAGCGGAGAGTGGCATGGTGATGCGATTTTCGGTTTGAAAAATCTGACGGAGGAGGACTTGAACGTCGTCCATGGGGTGCTTGAACCATGGGTCCATGTGACCGACGAGGGGAGTGGCGAGAGCACGGTAGACGCGCGGGTCCATGGAGGAGGGACCGGGGGTAAGCATCAGCCGGTGGGGAGGATTGAGTTCGCCGATGGGTGTCATGAGGGTTGGCCTCTTTCCAGCAATTGAGCTAGTGGCTGCGCTAGCAATTGGGAGTCCCATTTTCCGCCATTGGCGAGGAAAGGCGCAACGGACAATTTGGATGGCGTTCCGGTGAAAGTATGCGGAATTGGGGGGTGAAAAAGGAACGGGGTACCCCCCACCCCCGGGGTGTTTTTGGGCCGTGTGCGTAGATGTGTGATTCTATGGGAGTTGCTCGCGCCAAGGTCATCCATCCTGCATAGATGTATCAAAACAAAGGAGTTGCATATGATACTAAATCCTTTGTTTTGATACATCTCCAAGATGCCCTGTAATTGTGTTTGGAGAAAGGACTTACAGGTGCGAAGGCGAGAGACAAAGTTTATAAAGTGGTAACGAAGGCGAGGAGACGTTCCAGGTTGAATGCACGACGACAACGGGAACTGCCGATCTACTCCGCGAAGCTTAAAGACTACCACGAATATTACCACAATGCAATGTAAATTCGTGATACTTCATGCATTCGAATGATATTGAGTAGCGTGCGCCCAGGCGGCATATTCCGCTTTACTCCTGGAGTTCTATGTCTCGGTAAAAGTATTTATTTGCACGCCGTACGGCCGTTACCACTACCCTCTTGTTGACCATTGGCCCAATGACATCGTCCAGGACCTCGCTGATTTCCAAAACGGTAATATGCGGGTCAAAGCCCGCCTCGTCAGTCGCAACATCCAACCAATCTTTGTCTAGATGAACACCTCGAAGCACCCCTCGGAGGGTGACCTGCTGGTCCGAATTCGCTTCGGACAGGGATGGCCGCAGTTTGCGAATCACCGCATTTAGCTCGGTTCTGGTTTCCGCCGCAAAGGTAACGATAGGTTCTGCCGGCGAACTGGCATCTCGAACCTCGAGCCGGTTGAACGTTTCGCCAGACGGCGATAGATTGCGCGCCAGATTGGCAAAGGCGCTGCGGTATTCTCGGTCGGGCACTACGACGTTTAACTCTTCGTCCGGGTTACTTGCGCTCGCCCTTAAGACCTTAAAAAAGGTCGTGGTGACAGCACCTATCTGAGGTCGTGCTTCTTCCCACAGTGCTCTTTGTGCAGGCTCCTGCATTCGCACAGCAAATTGGTAGCTTCCCGCTGGAGCCTGAAACAGCCAAGGTCTAAACATTGTCTGAATGTCGCTTGGTGGGCCGCCGCGCCTGCGGAATGGCCGTGCTAGCATCCATTCTACTGTGCGGTAGAGGACAGATTGAATCCCCTCAACCTTACGCACAATTAACTCTAGTGGCGCGCCGCCGTGAATTACTTCTCCGCCTTTCACAGACACAAGCACATCGCCCGGAACAAACTTAATTCCTGCCTTTTGAGCGGCGCGAGCAGTCCAAATTGAACTCAGAAGGTCACGAAGCTGGCTCTCGGCAAACGGGGGGATTTTCCCCGCCGCCAAATACTGATGTGCCGAACGTTCGGCGACTGCGTACTCCCTGCCTTTGTACCAAAGTGCGACCACACTAACCGCAGTTATCCCGCGCGTGCGGGCTTTGTCATCGGTCAGCGAATCCAGTGCCAACGCTTCGGAGTGTGCAGCTTTCTTATAAAGCTCTTCCGCACGCTCAGCATCGCCGTCACGCCTTGTAGCCTCGGCGTCGATTGCGTACCTTTCACTGACAGCGTGATGTTCGCTCCAACTCACGCCTTCTCCTCGACGTCCTGAATCAAAAGCATTCGCGCTGAGAATCCAATCACGCCCGCCAGCGCGGGCAGATTACTGTCGCCTTCCAATGCTTGCCGAATCTTTTCGATTAGCCGCCTGCTTACATCTTTCGATGTGCCACCGCTTAGGCCGGATACCTCCAAGCGTAAGCAGCTTTCTAGATCGTGTCCGGAATGTTGTGGCCCGATGTAGTAGTCCGCTCCGGTTCCGGTTTCGGCCCTTCGGATTGCAAACAATCCTCGTGCAAGTTCCACGCCCGCGATAACACAGCCATACGCTCCTGCTTCAGTGGCGTCGATATCGTTGGCCCATGCGGCTGCGATTCTTGCGTCTGGCTCAATCCATGCAAGTTCGGCCAAAGAGTCTTGCCCATTGTCCACCAACGTAATTTCGACAGGCGGCGAATGGTGACGATTTAGGCAAACCGCCGCAGCTTCGCGGTATCCGCCGGCGATATGCGGCGTCAACGCGTGATGTCGCTCATGCATGCCGTCGAGATTTATTTGTTTGGGCATCAATGCTGGATTGCGCGTGAAGCTTACCACAATGAAAGACGACGACATCAACCGTGAATCAGCAGTTCATCCGCAGTTTCCTCGATTTATTTGTAATATGGGGCCAGCCGACTGATTGCCCTTTTGCCTTAGCCTGCGAAGTTTGGTATATCTGCCTCCAATATCAACACCTAGCACCCAATCAGAAGGCGACATGGCTAGCCACGAAGACAGCGGAGAAGAATGGAGTGACTACGAATCCACTGAGGATGTCGGCTCTAGGATCGACAATCTAGAATCTCGATTGGATGAGCTTGAAAGGGACGCGCCTGCATCAGGCGGTGACGGCTGCTTACCTACGGGGTACGGCTTAGGCGCTACGCTCGCAATGATTCTTTCCTGGCAATCAAATCACGCCGTGCTCTGGGCTGTATTGCACGGATTTCTCTCTTGGGCCTACGTAATTTATTACCTGATTGTAAATTGGGGCGCGGTTAAACTTACCTAGGAAACGCGGCAACAGCCAGTCTACTTTTCCCCGTACCGCGCAAAAAATTCAGAGCCTAAGAAGCAGTATCAACGAATCTCGTCGTGCGCTTAAGGAAGGGAGCGCCCGGGCAATAGGAATCAATTTTGGGCGAGCCGAAAGAGCCGGTAGCCTGCGAAGAAGACCCAGGCGGTGACCAGCAACGCGTTGATGATTATGATTACAAAGAGGCCGGTAATCGCAGCGATTCCGAAGATGCCGGCGGCCACGGCCAAATAGGCTGTGGTCTTATTGAAGATTCCTTTTCCTTTGAGCATAACGAAACCGGTGAGGAGGATCGCGAGGGAAAGGTCGACGATGGAGTAGAAGACTTCGGTGTGGGAGGCCAGCACCGCGGACGCGTAGTTTGCAGCGGCGATGTAGCCTGCCCGCTGGGCGTCGTTTGGGGCTGCGGAGTAAAGACCACTTAGGGTGAGGAGCGAGGCGTAATTTGTCCAGGTGACAGCCAGGTCCAGGACGACGAACAGCGCGACGAATGCGGTGGCTATGAGCATTACGTTTTTGTTGACGCGTTTCAACGCAACGTATAACGAGAGAGCGACAGGGACGTAGAGAAAGTCCGTGAAGACGTTGAGACCGAGAATAGCCCACCAAACCGTCGTCTTCCCTTCGAGGTACTTGAGCCAAAGCTCGCCACCGCTTTGCGGCGGGTTTCCCACGAGAGCGAATAACGGGAAGATACTAAGGTAGGCAATTCCGATAACCAGGGCGGAGATACCACCCACTCGATACAGCCATTTGCCATCAGGGTCAACTACATTCACGGAGATGTTCTCTACGCTCATTTGCTCTCCTTCAGCGCCGAGGGTGAATGCCAAGCCATGATCGTACTTCTAAATCCCGCTGCGAATTCGGAAAAATCAAAAACCCCCGCCCTCAAAAACCGAGGACGGGGCACCCTCGAACTCGGAAAAATCGGAAAAACTAGAAACTGCACCCTTAAAACTGAAGGGTGCGGTACCCGGCTATCGAATCTCGGGGAGGGACAGCAAAATGCTGGAAGCGCGCTGAGGCGAGGGTTATTGTAAAAGGCGCATAGCCGGCGGAACTGAAAGGAGGAATTTATGATTTTGATCACCGGAGCTACGGGGATGGTGGGCGGGGCGGTATTGGAGGAGGTGCGCAAGACGAAGGAGAAGGTGCGGGCGTTGTATCGCAACGCGGAAGATGCGAAGAAGGCGCCGCCGGATGTGGAAGAAGTGGTGGGAGATTTTGCGGACAAGGATAGTTTGGAGCTGGCGCTGGATGTCGTGGAGACGGTGTTTCTGGTGTGCTCGCCGATTCCGCGGCTCGTGGAGCTGGAGAGCAATGTGATTGATGCGTGCCGCGAGCATGGCGTGAAGCATGTGGTGTTGAACTCGGCGCTGGGGGCGGAGGATTACGCGAAATCGTTTCCCAGCTGGCACCGCAAGGTGGAAGACAAGTTGAAGGCCAGCGGGTTGAAATACACGATATTGCGGCCGAATGGATTCATGCAGAATCTGGTGACGTACAACGCGACAAGCATCCGGTCGCAAGGAGCGTTTTATGCGGCGATGGGCGACGCAAAAATCAGTTTGATCGATGTGCGAGACATTGCGAAGGTGGCGGCGAAAATCTTGAGCGAGCCGGAAGCGCACGCGGGGAAAATATATGAACTGACTGGACCGGAGGCGTTCAGCAATGCAGAGGTTGCAGAACGGATTGCGCGGGCGGCGGGACGGGCGGTGAAATTTGTGGATATACCGGAAGAAGCGCAGCGAAAAGCGATGCTGGATATGGGCATGCCGGAATGGCAGGTGACGGCAATACTGGAATTGCAGCAATATTACCGGACGGGCAATGCCGCGCAAGTGACTGAGATTTTGCCGAAGTTACTGGGAGGCGCGCCGAGGACGCTGGATCATTATTTGGATGAGACGAAGGAGAGCTTTCGCGACAGGGCGGCGGGAGCGTAAAGAGAAGAGAGATTCTTCATTTCGCGAGCCAACGCTTTGCAGGAGCAAAGCGAAGAAAAAAGTTGGCTCGCTTCATTCAGAATGACGGTTCGCGGGTGGTGGGCATATGGGTAAGGGGATGATTCCCCGCCTAGCAAATGTCGACGCAGCAAACTTCGCAAACACAATAGTCACAAACAACGCATTTCACTGAGGTTAATGGCGGCGCAACATTCTGTCGGGCAGGGGGTTTGATTAGGTGGACCTCCGAAACCCAGCTAGACAGGCCCATGGGAGGATATGATGAAATTGCAATCACTTAACATGAAGTCTGCTCTACGGAAGGCAGTTTTGGTTGCGGCAGGGTTGGGCGCTGTGGCGTTTGCAGGAGCGCCGCGAGCGCAAGCGGGTAATCCATACGATTGCCAGCAAAGGGTGGAGGAAGCGCAGTACAGATTAGAAGAAGCCATCGAAAATTATGGCTACTATAGCAGCCAAGCCAATTTCCAACGCCATGAATTGCTGGAAGAGCAGCGAAGTTGCCAGGCAGAAGCAGAGCAATGGAACCGGCAATGGCGCGACAACGGGAACTATGACCGCAACGGCTATTACGGCGACCGTGGTTATCGCAACAATAACAACAACAACTACTATTACGGCGACCGCGGTTATCGCAACAATCGCAACAATGATGAAGATGACGAGGACTGAGGATTATCGTTAGCTAGCCTCTGCATTCCAACGTGTGTAACAAAAAAAGCCTCTGTCGCAGGGCTGGAAGCGACAGAGGCTTTACTGTTTTGGCGTGGATGGGTTAGCGGCGGTTGCGAAATTTCGCAGCCAGACCGACTAAACCAACACCGAGGAGAGTCATGGTAGCCGGTTCGGGGACACTCACCGGGACCTTCCCACCGTTATCGTCGTTGTTGTTTTGGTCGTTGTTATTGTTGTTGTTTCCATCGTTCTCGTTCTGAGAGTTGTTCTGGTCTCCGTGTCCGTCGTCGGCAATCGCCGCGCAAGGCAACGCTAGAGATACCAGCATCAGGGCGTAGAACAGTGATTTAATTGCGGTTGTTTCTTTCATTTTCCCTCTGGGCCGGGCTGTTAGAAGGAACGACAGCCTTGCTACCCTCGGCTGAGACCGACAGCGGCACCCAGTCGAGGACACGCAGGTCCTAATGCAGATCGGGTGCCAAAAGGACGCGTAAAAGTGCTTAAGAATCAACACGATTCAAAGCGAGACGGGGGGAGGCTACCACACTTGGGCAAAGTTTTAGTACTAATGTGGGAAGACAGTAGGCACCAGGACGTGACGCCCGGCTGGCGGGTACAACATTAGCGGCGGCTGGATTGGATGTGTTATGGTTCTTGAACCGAGCGTATTCATGAAAATTGGGGATTAAGAGAGAATGGTGTGAAGAAAAATGGCTGAGCGGCCGGTATTGGTAGGACTGATTCCGGAGGTGGTGGTTCTGGACCCGGGAGATCAAATTTCGTGGATTTCCGATGCGGGAAATCTGCGAGTGGAGTTTGATGTGAACCGCTGCCCTTTTTCATCGAATATTTTTCAGGCGCCTGCGGGAATGCGGATGATGAGCGGGCCGCCAAGAGCGGGGACGCAGCCGGCAACGTACAAATACCGGTTGTGGCTGAATGAACAGTTGGTGGGACGCGGCGAAGTGATTGTGCGCGATAAGTAAATTTTATTCAGACAAAAAAGACCCGAACCGCCACACCGGCGACTTCGGGGTTTTTTTTCGACGATTTTTTTCGACAATTGTTTTTCGAAAAGGGGCAGGCTACATCTTTTTGTCGGATTTTTTATCTTTTTTTCCAATGGTTGAACCGGATTGCCTGGCAATGATCTGGTCCTTGATTTTGTTGTAGGTAGCTTGCGGAATAACCTTTTTGCGAACCAGGTCGGTCTTTTTTGCATAGGGGCGGCCGTCGATTATTTTCTGCGAATAGACGGCTCCGATGCCCGGCAGGGCGTCGAGTTGTTCCTTGGTGGCAGTGTTGATATCGACGAGATCGCCGGAAGGAGCAGCGGCAGCGGATTTGGCAGCGGATTTAGTGTGCTTCTTTGCCGGGGCCTGCTGGGCAGAAACGGCAACGGAAAAACCGAGGAGTAGCACCAGCACGGCGAACAGCACGCGATTCAAATGGCTCTTCATTTCGTTTTTCTCCTTTAAGAAATTTTAGTTTTTTGCCGACGCGCGGTATCCAGCTTTCACGGCATCCGCTTCAGACATGTATTTGCCTTGCTTGGTTTTGCCATACCAGCGAGTACCGGGCTTGTGGAAGACGCCGGATTCGGTGTTCACCCAGACCATGCCGGAGGTATTGGCAGGCGGAGTTGGACGCGCTGTGGCAGGGGCCGGCTTTGACGGAGCGGTTGTGGCTGGAGTGTTGGTTGATGAGCTGGAAGCGGAAGAGCTGGAAGCGGGAGAGTCGGAATAAGAAGAGGGCTTCGAAGTAGTTGCGGAGGCGGAACCGGTTTGGGCGGAAGTGTTAGCCGAAGCGTCAGCTTTCTTTCTGCGGCTCTTTTTGTTTGCGGTGGTGCTGGTGGTGTTCGCGTCAGCGCTGGTATTGGCGGAGGCTGGGGGCGTAGCAGCAGCGGAGGTGTCAGCGGTAGCTTTCTTGTTGCGGTGCTTCTTCGTGGAGGTTGCCTCATTGGCCGCGGTGGTTGATCCGGGGGCAGTGTCGGCGGTGGCAGCGGCGTCCGCGGCGGCCTTTTTCTTGCGGCTCTTTTTTGACGTGGTGGCCGCGGAATCGGGGGTGTTGGTGGCGGAGGTGGCAGCGTCAGCCTGAGCTTTTTTCTTTTTTGTTTTCTTTTTGGAAGTGGCGGTGGAGTTAGCGCCCTGGTCTGCCGGCTCCTGCGCGGATTGGGCGCGGATAGGCAGGTCCAATGCGAGGAACAATAGCGCTACGAACAGAGCGAGATAAGGACGAGTCTTAATGCGTTGCATATCTTTCACTTCCTCTCTTGATTGGCCTCTCTTGATTGGCCTCTCTTGATTGGCAATGCCTGCGGATGCCGGGCTGCGCGTACGCTGGGAAGCGCTGGGTAGGGCAAGACATGTTCGCAGGACAGTTTGCGATGAAACGTTGGGCCCGGGGCATGATGGCGAAGATGCGAAGGGTTGTCAATACGGAAGAGACAGCAGGAATGTTTATTGCTCGTTATAGGCCAGGCGGGGAAGCTCGATTGCCTCGGCGAGATCGCGGCGCACCGGTCCCAGAAGGAAGGCGGGTACGTCATTCTCAGGCGTGAGGGCGAGGTTGGCAGCTCTCCTGGGGAATTCGGAGCGAAGATCGAGCTGGAGGCCGGCTTCTTTCAAGAATTCGGCGGAAAAACCCATGTCTTCGGCGCGGTCGACGCCCCAGAACCACAATTTTTCCTCGTGACGCTGGAGAAAACTTAAAGTCTGGCCGAGTTTTTTCATGCTGCGATCAAACGAAGAAGCGAGGAAAAAGACACAGAGAGTCCAGGCGTGACGGGGGTATACAACGCGGACCCGGATGCAATATTTGCCGGTTTGGTTCAGTTCTATGCTGCAACGATATTCGTTTTTAGCGCGAGAGGCGCGAACCGCCATGATTTTGGAGCCTCTGATTTGCATCGAGTAAGCAATTGGCACTGGGGCCCGTACAGCCGGACAAGATGGAAAGTTGCGGGGAGCAGATCCCGAGCGAAACCAGGCACCAATGGGTACGTAGATAGGATAGCGATACCGGGGCGGGGAGGCAAGTCCCAACCACTGGCAGTCGCGTTAAATAGTTTATTTACAACAAGTTAAGTTAGCTAAAACTGGTGAAATTCTTCATCTTTTCGGGCATGAGTTGGAGCTTGCCTTCCTTTTTCAAACGCTGTTCCAAGGCGGCGCGAAAGGTGTCATAGGCCAGGCTGCGCTTGGCCTGGAGAACCTGCTCGGTGATTTCTTTCTTCTGCTTTTCAAAATCGGATGGGTTAGCCGGAGTTTTTTCCGCGACACGGTACACCACCCAATTGGTCCCGACATTTAGCGGGCCGCCGACGTCTCCGACGTTCATGGCGAACGCCGCAGAAAGCGACTTAGCGTTGCCGATTCCGGCTACGGAGCCGTTGCGCGCGAAGCTGTCACTAGACTTGGGGTCAAGGCCAAGAGCTTTGGCGGCGGCATCGAATTTTTCGCCGGCTTTTACGCGTCGAGCCAGGTCGTCGGCTTTGGATTTGGCTTCCTGAATGGCCTTTTGGGTCTTCAGCTCGGCAATAATTTTGTCGCGAGACTCATCCAGGGAACCCTGATGCGCCGGCAAAATTTCCTTGATGGAGAGCACTACATAGCCGCGATCGGTTTTGAGGGGCAAGCTCAGCTCGCCTTTGCGAAGACGAAACACCTGATTCTTCACGTCGGGGGTGTTGCCGAGTTCCAGAAGCGGATCGTTAGGGCCAATGGCGCGGGTTTCCGCGACGGTTAGATTGAACTTCTGGGCTAGCTCATCCAAGGAGGTTTTATTGGATTGGCGAATCGCGGCGGAAAGTTTATCGGCAATCTGGGCGGCTTGATCGTCGGCTTTCTGGCGAACCAAGGGAGCGCGAAGGGCGTCTTTGACTTCGGCGAGGGATTTTGTATGAGCCGTTTCTTTTTCCAAAACCTTGATGATATGAAAACCGTAGACGGTCTGAACCAGATCCGACATGCCGCCAACGGGTAAGGCAAAAGCGGTCTGCTCGAATTCCTTGACGGTTTGTCCTTGAACGAGCCAACCGAGGTCGCCGCCTTTATCTTTAGTGCCCGGATCTTCGGAGTATTTTTTAGCCAGGTCCTCGAATTTTGCGCCTTTTTTTGCCTGTTTCAGGACGTCTTCGGCTTTTTTGCGGATTTCGGATACTTCAGCGTCGGTTTTGCCCTTGGTGAAGAGCAAGATGTGCTCAACATGGACGCGGTTGGGCACATTGAATTGCTGCAAATTACGGGTGTACGCAGTGTTGAGTTCTTCGTTGGAAAGCTCGGTGTTGCGAAGAAGCTGCATGGTGTCAGCGAGGGCGTAGCGAACGACACGTTTTTCGGGCATTTGATAGCTGGATTTATTTTTGTCGTAAGCGGCTTTTATTTCGGCTTCCGTTGGAGTGATTTTTGCCTCGAGGTCTTCCGGTTTGATCAAGGCATAATCGAGCTTGATTTTTTCATTGCGATAACGAAACTCGTCTAACAATTCAGCGGGACCAGCGCTGATGCCGTCGGTAACCATCTTGCGAAATTTTTCTTCGAGCAGGCCCTGGCGGACCAGTTCCTCGAAAACCGGGACGGTAAGTTGAAAACGCTGCTGCACTTGAGCGGCGTATTGATCCATGCCGACGAAGGTGTCGCCGTTGTAAGCCGTGGGCAGGTACTGACGGATACGATCAGCACGTTCTTTTTCGGAAACGCCGATGCCCAGACGCTTGGCTTCGTATTCGATTTCTTTTTGAAAGACGAGTTGATTCAGAATTTGTTGCGCGTAGAGGCTTTCCAACTGTTTAGGAATATTATTGCGCTTGGAGATTTCAGTCAGTTGAGTGCGCACATCCGAGACCGAGACAGTCTGGTCACCGACTTTGGCAAGAGTGTCGGTGGAAGCTTCGCCAGTGCTCGGACCTTGCGGGACAAGGTAAAGCAACATGCTGAGGGCGATTAAGCCGATGATTATGCCGAAAAGAATGCGAACGCCGACTTTCTTGTTTTCAAAAGCACCAGCCATACTGTCTGTCTCCGATCACTTAATGAACATAAGATTATAAGGCTATAAGGGTGTTGGCCTCAAATCGGTATGACCCCTCCTAGGGGCGACTGGGCTACAAGCGCAAGGAAGTTGACAAGCAGGAGGGGAGAGATTCTTCACTGCGCAGGCCGACCCTCCGCAGGAGCGGAGGGAGAAAATGTCGGCCTGCTCCGTTCAGAATGACGGGTCGTGGTAGGGGCGAATGGGGAAAGAGTGTCGACCTGTAAAAAGCGGCGGAAACGCTATTTGCAGTTTGACTACGCGGCCAATCGCCATTCTCTGCGGCGCAAAGCGCTGTGCTACATTGCAAAATTGGAGCATTCACAGCGTAAACATCGTGCCCATGCAAACTCCATTCGACCCCAAGCACCCGCCGGCGGCGCCAACGCCGGAGGTAGTTCCGAAGAGCCATGGCGTAGAAGTGTACTGGCACGCGGTAACGTACAAGACGGTAATGGTGTACGCGCTTATAGCCGTTGGACTGCTTTTGGCGGGATCTTATGTAGCAGCGCCGGAGTGGTACGCGAGTGAATTGCGGAAAGTAACCAACGCAATCACGCCGGCAGACAGCGAAAATGCGCCACTACAGCAGACGCAAGCCAAGTTCGTGAACCTAGATGGCAAGGTGCAAGTGAAGAAGGTGAACTCGGTGCAGTGGGTGGAGGCGGATTATCACACCGCGCTGGATAAGGGTGATTTAATTCAAACCGCGTCGGATGGAGCGGCGCGAATTACGTTTGCCGATGGCACGGAATACACAGTGAAATCGGACACGTTGGTGACGGTGGAAGAAAACGATGTGACCCGGGATCATTCCACGACGGCGGTACGCATCAATACCGGCACGGTGGACCTGGCGACGGGTACTTCGCCGGACTCGCAAGCGAGCGTGAGCGTTGAGGACGCGACCGCACACGTGCAACAGAACAGCCGCGCGACGATCAAAAATGATCCGCAGAAGAATGAACACGAAATCATAGTGAACACAGGTTCGGCGGAAGTCCAGCGCGGCCAGGAAAAGATCGAGTTGACCAAGTATGAGAAAGTAAGTTTCGCGAACGGCGGTCCGACGCAGAAGGCCAACGTTCTAGCGCCACCAGAATTGGTTGGGCCGCTGAATCTTGCGCCGGTCATCGGCGAGAATCCAAAAACTACTCCAGTGCATTTCGAATGGAAAACCAGCGCGGACGCAATTTCTTATACGTTGCGAATCAGCACGACATCGATGTTCACGAAAATGGTGAAGGAAGTGAAGGCCGGAGGGGGCAGCACGGACGTGAGCGGACTGGAGGCCGGGGAGTATTTTTGGAATGTCACCGCGACAAATTCCAAAAAAGAAACCAGCGAGACCAGCGAAACTTTCAAGTTCACGCTAGTGGCCCAGGGTAAATCGCAGGAGATGGTGCTGGATATTGAGACCACGCAAATTCATGGCCGGGTATGTGAACTGATTGGGCGCACGGAACCCGGCGCGGCGTTAATTATTAATGGGCAGTCCGTGGCGAATATCGCAGCGGACGGCGCATTCCGCCATTTCACTGAGCCGTTGGAACCCGGTCAACACATGATCACGGTAATAGGATCAAACCGGCGGGGCGGGACGGCCAAGCAGCAAGTATCGATTGTGATACCAAAATAGTGGCGCGGCCGCGCCTGCCTGCAGCAGGCAGGATTTTGCGCATAACGCTCCGCGGGTAGACAATAGTTTAGGCGTGTTTGCCGCGCGACCAGATTTTTCGGCCAGGGGGAAAGTGGGAATGAACAAGAACGGATACAACCTGAGATCGGTGTTCAGTCTTTTTTCTTCCGACCTGGCGATCGATCTGGGGACGGCGAACACGCTGGTGTTTTCCGCGGGCAAAGGGATTGTGGTAAACGAGCCGTCGATTGTGGCGATAAACAAGGCCACCGGCGAAGTTGTGGCGGTGGGTCGTGAAGCGAAAGAAATGCTGGGCCGCACCCCGGGCAATGTTGTGGCGATCAAGCCAATGAAGGACGGGGTGATCGCGGACTTCAAAGTCACGGAAAAAATGTTGACGTATTTTATTCAGAAAGCGCACAACCGCCGCGTGCTGGTGCATCCGCGGATTGTGATCGGTGTGCCCAGTGAGATTACTCCGGTAGAAAAAAGAGCCGTGCAGGATTCCGCGTACCGTGCGAGGGCGAGCGAGGTTTACCTGGTGGAGCAGGCGATGGCCGCGGCAATCGGCGCGGGCCTGCCGATTGAAGAACCGTCGGGAAATATGGTTGTGGACATCGGCGGAGGAACGACGGACATCGCGGTCATTTCGATGAGCGGGATCGTGTATTCGCGTTCGGTGCGCGTGGCCGGCAACGAAATGGACGAAGCGGTGATGCAATATTTAAAGCGTAAGTACAACTTGCTGGTTGGCGAACGCACAGCGGAGCAGATCAAGATGGAGATTGGCTCGGCATATCCACTGGAAAAACCGCTAACCATGGAAGTGAAGGGCC
>DATNME010000036.1:0-30026 GCA_035602385.1 Candidatus Dormiibacterota bacterium
AGGCGGGAGCCATCAAGCGCTTGGTGGTGGCGACCGGAACAAGCAGGACGCCAACGCCAAACCAGACGAAGAACATTGCCGCACAAAGCATATACGCACGGCGGGAAAAAGATTCTTTCGTTTTCATGGTAGCCCTCCAACACAGGTGTAGGACGAATATTTCTTTACCGGATGGGGACGAACAGTATCACTCTCCTATCACTCTAATGTCGCAACGTCAACACAGACTCAAAGTAATCGCTTGCCTTTTCGCCTCGGGTCATGCCACAGATGCGGACAGAACTTCGAGACATAAGAAATGGTCTACTTACTCCACGGCGTTTGCCTGCGCGAGCCACGAAGAAGCTGCGCTGCGAACCGACTCATCCGCGTCCGCCGTAGCATCCTGAAGGAGCGGAAGGCCCTCCTCGTTGTGGGCTACAGCCTCGATGACCATCATCTTCAGCTTAAGATCTAAATCCGGAAAAGCTTGGCGCAGGTAATCGATCGACTCCGGCACGCCGCGCGCTGCTAGAGCCTGGACTGCGTATACCTTCACCCCCGGGTCTTGGTCACCGAGCGCATCGCGGAGGCCCGACAAGACGATGCCCTCGTCAGCTTCGCTTACCTGATCAAGAAGCTGCAGGGCCTTCAGTCGTGTCATAGGCTGATCACTTTTCGCCGCGCCTGCGATAGCCTGTTCCGCTAATGCGGGGTCGAGTTCCGTCAGGTTCTGGAAGGCCACCGTCGCCACCGTAGGATCTGGACTCAGGAGGGCGTTACGAAGCGCCGCTTGATCTCCCGTAGCTGCCGCCGCGCCGATCGCGGCGAGTTCTTGCTGTTGCCTTTCCTCCTCAGCCGAGGAGCCAGCTTTCAGCTCAGGAAGAGCATCTCGGGTCTGAGTCGTCGTCGCTTCCCACACAATTAGTTTCTCTGTGCAGCAAGGGAGGGGTGTTTCTTCAAATGCAAAGGAAATCTTACGCGAAGGCGGTTGCGCGACAGAGCGCAAGGTCGGCGTGCTGGAAGGCGACATGTTCGCCGACATCGGTGGCGACGATAGCGGTTTAGCTGAACCGCCACCTCCGGCGCATCCATAATTGCCTCCACTCAGAACCACACCACTAAAGATTGCGGCCAGCGAAATGCCATTCTTCGGTCTCATCACAAGCCTTCGGACTGTGCGAGCCATGCTAGCGGGATCGGTGAACTGCGCAAATAGCTCTAAACTTCCGCGGGGGAAAAGGAGACCTCTGGTCGTGCGCAGTCAGCCGAATCGGCATGGCCAGCGCGACGAATATAGTCAATGCGCTGATGGATGTCAATCTCCTGCATTGCCGCGGGCTCTTTCCCAAAGCGAATCGAAAGTGTGTGGGATGGACGGATTGCTCCTTTTTGTAAGACCTTGAGAGCTGTTGGTCTGTTGGCCAATGATCTCAGTTTCGCAGCTGCACCGTTGCGCCGTGAAGTGGATCCCGTACGCGCCCATCATGATTGTCCAGGTCGTGCTCATTGCTTTGTTAATCGAAAAAGTGGTGCTCCGAGGCTTGTAACGACCGCACCCAACTCAATCTACCGGGTACGTCGAGGCACAACCACGCAAGTGGACGATAAGTTTGAATGTATAGGTCAAGAGAGGAGCGCATGGTGTAAAAAAGCTGAACTCAGCGATCGCGCTGATTCAGAAACACCAAGGAGGCTCCCCCATGCAGACTATGTACTACACTTGGTTTGGATGTTCACAAGAGGACGATCAGCTACTGCGTGAAGGATCGCAGTGGCGCGATTCACGCCGAGGGAACGATTCTCGCGACACATTTTGACCTGGACCGCTGGATGAAAACAGTGCCGCAGCCGTGGACGGCGGCGATGGAAGCCACGGTTTTTTCTCCTGGCCTGCTTGCTCCGGCGAATCCCAGCAAAGTACCACACAGTTAACTGTTGACAATGTAATAATTTTCTGCTACCGTAATCCATGCTTCTCCCCGCCCGCCTCCCAGCCCCAACAGCGGAGCTATCCTTCATCGTCCGAAAACTGTCAAGGACTCAACTCCTTTCCTTTGATACATCTATGCAACGCCACACCAGCAACTCCTTTGCTTTGATACATCTACAAAATGCCTTCCAGCAACCCCTTTCGTTTGATACATCTATACTACCCCCGGGGTACCCCCCTCCCCCAAAGGAGCCAACTTCCCATGAGTCCTCCCGTCAAAATCCTTCCTTCCATCGCCCTTCGGCACTATTGCTACTCTTGCCCCTTGGTGCAACAATGCTCTCCATCCGGGAAACATCTCCGCTCGTCCCGGTGTCTAATCAATTGAGCGGACCTCCGGCATCTACTTTTCCCGGAGCATTTAGTTCCCCCGTTCTTCGCGAACGGTGCCATGTGCAGGGTGGCCCTCCCAGCGGGGCCGGAAAGGCACATCGTGTCCGATTGGGCTAGCGCTTTATCTTGGGGACGGGACGAAGCCGAACTCGTTACCGAGTTGCAGTCCGGCTCCGAAACCGCATTCGATTGGGTCGTCACTCACTACCACGCCCCTGTCTATAACCTGATCCTCGGCATGCTTGGCGATACCGCTGACGCCGCCGACGCTTCCCAGGAAGTTTTTCTCAAAGCCTTTCGCGGGATACATCATTTCCGCCAGGGCAGTTCGCTTAAGACTTGGCTTTACCGCATCGCCATTCGAGAAGCGCTGAATCACAAGCGCTGGTTCAAGCGTCACCTGCAAAAAAATGTTTCACTCGATGTCGAGCCGGAAGAAGGGCATCACGCCATCGAAGTTGAAGACCTTGGCCCCAATCCTTTCGAGCAGCTTGCCGCGCACGAAATTCAAGTTGCCGTGCAACATGCCCTCGCGCAAGTCCCGCACGTCTTCCGCAGCGCCGTCATCCTTCGCGATCTCGAAGGCCTCAGCTACGAAGAAGTCGCTGAAGTTCTCGAGTGCAATGTCGGCACCGTCAAGTCTCGCATCTTGCGCGGACGGCGACTGCTCAAGGAAATTCTCCGGCCGCTACTGGGTCCCGTCCACGCGAGCGATCTTGGTAGCCGCCACGAATCAGAAGCCGCACAACGGCGACAGCAGTATCTCGCCGCTGAAAACGAAAAAATTCATCACGGTTTTGCCGGCCCTCACGCGGTAAAAGTCATGGCCGAGCGAGTTTCGAGTCATGCACGGTTGCAGGAAGGTTTTACGCAGCAAAGGCTTGAGGAACTCCAATGAAGTGCACAACTGTTCGCGCAAAATTAGCTGGTTATATGGACGACGCCGCTAGCGGTTCGGCGCGTGTCCGCGAACGCGCTCTGGTTCGCGAACACTTGGAAGTTTGCGATCCCTGCCGCAGTGAGTTGCAGCAATATCGCAAACTCTCCGTCCTGCTTTCGCAGACCCCCAAAGCGGTTCCCCCGGCTGATCTCGCCGTGCGCATCAAAGTCGCCGCCGCGCAATCCCTGCCGCAACGTGATCTGGCCTCGCGTTGGCGCGCTTTCCGCGACCGCGTGGAGATTCTCTTCGATAACGTGTTTCGGCCACTCACGGTTCCCGCCACCGGCGGATTCTTTTCCGCCATCGTGGTGTTCGCCATCGTTTTGCAAATGATTGGGCCCACCACCACCGTGCAAGCCGTTGGCAGCGATGTGCCCACCAATCTCCTTCGTCCCGCGGAAGTTATTTCGCTTTCTGAATATCCCGAAACCTGGGCCAATGGACAACATGATCTTGAATTATCATTGCCCCACGGTCTTCTCGTTGACGTTACCGTCGGCGCACAAGGCACCATGCTCGATTACCAGATTATCTCCGGGCCATCCAGCCCCGAGCTTCGCCATCAACTCGATCAACTGCTTTTCTTTTCGCGCTTCCGTCCCATGATGAGCTTTGGACGCCCCACCACCGGCGGGCACGTCATCCTCAGCTTTAGCGCCGTCCACGTCCGCGGTTAGATCGGCCGCTGCAATCCGGCAGGCAACAATGCCGCCCGGTTCCGCGAACCGCGATTGGCAAGAACGCGGATTAGACATCGCAAAAAAATTTTCCCCTCCCAAAATTCCCCGTCAAAAAACCCGCATTTTTATTGATTAATTTTATACCTGTACCTTTCGCTTCCGTTCGCCCTGTTCTCCCGGTCAGTAATCCTCTTTCTCCACCTGTCCTTCTTACTTGCAGCATTCTCCATTCCCGCGCTGTCTAATATTCCTCAAGACTTTAGGAGTAAGCTTCATGATCACCCACTCCAATTCGATCACTTTTGATTCGCATACCACTCCTCATCCACGTAGAAGTACACACATAATCCGCATCGCCGCATTGTTCCTTGGCGCATTGCTTGGTTTTCTAATTTTGCTTCCTGCGGCTCACTCCGCTTCGCCTCTGGACTCTTCGCCTGAGCGCATTCTGTTCGACGCCGCCAACCGTGAGCGCGTCGCGCAGGGCCTTTCACAACTCCAGTGGGATGCGTCTCTCGCCGCCGCCGCCCGCCAGCATGCGCTGCGCATGGTTCAGCAGAACATGCTGTCGCATCAGTTGCCAGGCGAACTTCCGTTGCAGCAGCGCGCGTCGCAGGCTGGCGCGCGGTTTCGCGTAATTGCTGAAAATGTCGCCGAAGGCGTGAGCGCTCCGGGAATTCACGTGCAGTGGATGAATTCGCCGCCGCACCGCGCAAATTTGTTGGATCCGCAACTTTCCGCGGTTGGAATCGCGGTAGCACAATCCGGAGAATATTTATTCGCGGTTGAGGATTTTTCTCAGACGGTGGCGAATCTGGAATTGGACGCGCAGGAATTTCAAGTCAGCTCGCAACTCGCCGCGCGCGGTTTGCGCATGCTGGGTGGAACGGAAGAAGCGCGCAAAACTTGCGGCATGGACCGCGGATTTGTTGGGCTGCGTCCGTCCTTGGTGATGCGCTACGAAACCGCGGACTTGCGGCAAATCCCGCGCGAGCTTGACGGAAAATTGCAAAGCGGAAGGTTCCAGGCAGCGGCGGTCGGAGCTTGCGAAGCGAATAAAAATTCGGGATTCGCAAAATTCCGGATTGCCGTTTTGCTTTACTGATTTATCCGCGCGGATCGATTCGTTCTGGTATTAAAAGTTCTAATAACGCAAATAATAAACACAACTGTTGAATCTTTGCGGCAAACTGACTAGACTAGCGGGCATGAATTACGCCGCCTACTCGTATTGGTTTCGATTTACGGACGCACCCATGCAGGTGACGAGGGGCCTTTCTCGAAGTTAAGCAGACCAAAGAAAGTTTTAGCCCACTCGCACCGAGTGGGCTTTTTTGTTTTTGGGCGGGAAATATTTTGAAGGGAAGACGACGACCATGATTATTTCCATGAAGCTGCATTCCACACGCGAAGAAATCGATGAAGTATGCGCAATCGTTCGTCACTACGGTTACAAGGTGCATTCCATCGAAGGCGAAGAGCGCGTGGTGATTGGCGTGGTGGGCGTCGGCGATGTAACCGCGTGTTTCGAGTCCGTGGAAGCCATGCCGCAGGTGGACAGCGTTACGCGGATTTCCGCGCCCTACAAATTCGTGAGCAGGGAATTTCGCAAGGAGAAAACTCGCATTCGCGTGGATGGAATCGAGATCGGCGGCGACGAATTCGTGGTCATGGCTGGGCCGTGCTCGGTGGAGTCGGAAGAGCAAATCATGAAATCGGCGGAGGGAGTCGCGAAAGCGGGAGCAAAAATCCTACGCGGAGGAGCGTTCAAGCCGCGGACTTCGCCATACGATTTTCAAGGGATGGAAGAAGCGGGATTAAAGCTGTTGCAAAAAGCGAAAAAGGCCACGGGGCTGGCGATTATTACCGAAGTGATGAGCGAGCGTGACGTGGAAATGATCACGCAATACGTGGACATCCTGCAGGTAGGCGCGCGAAACATGCAGAATTTCATGCTGCTGAAGACGTTGGGAAAATGCGGGCGGCCGGTGCTGTTGAAGCGCGGCCTGAGCAGCACGGTGAAAGAGTTGCTGATGTCGGCGGAATATATTGTGGCGCACGGAAACGCGGAGGTGATTTTGTGCGAGCGCGGAATCCGGACGTTTGAAACGGTGACACGCAACACTTGTGATATTGCGGCGATTCCGGCGCTGAATGAATTGACCCATTTGCCGGTGATTCTCGATCCGAGTCATGCCACGGGCAAACGCAGCCTGGTGCCGGCGCTGTGCCGGGCCGGCGTGGCAATCGGAGCCGATGGATTAATCGTCGAAGCGCATCCCGCGCCAGAGAAGGCCGTCAGCGACGGCGCGCAGTCTTTGGATTTGACGCAATTTCAGAAAATGATGGATGAGCTGAAACCATACATCGCGTTGTGGCAAGAATCACGCAAAAGGGAAGTAGCCACTGCGGCCACCCGTTAGATCTGAGAGTTCGCAGCAGGATTATATACCTCACTCAAGGTTGGGGCACAATCCGATTGCGGTGCAAAGTGAAAAACTTTGCCTACCAAGAGGAAAGGGGGTGGCCTGCAATGCGTCCATGGGAAAAGCGAACCGTTAATCTTTGGAATAGCACTCCAGTCGCTGTTCTCTTGGCTGTATGCGGCACGATTGTCGCAGTATGGGCGGCAATTACTGGTCCGTCTCCGGGAGTCTCAATCGGCTTGCTTGGCGCTGGGGCTGCGCTCATGAGTTTACGAACAGAGATGCGACCTCTAGAAAAGGTAGCGTGGATTGTCATCATCACGATACTTGCGACTACTGAAATTATTGCCATCAACAAAGGTGATGAAGCTAACCTAAGGGCGCGGAAAGACCAAAATGATCGGTTTGACAAGGAAGAGAAAAAGCTAGACCAGCTTCGGGAGCAACAGAAAGAAGAATTCAACAAAACGGCTGAAGGATTAAAGGCGGCCATTGATAAGAGCAATAGAATTTTCGCGAGAACCGAACAGGGTTTTCAAGCCGTAATAAAGCGTGAGCAAGATATTGCCAATGTCTCCAACTCAGCATTGGGGCAAATTACGGGTGGAGATCAGTACTGCTATCTCGAAGCACTATTCGGCGGAGGTGGATCGGCTCAGTTAGCGGTAATGAACTCAGGCCCATTGCCACTGCAAAGGTGCCACATAGTTTTATCTGAAATTAAAACTACTCCCCCTGTTACTCCACAAGATTGGGATAACTTAATGCGTCCACTGGTGATAAGAGAGCTTGGCCCCCTCTCTCCCGGAAAGAAGGGGGTCATGACTGATATTGTCCTAGGCGGTGGTACTTACTATGTTCAGATTCAGACGCGTAACGCTGAGTTTTACGAATTTCTCGTTATCCATGGTGACTTCCCAAATCCGCAAAAGAAAGAAGGGCTTGCTACCGTGGAAGTAAGAGATAGCCAGTGGAAGCTAGTGTATTCGTCTCCGCAAAATTAAGCTGCTCGCGTTAGTTCTTTGTACTCGACATTCTTTGCAACCAGCATTTTGAGCAGCGTGTCGCGAAACAGATAGGGGTTCTTACGATTATTGAATCTCCAAGTCATTTCATCCAAGTAGGCCGACAGGTGCTTTGCGCTCACGCGATGCCATGTGCCGATGATGCCGCGTTTCAGCAGCGAGAAGGCCGATTCAATCGTGTTGGTATACACATCCCCGCGAACGTATTCCTTGCGCCCGTGATTGACGGTTTTGTGCGGAACCTTGCGGTATTGTGTCTGTGTAAAGTTGTAGAGCCGCGATTCGTCGGTAATGATTACGTCGACGGTCTTGTCTACGTTACGGGCGATGATGTCATACATCTTGTCCTGATCGAGTTGGTCGCCCTTGATGAAGTGCAAGCAGCCGCCACGCTCACGGATGCCGATTACTGGAGTGCGCTTGTCCCATTGCGACTTGTGATTGTCATGGGTCTTGCCGCCAACGTATGTCTCGTCAATCTCTACCGTTCCCTTGAGTTTGTGGCCTTCCGTTTCTTTCATGGCCGCTCTAATGCGATGGCAGAGATACCACGCGGTCTTGTAGCTCACGCCCATCATCCGCTTAATCTGATTCGCGCTCATGCCCTTGCGGGACTCACACAGCAGATAGGTAACAGCGAACCACTTGTGCAGCGGCAGATGCGTGTCATGGAACATCGTGCCAGCGAGAACGGAGAACTGGTAGCGGCATGAATCGCAATCAAATGTTTTGCGCTCATACACGCGGGAGATTTTCTCAGACTTGCATTCAGGGCAAGCGACCTTCTTTGGCCAGCGCAGAGACTCTAGATACTCGCGGCAGTTCTCATCGTTTCCGAACTTCTCGAACACTTCGCAAAGGCTGGTTGGCATGACTAAAACCTCAAAAACGAAATCTAAGAAGCACCCGATGAAAATGACTACCGATGAAGCCCTTAACCATCTGTTTCATCCGAAGATCGTAAAAGCCTTGAAGGAGCACGTTGGTAAGACGCAAATAGCTAAGAAGAAACGCGCTTAACTACTATGAATAGAATTGTACGGAAAGGGTTGCCTTGAGTCAAGTATATAATATTGGTTCGCACATTGAAATCATGAGCGAGTGGCGTTGAAAGTTCTGGAATAGATAGGACATGCAAATGCGAATTGACCTGCAAATACTGGTAAAGCCGTGCGCCGGCGTGTTGATTCTTATTGGAGTGATCTTCTTGCAGATGGATCGGCCTGCGGCGGCGGAGGAGGCAGTTCCCGAGCGGAAGTTGACGGCGCAAGAAATTGTGGAGCGCATACAGGGGCATGTGGGAGTGCCGTGGAAAACGGAGACGGTGGATACGTTCAAGGCGGGCGATCCGGGAACGCGGGTGACGGGGATCGCGGTGACGATGATGGCGACTATGGATGTGCTGGAACGCGCGGCGGCTTCGGGAAAAAATCTGATCATCACGCACGAACCGACTTTCTACAATCACGAGGACCAGGGGGATACGCTTCCACAAAAAGAAAACGATGCGGTTTTGGAGGCGAAGCGCGCGTTCATCAAGGAACACGGATTGGTGGTGTGGAGATTTCACGACCATTGGCACCTGCGAAAGCCGGACGGCATCGAAGCAGGAATGGTCAAGGCGCTAGGATGGGAAAAATATCAAAATCCAGAAAACCAATATTTGTTTACGTTACCGGAAACCACCGTGGAGAAGCTGGCGGCGAGCGTGAAGAAGAAACTGGGAACGCACACCCTGCGGGTTGTCGGCGACCCGGGCATGAAAGTGACGAAGGTAGCGCTTTCGCCGGGAGCCGCCGGAATGAGCAGAGAAATCACAGCGCTGGAACGGAATGATGTCGAAGTATTGGTCTTGGGTGAAACGCGGGAATGGGAAACGGTGGAGTACGTAGACGACGCCGCAACGCAAAAGAAGCACAAGGCGCTGATTGTTACTGGTCACATACCATCGGAGCAGGCCGGGATGGAAGAATGCGCGCGGTGGCTGAAAACGTTTGTGACGGAAGTTCCTGTGGAATTTGTGCGCACCGAGGAACCTTTCTGGATGCCAAAAGAATAGCGTGACGTGCGAGACGTGACTTATTTTTCCCGCGCGGAATCCTTTTTGAATGGCGCGAGCTTGAGGATAAGGACCTGGCCGTTGGAGTGAAATGTTCCGCCAGTGGCGGTGTGCGCTTCTTTCAGCGGGTTATCGGGCGTGAGGTGGCTGACTTCAGCGACCTGACCAGTGCTGAGCAAAGTTTTTTCGACGTAATCGCGTTCGAGGTCGATATCGGGATCAATTTTGTGAGTAACGTTGTCGTTGCGCTGGTCGCGCTCGAAACCGATGTCGTGAGTAGCGGCGCCGACCCAAACCGTTTCTCCGTTGACCTGAAATGGCGCTTTCCAGACGCGAAGATGATTGCGCGTGGAGACGACTTTAAGCGGTTCGGCGTGCGCCCAACCGTAATCCTGCGGGCGGCCGAAAAGATAGAGTTGGCTCATGGGCATGGTGACATAGGATTCTTTGGAAAGACTTTCGATGATGCCGCGAAGGAAACTATCTTTTGCGTCGGCATCGACTTTGACCCACCCCGCGCTGGTGAAAATATTTTTCATGGCGTCTTCCGAGCCAAGAATTAGAAAATTGACCATGTCCCCGGGTTTGCCATCTTTATCGGCCACGCGTCGAGGTATTTTCGAGAATAAAGCGTTGTCAACTCCCGCGATGGATTTGACGGTCTTTGTCACCACACTCTTGTAAGCAGGGTCTGGCGCGTAGATTTCAATACGAATTTTGTAAGTACCTTCACTGAGATCGTTTTGGGACTGATTAATTCCTACCGAGAACCGCCCGCCTACCGGTGCTACAACTTCACGTTGCGCGCCCAGCAGAAATGGTTGCGCGGTTTCAGCGTCGCCAATGCGACCGATCAGCGCGCCACGACCGGACTGATTCAGCGGCAAGATACGAATAAGATCCTTAAAGCCACGCGGCAGTCCATCGGGACCGCTGTCTTCTTTGGCGTCGAAGTAGCGAAGCTTGCCGGTGGCAGTGGTGACGATGTGTTCGCCGGGCTGGACGTCGATCGCGGTGTCTGACCAGAGCCGATCGCCGGTGATTTGAACTTCCTCCGAGGTGCGGAGTTTGCCGGCGGGCGTTTTGCTGGAAGAACTGTTGGCGGCGTCCTGGGAGTTTGGGGATGCCACCGCAGGAGCGCCGGGATTATTTTGCTCAAGCTGAGCGGCAACACGCGAGGAAAACCCAGCAGCCAACAAGGTGGCCAGCATGGAAATGCGGAATTCAGCGAAACGCATCATAGGTCAAGCCATCCAAGTGCTAGCTGGGACGCATCCACAATTTAGGCAGAAGCGGATGGTCGGCGCAAGGGTTGCACCGACTTAACCACTTCCTGGCGATGCACCCACAACGATGGAACACAACTTAGCCAGAGGAGTTTCGGGGTTCCTTGACGGAAGCGGAAGGCGGCTGTAAATTGACAAGAGGGGCGGTGAACAGCAAAAAATCAGTGCGTGCGAAACAAACTTCCAGCGAATCCATAGAATCATCAGTAGACCGTACAGAGAAATAAAGTTGCAACGGGATAAATGAAAACAATCCTTCAAAGAATGCTGAGAGCTGGTTTGTGCCTGGCGAGTATTTGCGCACCGGCACTGCGCGCGCAAAGCCCGGCGACGCTGCAGACGCCTCCGGGAGCCGCGGACAGGACCACGAGAATACAAAGTGCGCGTGAACTCAGCGTTACCGTGGATGGCCGCGAAGCGATGTTCACCACCATGTGCGCTTTGCTGGCGTCGGGATATGAATCGGATGTCAGCGCGGACAATTGGTCGACATTTCGCGCGCAGATGCGAGAGAAATTGCAGCATCAGGAAGGCCCCGCGGTGGATGCAGTGCGCGAATTTTTCAAGCAGCATCAAGTAGCCGACCCGGCGGAAACACTTTCCCGTTATATCTGGTTTGGTTTGGTATCCGGCCCGGCGCCTGGATTTAAAACCGCGCTGCGGCGCGACGAGTTACCGCCCGAAGTGGTGGCGCTCGAAGGGTTCAACGAAGTTCTTGCAAATTATTATAAGGAACAGAAAATAGGGCAGCTCTGGAAACAGGTGCAGCCGATCTACAACCGGGAAATCACGCGGTTGCATGACCCGATTTCTCAAGTGGTGTTTGTGAGCAACGCGTATTTGCGGCAAATAATGGAACCTGCAAGCCAACGAACATTTTCGATTGTGGTGGAGCCGCTGGTCGGACGAATTACAAATGTGCGAAATTTCGGCGACCATTACGCGATTGTGCTCAGCGGTGGCGAACAAATTCCGGTTGACGTCGTGCGGCATGCGTATCTGCACTTTCTGCTGGATCCGCTGCCGTTGCGATACGCGCACACTGTCGCGGTGAAAAGGCCGCTCTATGAAATTGCCGCAAAAGCGCCGCGGCTGCCGGCGGATTTGAAGGATGATTTTGCGTCTTATTTCGCGGAATGCGCGGTTCGCGCCGTGGAGTTGAAACTGAAGAAAATGGCTCCAAGCGAGCGGGAAGCGGCCATGAACGCGGCGGATGCGAATGGCCTGGTGCTGGTAAGGCCGCTGTACGCAGCGCTAACGGGATATGAAAAGTCGGAACCGTCAATGGCGTTATACTTTCCGGATTTGGCGAGATCGATCGATTTAAACGCGGAGTCGAAGCGATTGGCAAGTATATCGTTTGCCGCGGCGGAACGAACCGGCGATCCCACGAGCGAAGAAGTACGCCGGTCGAATCGCCCGATGTTAACGACGGTGCCGAACGATCAGGAAGCAATTGCCGCGCTGACGGAAGGTGAGCGGCGAATCGCGGAAAAAAATCCCAAGGCGGCGGAAGCGTCGTTTCGGCGCGTTCTGGAAAAATATCCGGAGCAGGCCAGGGCATGGTACGGAATCGGATTGGTGGCGCTGCTGGAGCATGACGCGCCGCGCGCGAAACAGGTTTTTAGCAGGTTAACCACAGGGGAGCACGCCGCGGAGAAGGATCCGATGGTACTGGCGTGGTCACATATATATTTGGCGAGAATTTTTGAAGACGAAGGGCAGATCGACGTAGCGAAGACCGAGTATCAGGCAGCATTACAGGTGCCAGGCGGTCCGGATAAGGCGCAGCAAGCGGCGCAAACGGGTTTGTCGGGGCTCAACGCGGAAAAACCGGGTGCGCGGCCGTGAGAGTTCCGAATTGTGGAGTGAAAAGAAATCGCTACGCGCAAAAATACCAGGAGAGAAAGATGATCGCGAATTGCAGAATATTTTCGGGGATGATTTTGACGGTTGCGCTGGTATTAACTGGCGGAACTGCGAGTATCGCCCAGACACCAGGGAAATATCCACCCCCGGCTCAGCAGGACAAAGATAAGAAACCGGCAACTGAACCCTTAACACTGGAGAATGCGACAACAACTCCACCGCCGGTAAACGCCGAAGAAGATGCGGCGTTCAAAGCGTTTTCAGACATTCCGACAACGGACGCAGAGAAGAAAATCGCGAGCGGCGAAGCATTTTTACAAAAATATCCGCAGAGCCGCTATCGTCCCGTAGTGTACTCGCCGATGGTGGTGTCGTACGTGCAAATCGGACAAGTGGATAAAATGGAAGCCGTTGGGGATAAGGCAATCGAGTTAACCCCTGCGGATTTGGCGACGCTGGCGGTAGTCTCATCGACGCTGCCCCGGGCAATTACTTCCACGACCGTGGAACCGGATAAAAAACTGGCGAAGGCGGAGCGTTACGCGAAGCAAGCGATTGAAGTGGCTGCCACGCTGCCGAAACCCGATGCGCTTACCGACGAACAATTCACGAAGGCGAAGAATCAATATCTGGCGATGGCGCATAGTGGGCTAGGAGTGGTTTATTTTCGGCGCGGCAAACTCGCGGAAGCAATTCCGGAGCTGGATCAATCCACGAAGATAGATCCATCGCCTGACCCAGTAAACTTTTATTTGCTGGCGATGGCGAATCAGAAAACTTCACACTTCGACGATGCGGTTGCGGCGTACGGCAAGTGCGCGGCAATACCTAGCAGTCTGCAGGCTACCTGCAAGGACGGGATGGAGCAGGCAAAGAAGCAGGGTGCGACGCAGCTGAGCGCTCCAAAGTAAAAACGTCGCAGAACGCGAAATAAATGACCGGCAATGACGACTCTCGACTCGAAGAGCGCTTGGAATATAAATTTGTGGAGCGGGCGCTTCTGGAAACAGCACTGACGCATAGTTCCGTATTGCCCGATGGCCGCCAGGCTGGGGAAGTTGCCGTACCGGCAGAGGCTCCGCCATCGGACAGTCGGCGCAACAGAAACAATGAGCGGTTCGAGTTTCTGGGCGACGCGGTGCTGGAGTTGTTGGTGAGCGAATATCTTCTGGAAAGATTTCCAGACTGGAGTGAAGGCCAGCTGTCGAAGAGCCGCGCACGACTCGTTGAGGCGCGCTCCCTGGAAGCGGCCGCGCGGCGACTTGGCCTCGGCGAGTACCTGCGGTTGGGACGCGGCGAGGAGAAAACGGGTGGACGAGAAAAACCCGCGCTGCTAGCCGATGCTTTTGAGGCCGTGCTCGCGGCAATTTATCTGGATGGAGGATTGCGGGCGGCGCGAGAAGTGCTGCGGCGAGTTTTGCTTCAGCAGGGAGTAGAGCAAACTGCTGGCGCGATAGCAGAGGCGGACAATAAATCCGCACTGCAGGAATATTTGCAAGCTAGGGGTGAGTTACCCGCGCAATATGAGTTGGCCGGACAACGTGGGCCGGATCATCGAAAGATTTTCGAAGTGGCGTTATTGTTGCGCGGAGAGAGATTAGCCCAAGCGGAGGGCAGGACCAAGAAAGAAGCGGAGCAAAAAGCAGCGGGAATCGCACTCGAACGATTAAGACAAGCGGACACGAAGAACAAGGCGGAATAAGTGCAGGAAACAGTGGTCCACGAGGAACAGCAGACGCCGGTACCGCATCGAAGAGTCTCGCGCGCGGACCAGACCACGTTGTCCGAATATCTGGAATCACTGCTGGTTACCGTGATTCTGGCGCTGTTTGGCACCAGCTTCATCGTTCAAGCGTTCAAGATTCCCTCATCGTCGATGGAGAAGACCCTGCTGGTGGGCGATCATTTGCTGGTAAACAAATTTATTTTTGGTGGCCGCGGGGCATGGTATGAAAAGTTCCTACCGTACCGGCAACTCGAGCGCGGAGACATTATCGTTTTTAAATTTCCTTACCAGGACCATCCGCATTTCGTGAAACGTGTGATTGGATTGCCGGGCGACCATCTGAAGATGGTGGATCAGAAGATATATATCAACGGTAAGCCGCTCTTTGAGCCTTATGTTGTGCACGACCCGGCCGCTAACTACGATCCGCTGAATTACTCTTTTCCTCCCGTGGAAAACGCGCTTTTTTCGTCGCGCTTGCAACCGGAGTGGGCCCATGATTTGCGAAATCATGTGAAAGGCGGCGAATTGATAGTGCCGGAAAACAGTTATTTCGCGATGGGCGATAACCGCGATCAGAGTTCAGACAGCCGTTACTGGGGATTCGTGGACCGCGACGCGATTATGGGGCGTCCGTTTTTAATTTATTGGTCTATTGAAGCATCCAGCGCAGATTATGGACAGAGTTCATTCCGCGAACGCTTGAGCGGGGTGATCGATACTTTGGCGCATTTGCCTGCACGCACGCGCTGGGGCCGGATGCTGCACAGCGTGCATTAAGACTTTTCCCGCGATTCGGTGTGCTTCTCCGTTCAAGCCAGCCGGTATGAAAAAAATAACAACAATATGACGCTTCACAGCAAACGCGTGAGAGGCCTGGTGATTCTCATCGCATTCGTGGTTGTGGCGCAGGTCGGCGTCATGGGAATCGCGCGCACGCAGCGGGTTCATAATTACCTCGTGGAGCAACTGGAGCGGGCATTCGGAAGGCCTGTCGAGGTGGAACATTTTATTGTGCGCCTTTTGCCGATGCCGGAACTGGATGCCGAGCGGGTAACCATCGGAGAAGATCCGGCGTTCGGCAATGAATATTTTTTGCGCGCGGAACATCTTGACGCCAGGTTGCGCTGGTCCGGATTATTGCGCGGCCACTTTGAGTTTGGAACGGTTTCGTTGAGCAAGCCCAGCCTGGTTTTGACTCGCAATGCAGCGGGCAGATGGAATCTTGAAAGTTGGCTGCCCCCCGAGAAGGAAGAGCCGGGCAAAAATCCATATTTCTACGGACCTCAACCGGCGGCGACACGTGGAAATTTTCTGCGAAAGATTAACGTGGACGACGGACGGATAAATTTCAAGATTGGCGCCGAGAAATTGCCATTTGCCTTTACCGGCGTTACTGGCAGCGTGGAACAAATCGCTCAAGGACGTTGGAAATTGCAATTAGAAGCACAACCTTGGCGGAGCGGCGCGCAATTGCAATCAGCAGGAACCGTTCGCGTGTCAGGGGATATCGCAGGCACTTCGGCGCGGCTGCGACCCGCGAAAATTAGCGTTCATTGGGACAGAGTATCGCTCGCGGATCTTTTTCGGATGGCCACTGGCGCGGATTTGGGCCTGCGCGGAGAATTTGTGCTGGACGCGACCGCGAATAGCGGATCTGCGAATGACAGCGCCAACACTGCGGCCGCAAGCGAAGGAGAATGGACATTTGCGCTATCGGCGCGAGTAAACAGGATTCACCGCTGGAATCTCACCGAGCGCTCGGACAACCCGAGATTCAACGTAAATATGAATGGGCGATGGAATGCCGCTCTCGGCACGCTTACCGCTGAAGATGTAAAAGTGGAAATGCCGAGATCGAACCTTCGCGGAACGGTGGTTCTTTCCGGTGGACTGCCACCATCGTGGCAGTGGCGCGTAGATTCGCTTGGGGTGCAAGCCACGGACTTATTGGCGTGGTATCGCGCGTTTTATAACGGGGTGGACGAGCGAGTTACCGCGGAGCAGTTCTTTACCGGCACCATGGCCATGGACGGGTGGCCGGCAAATTTGCAGAGTGCGGCATTTTCCAGCACCGGCGGTTCGATAACGATTCCAGGCATTGCAGGATCACTGCGCATCGGACCAATGCGTGGCGGGAAAGACCGAGAAAAATTTGTGCTTGAGCCGGTAAAGATCACTATGAGCGATGACGGGATTCGGAGCCCGGGGAATACGCGCGCCCCGACGCCGAATCCGAAACGACGCACGGCGACCACCGGGACGCAAAACGAAATGCACCTGGCGTTAACCCAGGATTTCGCTACGCATTCGGGAGAAATCACACTTTCCGGTCAAGTCGATGAAGTTGCCGAGGCCTTGAAAATATCGGCAGCCTTGGGACAAACGCTGAATCACGGCTGGGAATTGCAGGGGCCAGCATCGGCGGCAATGCGATGGGAATGGACCGCCGGGCAGGATCCGCAAGGGCAATGGACCGGAACAGTGAACTTGGCGGGCGCGGAAATGCAGGCTGCTGGACTAAATCTGCCGGTGCGCATGGAAGAAGTGCGGCTGGAATGGAATGAAGGCAACCGTCGCGCCACTATTGCGAAACTCGCAGTTTTGGGCGCAAATTGGTCTGGGGAAATTGCCGAGAGCATATTGCCGGCAGTCAACGAAGCGCCGCGCTGGAATTTCAAGTTGCATGCGGACCGCCTGAATGCCGCGGAATTGGATCGCTGGATGGGTCCAAGAGCGCGGCCGGGCTGGCTGGAAAATTTATTGCCTTCGCTGCTGCGTGATGCCGCGCCGAAAGCGATGGCTTCGGAGTTGCTGCGGCGCGTGAGTGCGGAAGGGGAAATGCGCGTAGACGAGTTGACGATCGAACGGCTGAAACTCGCGAATTTGCGAGCGCAGGTGACCATGCGCGATTTACAATTGGATGTGAAAGAGGCGGAAGCTGAATGGGCTGGCGGAAAAATTCGCGGCAAAATGCGCGGTGTGTTTGCGCCCACGCCTAAATATGAAATTGCCGCCGAACTGGAAGGCGTGGACCTCGCGCAGATTCCGGCAGGGAAATTAGCCGACTCCTTTGCAGGAACTGTAATGGGCACGTTACAGCTGAGCATGGAAGGGGTTGGCCGCGAGCAACTTCTGCAGACGCTGGCAGGCAAAGGCAAACTGAAGCTGAAGAATCCGGAATTTCGTCGAGGGGATGTGAGCGAACGCGCGGCGGATGGCGCTCCGGCCAGTGGCGTTTCCCGATGGACAACGGGAGAAGGCGCGTTCACGGTGGCGGAAAAAATTGTGAAGCTGGATGGATTGCAACTGGACGGAACGAATGGGCGCACCACGGTGCGCGGCACGGTAAGTTTCGGACGTGACGCCAATTTGCACATCGAAACTAAAATCAGCGCCGGCAAGGAACCGCGAAATGCGGCCGCGCCGACGGGGCTACGAGTCAGTGGACCGCTTGACGAACCTAAATTCACTCCGGAAAGTTTACAGGCAAAAAAGTCCGCCAATTGAGAAGAGCGCGATGAAGATCGTCTGGGGATGCGCTGCGAGTATCATGCTCCTTTGGCTGACGGCGACTTATTGCGTGGCGGCTGCCGCTAGCGCCGGCCACGACCGCGTGCGCCTGTTTCCCAGGCTGCGCGCGGGCGAAGTTTTCACCTATCAGGTGCGGTACCAATCCGAAAAGAAAATAAAGACGGAGAGCGCCGTGGCCGCTCCGATGGCGCCTGATGGCGGCGAGCTCGACACCCAACGACGGCTGCGAGTCGAAGTGCTGGAGGCAAGCGGCGATGGGCGTAACGTACAACTGCGACTGCGCCTTGTTTTGACTCCCTTGGAAGAAGCCGCAACGGAAAAAACGATCGAGCTTACGCTGCACGGCGATGGGCGAGTGAGCGATGAGCATGGAACGGAGACTTTGGCGATCGAGGACCGGACGGCGATCCGCGCCTGGACTGCGCAGTTTGCAATGGCGGGAATTTTTCCAGTAGCAGGCGTGCGTCTCGGAGAAAAATGGAAGGGCACGGAGGCTGTAGCTAACGCCGGGCTGGCCGGATTAATCTGGGAGAAGTTGTATACCTACGTGCGCGATGAACCATGCCCGGTCTATGTACGCGAACACGATTCAAAAAGTGCGAACCAGGAACAGAATCAAGAGCAGTGCGCCGTGATCCTGACCACCGAAACGCTGAAACAGAAATCTTCCGCAAAAAACGCGACACCGGATGATTTCAAAAGGCGCAATTTGCGCACCGCCGGAAACGCCCACGGAACTAACGAAATCGTGACCTATATCGCGTTACGCAACGGCGTATTGGCCAGAGGCACGGAAGATGCAAAGCAATCGATGGACGCGGAAGTAGCTTTGGCAGATCGCGAAAATCGTGTGCATTACAATATCGATGCGCATAGCCATACGGAAGTGCTGTTGGTCGGTAATCCAGAAAAAAATTAAATTACGGCGGCAAGTCTCGCAACAATTCCCCCTCGATTCAAGCGGGAAGATTTCCATTTGCGCGGTGGAGTATAATGGAGGTTTACGCAGACGTTCGCAAAGCGTGCAGAAGGCCCATATATGGAATTCAAACTGCGCAGCCACTACCAGCCAACCGGTGATCAGCCGGAAGCCATCGAACAGTTACTTCGCGGCGTTGAAGCGGGTGATAAACATCAGGTCCTGCTCGGAGTGACGGGTTCCGGCAAGACCTTCACGATGGCGAAGCTGATCGAGAGATCGAACCGTCCCGCGGTAGTTCTGGCACACAATAAAACCTTAGCCGCGCAGTTATACCACGAGTTCAAAAATTTCTTTCCCGACAATGCGGTGGAATACTTCGTCAGCTACTACGATTATTACCAGCCGGAAGCTTACGTTCCTTCAGCGGATATTTTCATCGATAAAGAAGCCACTATCAACTCGGAGCTCGACAAGCTGCGCATGAGCGCAACGCGCTCCCTTTTTGACCGGCGAGATGTTGTGATTGTGGCGTCGGTCTCCTGCATTTACGGTATCGGGTCGCCCGAAGCGTATTACGGGATGCTGGTCACCCTGGAAAAAGGGCAGCAGATATCACGCGAAACCATGCTGCGCAGGCTTGTGGACATTCAATACGAACGCAGCGAGGACTTAAAGCGCGGAACATTTCGCGTGCGCGGAGACACCATCGAAATTTATCCGCCGTACGACGACGTAGGATTCCGCATTGAAATGTGGGGAGAACAGATCGATACGATGCGGCAGATCGATCCATTGACCGGTGAAGTGCGCGCCGGACAAGAGGACGTGAACCGCATCTCGATATTTCCCAAGACCCATTACGTAATGCCGACCGCGCAGCGCGACCGCGCTATCGTCACGATACAGGAAGAACTGTGGTGGTGGAAAAAGGAGCTGGAAAAACAGGGAAAATTCGTGGAATCGCAGCGCGTGGTGCAGCGAACAATGTTTGATATTGAAATGATGCGCACCATTGGCTATTGCCATGGCGTGGAAAATTATTCGCGGCATTTAAGTGGACGACTGCCAGGGGAAGCGCCGCCAACTCTGCTGGATTATGTCCCTCAGGATTATTTGCTGTTCGTTGATGAGTCGCACCAGACCATTGGGCAAGTGCGCGGAATGTTCAACGGGGACCGCGCTCGCAAGCAAACGCTGGTGGATTACGGTTTTCGCATGCCATCCGCGCTGGACAATCGCCCTTTGACATTTGAAGAATTCGAGCACCGCATGAATCAGGTGATTTATGTTTCAGCGACGCCCGGGCCATACGAACTCACTAAATCGGGCGGCGTGGTGGTTGAGCAAGTGATTCGTCCAACGGGACTGGTCGATCCCCAGGTGGAGATTCGTCCGGTTAAAGGCCAGGTAGACGATTTATTGGAAGAGATTCGGGTCCGCGCGAAGAAAAACGAGCGCGTGCTGGTGACCACGCTTACCAAACGGATGGCCGAGGATTTGAGTGAATATTTTTCAGAGATCGGCGTGCGATGCCGCTACCTGCATTCGGAGATAGAGACGCTGGACCGTATTAAGATTTTGCGCGATTTGCGGCGAGGCGAGTTTGACGTGCTGATCGGCATCAACTTATTGCGAGAAGGGCTGGATCTTCCGGAAGTGTCGCTGGTGGCGATTTTGGACGCCGACAAGGAAGGATTTTTGCGGAGCACTACTTCGTTGATTCAAACGATGGGGAGGTGCGCGCGACATGTCGAAGGACGCGCGATTCTGTACGCGGATAGAATGACGGGGTCGATGACCGAAGCGATTGGTGAAACAAACCGCCGACGCGAAATTCAGGCAACTTATAACCAGGAAAATAATATTACGCCGATGTCCATCATCAAATCGTCCGATATGGAGTTGGCGCGGATTGTGGAAGCGGATTACGTGACCATACCGATCGACGACGTCGCGCTGGACGCGGCGGAAAACATCAAAAGCGAGGCGCAACTCGCGGAAGTGTTGCAGCAAATGGAAACGCAGATGCGCACTGCCGCGAAGAAGTTCGAGTTTGAAAAAGCGGCGCAATTGCGCGACCGAATCCGGTCGTTGAAGGACAAGGATTTGGCGGGATTATTTTCAGCGGATGCGGGTCAAGCGGCGGCTGAGCCGGGCGCTTAAACTGCTCCGCGTTTGAGATCTTCAAGTGGATAAAATGTGCCGCGCCAGACAATGCCGCGCTGCCGGAGCGTGACGAAAGTGGACCGCAGCAACATATAAGCAAAAAACAGCGCGCCGAGCGGATGTGTAAGGCAATAAAGCGGAGAAACGCGCATGGTGAGGTCCACGCCCACGTGAAATGCCAGCGCGATAAGCACCGCGACAGCCGAAAAAATGCGGATCCATCCATGGCCGAACAGCAATCCGAAGAAGGGAAGCACGTTCATGGCGAGCAGCACGATGAGTGACATGGCGACGGTGGGAACGCTGAATCCCGCGCCCGCAAAAAAGTTTTTGGTCACGCCACGAACGAGATTGCCGATGCCAGCGTGCCATCGAACGGATACTGCGTCCTGGGCAATCCCCGCGCCAGATTTAAAACCGGATTGTTTGACAATTTTTCCCAGCTTCATGTCATCGACCACTTCCATCGCAAGGCGCCGATGCGTGCCGGAGCCTTCATAAGCGTTGCGTTTAAGCAGTTGAAAAGCGCCGACGCCGACATAAGCGCGGGAAGTTGGGTTGCTTACACGCCCGGGATCCGAAGCCATGTTAAAAGCCATTCCAAAAAAAGTGATCAGCACGATTTCCCAGAAGCCTCGCATTTCCACATCACACAAAAGTGTGAGGTGATCAAGATTGCGCTGGTGAGCAAGAGTTATCGCGCGACGAAGTGCGTCCGGTTTGAAACGAACGTCGGCATCGGTGAAGAGCAGCCAATCCCCGGTTGCGGATTCGTAAGCCTTTTGAAGCGCGTGGGGTTTACCCAGCCATCCGGGAGGCAGTTCAGCAACGTGCACGGCCCGGAGACGCGCATGGGTGGCGGCAAATTCATTAAGGATGCGAGCGGTAGAATCCGTGGAGCGGTCGTTCACTGCGATAATTTCGAGATGCGGATAATCGATCTCCATCAACGTGGCTAGCGCGGCTGGAAGTTTTTCTTCTTCATCGCGCGCCGCAAAAAGTAGGGAAATACTGGGACACGCCGCGTCCGGAGCGGGCGCAAAGTTTTTCAGCCAAGGCAGGCGAATAGCGCCGAGAGCAACGCGGAGTCCGTGAGTAAGCCAGAAAAAAGCGATAAGACCGAAGGAAAAAATTGCAAAAATATGCATGAAGGTTGGTGTCTTAAGCGGCCCTCGGGTTATGCTAGCACGAATGAACAAGAGCCTTTCGATTGTTGGTGCAGGCCGTGTGGGAAAAACGTTGGGGCGCAAGTTGCGAGAAGCAGGATGGAAAATTGCTTCGGTCGTCACGCGAAGTGATTCGACCGCGCAAAAGGCGGTGCGATTTATTGGCGCCGGCAAGCCACAGGCAAAAGTTACTCCCGATGTGGCGAGTTCGCAGGTGATCCTGGTGACTACGCCGGACGATGCGCTGGCCGCCGCTTCTTCAGTGCTGGCGAAGGTCTGCGGGAAAACGCTGCGTGGGAAAATCGTCCTGCATACCAGCGGAGCGAATGGCTCAGATGTGTTACAGGCAGCGAAGAACTGCGGCGCAGCGGTGGGGTCAATGCATCCGATGCAGAGTTTCAGCGGAGTGAAGGGACCTTCGTTGAAAGGCGTGCACTTTGCGATCGAAGGCGACACTGCGGCAGTAAGGGTTGCAAGGAAAATTGTGAAGTCATTTGGTGGCATTTCTTTGCGTGTTAACTCTGAAAAAAAGGCGCTGTATCACGCGGCTGGCGTGATGGCAGCCGGACACGCGTTGGCGTTAATGGAAGCGGCGACGCGGATGTTGATGGCGTCGGGACTTAAGCGGCGCGATGCGTTGCACGCGTTGCTTCCGCTGACCCGAGAAGTACTGGATAATTTTGAGAAGTTGGGCGCGAATTCAGCGTGGACCGGGCCCCTGGCGCGCGAGGATTATGAAGTGATCAGGGCGCATCGGAAAGCGTTGCGAGAATTGCCGGAAGAGTTCGGCGCGGTATACGATGCTGCAAATCGGCTGACGGCTTTACTGTTTGCGAAAAATCCGGATGCCGCGATACGAAAACTCAGCCGGAATTAAAACAAAATTTGGACATGACTTGGTTTAAAACTGAAACAGGGGGCGAGAAGTGAAGGGATTGCAAATTGCGATACAGAGTACCGCGCTAAAAAATGGGCTGCGAGTGGTTGTTGCGCCCGATAACAACGCGCCGGTAGTGACCGTCGGCGTGTACTACAAGATTGGCTTTCGCCTGGAGCCGAAGGGGCGCAGCGGATTTGCGCACCTTTTTGAACACATGATGTTTCAAGGGTCGGCGAACGCGCCGAAGATGCAGCACATCAAACTGATCAATTCGAGCGGCGGCGTCTTGAACGGCTCCACGCAATACGATGTGACAAATTATTATGAAGCGGTTCCTTCCAATGCTTTGGAGCGCGTGCTTTGGCTTGAGGCCGATCGCATGCGCGCGCTTAAAGTTGACGACGAAAATCTAAAAAACCAGCGCGACGTGGTCAAGGAAGAAGTGCGCGTAAACGTGTTGAACCAGCCGTATGGCGGATTTCCCTGGCTGGATATGCCCCCGGTAGCGTTTCGCAACTGGGCGAACTCGCACAATTTTTACGGAGATTTCGCGGACCTCGATGCGGCAAACCTTGTGGACGTGCAGGAATTTTTTAAAACGTATTACGTGCCCAACAATGCGGTGTTGTTGATGCTCGGCGATGTAAAAGCGGATGAAGGTATCGCGCTTGCCGAAAAATATTTCGGAAACATTCCCGCGGGTGCGGCGCCGCCATTCGGCGATCCGGGTGAGCCCGAGCAAAAAGAAGAACGACGAGGGCACGTCGAGGAAAAATTCGGGACGCTGCCGGCGATGGCCATTGGCTACACCATGCCGGCGCGGCGAACCAAAGACTGGTGCGCGATGGCCTTGCTGGACCAAGCGTTGCACGGTGGAAGAGCGGGGCGCATGCATCGCGAACTGGTGCTCGAAAAACAGATTGCGGTGGAAGCCGACGGCGGTATCGACGATATCTTTGGATACAACGGGCCAACGCAAATGACCACACGAATTTTGCACAAGCCGGAAATCAGCAGCGAAGCAACACTGGCGGCTTTCGACGCGGTGATTGGCCAGGTGCGGGAAAATGGCGTCAGCGCTGACGAGCTAGAACAGTTGAAAGTAAAGTGGCGGTCGGATTATTACGCGACGCTCGAGGGCGGCCGCGGCGGCTACATGCCTAAATATGGACTTATGCATCTGCTTGCGTGTTTCACGCTGTTCGATAACGAGCCGCAGCTGGTGAATTCAATTTTGGACGGCTTTCTCGCGGTGACTCGTGAAGAAATCCAGGCAGTGGCCAAAAAATATCTGGTGCCCGAGAAGCGGGCCATCGTATTTCGCACGCCGGTGAGCGCGGACGCGAAGGAGGCTGCGTAATGGCGACTCGGACGGTGGAAATCTTAACCGGGGTGCCGGCACTGGCGGCGGAAAGATCCGTCTCATGGCCAAAGCGAACAAAGGCAAAGCTGGCAAATGGCCTGGAAGTGGTGCTGGCGGAATCGCATACCATTCCGAAATTTCACGGAGAATTATTTTTTCGCTCAGGCAATGCGGCTGTATCGGACCGGGCTCCGGGCTTGGCGGAAATGACGGCCACAATGCTACGCACCGGCACGACGAAGCGAAGCAGCCGGCAGATTGAAGAAGATTTGCGCCGGTTGGGCGCGGCGCTTTCGTCGAGCGCGGGGCAGGATAACAGTGCGATCGCTTTTACAGGGCTTTCCGAGTTTGCCGCGCCACTGCTTGAATTGGTGAACGAATTGGCGCGAGATGCGGCGTTTCCCGAGGGAGAATTTGAACGTGAGCGGCGGCAAAAACTTGAAGAAGTAAAATTGGAGCGCACGCAGCCGGGTTTTTTGGCGGGTGAACGATTGCGCAAGGTTTTGTTTGGCGCGCATCCGTACGCACAAGTTTCTCCAAGCGAGGAGCAAGTCGCGGCGTACAAAAAGGAAGAATTGGAGAAAGTTTACCGGGAATTTTACACGCCGGAGAACGCGCTGCTGGTGATGGTAGGCGACTTTGACTCCGCGGCGATGATGAAAACTGTCGAGAAAGTTTTTGGTGCGTGGTCCGGCAAGAAGCCGCCAGCGAAAATCGCGGCCCAACCGGCAAATCCGCGAGGCCGGAAAGTGTATCTGGTGAACGTGCCGGAAGCGGTGCAGGCACAGGTCCTGGTGGGATGCCACTCCATTACGCGGAAGCATCCGGATTGGGTGAAGCTGGGGTTGACGAATAGTTTGTATGGCGGAGCGTTTAATTCGCGGCTGGTAATGAATATCCGCGAGGACAAAGGGTATACCTACAGCCCGCGAAGCGGCGTTCATCCGCTGCGCGAGCTTGGATTTTTTTCCGTTTCCGCAGCGGTTCGCAACGATGTGGTAGCGGCTTCGTTAACGGAGATATTTTACGAAATGGACAAGCTGCGCTCCGTTCCGGTTCCGGAGGCGGAATTGGCGGATGCACAAAATTATGTGAGCGGCGTGTTTTCCATGGGATTGGCCACGCAGGATGGATTGTTGTCGCAATTTTCCACCGTGGCGCTGTATGAATTGCCCGACGATTACCTTGAAACCTATCGCGCGAAGGTGCGAGCGGTGAAACCGGCGGATTTGCTTGCGAGTGCGCGAAAGTATTTTGACGCGGCGAACATGCAAATCGTAGTGGTGGGAAATCGCGCGCAAATTGAGGAACAAGCAGCATTGTTTGGCGACGTGGAATTTTACGATAACGCCGGCAAGCGATCGGCTTCGTAACACGTAATATTTATTGATTTATAAACAGCATCAATGCATTATAGGGCCGCGATGTTCAGGCGGCCTTTCCTTTTTCCCCGTTCCATTTTGTTGCTGCTAAGTGTGTGGCTGGTTTTTGCGTTAGCTGTCGAGGCTAAGAAAAAACCCCCCGTCAGGCCGATCAATCTAAATACCGCGAGTGCGGCGGAGTTGGAGCAGGTTCCGGGAATTGGCCCGTCCACTGCGGGAAAAATTGTGCAAATGCGCAAGTCGTATGGAGCTTTCAAAAGCGTGGACGATTTGCTCGCGCTGCGAGGAATCGGCAAAAAGCGTTTGGACAAGATGCGGAAATATTTGACAGTCGGAAAGACTGTGCCGAAAAGTACGACGCCTCAGAAATCTGTAGCAGCCAAATCTTCTAGTGTTTCAAAAACCCCAGCAAGCGCGGAACACTCTCCTCCAAACAAGCAGCCTTAGGCCAATCGCTTATCGGGATTGCGTGGTGCGAGCCGGCGTCGCCAGGTTCAGGGGAACCTGTTCGGCGATGCGTATTCCGTAGCCATCGAGCGCGACAACTTTTTTGGGGTGATTGGTCAGCACGCGGATGTCGCGCAGGCCCAGATCGATCAGAATCTGGGCACCGATGCCGCTTTCGTGCTGCACCATGCGCTGGCGAGCGGCTTCGCGATCCAGTTGGCCGCGTTGGTGAAAATGAATTTGCGGAAGCGCTCCGGGTGTTTCAGGCGAATCTATCGTGAAGCCGCGTCCAGTGTGATGCAGGTACAGAAAGACGCCGCGATTTTCTTTGGCGATGGTTTCCAGCGAGCGCGCGATCAATTCGGGACAATCGCAAGCAACCGACCCCAAAACGTCACCGGTCAAACAGTGGGAGTGGACGCGAACCAACGGGGGATTTGCGCCGCTGAGGTCGCCGCGAACCAGCGCGACGTGCTGATCGTGATCGACGTCACTGGCGTATGCGACCATCTTGAAATCGCCGAAGCGCGTGGGCAAAACGGCTTCAGCGACGCGGCGAACGTAGCGTTCATGCTGCATGCGATAGCGAATCAGGTCGGCCACCGTAAGCATCTTCAAGTTATGTTCACGGCAATATTCGATGAGTTGCGGCACGCGCGCCATGCTGCCATCTTCATTCATGATTTCGCAGATGACGCCGGACGGATTTAGTCCGGCGATGCGCGAGAGGTCCACGCTCGCCTCGGTCTGCCCGGCGCGTACCAGAACGCCGCCATTGCGCGCACGCAGTGGAAACATGTGTCCGGGGCGGGCCAGATCTTGCGGACGGGTTTTCTCGTCGATGGCGGTAAGGACGGTGATGGCGCGGTCGGAAGCGCTGATGCCGGTGGTCACGCCAAGCCGCGCGTCAATAGCTTCGCAGAAAGCCGTGCCGTGCACGGAAGTATTTACCGGAGACATCAGCGGCAGGTTCAGCTCGTCGCAACGCTGCTCGGTGAGCGCTAGGCAGATCAGGCCGCGGCCAAACTTAGCCATAAAATTTATGGCTTCGGGCGTAATTTTTTCGGCGGCCATGGTGAGGTCGCCTTCGTTTTCGCGATCTTCGTCGTCAACCAGCACGATGAGCCGGCCCTGGCGAATTTCTTCGACCGCTTCTTCGACGGTCGCGAATGGGGAGGAAGCGTTATTCATCTCATTGAAAAATATAGCCTAAAAGGGAGAACTAAAGAAGCTACGAGTTGGACGCCCCGGATGACATTGCCGGACCGGGCCGGGTCCTGGACGTGTTTCCAATTCTGAATCATTGGGAAGAAAACAGCTAAGTCCTTATTTTACCCCTCCCCCCTCCCCCTTTTTCATAAGTGTTCATTCTAAAGGGTGTTAAAGTGGCGTGTTTTGATACACTTTCAAGGGCGATGATCTCACTGTGTGGAACCTCCATAAGTTCACACATCGTTCTGTCAAAATTGCCGAATTCAGCGTTTGCGCGCTTGTTTCCACTCATTAAAGAAATCCATTGCCTTTCCGTCAGCAATAGCCTTTTGTACCGCTTTTTGTAATTTCTCTCTAGGCATAACAGCGGCCCTCAGCCATCCATTGCCAAGGTGACCGTCGAAGTCATGCCATGCTTCACTGACAAACCTTTTGAGAGGAATCTTTCTAAAAATCAGAAGCGAATATTGATAGCAGACCCAAGCAATAGCATCGACACATTGCAGCGCAGGAATACCGCTACTCTTTCTAAAATTGGGATAGTAGCTTCCAGCAAGCTTGTTCTTGTCAGCGAGAAATTGCATTTGGTCCATCACTATCTCTATTTCTTTCCTGCGCCGATCTCGTAGCTCCAACCATTGGAAAATAAACTCACGCTGTAATTGCGGCGATAAATCAACTTCATGCAAATGTGCGATCAGTTGGCGGACCGCCCAGGTATAGTGATCTGGACCAAGAAAACTGCGTAATTCAGGTGGAACAATTTCGTTATAGTCTTTCTTGTTGACTGCAATAGAGACCGCCCGCCCGTATTTTTTGGAGATTTGCCGGACGCGGCGAAACACACGCTCCTGCTTAGCGTCATCCCACGTAGCAAATTCTGATTTGGGATTTCTAGCCATGAACTCAGAAGTATGGAAGCAATTGAAGTTCTCTTTTGTTCTAAAGGTATCCCATTCTTTCTCTAGTCTAACGATCTGTGCGGCAGGAATGATAAAAGCCGTTGCCAAGGCCACGGGATTAGACGGGCTTGTGCCGCTGTCGTCAATGTAAAGGGAAAACATCACAAGGTCCACTTTACGCCATGCCCTTTTAAGGCCAATAATATACTTGACTAACCAATGTGAATCAGAGGAAGAACTTTTGAAATCGTGGCAAGAGCGTTTCAAGAATATAGTAGGTCCAATACCCAGCGCAGAAACTAATTTCCATGCCCTTAGCGGGTCCCTCGTCAAACGCTATACCCGCTGCGATTTGAGTATCCACCTTCACCTTTCCGTCGATGATAGGGAAGGGTCCAAATTGTGTATTGCTGTCGAAAACTTGCACAGGGCCAGCGGGATGGTGAACCCAAACCTCGCCGTCTTGGACGACAAAGTTCTCTCTGGCCACCGTAGTAGCCATGAGATTGGTGAGCAGTATCCGCCTGTGCTTATTCATGTCCGTGAGTTCGTCAACGGCCCAGAGAATGCCTTTGGCAAAATCTTGCCCCAAATGGTACGGTTGCAAACTTTGGATTTCTGCCACCGCATCTGAGGATACCCCATCAAGTCGATGTCGTTTAACTTGCGCGTTGAAAAATTCAACAGTGCTACAAATGGGGAACATATTTTTTTCGTTGGGCTGACCGTTCGCAGCAAGTACAAGTTCCCATACCAGATAGTCGAGGGAAGAACGGAGATTTTGGAGAGCGTCTCCAATAATCAAACCAAAGCGAGCGGGCATGGGGCCATTGGGAATGAATCGAAAGATAGCCTCATCCTCGCGGCTGTGCGGCTCTCGCACCATTTTGCCTGGGTTGCTCTGAAAGTACCCTTGAAGCTCGGATTTAAGAGACTCGATATGCTGTGTGGCCCGGAAGACTTTAAGCTGGACGGAATTGAGCGAAGCCATAATGCGGAAGCATATCAGCGCTCACTTGGTTAACCAGGTATATTATCGCCCCTTTAAGTGTTCATTCTAAAGGGGATACGTTGCATCGAATTGGTGCTCAAGAAGAGAAAGAACGCGCGCGTACCCATTAAGGACGAAATTATGTAACTCGCTATATTACTCTATTGGAATAACAAAGTCAAGGAAAAAGCAGATTCCTCACTCTGCCTGCGTGCCGCAGGCAGGTTTCGGAATGACAACGACGACGAGCGAAAATTACAGCGGGTTTTTCGGAGGCGTTGGAATGAAACGGAAACTAACATTGAGTATCGACCACCGAACCATCCGGGCAGCCAAGCTTTTGGCGGCAGGAAGAGGCGTTTCCCTGAGCGAGTTTCTTGCGCAGCAGATTGAAATTATAGTTGGGCAGGAAGAAGCATGCGAACGAGCGAAGAGGCAGGCCCTTGGATGGCTGAAAACTGGTTTCCACCTTGGCGGCGCGATGCGGCTTAAGCGGGACGAATGCCATAAGCGATAGTTGTGCCACTCGCAGGCCACTAATCATCTAACAAAACTGAGCTGGGGAAACACGGGCGTGAACCTATTCATGCGCGGCGGCTTTGGGGGCTTGCCATGATTCCATTTTCGGTGTTGGATTTGGCGCCGGTGCCGGTGGGCAAGACGCCTGCGGACGCGTTGCGCAACTCGCTGGAGCTGGCGCAGCTCGCGGAACGGACCGGCTACCGTCGTTTCTGGCTGGCGGAGC
>DATNME010000037.1:0-52622 GCA_035602385.1 Candidatus Dormiibacterota bacterium
GGGGGGTAGGTATTAAACTGGTAAACAGACAGGTCGCCAAAACCGAGAAATGTGTGAAAATTGCCACAGATTTCTCCCGGCTCCCTTTCTCTCAACCAATTAAAATCCGGGCGGCCGTTCGTCCATTACTGCGAGACTGCGCTCGAGGGCGAGACCGACACTGGCGATGGTTCCTTCGTCGAACAATCGACCGACGAAGGTAACGCCGTGAGGCACGCGATGTGGCGGCGAGAATTTTGGCAGCGGATTGGCTGGGTCGGGTGCCCAATCGCTACGCGCTTCCGAAACGTTGACGAATCCAGCTCGCAAGGTAAGCGAAGGATGGCCAGTGAAATTTGTAATGGTAAGCGTCTCGTCGCGCAGCGACGGAACAAGCAGCACATCCACTTCAGAAAAAACTTTAGCCATTACCTCCGCCACTTCGCGGCGGAAACGGTCGGCCTGAACAAAATCCACGGCGGAGAGAAATCGCGATTGGCGGAAAATGTTGGGCCACGCGTCAGGAACTTGCGCCTTCATCTGGTCCACAGCGTGGTTGAGCGTTATTTCTTCGAAAGCCGCGGCCGCCTCCGCAAAAAGAATTATGTTGAGCGAATCGTAAGGCCAATTAGGAATAGTCACTTCCACCGGAATCATTCCCAGTTTTTTCACCGTTTCCAGCGCGGTGCGATCAACGTCGGTAGAGGGATTGTCCTTCATCCAGCCGGGAAAGTACCCGACGCGCAAACCTTTCACTGTTGATGCGGAATCAAAATCCAGCTTGCTAGATACACTGCACAAATCGCCGGCGTCTGGACCGGATATCGCGTGGAGCACCAGCATCGTGTCTTCCACGCTTCGCGCCATGGGCCCCAGTTTATCCAGCGACCAGCAAAGCGTCATCGCGCCGGTGCGCGGCACCCGGCCAAATGTAGGTCGCAATCCCGTAATTCCGCAACGCATCGATGGACTCACGATGCTGCCTTCGGTTTCGCTGCCGATGGCGAAGCCCACCAAGCCCGCCGCAGTTGCCGCACCAGGGCCGGCACTTGAGCCCGAAGAACCCTCTTCCAGCAGCCACGGATTCATGGTTTGTCCGCCATACCAAATATCGTTTAGCGCCAGCGCCCCCAGGCTCAGCTTTGCTACAAGGACTGCTCCAGCATCTTCGAGGCGGCGCACCACGGCAGCATCTTTTTTTGGGATGCGGTTGCGAAATGGCTCGGCGCCGTAAGTTGTGGGGATTCCCGCAGTATCGAGCAGATCTTTCGCGCCCCAGGGGATTCCGTGCAAGGCGCCACGGTATTTCCCGGCGGCGATTTCTTCATCTGCTTTTTTGGCCTGCGCCAGCGCGTGTTCCCGAGTGAGAGTGATAACGCATCGCAACTTGCTATTAAATCGTTCCAAGCGCTCCAGGTAAATCTGAGTGAGGCGCGTTGAGGTAAGCTTCCGGGTTTCAATCCACCGCGATAGTTTTGTCAGCGGAGCAAAAGCTATGTCGGCGTCGTTGGCCGGCAGCGGGCCGGGATCAGTTTTGGAACGCACAAAGCGATCGCGATCGGGGCCAGCTTTTCGACCGGGCAAAACCGGATTCCACGCCGAATATGGGGCAAGTGCAGGCTCCAGAGCAATTTTGCGCGGGCCGGTGCGGCGCTCGTACAGCGCTGCCATGTTGTTGCGCCAACTGCTCGCTGCAACCTCCAGCTCCTTCGGCGTCAACTCCACTTGCACCAACTTCTCGGCTTCCACGAAGGTTTGGCGCGATACCTCCGGTCCAACAGCCGGAGCGGTACCGAAGGCCGGAGGCGCTCCGGGAGGCAAGTCGGCAGGATTTTGTGTCCCAGTTGGGAACGCAACTCCAAGCAGGCCAAGCGAAGTGTCGGCCAAGAATTCTCTGCGAGATTGAGGCATGTTTTCTCCGAACCACGGCGTGAGGAATGCAAAGCACTATAACGCATGTTGGAAGTAAATTGAGGGCAGGCAACAAACGAGGCCATGTGCGCACGCCCAGCACGCACGGAATGTTGATGCGGCTTCGCCATTTCCAGGGCTATAATGCTTTCCCCGCATTTATATTGGAGAAAACTGCTTGCTGGTAAGGTTCGCGGTGCAGGATAATCCGGCGGACGTTATTACCACGTTCTGGCGTTGCAATCATGATCTGTAGAACTTGTGGCGGCGAAAACCCTGAGTCTTCTGTCCGTTGTGCACACTGCGGAGGAGTCTTGCCTGGGACTGGGGCCGACCGGACACTGGAGGGCGGTGCTGCCGGTCCGCGCACTGTACCAGCACAAAGACCTTCGCCAACTCCCGAAAAAAATCCTTCCTTTTCGAAACCCGCTGACACTCGCTTGAAAGAACGCTTCGAATCCGGCGCGCGGAAATTTTCGCAAGGTGCCGGTGCCCCCACCATGAGTAAGACTCCTTCCGGTTTTGACAGTGGCGGTGATCGCACCTCCGCGGTACATGTCGCCCGAACAAGTGGAAGGCGGGACGATCGACACCAGGAGCGACCTATACTCGCTCGGGCTCGTGCTTTACGAAATGGTGGCAGGCGACGTGCCGTTTGCTGGTGACTCGACCTGGCAGGTGATGTACCAGCGCGTGAAAGAGCGACCCAAAGACGTCAAAGCCTTCAATCCCCAAGTACCGGACAATGTCGCGCGCACCATCATGCATTGCCTGGAGAAGAACCCCGCGGATCGATATCAGACTGCCAGAGAAATTTTGGCCGATTTGGATGCCGGCCGGGCCCCGTCGCTGTCGCTGGCGCGGTCAATCCAAATGAGTATGCCGCGTGTCGTTGCAGGGCCGGGGCACCGCTGGAAATACGCGGCGATGGGTGCGGCGGTCTTCGCGCTGATTTTATTTTTTTCCATTCCAAAAACCAGGCATCTTGTCTTTCGCAACGCGCCTGCAGCCGCTCTCGGCTCCGCCAGTCCTGGTGTGCCGGGATTACCTTCGCTCGCTCAGGGGAAATTCATAGCCGTGCTGCCTTTTCGCGTGCTCGGGGATCAATCCTCGCTGGGGTACGTGGCAGAAGGTTTGGGCGAAGCTTTATCTGCAAAATTATTCCAGTTGAAGGACGTTCGCGTGGCCTCTACAGCAGCAGCGGCGAAGACCGATCCTAAAACGCCACTACCTGATGTAGCGAAGGAACTGGGCGTGAACGTAATCCTCCATGGCACGGTGCAAGGCGCCGCGGATAATCTTCGAGTGACGGTTAATTTAGAAAATGTGGCGGAGAACCGGTTGATCTTGAGCCAGGAATTTCCCGGTGTAACCGGCGATCTTCTGACCGCTGCAAACCCGGTGAGACTACCAGTCTTTGCTGAAAAAGTACGCCGCAAAAGCCCACTGAGCCGCACAAATCCAGTTTTTCAAGTATCTCAAGCTTTAAAACAATGGCTATCGAAGCCGGGACGATTGGAAGTCGGCGGAGACCGCGCTACCTACTGGAGGGATTACCTTGACGGTAACGGAATCCGAGGAAAAGGAGTTGGCGGGAAACTCGAGTTCCAGTTCTGCGCCGGTAAGACTGCAACCCACTTTACCGCAAATCGAAATGGGTTGGCCATGGAAGGTTGCCGGAGCGAGGACGCGATTACCGGCAGAAACCTGGACTTCAAAGTCTTTCCAAAAGTCATGCGGACGCGGCGTGAGAGTTGTGGAAGAAGGTGACTCGGTGTGGGAGAGGAACTGGCCGTAAGAGGTGGTGAGATGGATTTCGACGGTGATCTTGATGATTTCAGGGTGGGCACGATAGTCAAGCAGCGCTTGCTGCGCGCTGTAAGCGCCAATGTGGGTGTTGGAAGACTCGGCGAACGCCGCGTAAGGAGTAAGGAAGAGGATTGAAGAGATGTGCGGACCGGTTTTGGGGATTGGGAAATACCGGGAATAGTGGTCCAAGAAACGAAGGAGAGTTTGATCGTGGCGTTGGCCGAGGAAATAGGCTTCGCGAATGGCTTCATCGGAGAGAGGAGTATCGTAGGCGAAGAAATTGAGAGAAAGCAGAAACCCGAGCTTAAGTGCGATGAAGCGGGAAATCATGACAAGGTAACCGTTGCACAAAATCGTGTGTGCGGCAATGCCAAAGAACTTGTGACTATTTCTTAAGGTCGGCGGTCCAGTTGGTCACCATAACCAGGGGTATCGCTAGGTTTTCGGGGAGAGTGGTGATGATGATTTTCTGCCCATCTGGCGCAAGGTCATAGGGATTTCCAACCGAAGAGGTCGAACTGTAGCGAAACAGCGTTCGCACCGGATCCATGGCAAATTCTTCGATAGTAGAGTTCACAGTGGCTGCATGAAAATTACCATCCGATGCTACGAACCAGATTTCCTTGCTATCGCCGCGCCAGGAGGGGAAGGTTCCGCCGGACTGCGAAACCTGCCAACGGCCTGCGCCCTCCGGAAAGTGCGTTACGTATACCTCTTCATGGCCGGATTCGGTGGAGGTATAAGCGAGCCAACGGCCGTCGGGGGAAAGGCGAAATTCATTAACCCGGGCCTGAGAAGAGTGCGGTTCTAAGACAAGGAAGGGTTTCTTGTCGCCGAAGGTAGGCATCGCCCAGACAGAGGCACCGGTCGGGCCAGACTGCAGGATATAAAGGAGGTAGCGGTCATCAGGAGACCACTGCGGCGTGAGTAGAGTCATCATCCCGGAAGGGTTGCGCTGCATCAAAACTTCTTCTTTTCCACCACCGTTGGCGAGGCGGGCGCACAGGGAAGTTCCTTCCATGACCGTCGCGCCGCTTTGTTTCATGTAAACCACACGCTGACCGTCTGCGGACCAGGAAGGCGACAAGTGGGTGGCGCCGCCAAAGGTCAGACGAGTTCGCGATCCCCGGACAAGGTCGAACACCCATATATCGGCTTCAGGATCACCCATGGAGACGGCGAGCCGCTTGCCATCGGGAGAGAAACGGCCGCTTCCTTTATAGAATCCGCTATCCGCGATTTTACCCAGAAATTTCCCGGTGTGATCCACCCCAAAAAGATCCATCCCGAGGATTTTCGAGCCTGTTTTGTAGATTAAAAGACCCTGCTGACTTGCGGCGAAGGTGGTGTGCCAAGTGCCCGCATCGTATTCGACAGAATTAACCACGCTTATTGGCTCGCCAGAAACGACACCGGTGGTGGGATCAAACTTCTGCGCCAGCAATTGCGACTGCAAATGATAAAGCAGGTAGCCAGAGGCGTACTGGGCGTCGGAATCAGCGTCGAGCACGCGTTTGTAGGAACCATCCTGCAGCGAACCGAAGTAGATACCTTGCTCTGATGTTCCGGAGTGATTGGTACCAAAGAACAGGAAATGCTTGCCATCTGGCAGGAAGCGCGGCCACCGGTGGGTGGTGTGTTTGGCGGATTCGAATTTGGTAAGACGCGAGGCAGAACCGGCAGAGGCGTTGATGCGCCAAAGAGAATCACGATAATCAGGCTCGTAAATGATGACGTTGTCGCGGTTCCAGGAACCGCCGCGGGGGTTGGGTGCGTCAGCAAGAATAGTGACAGGGCCACCGGATGCGGGAATTTTTTTTAAGTGGGCGTCGGCAAAGAATCCCAGAAATTTGCCGTCAGGAGACCAGAAAGGAAAAGCGGCGCCTTCAGTGCCTTCGAGTTTTTTGGCTGCGAGCTCATTCAGGGACTGCACCCAAAGTGTGTTTCGCTCCTTTTGGTTTCGGGCGGAGAAGGCAATGGCCGTTCCATCGGGCGTGATGACCGGAGGACCTGAAGCGTCGCCAGTAAAATCAAATTGCATTTCCGGCGGCGGCGGCAAAAAGGCGCGCAAGACGGTTGTGGGTGTATGTTCTCTGAGATTGGACCAGAGAAGAGCGGCAAGGAGTGCCAGAACAGCAGCGCCCCAAAAAAGATTTGTGCGAACTCCGCGACGAAGCTGTACCGGCGGGGCCACAGCGCTGCCGGAACTGGAATTGGCGATCCAGCGTAATTCGCGGGCAATGTCGGCGGCATTTTGCCAACGTGCTTCGGGATCTTTGGCGAGGCACCCGTTGACGAGATGATCGAGGGCCGCGGGAGCCAGAGGCTTAATTTTTGTGAGAGGTTCGGGATCTTTTTCGAGGATGGCGGATGCGACGGATATCTGGCTTTTCCCTTCGAACGCGCGCTTGCCGGTAAGCATTTCGTAAAGCATGGAGCCAAAACAGAAAATATCGCTGCGTTCATCCGCCGGTTGACCAGAAATCTGCTCGGGGGACATGTACTGCACGGTGCCGATGACTGCGCCGACACCGGTTAATGGACTGAGAGGACTCGCAGCGCTGAGGGTCGCAGCGGCAGAGAAAAGTGGAGCTGAGCCCAATTCCGCGGGAGTTTGCAGGGCAGAAGGCTTGGCCAAGCCGAAGTCCATAAGCTTGGCGCCGGATTTAGTGAGCATCACGTTTCCGGGTTTCAGGTCGCGATGAAGAATGCCGGCCCGGTGGGCCACGTGCAGCGCTTCGGCAATTTCGGCCGCGATTTTCAGAGCATCGTTGAGCGGCAACGGACCTTTGCGAAGGCGATCGGCTAAAGTTTCGCCCTCGAGAAACTCCATGACCAGATAATCGGTGGCGTCTTGCGAGCCAACATCATATAGCTGACAAATGTTGGGATGATTCAGAGCGGAAAGAGCGCGAGCTTCGCGCTGGAATCGCTGTTTCAGCTCCGGAGAGGAGTCGAGATGGGAGGCGAGAACTTTGATGGCGACGATACGATCGAGACGCGGGTCGCGAGCGCGATACACTTCGCCCATACCACCAGCGCCAATGGGTGATTCAACTTCGTAAGGGCCGAATTTTGTGCCGGAGGTGATCGTCACGGATGACGAGAGTATACAACATCATTAAAGGCCCTAGATGCGGCGAGGAGTGTTGGGAAAATCGAGCCAGACTTTAACGCCGCAGAAGTGGGAGCCTTCCTGTCTGTACACGCCACAAAGTGCGTGCTAAAATCTGGTTATGTCACAGAAGCAGCTAGCAGCCGCGATTGATCAACGCTTTCGTTCGATGAATCGCAGAGAGCGGATCGCAAAAGTTCGCAAACTTGCCGGCGCTTCGCCCGAAGATGACCGCTTTATTCGCAAGACTTTCCCAGAGCTTTATCGCGAGGCCTTTCAAACTAGTCGCCGCGGGGCGGGTGTGCGCTCGGGATCAGTCCGGAAGCGTGGGCGAGCCGGAGGGCTTCGCTCGAGCTAAGTCCCAGTAGCGCGCCCCATTCGACCACCAGTTTCCGTCTTCTTTCGCTTCCATATTCGCCTCCCAAGATTTCTCGAAGAATATCTGCGTCGGACATGCCGGCTTCACGGGCAGTTTTGATGAGACGGAGTTTGTTGGCGAGGCTCATTCGCAATCGCAGATTACCACAACGCCCTTTTCCGCTTATGCGATTACCCTCACAGCCGGAAAGCGTGGAGGGCTAGATGCGGCGAGGAGTGTTGGGAAAATCGAGCCAGACTTTGATGCCGCAGAAGTGGGAGCCTTCGGTGCAGATGGGAGTGGTGATTCCGGCGCGGAGATGGCAGGGCGGGCCGACGTAGCGGGAAAGTTGCGGATGGACTTCGCGGAGCTGGGCGAGCTCGTCCATGGAGGCGGCGTAGATCTCTTCCTGAGCGTTGAAGCAAGTGCGCATGGTCCACTTGTGGAGAAGATGTAGGAGCGAGCCGGATTCGACGAGGCGGATGGATTTGGCGTTGGGCAGAAGGTAGAGCGCGATTTCGGGCGGGACGCCGCGATCGAGAAGATTATTTTTTGCCTGCCAGGCGTAATGCATGGCGCGATCGTAAAGTTCGCGGGCGCGCGGATTGTTGGCGAGGAGCGCGGGAGTGATGTAGTCGGGTTCGCGCGTATCGGCGAGGGTGAGAAGAGGGCGCGAGCCGGGAATCATGCGGTGCCGTTGGTCCTGGCTGTCAGCGGTGTGGCTGATTTTTTTTGCGAAAGTGTAATTGGCGTGCTGTAGCGCGCGCATCATGGGGGCGTGAACGCCGACGTTTAGAGTTTCAAGACGGTAGAGATTGCGCGCGGGGTTGAGAAGGCGGTCGATGGCTTCGGCGTCGCTGCAATCGGATTCGGCAGCGCCAATTACGGCGCGGTAGGACTCGGCGATGATGCGCGGGGCATTTGGAGAATAGTCCACGAGGCGAGAAGTCTTGCCGGCAAGTTTGGCGTCGAATTCGCGTGCAAAGGCGTCGCCCGCGGAATGAGCAGAACCGTTCAGCCGCCATTCGGGGATTTCATCCAGAGGGTCGATGCCGAAACGATCAAAGAATTGCGGGTCAATCGCTTTGGCTTGCGCGACCATTTCCCCAACGACGGCCCGGGTTTCGCTAGGGGTGTCGCAGGCGGCGCTCATACGCCACAAACGATGCAAGACGATTCCGGAAATGGTGTGCACCATGGTGGTGAAAGCAGCGACGGGAAGAACATAACGAGCGATTTCGATGGCGCGTTTTTCGGCGGAGCGTTCGATTTTCTGCAGGCGGCGAGGATGAGACATGGGGCCGACGTGCCAGATATCACTTAAAATTTCGCGCGCATCGGCGCTGAGGAGAGAAGACAGTTCGCGGTAAAAGGCCCAAGCGCGGAGGATTGATTCCTCGTAAATTTTGCGGCTGGCTTCATCGAAAAAAAGAGAAGCGGGTGGAACGTATGCCTGGGGAACGTCCAGACGGACGTAGCGCTGGCTCTGCTGCTCAGAATTGTAAAAGGGATGAGCGTGGAGGAAGGACCAGACGAATTGGCGGCTGACATTTTCGAGGCCGAACTCGAAATGAGCGTGCTGAAAAACGGTGTGATGGCCGCTGTAGAACGTGGCGGCGCCGATATTGAGGCGCTGTTTATCGGTAATTTCTTCAGGCGTTATTAGATGGGACGCGTAGCAGGTGCGGGCGGCGGCGATGGCGGAATCGAAAGGATGAGCGAAGGCGTTACGCAGGGTTACTTTTGGGGCCGCGGTTTCTAGAGTTTGACCGGCGGGAGCGCCATCGAACATGCGAGATTGAGTAGCCACGTGGGGTCATTTTACACGAGTGACAGAAGACACACGGATAAAAGAATTCGGCAGATTCGCCGCGAAGCGAATCTGCCGAAATAAATTGAAGGCAGCGGAAATTACTTTTTTGCGGCTGCGGTTTTGGCTGCGGCGTCGGCGTATTTCTTGGTAAAGCGTTCGACGCGGCCCGCGGTGTCGATCAGCTTCTGCTTGCCGGTGAAAAACGGGTGGCAATTGGAGCAGATTTCGACTTTGAGCATATCGCCCTTCATAGTCGAGCGAGTGGAGAAGTTGTGGCCGCAAGCGCAGTGCACGGTTACGGGATGATAGTCAGGATGAATACCGGGTTTCATGAGAACTCCATTCTTGCGTGGCCGGTCTGCACGACTATCAGGGATAAAGGATGGGATAGCCGCGTCGCTAGGTCACGACACAAACAAGTATTATACGTGAAAACGGGTAAGGCGCAAAACGGCGGGGCTGCGTTGCACTACAGCCATGCTCGGATGGCTGACAATTTCTTGAACGCTTAGTTCACGAAGTAGCAGCCGAGGCGGACGCCGCCGGCGGAAGTTTTGCGGGACCAGACGCGCTTTAAAGTGACGCGTACCGGCGGAAGAATAGGGACATGGAGGACAGCAAAAAGGCTTTCGGGAACTTCATCGGGAGCATCCAGTTCGAGGGAGACGCCGCCGAAACCTAGATCAATCACGCGCGCGCGCTGATTGCCGCGTTCACCAATAAGAGCGTAGGCGTTCGTTCCACTCATGGAGACCCGCTCCGCCTTACGCTGGATGGCGAAGGATGAAGATTGTGTGGATGAAAAACTAGGTGCAATGGCTGGCGCTGCGGCGGCAAAACCGGCTTCGGAACGTTTGGATTCGATGGAAATGGGAGAAGGCGGAGACGCCTGAGATTTTGTATCGGGAGCAGCGCTCGAAGTGGTCCGCGAACTCGTCGGAGGGCCAGAACGTTCTGCAGAACGTTCGTGATTGGCGTGCTTCAGTTTGTAAAGACGTTCATCGGCCACGCGAATCAGTTGGTCGGCTTGATCACCGTCCTGCGGGAAATTGGCTACGCCATGATCAATGCTCACGCCGACAGTCAGCTGCATGGGTTGGAGCAGTTCCGCGAATACCGTTTCGACGCGCCTGCTCAGAGCGAGAGCTTGCGCGCTATCGGTTTGCGGCAGAAGCAGGGCAAACTCATCACCGCCGATTCGAAATGCGGAGTCAGAAGTACGCAATGCATTGCGAAGGGTTGTAGCCGCTGCTTGAAGAACCTCATCGCCGCGAGGGTGGCCGTGCTTGTCATTGACTTCTTTGAAGCGATGAAGGTCGAGGGTAACAATGCCGAGTGGGAGACCATAGCGGCGCGCACGGTTCAGTTCCTTTTCGAAAGTTTCGGTAAAAAGCCTGCGATTGTACAGACCCGTAAGCGAGTCGGTGACGGCGTTGAGCTGAAGCTTCTTAAGTTCGTCATATTCGATGACAATGGGAATGCGGAACAGACCTGCCGAGGAAAGAACATCCATAACCACGGTTTTGATGGAAACTGGCTGACCCAATTGGGTCGCCATATCTTTTCGGCGAACGAGGATTTCGTCCCACAATTGAACGCATTGATTTTCGCGCAGGTCGAGATGAGTGGTTACGCGGAAATAGCGTTGAAGGAACTGGCCACGCGCAGGTATATCCAAGCCTTCTAGAGTATCGGCGAGCAGTTCAAGATAAGAATCTTCTAGCGGCAACCGCGAGGCCGCAGGAGGACCGGGGCTGGGCATAACCGGAGTACACCTGATCTCTGCCTATCCCCACGGGGTTGGGGAAGAACGAAATGATTTCTACCACATTGGGGAGCAAGCGCGTGACCAAAGTTTCTAACGTTTAGAGTGAGAACCATTATGGGATTTTCCATGATGAGACACCGTTATGTGCTTTACAACCAAGCGCCTAGGACTAGCCAAAATACTATAACGCACGCGTGAGACAAAATGAACGTAACAAAATACCCCGAACAATGGGCTATTACCGGCCCAATCTCGGCAGTTTATTCCTTCGACGTAAAATACCTAGTCCAAGGGACGAAGGAATTCGAGACCGTATAGCCGAGTATCGCCAGAAGAGTCTTGGCGCAGCACCTTGGCAACGAGAGGCGGAGTTTCGCTGGGAACCATACTCGGGGAACTGGGAGATGGCGCCGGAATGGTCAGATATAAGGTCTGGTCACGGCGTAACAGGTGGCCTGACGTTATACACGCACCCGTAGCGCTGATGTTGAGGGTCTTGGTCAGTTCGATAAATTCCGAGCCTGCCGTGTCGGTACCACGAATAAATACCGGCACTTGGAGCCGGATCCGGGGCGAGCGACGAGCCTCGACAAACTCTGTACGCTTCGCATCCTTGAGCATTTCAGTTTTCACGCGAACTCTTTATAGTACTAGTGGTCTGGTACGTTAGTAGCACCTTGAATGCCATACCCGTTCTATCAGCAAGATATAAACACCGTTATTTCTTAAAGATAGCCAGGCCTGTTGAATTCGAAAATGTGTTGTCGGTACTACGAGTTCGGGCAAGGCTAGTTGGGTTCCGCAATTGTGCAAATGGAACGTATTTGCCATTGACAGCGCAGTGGGCCTTTGGGAGTATCAGGCCCTAGGGAAAATATTTTCCACTCTGGAAGGATGCATTCGATGAGCAGTACCGTAACGACTTCCACCACTTCGAGACAGCAGCGCACCATGCTGGGAATTGATGATGTCGGAGGCCTGCTGGATACGCTGGACGAAGGATTGATTGTCGCGGAGCGGAACGGGCAACTGTTGATGGTGAATAGACAGGCGAGAAGATTGTTTGATTGGCAAGATGGCGTGCCGCCGTCGAGTTTGAATCTGTTCTCCGATCTGCTGAAGGTGGACGGAAGTCAGTTGTTCAGCAAGCTTGAGGGTGGAGGCCATAAAATCGAGTTTCCACTGGCGCGGGGAGAAACGAAGTACCAGACGTCGATATCCTGGACGCCGGGGCCGGACTGGTTGACGGTAAAGCTGACCATTGTTTCGGAGACGCCAATTTCGCAGCAGGATGTAACGACACAATTGACGGTTCAGGAACTTTTGCAGGAAAGGGAAATTACCTATCGGAACTTACTGGCGGCTTATCTGAAGCTTCAGGAGGTGAACCGGCAGAAGACAGTTTTTCTAGCGTCAGCGGCTCATGAACTGAAGACGCCATTGGCGGTGATCAAAGGCTATTACGACTTGTTGCTGACCGGTTCTTTGGGACGACTGTCGGATAAGCAGCGGGACATCCTGGAGGAATCCAAGGATAGTTGCGAACGGCTGGTGCGGCTAGTGTCGATGTTCCTGAATTATTCGGCGTTGGAGAGCGGCAAACTAGTTTTGCAATTGCGCGAAAATGATTTACGTGATTGCCTGGAAGATCTGGCGAAGCGATGGTCGGAAGCGTTTCAACGTAAGAACGTGAAACTGGATATGTATTTTGATCCGTCGGTTCCTACCTTTAAATTTGATTATCAGAAAGTGCAGCAAGCCGCCGCGAATTTACTGGACAATTCGCTGAAACATACGCCCGCGGGGGGATCGGTGACGTTGCGCGCGGCTCCGCATTTCTGGGAGCGCCGGGTAGCCGAAAATGCTCCATCGCAAGAACGCCGCAGGTTCCGTCTTCCGCGTCCGAACAGCGTGGAAATAAGCGTCAGCGACTCAGGTCCCGGAATCGCGGCGGAACATCATCAGGAGATTTTCGAGGATTTCGTCCGCGTAGACCGCAACACTTCAGGCATGGGCCTGGGGCTGGCAATCGCGAAACGGTTAATCCAGGCCCATCGTGGAAAGATTTGGGTTGAGAGCGAACCGCGCAAGGGGAGCACGTTTACATTTTTATTGCCAATGGACCAAAGTTAGTTCAGGGCATAGCTAGAAACGAAAGAGGGCCTCGCAATGGCATTGAAAGAAAAAATACTGGTGGTAGACGATGAACCGAGCATCAGGAAATATTTGCAAACGCTGCTGGAAGTGGACGGGTTTGCTGTAGAAACCGTCAGTTCCGGGAAAGAAGCGATTGCCAAGGTGAGCGCTGGAGAGCGGCCCGATTTTATTATTTTAGACGTGTTGATGCCAGACATGAACGGTTTGGATACCTTGAAAGAGCTGATGAAATTGGATCGCAGCCTGAACGTGGTGATGCTGTCGTGCTCGAGCGAGGTAGGAACAGTTGTGGAAGCGATTCGGATTGGAGCACACGATTACCTGACCAAGCCGTTTGAGAAAACCGAACTTGATGCAGCGATGCTGAAGTCTCGCCAGAAGAAACAGCTCACACAAGAAAATCAATCTTTGCGGGATTATTGCGATCAAGTAACGGAAGATCTTAGTTTTCTTGCGGCAAGTCCACAGATGGTGCGCATCCGCCAGCAGATACTGCAAATAGCACCCGTGGATGTTCCCGTATTTATTTGTGGAGAAAGTGGTGTCGGCAAAGAGGTGGTGGCGCGAATGATCCATTTGCGGTCGAAGCGCCGCAACCAGGGTTTCATCAAGGTTAATTGCGCGGCGCTGCCCGGCGAGTTGCTGGAATCGGAGCTGTTTGGTTTTGAGCAGGGAGCATTTACCGGCGCGGTGCGCGCGAAGCCCGGAAAATTTGAAATTGCAAATAAGGGCACGATCTTCCTGGACGAAATTGCGGAAATGTCCACGCATTTGCAAGCCAAGCTACTGCACGTTCTTCAGGATCATCAGTATTCCCGGTTGGGCGGACGGCACCTGGTGGAGACGGATGTTCGCGTGCTGGCTGCCACGAACGTGGACGTGCACGAAGCAATGAAGACCGGCAAGTTCCGCGAAGATTTGTATTACCGGCTAAACGTGCTTTCCATCAATGTTCCGCCCCTGCGGGAACGCACCGCGGAAATTCCCCTGCTGTTCCGGCATTTCCTGGTGAAATACAGCGAAAAATTCGGCAAAACGCCGCCGGGACCGTCGACGCACTTGCTCGATGCGGCGGTAAATTATCCATGGCCAGGGAATCTGCGCGAGTTGGAAAATTTCGTGAAGCGCTATGTGATTTTGGAAGACGACGAAGGCAGCCTACGCGAATTGATCGAGATGTCTTCGACGCGCCAGCGGACATCGCCGCGCGAAGAATCGCGTCCACCGCGCGAGCTAGGATTGAAAGCGCTGGTGCGCGGGTTGAAGGACGAAGCAGAAATGGAAGCGATCGCGGAAGCACTGGAAAAGACGCGTTGGTGCCGCAAAGATGCAGCGAAGATGTTAGGCATCAGTTATAAGGCGCTGCTCTACAAGATGCGGCAATTTAATTTGGACACGCCACGACCGCGACGTGCGGCAGTTCCTGCTGCCGCGGCGGTAGAACCGGAGCCTCCAGCGCTCGCCTCTCTTAGAAACGATTAGCGCTGGAAGATCGGGCGCTCTTTCCGCGCCCGACAAAAAATTAAAATCAGTACTTGCTAGGAATTAGATAGCAGGATATCGTTCTTCCATTCTCAATTTGGAAGAATAAGGGCGCTTGGGTATTCCCCCATAAGGCGAAAAAAAATCCAATTTCTTGTGGCGCTCATTCGCGGCGCCCCTGCGGACGGAGTAGAGGATGAGTTTGATGACCGAACGTCGTACCGCCCGGAGATACGACTTATCTCTTCCCGTAATCATACGCATAGCCGCCGAGCGTATCGCCAGCACGCAAAAAGGCAAAACGCGTGATATCTCGACACGTGGCCTTTATTTTGTGATTGATCAAGATTTGGAGGCTGGGTCGGAGTTGGACATTACTCTTACCCTCCCAGCCGAAATCACCCATGGCACGGAGGTCTTGGTACGGGCTTTGGGGAAAGTTGTCAGGGTAGAAAATCGTATGGAAGATACTACGTCGCGAATGGGAGTTGCGGCGGTCATAGAACGGTACGATATCATCCGGGGTGAAGCCGCCAAGGCCTAGCATCCCGGTCTTTTACTCCTAAGTTTCCCCTTCAAATCAGTGCCGGCACCGGTTTCCCTAGTACTCCTCATATATTCCCGATGTGTAAATATAATTTGTTAACAACCATTTTTCCGCTTTTCGTGGCAACTGAGAAGTATGGGAAATTCGTTCCCGTGGGTAGGAGAGAGTTTTCCTGTCAGAGCTTCAATGAGTAGACCAACAGTCCTAGTACTGGTCGTCGCTGTTGGCATCTAAGGATATATAAGACAGTACGTTACATTGTCACATCGAGCCTGCCCCAGAAAAACGTTCCGCAACCGAATTGGACTGCAAGGTGCACTCCTTAATGGGGATATATGCACGGCACTGCCACCATCCGAGTCAAGAAATCCGAGCGGCTGAATCCGGTGCCGCCGGATCATGTCCTATTCGGACGGTCGCCTGCGATGAATGAAGTTCGCCATCGAGCGGAGAAAATTTGCAAAACAAGTGCTTCGGTCTTGTTGTGCGGACCGGGGGGCACTGGCAAAGAGGCGGTGGCCCGATGGATTCACGAACATTCACTGCATTCCGCCGGACAATTCGTGAAGGTCAATTGCGCTGCGATTCCTGGCTCGTTGCTAGAAAGTGAGCTTTTCGGCTACGAGAAGGGTGCTTTCACCGGGGCCAACAATGCGAAACCGGGCCGCGTGGAACAAGCGCACCTAGGCACACTGTTCCTGGACGAGATTGCGGACCTCGACATGAATCTGCAAAGCAAAATCTTGCATTTTTTGCAGGACGGATCTTATTCGAGGCTGGGCGATCGAATTGAAAGAACGGTGAATACGCGGCTCTTGTGCGCAACCAATCGCGATCTGGACAAATTGATCGAAACGGGAGAATTTCGCGCGGACCTTTTTTACCGGATAAATGTCTTTCGCTTACAGTTGCCGCCGCTGCGGGATCGGCGAGAGGATATTCCGACCCTGGTGGAATTTTTTAAAGAACATCACCAGAAGCAGTTCGGGAAACAAGCCGCGCCATTCGCGCCGGAGATGCTGGATTATTTTCGCAATCTGGACTGGCCGGGAAACGTACGAGAGCTTTCAAATGGGGTAGCGCGCTACGTTTTAGTCGGGCCGGAAGCGGCCATTGCCGGGTCTCCGAATGATAAAAAGCGGGGAACGGCAGGTATTGACGAGAAGAGGAGCGCGGGAACCCCTTTGCTAAAAGGGCTTGCAAAAAAAGCGATCCGCGAGATGGAGCGCAATGTGATTATGGAAGCGCTCAGAGATCACCAATGGAATCGACGGAAAACTGCGCGAGCTCTGAAAATCAGTTATCGTACGTTGATTTATAAGATTCGGGACGCCGGATTGGTTTCCAAGCGGCTTGGTGCTGCTGCTTCCCCCCGTCCAAAAGTACAGGACAGTGGTGCAGCGGGCGAATGATGGGTGGACGTATAACTGCTCATCCAGCTCTAGTAGTTCTAGTACTATGTCCTTCTGTTTGTGTAGCTTGAAGCGTGGTAGATGTTCTTTGTCCGGTTTATAGCGGGAATTTTCCTCCGAGTTAAATCACTATAAAACAATGGGTTAACCTCGAAGTTAACAGCCAGGCCGGGTACTTCTGTTCCGTCGGCCACTGGCGGCAACTGGTCTCCTTTTAGCCTTTCCACCAGTATTCACACGCGTAGGCGGCTCGTAACCTTGCATCGCGGTCGGATGCAGAGGATAGCGAGCATGAGGAACGGAAAGACCCTGGCGGGGAATGCGCCGAATGTAGGCCAGCCATCCCGACCAATCTGGGCACAAGCACTCCTTTTACTCTTATTAATGATATCGCTGTCGGGGGTCAGTGGCTGCGCAGCGGTGGTCGGCGCTGGGCCAAAGCCGCCGCAGCCCGTTTCTGCTTTTCAGCTGAATCCAAATGTGGTGGACTTTGGCACGGTAACCGCCGGAAGCAAGGTGCCCCAACAAGTATCGGTGTTGAATACGGGCACCGCGCCGATAACGATAACGGCTTTGACGGTTTCCACCGCGACATTCTCGGTCTCCGGAGCGACTCTTCCTCTCTCATTACCCGCCGGACAATCGATGAGTTTTTCGGTATGGTTCAGCAGTGCGACAACCGGAAAGTCTTCAGCGACTTTGACAGCCCAGGCCGACGGCGGCGTCTCGCCAGCAGTGATCACCTTGACCGGAACAGCTTCGCCCGCGCCTTTGAGCCTTTCCTCGGCGCCAACGTCGCTAAGTTTCGGCGACGTTAAAGTAGGCGCGACACTCACGCAAAATCTGGTAATCACAAATACCGGCACTTCTGACGTAACGATTACACAGATCAACTTGAATGCGAAGGATGTCACGGTCAGCGGAGCCACGCTACCGGTTACAGTAAGCGCCACGCAATCGTTAAATCTAACGGTGCAATACAAACCTCTGACGCCGAGCGCGATTAGCGGGAACGTGACATTAGCAGACGCGCAGGGCGGCAGTTTTGCGGTTGGCGTAACGGGAAACGGCTTACAAGGAATTCTGACCGCGGGGCCTTCGCCCATCGCGTTTGGCACCGTGGCGGAAGGCATGAGCAACTCCCAGCAAGTACAGTTACTTAACTCCGGTACCGGCACTCTTACCATTTCTCAAGTCACAATAAGTGGCAGTGGTTTCAGCATAAGCGGCCTTACCGTTCCTTTGACACTTGCGGCGGGACAAGGAACTAGTTTCAGCGTTTTATTTACGCCGCAGTCCGCCAATGCGGTCACAGGTATCCTCAAACTGGATAGCAACGGAGCAAATTCATCAAACATACTCAATCTGAGCGGAACGGGTGTAGCTCCGGTACGAACCTTGTCAGTCAGCCAGGCAAGCTTGGATTTTGGGAGCGTTGCCGTCGGAAGCACTTCATCGCAAGCGGTGGTATTGACCAACACCGGCAATTCAAACGTAACAATTTCCCAGATCAGCGAAAATGGCGCGGCATTCGCGCTAGCAGGTGCAGCGACTCCGATAGTGTTATCGCCGGCGCAAAGCACTTCGATTACAGTGAATTTCAATCCCGCGGCTGCGGGCAGCGCCAGCGGCACCGTGACTGTAGTAAGTGACGCGACAGGATCTCCGAACACGGTTTCTTTGTCGGGTCGCGGATTTGTACCTAGTCCGCACACCGTGCTTTTGACCTGGACCGCCAGCACGTCGACTGTTTCGGGATATTACGTTTACCGGAGCACTATCGATGGAACCGGATATACAAGATTGAATGCATCGTCAGTCAGCAACCTGGATTATACAGACAACCAATTACAAAGCGGCTTGACCTACTATTACGTAACGACAGCGGTAGACGGAGCAGGCCTAGAGAGCGCCTATTCGAACCAGACCTCGGCAATCATTCCTTAAGGCTGGGAGGATGCGACCGGAGCGTAACTGCTTCGGCGGAATGCGGTTTTTTCAGGCCAGAATAAATCCAAACCAGAGTTTGAGCGAGCAGGGCGCCGAGGGCGTCAGTAGCTACGTCGCGCACGCGAGCTTCACGAAGTGGCACAAAAGATTGATGCCACTCATCCAAAGCTGCGTAAGCCACCGCCACAAACAGAGTAGATACGGCCCAACTCCAGCGCCAGCCGTGGCGCGGACCGCGGACGCCATGAAATACAGAAACACTAAACGCGCCGAATTCAATAACATGAGCAAATTTTCGAATGGCCGCATGCATAAGGTGAAAAGTTCTTGTCATTGCGTGAGGAAAGAGCCAGCGAAGAAGAGGATCGATCACACGCGCGGTTTGTTCGCTGCTGAAATAATGAGTGGAAAAAATGGATATGAGCATGCCGACGAGGACGGCAGGGATCCAGTAGGAGGCTCTTCGCCAGGCCGTCGGGACACTATCCACCGGCGAGTTCACTGAGCGCGTGTCGCGCTTGTTCGGCGCTCGGGGAATCAGGATCGAGACTGACCGTTTTTTCGAGTTGCGCGCGCGCACGAGTTGAATCCTTGAGCTTCTGATAAGTCAGCCCTAGATGCAGGTGATAATTAATGTTAGCAGGCGCCTTTTTCACCGCATCTTCCAGCAGGGGCGCGGCCACGGAAAACGCTCCATTGTGGAAATAGGCCCAGCCAAGAGTGTCGGCGGAATTTGGCAAGTCGGGCAACCCACGACGCGCAGTTTGCGCCAGCGTAAGGGCTACCGTTACGCTGCCGCCGTGTTCGAGCATAAGGTAAGCAAGATTATTGGCGGCCAAAGCCTCGTCGGGCTGGATAGACAATGCCTTCTGATAGGTCGTTTCCGCCTGCTGCCAATTTCCCTGCCCTTCATACAAAGCGCCCAGCGCGACATAGATGCGGGCGGTATTCGGCGCCAACTCAATAGCGCGCTGATAATTGGCGATGGCTTGCGGCACTTCTCCGCGCGAAGATTGGAGCTGAGCCAAAAGCAGCAGAGCATTCACATTTTGTTTGTCGATTTCAAGCGCGCGAGAAAGCGCGCGCTCCGCTTCCTCTGGTTGCTTGTTTTGCAGCAGGACCTGGCCCTGAATGAAATAAAGAGTAGAGCTATTGGGATTGCGCTCCAGTTGAGATTGAACAAGCTGCAAAGCCTGGCCCGGGTTATTGCGGTGCAAAGCCAATTCGACCAGACCCTGCATGGCATCAAGGGAATTTGGATCTTTGTCCAGTCCCTGACGATAGAACTTTTCAGCTTCATCCCATCGTTTTTGTATTGCGCGCAGATAGCCCAACTTTACGTAACCGACAGGGCTTTGCGGATCCAATTGGATTAGAGAATTTAAATCTGCCTCCGCGCCCGCTGGATCTTTCTGGTTCATTCGAGCGGTGGCATGGAACAAATAAGCTTCAGGATTGCGTGGCGAGATCTTTTTCAGCTGGTCGGCATCAACTTCGAGAGCCCTCCAGTCGCCCTGTTGCATGGCGCTGCCACCCAGCGCATGCAGCGCTTCGGTGAGACCGGGCCGGAGGCGAAGGGCTTCGTGCCATTCCATCTCTGCCTGCTTGGAATTGCCCTTTCCTTGATATGCGAGACCCAACTGAAAATGTGCCATGGCGTTGTCTGGGGCGCTCTTCAGAACGGACTGTAAAGTTTGAATGGCTTCATCCCACTTCTTTTGCTGAACCAGTATTTGGCCTTTTAATCCGAGGGCCTCGGTATCTTGAGGAGCCTTTTTAAGCACCTGATCATTCAGCGTGTTCGCTTCGTCAATGCGATGATTCAGAATCAGTAAATTGATGTAGGTTTTGCGCGCTTGCAAGTCATCCGGGTGCTCGGTTGAAAGTGCGCTGAACTCGGCAAGCGCCTTGGCGTTGTCTCCGCGAGCCAGATAATAATCGCCGAGAAGGCGGTAGGCGGCGGGATCGCTGCTGAGTTGTTGCTTCGTATCGGAAAGAACTTTCTCCGCCATGGGGAATTGCCCCTGATTGATATACAGGCGGGCAAGAGCGGCATGAAGAGCCGGATTTTTCGGGGCCAGGGAAATAGCTTCCTGGTATTTTTGCTCAGCGTCGGCCCAGCGGCGTTGCTGCTGATAGAAAGCTCCCAGTGTTAGCAAAGGAGTAACTGAGGTCGGGTCGAGTGCCGCTGCTTTTTTAAAGCTGGTTTCCGCGTCGGCGATCGCGCCGCTCTTGTCCTGGATCATGCCCAGATTGATATAAGTCACCGCATGATCCGGATCCATTTCTACAGCTTCTTTCGCCTCCTGCAAAGCGTCTTGCAAATTTCCGAGAACAACGTCGGCATTTGCGTATAACATTTGCGCGTTGGCATTTTTCGGATTGCTGCGCAGTATCAAGAGAGCGCGGTCCTTGGCACTCTGAGCCTTGCCGCCTGCCAGGAGTAATTGGCCAAGATCAAGTTGTGCGGCCCAATTATCTGGCTGTAACTCTACAGCGCGGCTAAGCTCTTGAAATGCCGAGGGCCAGTTCGCCTGACGCAAATGACATTGCGCCATTTTGTAGTGAGCTTCCGCAAAACGTGGATCGATTTGCAGAGCGCGACCGTAGTAAATCATGGCCTCAGGGTATTTACCCTTGTTGTAGTCGGAATCGCCTTGTTGAAGAAACTTCTGTTTGCGGACATTGGGATCACGAGAGCAACTAGTCGTCAACAACAGCAGCGAGCAAAGTAAAACGAGCAAATACGATGACCGCGATGCGGGCGCCGATTTTGTGTTAAGGGGCATTCAGCCTCAATAGGAAAATAAGATACGGTTGCGGATTTCCCGGAGCAATTTTGACCCCGAATAGCAGCATAGTAGGAAGCTTCAAGGTCAGGTTCAATCGGTGCTTAATTGTTGCAAAGAGCTGAAAAAGGGGCAAGGGACGAAATTTAGGGAAAATGTGGCTAGAATACTTCCACTTTGGCAGTCGGGGGGCCGTAAGCATTCGAGAAGGCTTCCACTCGGCCCAGATTTAAGTATATAGTAACAAGTAAGTTAAAAGAAAAGGACGCACCAAACAACGCAAGTTTCGGTTGGCAAAAGCCGTGCATCGGTTTTTCGGGATGTAGCAGGGCACCCGCCTGTCCCGACACGAGGCGATTTTAAAAAGAGGCAAATATGGTTCGCAATGGCGAAATTACCGCAGCCGATGTTAGGCGAATATTTCGGCGATATTGGTGGATTGTACCGGTCACTACACTTCTAGCGGGAGCGATCGGGCTCATCGCCACTCTGGTGCTACCAAAGAAATACACGTCCGAGACGGTGATTCTAGTGGAGCAACCCACCGTTTCGTCCAAGTATGTCGAGCCGGTAATAACGGAAAACCTGAATCAGCGGTTGACCTCGATGCAAGAGCAGATACTGAGCCGCTCGCGGTTGCAGCCCATTATTGAAAATTTTGCCTTGTATCCGCAAGATCGCAACCGCGTGCATATAGAGGATTTGGTGGCGCGGCTTCGTACCAGCATTAATATAAAGGCCATGGAACCGACCCCGGGCACGCAACGAGGGCAGGTGCCAGGATTTTTTGTGGATGTAACCTTTGATAATCCACAACTCGCGCAACAAATTTGTACGCAAGTGACGTCCATGTTTCTGGAAGAGAATGCCAGGGATCGGGAGCAAAAGGCCTCGCAAACAACGTCATTCCTGAGCGGACAGCTCGATGAAGCCAAGGCCAAACTGGACGAGCAAGATGCCAAGCTAGCGCAATTCAAGAGACAGTATCTGGGCTCGCTTCCCGAGGAAGAACAGTCCAATTTGAGCATCCTTGCGGGTTTGAACACGCAGTTAGAAGCGAACACGCAGGCCTTGAGCAGGGCGCAACAGGACAAGACTTTTAACGAATCACTCTTGGGCCAGCAGGAAATGAACTGGAAAGCATCGCAAACCGGTCAGAACCCTGAATCCACCGAACAGCAAATAACTCTGTTACAGGATCAACTTACGAATTTACAGGGGCGTTATACCGAAGAGCATCCGGACGTTGTAAAGCTTAAAGCACAGATTGCAGAGCTGAGAAAGCGTTCCGAAGCACCGAAGAATAATGCCCCATCGTCCGGCGCGACTGTCGCGATGAGCTCTGCGCCGCCGGCAATTCAGCAGTTGCGCGCGAAGCTTCGCCAGGATGAATTAAATATCGCGGACTTGTCCAAGAGACAGTCGCAAATCCAAGGGCAAATTGGTCTCTTGCAGGGACGTGTCCAGTCGAGCCCGATGGTGGAACAACAATATAAAGAGCTCACGCGAAACTATCAATCGGCGCTGGAATTTTACAATGGCCTCTTAAAGAGCCGCGACACCGCCGCAATGGCGAGTGACCTGGAACACCGCCAAGAAAGCGAGCAGTTCAAGGTGCTTGATGCGGCGAGCCTGCCTTTGACACCTTCCTCTCCAAAGAAAGCCATGCTGATATTCGGTGGATTGGGCGCGGGACTGGCAATCAGCCTGGCGATCCTATATTTGCTGGCGATTAGTGATAAAGCGATTTACACGGAGCGTGATGTCGAGACATGCCTCAAACTTCCGGTCTTAGCGCACGTACCCAGCCTTGAAGTATTCTTTCACGAAGCAGCGCAGCAGAAACCGGGATTCGCTTCCGGTATTACGCGCTGAAGAAAGTAGTCAGGGGTGGTTAGGCTACAGAGAGAGGACTAGATAATGAGCCGGATTCACGAGGCGCTTAAAAAGGCCGCACAAGAACGTACCGAGCAGCTCGCGGGACGTTCTGCTCAAGATTTGGTTGAAATTGTTGGTGAACCCCCCGAACCCTTGCCGCTTCGACAGGACCAAATATTGGAAGATACCAGCACCGCCATCCCTGAAGAGAATCCGGCGAGGATGAAAGAGTTCGACCGGCTCACGTCGAAGTGCAGAAAAGTCCGCTGGAAAATAGAAGAACGAAATTCCGCGTTTTCGAATGAAGCGGTCAGCAGATTAGGCGCGGAACGGTTTCGGACTTTGCGCTCGAGACTGTATCAGATAGCGGCAGGGCGACCATTGCAGTCCGTGCTAGTAACCAGCAGCGCGCCAGGAGAGGGTAAAACTTTTGTTGCGACCAACCTTGCACAATCGATCGTGCGGCAGGCCAACCGAAGAGTGTTACTCATCGACGCGGATTTACGGGCGTCGCGGCTTCACATGATTTTGGGAGTGGAGAACGATCCCGGGCTCTCGAACTATCTGCAGGGAGAGGTGGACGAGACCGAGATTATCCAAAGGGAGGACGGCGGTAATTTGTGCCTGATAACCGGCGGACGGCAAGTCTCCAATCCCAGTGAACTCTTGCACACGGACCGGATGCGCGGACTTTTGAAAAAAATGGCTCCGGCATTTGATTGGATTATTTTGGATTCACCACCCGCGTTGGCGGTTCACGATGCCAGTATGCTGGCGGATATGTGCGACGGCGTGCTGTTTGTGGTTCGCGCGGGCCTTACCGATTACGAAGTGGCTGAGAAAGCCTGCTCGGAATTTCCCGAAAACAGAATGCTGGGAGTGGTGCTGAACCGGGCGGAAAAAGGCACGAGCTACGGCGAATATTATTACGGATACTCCCCGGACAAAACTCCCGGCGAAGCAACTAGTTGAAGAGCTAACTAAATAAATTTAGGTTTATGACGCTGTTTTTGCGTGCGCCATTTTTGGTTCATTGCGTTGAAGCAGCCAGAACACCGGTACAAGTAAGCCCAAACCAATCAAGAAAAACACGATCCCACCCTGGTGATGAAGTTTCCCGGTCAAAAATGCCGGGCTCACGTAATTGGCCAGCAGCGTCAGCGTGGCGATACGGACGCCGTTCTTTATCAGCATGATCAGCAAGCCCGCGAACAGGAAGACTAGTTTTTTCCAAAATGGACGAAATGCAAAATGCGAGACCAGCAACGCGAGAATAAGCAAGGCTATGCTGGAACGGATCCCGCTGCATTCTCGCGCTACTTCAATATTTACTTTCGGTAACCGGAAAATAAAACCTTCTCGAAGCACAGGGGCCCCGGAAAGCTCAAAAAGGAAACTGGCAACCTCCGCGGAGCCAGCCTGCAAAAAATAAATGGCGCGATTCAGAATTGAGTCCGGGAGCGGTATTGCAAAGAGTAAAAAAGCCAGAGGGAAGTAAGAATTTTTGACCGTGTGGCGCCCCAGAATAGCCGTAAAGCCAGCAAGGAGCAGAAAAATCAAGGCCAGAACATACACCGCGAGTTGCTCCTTTGAACCGCCAGGAATCTCGCGGAGAGACAGGACTGTGCTAAGAATCGCAGCAATCGAAAAAAATAAAGCCCATACATAATCGGCAGGAGCATTGCTCTCAAGCGGCTTCCTCTCGGTGTACAGCAGGAAAGCCGAAATCAGCGGGATCAGTAAAATGTGAGAGGCTGATTCGTCGTTTAACGCCAGATCAAACAGGCGGTGCAGCGGCTTGCAGAAAAGCGCCATGCAGAAGAGAACCCAGATTATGTAAAGCCCCCACCGTTTGGTGTCAGAAGACATAGAAAAGATCGCAACGCTCCGGTTGTTCCTGACGGTAAGCCGACGCAGTGCTGCTTAGCGCACGGCTTGAGCACTGGTGCCAGAGAGTATTACAGACTGTCGTTAGGAATTGCACGCGGCTAGCGCTGACTTGTCCAGAGGACAACCTGCGGGCAGTGGGATTCTCCGACTTAGGAGCAAGCCATTCAGAATTCAGAAGTATATGTCGTTTTTTGAACAGAGCCGCGAAAGGGAATGTACGACAATGGAAATAGGTAGGTAGTCCCAATTTGGGGCTTTTCATGAGATTTTTCCATGGAACTGACCGGTTATTAATTCCCTTATTCTCTGGTAGTTACGGACGGGGGAAATATTAATCGCAGGCTTGAAAGGCGGAACCGGTTTGCAACTATCCGGCATTGGTTTTCTCATCCGCCTCGGCGAACAGAAAATGGGCCGTGCCCGAGTTGCTCGGCCATCCCGTAATTTGTTTGTTTTCTATAGCTTATTTGTTGTAGGCCAGCACGGACGTAAGGTATTCACCGGCAAGGACTGGCAGAACAATTGCCCTAGATACTACTGACGGTGTTCTGGGAGTGTAATGGCGATAGCCCGCCAGCGCATAGAGGACGGACACTTGGGAGATTCAGTTACCGGGGTGGCACAAGTTGCTTGGTACGCGTTGCAGGTGCGTTCCCGTAAGGAAAATTACGTTGCGTCGCAAATCGTCGGGCGCGGCATCGAATGCCTCCTGCCAACTTACAAGAGTTTCCGCAAATGGTCAGATCGCACCAAAGAAATCGAACAACCTTTGTTTCCCGGTTACCTATTCTGCCGTTTTGATTTTCACGATCGCCGGCCGCTGATTACCGTTCCTGGCGTTCTTCAGATCGTGGGGAACGGCAGGATTGCGACGCCAGTCTCTGATGATGAAATTTGCTCGCTGCGCCTCGCGGTAAGTTCTGAACTTCCCAAGCAGCCGTGGCCATATTTAGAAGTTGGACAGCGAGTTCGAGTGAACTACGGAACTTTGACCGGACTGGAAGGCATTCTGGTCAACGTAAAAGGCAATCACCGTGTAGTTATTTCCGTGACTTTGTTGCAGCGATCGGTGGCAATGGAAGTTGACAGCGCATGGCTTTCGCCGGTTGCGGAATGCGCGAAGGAAGTAACGGGCCAGAAAGTTCTGCGCCCGATTCGAATGACCGTCAGTAGCTAAGTGTTTCCGGCAGTGAGTGGAGCAAAAGCGATGAGCCCTATGGATCTGGAAGCAGTGGAAGTGACGACGAAGAAAAAATTGGAAGTGCGGCCCCATGTCTCCGTGCCAAACATGGGCAACACCCCTTCGCGCGTGTTATTGAACGAAGATGTATTTGCTTCCATGCTGTATCTGGAACGGCGCCGGGCGGAACGGGCGCGCAATCGCTTTGTGTTGATTCTCGTGGACGTAAAGCACTCGCTGGAAGGTGGACAGAAGGATCGCACCGTCATTGCTCTTTCCAATGCCCTAGCCGAAGGAACGCGCGAAACGGACATCATCGGATGGTATCTGGAAAACAATCTGATGGGAGTCATCGGAACGGAACTCGGAAACGCCACGAATCAACTGGTCAAGGAACGTTTTCTAGCCAAGCTTCGTAACGTTTTCGAGACGAGCCTCGCAACGGAGAAGAGTTCGACGCTTTCGGTTTCTTTCCATTTTTACCCTGAGGACTCGCAAAAAGACGAGAACGATCTCTCCGCGAACATCGCGCTTTATCCGGAAATGCAGAAGAGAGAGAAAAGTAAGCGAGTTTCTCTAGCCATGAAGCGCCTGATTGACATTGTTGGAAGCGGCCTCGCTTTGATTTGCGGCGCGCCGATTCTGGCGGCAATCGCAGTAGCCATTAAGGTCAGCTCCAAGGGACCAATTCTTTTTAGGCAGGAACGACTCGGGCAATACGGAAAACCGTTTACTGTTCTGAAATTCCGCTCGATGTATACCGACTGCGACGTAAAAATTCACCAGCAGTATGTTCAGCAATTCATCGCCGGACAGGTGGAGGGTGATTCGAACAATAACAGCAAGCCGGTTTTCAAGATTCAAAAAGATTCTCGGATTACTCCAGTTGGCAGAATCCTTCGCAAAACCAGCTTGGACGAACTTCCTCAGTTTTGGAATGTTCTGTGCGGGGAAATGTCATTGGTTGGACCGCGGCCGCCAATTGCATATGAATTTCGGGCATACGAAGTTTGGCATAGGCGCCGCGTTTTGGAAATTAAGCCAGGCATAACTGGCCTATGGCAGGTAGAGGGTCGCAGCCGTACGCGATTCGATGACATGGTCCGCCTAGACCTGAAATATGCCAGAGGATGGTCCGTGTGGCTGGATCTCAAAATTCTCGCTCAGACACCTGCGGCCGTGATTCAAGGTGAAGGCGCTCACTGACATTTCTTGAAAAAGTTTGGTTTTTCCTCACCAGAAGTCTTTAGTCCTCGACTCACTCCGCAGCAGGACGAAGAGACTTTTTCCAAGGGGATTCCCACCGACTGAATCTTCTGCTCACGTTCTACAGCGCAGTTCGTTCCTATTGAAACCCCAAAGGAGTTCAAGTATGCAATTGCGTATCGGTGTGATTGGTTACGGCTACTGGGGTCCGAATATTGTTCGCAACTTCCATACTTTGGAAAATTGCGAAGTCGTGCTGGTGGCCGATAGAAGTCCGAAGTGCGAGGTGCGGCTGAAGAAAGCATTTCCGTCCATCGAATTCACAACGGACGAGAACCAGGTTCTGACTTCACCGAACATCGATGTGGTAGCGGTGGTGACGCCAGTGTGGACCCACTACGAGCTTGCCAAGCGAGCGTTGGAAAACGGCAAACACGTTTTCGTCGAAAAGCCTTTTACGTACAGCGTGGCGCAGGCCGAGGAACTTATTGAACTTGCGGATCGCAAAAACCTGAAAATCATGGTGGACCACACCTTCCTGTTTACCGGGGCAGTGAAAAAGATCAAACAACTGATCGAGAAGAAAGAACTCGGCGACCTGTATTACTACGATTCGCTGCGTGTGAACCTCGGCTTGTTTCAGCATGACATCAATGTGATCTGGGATCTGGCGCCTCATGATTTGAGCATCATGGATTATGTGATTTCCGAAAAACCCGAGGCGGTGGTGGCGACCGGGGAAAGGCACCTCAACGGAGTAGAAGATGTGGCCTTTATCACCGTGTACTTTCCCAAACACATTATTGCGCACGTAAATGTGAATTGGCTCTCCCCAGTTAAGGTTCGCACCACGCTAATTGGCGGAGAGAAAAAAATGCTGGTTTGGAACGATTTGGAAGTGGACGAAAAGATTCGGATTTATGACAAAGGCGTGAGCATGTCGACGAACCCGAGCAATCTGCATCAGTTGCTAGTCAGTTATCGTTCGGGGGATATGTGGGCGCCGCAGGTACAGCAGGTAGAGGCGCTTGGCGCGGAAACGGCTTATTTTGCGAAGTGCATCGAAGAGAATTCCACACCGTTTAATGATGGACACGCTGGTCTTCGCGTAGTCCGCATTCTCGAAGCTGCGGATCGTTCCATTCGGAGCCGAGGCCAGGCGGTGACGCTGTGAGCGAGTACGTCAGCATCGCGCCATCCGTAAAGCTGGGGAAGGACGTAAAACTATCGAAATTCATAAATTTGTATGGTTGTGAAATTGGTGACGAAACCAAAATTGGCGCGTTTGTTGAGATCCAGAAAAACTCCTCCGTCGGCCGGCGCTGCAAAATCTCAAGTCATACGTTCATTTGTGAAGGCGTGGAGATCGAGGACAACGTTTTCATCGGGCACGGCGTGACCTTTATCAATGATGTCTACCCGCGCGCGACCGCGGCGGACGGCGGTTTGCAGACAGAAGCCGATTGGAAGGTCGAAAGAACTCGCATTTGCAAAGGCGCCTCGATCGGTTCCGGATCAACGATTCTCTGCAATATCACCGTGGGTGAGAATGCCGTCGTTGGCGCAGGGAGTGTGGTTACCAAGGATGTGGCTGCAAACGCTATCGTCGCGGGAAATCCTGCGAAATTTCTAAGGTTTATTACGGAGGAGAAAAACTAAGTCATGGCAAACCCGACGAAAGTTCCATTCCTAGATCTCGTCACACCGCACCAGGAGCTGGAAACCGAGCTTTTGGCAGTAGTGAAGAAGGCCTTCAGTAATGCCGGATTTATTGGCGGCCCGATGGTTGAAGACTTCGAGCGTGAGTTTGCAGCATTTTGTGACGCCAAGTTCTGTATCGGCGTGAATAGCGGAACGGATGCGCTGCGATTTGCATTCATGGCCGCCGATGTTCGGCCCGGCGAAATTATCATAACGGTTCCCCATACGTTTATCGCAACGACTGAGGCGATATCTCAGTCTGGAGCGCAGATCGCATTTGTGGATATTGACGAGCAGACCTACACGATGGATCCAGAGAAGTTGCGTGAATATTTGGAGCAGCGCTGCGATTTTGACAGCAAAAGCGGCAACCTGATCGAACGTGCGTCCAAGCATCGTGTTGCGGGCATAGTGCCCGTGCACCTTTACGGTCAAACGGCCGACATGGATCCGATCCTTGAGCTAGCGGCGAAGTACAACCTGTTTGTAATAGAAGACGCGTGCCAGGCGCACGGCGCGGAATATTTTTCGAAGAAAGATAATGCTTGGAAGCGTGCTGGTTCGATGGGCAAAGCAGCGGCTTTCAGTTTCTATCCGGGCAAGAATCTAGGAGCCTGCGGCGAAGGGGGCGCCATCACGACGAACGACCAGGCCCTGGCCTTGCGGATGAAGATGATTCGCGATCACGGCCAGGCGAAAAAGTATTATCACGACATCGAAGGTTATAACGGCCGGCTAGATTCCATCCAGGCTGGCTGGCTTTCCGTGAAGCTTCGGCATCTCACAAAGTGGAACGAATCTCGGCGCAATCTTGCGCATCGCTATCACGAATTGCTGGCGGAGGCGAAGGACTCTATCGTGATTCCGCTCGAAGCTTCCTGGACAAAAGGTGTTTATCACCTCTACGTTGTGCGAGTGCAAGATCGCGAAGCTCTTCAAGCCGCCTTATCCGAAGCCGGTATTGGGACGGGCATCCATTACCCAATTCCACTTCATCTGCAGAAAGCTTATCTACATCTTCAGTACAAGGAAGGCGACTTTCCCGTGACTGAGCGAGTTGCCAGCGAAATTGTCTCCCTGCCGATGTTTCCGCAATTGCAGCGCGAACAGTTGGACGAAGTCGCGAAACGCGTCAAGGAATTTTCGTCATCGCGCGTTTCCTAATCAGCCGCAATGCAGTCCTTCACTATTCCACGCTTGGATCTTTTACTCACGCTCTATTTGTGTTCGCCGATTGCGAAACTAATTGGTCGCGGGAGCAATGCGTATGTGCCGGTCCTCACTTACCATAGTATTTCCAATAACTTATTTGGCCATTCCCACCCCTATTTCCAGATCAATACGTCGCCCGAAGTATTTTCGAAACAAATGCGATGGTTGAAATCTGCCGGCTACCAGTCGATTGGGCTCTCCGAAATGTGGGCTCAACTATCGGCAGGCCAGGATATGTCAAAGAAAGTAGTTATCACTTTCGATGATGGCTACCGGGATTTCTATACGGAAGCGCATGCAGTCATGAAACAGTGCGGCTTTAGCGCTACATTGTTCCTAGCGACCGGCAGAATCCGAAATACGCCGATGCGTTACGAAGGCGTTGATTATCTTACGTGGAGCGAAGTGAGAGAATTGCGCGCGGAAGGAATTGAGTTTGGTTCTCACACCGTGACGCATCCCGATATGCGTTCGCTGGAGCCAGAGCAAATTGATTATGAGCTGGGATACTCCAAAGAAGTCATCGAACAGGAATTGGGCGAGGCGATAGATTCTTTTTCATACCCGTTCCCGTTTCCCGAGGAAGACAAGGATTTCACCAGGTTTTTGGGGGACACTCTGGAAAATCTTGGTTTTAAAAATGGAGTATGCAGCGTAATTGGAAGAGTACATAGTAAAAGCAATCGGCTTTTTATGCCCAGGATGGCACTCAATTCCGGAGATACGCCGGAATTGTTGAAGGCAAAATTGCTCGGTGGGTACGACTGGATGCATGTGCCACAGTGGATCTATAAGTTTGTGAATCACAACATCACCATAATGCAGAGCGCCGGGAGGCAAGCGAGTTGACGCTAAACGGGGGAAGGGGAATGGCAGCACCACTGAACTACGTTCTCATCACGCCTGCTCGGAATGAAGCGAACTTCATTGAACGGACATTAAAGTCAGTAGTCGCTCAGACTTTGCGACCGGTTAAATGGGTTATCGTAAGCGATGGCTCGACAGATGGCACCGACGACATAGTCAAGAAATATGTGGCGGAAAACCTATGGATTGAGTTGGTCCGTATGCCGGAGCGGCGCGAGCGACATTTCGCGGGGAAGGTGATGGCGTTCAACGCCGGTTGGGATTGCGTGAAGCATCTTCCGTACTCAATCATTGGTAGCCTGGACGCCGACATTTCGTTTGAGAGTGACTATTTCGAATTTCTCTTAGCCAAGTTTGCGGAAACCCAGAGGTTGGGCGTTGCCGGGACACCCTTTACGGAGGGCAGGGGAACGTATGATTTTCGATTTTCGAGCCTCGACCACGTTTCGGGTGGTTGCCAACTCTTTAGACGTGAGTGCTTCGACGCGATTGGAGGTTATATACCAATCAAAGGGGGTGGCATTGACCTGGTGGCCGTAGTGACCGCGCGGATGAGAGGATGGCAAACCCGTTCGTTCCCCGAGAAAGTATTTTTTCATCACCGAAAGATGGGGACGGGTACGAACAAGGGATTGAAACTACCGTTCAAGTGGGGCCAAAGCGACCATCGACTCGGCAGCCATCCGGTTTGGCAAACCTTCCGATGTGTCTATCAAATGAGCAACCGCCCATATCTAATAGGAGGTTTGGCTTGTCTCATGGGTTATTGCGTTGCGCTGATTTCCCGGCGTCCGCGAGCGGTATCCAAAGAATTTGCCGCATTTCGAGGCAAAGAACAAATGCAACGGCTAAAGAAATTTTTTAGCGACAAGCTCCCTTTCGGGGAAGGGCAGCAACCGGCGGCAAACAGGCTTACGAGTAATTCGAGCGCGGTTACTGGAAGGAAGTAAGATGATAGTGAAATCCAATCTTCCTTACTATCTGTACCGGACGGCAAATACCCTGTATCGATGGAAAATCCCGGTCATCCCGTTCCTAATCCAACAGTTTTTGCGGTTCGTTTTTTCCTGCTTCATTCCATATAAGACTAGGATCGGTACGAAGAATATTCATTTCGGGCATAACGGTCTCGGTGTAGTACTTGATTACCGATGTGTGATCGGCAATGACGTCCGAATTGATCAGCAAGTAACAATAGGGATTCGTTGGGACGAGCAATCTGCACCGATCATTGGGAATAATGTCAGAATTGGCGCAGGCGCCAAGGTGCTTGGCAGTATCAGAATAGGAAATAACGCGAGAATCGGCGCAAATGCGGTAGTACTCACGGACGTCCCCGATGGAGCGACGGCTGTTGGCGTTCCCGCCAGGATACTTCTTAAACGCGAAAATGATCGTGGGGAAGCAGGACTAACCAAAACTACCTGACTTCATGGTCCAATCGCCTGACCGGTCGTATTCCGCAAATTGTGTATCCAGCCCCAATCATGAAAACTAACCACATATCGGTGTGTATCTGCACCTTCAAAAGACCCGAACTGCTAACACAACTTCTTGAGCGACTAGCCTGCCAACACACAGAGGGAGCGTTTACTTACTCCGTGGTGGTTGCAGACAACGATACCGCGCAATCTGCACAATCGGTGGTGGCGTCGTTCTGCGCCCCGTCTCGCGTGAAAGTGACTTACTGTAATGAGCCAGAACAAAATATCGCATTGGCGCGTAACAAAGCATTGCAACACGCTGAAGGCGATTTAATCGCGTTCATAGACGATGACGAATTTCCCGTGGATGACTGGTTGTATAACTTAATAAGGGCTCTCACGGAGCATAGTGTAGACGGGGTCTTGGGGCCCGTAAAACCCTATTACGAAGCCGAGCCGCCACGATGGGTGAAAGACGGTAAGTTCTTTCAACGCGCGACTTACCCGACGGGTTATAAGATGACTTGGACAGAAACCCGGACCGGGAATGTGCTCTTCCGGCGTGAAATTCTGGCGGGTGTTGAGATGCCTTTCAAACCCGAGTTTGGCACGGGCGGAGAAGACGTAGATTTTTTCCGACGAATGATCAGTAGTGGTTTCAAGTTCATTTGGTGCAATGAAGGATTCGTTTATGAGGTAGTTCCTGCCTCTCGCTGCAGCCGCAGTTACCTGTTGAAGCGCGCACTTCTGCGGGGGATCAACACTTCGCGTCACCCTAGCCATCGGCTGAGAAATGCCGCCAAGTCACTGGTGGCTGTACCCTGTTATGCGATGGCGTTGCCAATTCTCGCGATATTTGGACAGCATGTGTTCCTTAAATATTTGATCAAACTTTGTGACCATTCGAGCCGGTTGCTGGCATATCTCGGATTAAGAGTAATTACGGAAAGACAGAACTAGGCGTATTCGTTAACGAAACAAATTTGTCTCGCCGAAGGCGGCGTTGGGGCGTGCATACTTCGAGGCGCCCGCTGTGAAGAAAGAGAGATCCAATCGTTGATCAATTCACTAGTTAAAGTTTGTGGCAAAGATATCAGGGTGACGGGCAATTTAGTTCGAATTGCTACGCCAGAGGCCGATTTGTATCACGTGCTGAAGAATCCCGAAGAAATGGTGCAGGCACTTAGGAAGTGTGACCGTCGGATTGACCTTTTCACCTTCACACAAGGGTTGCTGGAGAATTCACCGAAATACGACTATCCCAGGGAGTGGATTAATTTAGCGGTGGTACCCGTGTCAACATATGATGATTGGTGGAAACAAATTACGTCCGAAGCACGCAACAGGGCGCGTCAGGCTGTGAAAAAAGGAGTTGTGATTCGCGAAGTGCCTTTTGACGAAAGCCTAGTAAAGGGAATTTGGGAGATTTACAACGAATCGCCAGTCCGGCAGGGGCGACCTTTTACCCACTATGGTGCGGACTTGGAAACGGTACATCGAGCAGAGGCAACCTTCCTTGACACCAGTTTTTTTATCGGGGCATTTCTCGATGAGAAATTGATTGGGTTTGTGAAATTGACAACTGACGAGGATCGGACCCAGGCGAACCTGATGAATATCCTCTCTCTTGTAAAATATAGAGACAAGGCGCCGACAAACGCACTAATTGCGCAGTCGGTGCGATCTTGCGCGGAGCGTGGTATCTCTCATCTCATTTACCAGAGATTTTCTTATGGAAATAAGGAATGGGACGGTCTTATGAGATTCAAGCAAGTCAATGGTTTTCAAAGCGTCCGTGTGTCCCGCTACTACGTGCCTTTGACTTTCATGGGTTCGACTGCCTATCGTGCGGGGCTGCACCACAGGTTAATTGACCGCCTTCCCGCATCAATGGCGAATAAACTTCGTGAAATTCGGGCGTCCTGGTACAGCCGGAAACTGAAGGAAGCCTCCTAGTCGATGCCCGGAATCGTTGGTCTCATAACTAAGATGCAGCGTGCCCGTGCAGAGCAGGAATTGTTGCGTATGGTTGACGCAATTCGTCACGAGTCTTTTTATGAGAGTGGAACATGGATTGACGAATCCTCGGGTGTATATCTTGGATGGACGGCGCGAAGGAATTCCTTTTCCGACGGAATGCCACTACGTAACGAACGAGGTGACGTGGTTCTCGTATTTTCAGGGGAGGAATATCCAGAACCGGAGACTATCGAGAATCTCAAGAAGCGAGGCCACGAACTACCGAACGGGGGGCCGTCGTACCTGGTACATCTTGCTGAAGACGATTCAAATTTTCCGGCGGGTTTGAATGGAAGATTTCACGGAATGTTAATCAACCGTCCTCAAGCAAAGGCAACGCTCTTCAATGATCGCTACGGCGTCCACCGAATTTACTACCACGAATCAAAAGAGGGTTTCTACTTCGCAGCAGAAGCAAAGGCGATCCTTGCGGTGCGCCCTGAACTGCGAAAGCCAAATCCACGTGGTCTGGGAGAATTGGTTTCCTGCGGCTGTACACTTGAGAACAGAACCATCTTCGACGGCATCCATGTATTGCCGACTGCATCCGCTTGGAACTTTGAAGACGGCGCCATTCGAAGTAAAACCACATATTTTCAACCGCAGGAATGGGAAAACCAAGAACCGCTACAGCCGGAAGCTAATTACGAGGAGCTTCGATCAGTATTCGCAAGAAATTTGCCTCGATACTTCGCGGGTGAACAACCCATTGGTATCTCTCTAACGGGTGGGCTGGACACCCGGATGATTATGGCTTGGCAACGTGAACCGCCGGGAGCGATTCCATGTTATTCATTTGGAGGTATGTTTCGGGAGAGCGAAGACGTAAAACTCGCAAGACAAATAGCCGAAACTTGCGGTCAGCCTTTCGAGGTCATTCCGATTGGAGAAAAATTTCTCTCGAAATTTTCGCATTACGCGGAACGTTCGGTATACCTAACGGATGGTTGCACATATGTGAACCGGGCAAGCGATCTTTATGCAAATGAACTCGCTGCGCAGATTTCCCCAGTTCGATTGACGGGAAATTACGGAAGCGAAATTCTTCGACGTTTGCGAGCATTTAAATTCGCGGAACCTGCTTCGAGCCTGTTTTGTCCGGACTTTGTGGCCTATGGCAATCAAGCCAAAGTTATCTATAGCGAAGTCATTAGCGGACATGCGCTTTCCTTTATAGCATTCAAGCAGACTCCATGGCACCACTACGGTCTGCTTGCTCTCGAGGAAACTCAACTATCTCTACGATCGCCCTATCTTGACAATGATCTCGTCCGTGCCTCCTTTAGAGGGACGGATTCCGGGCGATTTAAAGCTGATCTTTTTGAAACCGGTGAAGATTGCGTGCGCCTAATTGGTGACGGTAACCCTGACTTATTGAAAATTCGTACCGACCGCGGTTTCGGGGGAAGCTCGGGGCCAATGGCCAGTCGGATCACTCGCAGTTTTCTTGAATTTACCTTCAAGGCGGAATACGCCTACGATTACGGCATGCCCCAATGGTTGGCGGGGATTGATAACCGTCTCTCTTGGTCACATCCGGAGCGATTGTTCCTTGGTAGGCATAAGTTCAATCATTACCGCGTTTGGTACCGGGAGCCTTTATCTGCATACGTCAGGGAAATGCTTCTGGACTCAAGGACGTTATCAAGGCCCTACTTAAACCGAGGGGCCGTTGAAGCTGTTGTGCATGGCCACCTTAAGGGTGGCCGAAATTACACAGCCGAGATTCACCAGTTGCTGACGCTCGAGCTTATACACCGACTGTTTTTTGATGATTCCTCACCGTCGGCCCGCCCGTTGTTTAATAAGAGCTGAATAATGCCGCCACTGCTAGCGCTACTTCTCTGTTTCGTCGTGATTGCAGTGCTTTTCGTATTGGATCGCAACAAAGAGATGCGAACTTCCAAGGCTTTGTGGATTCCCGTAGCGTGGCTATTCCTCAATTGTTCTCGACCTGCCTCCCAATGGCTCGCGGGATTCGGTTTTGGTAGTTCCGTCCAGGGAGCAGACCTGGCTACATCATATATTGAGGGTAGCCCAATTGACCGAGCGGTCTTTTTATTTCTCCTGTTTGCCGGCTATATGGTACTCGCAAGTCGGAACCAGCGGCTGGGGCCCCTGCTTCGAAAAATGGGCCCAATAGCGCTATTTTATTTCTATTGCGCGCTCAGCATTACATGGTCTGACTATCCCTTTGTTGCCTTCAAGCACTGGATCAAGGGTGTTGGGGATGTTGTAATGGTGTTAATTGTGTTGACGGACCTTTGCCCTGCTAGTGCCCTCAAACGGTTGTTCAGTCGCGTAGGACTTATACTGATTCCACTTTCGATCGTATTCATCAAATATTTTCCGGGCCTGGGCCGAACGTTCAGTAAAGGTGGAATAATTGAATATACGGGCGTCACAACCCAGAAGAACACTTTAGGAGTAACGTGTCTTGTTTTTGGACTTGGCGCTCTTTGGTATTTTGTTGATCTATACCGGAATCGAGAGACGCCCCGCAGACGACAATTGCTGCTTGTTCACGGAAGCATCCTTGCGATGGTTTTGTGGCTACTCTGGACCTGCGATTCGAAGACTTCGCTTACTTGCCTGGTGATGGGAGGAGTAGCGATGGTCGTGGTGAGTATGCCAACAATAATCCGAAAACGTTTTATCGCCCATATTCTGGCGGCCACCACACTCGGCATTTCCCTGTTCGCGGTGTTCTTCCAGTCCAGCGGCGACCTCCTTAAGAGTATAGGCAGGGATTCCACCTTAACCGGACGAACTGCGATCTGGGACGCGGTTCTGGCGCTCGCCGGCAATCCTTACATCGGAACGGGGTATGAGAGTTTTTGGCTGGGCGATCGACTCCAGAAATTCTGGACTGTGAACGATGGGGACTTTTTTGGGCTGAACGAGGCTCATAATGGTTATTTGGAGGTCTATCTAAATCTCGGTTGGATAGGAATAGGATTATTAGCGGTCCTGATAATTACTGGATATAAGAAGATACTTTATACGTTAGATCGCGATACTCTTGCCGGGAGCTTGGGATTAGCATTTTTTATCTCAGAAATTTGCTACAACCTCACAGAAGCCGGATTTAGAATGATGTACCCTATTTGGATTTTCTTTCTCCTTGCGATAATCGGTGTTCCAAAGACTGCTGATGCGCGAATCGTAGTTCCATTAAATGACGATCCTCTCAGCAACAATGTCGAGTTCGTGCCCAAGCTCAAAAGTGTAAAGGGTTTTGAGTTGCGCAGGAAATACAGGTGACCCATCGGATTTCTTCATCCCTGTAATCAGTTGGCGTTGCAACCACCGCTATGAATAGCTGTCTGTTGCCGCTGGCCAGCAACAATGTTCCCGGGGACAGCGTTTGGCCCTGTACCCAGATTGACCTGCTGGTCAGTAGATTTCATCCGATACGAAAGAATAACATTGTGCTCGTTAGCGTCTTGCGAATGCGCGCAACGCAACCCCGTTTCTTTGGGTGAGGAGCCATCATGAAATTGGAACGCGTGTTATTTTTCGGCATTGCTTTTCTGTTTCTGTGCGCAAGCTCCCATGCGCAACTGTGGTCCGGTGTCCTTTCACCTTCCAGGGCGGTTGATTGGACGCAGGCCGGAATCCCCGGCGGAATTCCTAGTAATTCCTGGGCGCAATGTGGCGCCACGATTGCACCCTACGCGGGACCTGCGAGCACCATTAACGCGGCTATAGGAGCGTGTGGTACCAATCAATTTGTGCTTCTGGGCCCTGGAACGTTTAACCTTACAACACCAATTATAATCAAAGGAAAGAGCAATGTGGTGCTTCGCGGTTCTGGCGCAAACTCTACATTCCTAGTTTTCAATGCCACGCCGGGTAACTGTACGGGAGGCTCCACGAATTGTTTAATCAATATCCAGAGTAGCGATGGCACGTATATCGGTAATCCGGCGAATGTTTTCAGCTGGATGGCGGGCTTTGCGCAGGGGACGACTTCGATTACCTTGAGCAGTGGCGCAAAAATCGTTGCAGGTGTAACTTCAATTGTTCTCGACCAGTGCGACAATGGCAGTTCTGGCTCGACATGCGCTGGGAATATTGCCGATAACGGTAACTTCTTCAATTGCGCCAAAATGTACAGTTCCAGTGATTCGACAGGTTGCTCGCTCGACGGGCCAGATGGGCAAGCCAGGATGAATCGCAATCAATGGGAAATTGTCGAGGCGGTTTCTTGCAATCCTGCGTGCGGCTTCGCGGGCATTACAGCCGTTACCATCAGGCCGCCTCTGCAACATCCGCAATGGTCGCCAGGGCAAACACCTCAGGCATGGCTTATTCAACCCAGTCAGTATGTCGGGATCGAAAATCTTTCTGTTGACAGTTTGGCAGTGACCCCAGCGGAAGTAATTGGTTTTGGCAATATGAGCTATGGGTGGGTTAGGGGCGTACGTATTTCCAACGGTTGGCAGGCAGGCATCTATTCCGCCACGTCTAACCACATGGAATTCGAAAGCAATTATATTTACAACACCGGCAGAAGCGGAGCATATGTCGACCCCTTCGGGATTCGATACAACGGCTCAAATTATCTTATTCAAAACAACATCATCCAAAAAACTCGGGTTCCAATCTTGGCTGAGGGTCCAGCCCCTGGAAGTGTCATCGGCTATAACTTCATAGTGAATAATTATTTCGACTCGGATTTCATGTTTGCTGGTTTTGAGCCCCATGCCGCGGGAAACAACTATCAGCTTTATGAGGGCAACATTGGCCCCGGAATGATTTACGAAGATTCGCATGGCACCCAGTCGATGAATACGTCGTTCCGGAACCTCTTTATGGGTTGGGAATCGTGCGCGAACGGACAGTGCGGTTTGCAAGTATTCAAGGATTCTAGTACCAATGCTTTCAGATCTGCGGCTTTCTCCCGTTATCAAAACGTCGTCGGCAACGTGTTGGGAACCCCCGGAGTGCAGACAGGCTATCAAGCAACGGATGGATACCCGTTTATCTATGTTCTAGGTAACGGAGACGGGAATAGAGGTATATCACCTGACCCGCTGGTTGCTAGCACCTTGTTGCGCTGGGGAAACTACGATACGGTTAGCAAGGCCGTACGATGGTGTGGAAATGCTTCGGATACGGGGTGGGGCGAAACCTGCAAAAACTCAGCCGAAGTGCCGACGCAAATATCTCCATATCCGAATGCAATACCGACTCGCGGCGATACTGGCGTAGGGCAACCACCGTTACCCGCGTCCTTTTATCTTGTCTCTAAACCGTCGTGGTTTGGTTCTCTTCCCTGGCCCGCCATAGGTCCGGACGTGACTGGCGGTAATATCGGTCAGTGCTCAGGAATTATCAATACCATTGGGCAATTTTCAGGATTGCCTGCGACGAGTGTTTCGCAGTGCTTAGGAACGAATCTCACTACGCCAGCGTGGGGTGGACATGTGAATACCAACCCTGCAATGAACTGCTTCCTAAATGTAATGAAGGGTCGGCCTGACGGTACCGGAGGTGAGCTGGCTTTCGATGCCAATGCCTGTTACGGCAACTCCGGCGGCCTTGGCCAAACTAAGCCTCCGACTGGTCTGAAGGCTGTCGTAAAATAACCCGTAGCCAGCTTAATTACGTTCCGCTGGGCGGCAAATTGACTGAAGGCGACTCTATCCGCAATTTCAAAGATCGAGCCAGGTTGCCGGCGTGTCCTCGCATTGATTCCAAAATCTCCGCAAACCTTTATGCGTTTAACCATGCGACGAACGGTTGCGAGAATAATTCGCAAGACGCTCAACCCCATACTAGGGATTGTGCATGCGGAAATTACATCCACAAAAAGAAAAAGAGAATATGAGGAATATCTATCGATGCAAGAGACCCTTGCCGGCGCGAAAGCCGCAGGCCTATCTGTTGGTGAATACATCGACCAACTGCGCACTCCTGGAGCGACGCGACAGACGTTCGAGCAAATAAAAAAACTGGGAGTATTTCAAGAGCGAATTGATCGAGTCTGCGAGATAGGTCCTGGCTCAGGTCGATACTTAGAAAAGGTACTCCACGAGTGCACACCGAGCCACTATGAAATTTATGAAACGGCGCACGATTGGGCGGACTGGCTAGTCGAGAAGTATAAAGTGGTGCGACAGCACTGTGATCGCGTATCACTTAGCGCGACGGCCACGCAAACCATCGATTTGGCACATTCGCACAAATTGTTTCCCGGGGTTCCCTTCCTCATGATATGCAATTATCTAATGGAAATGGCTCGAGTAGTTCGGCCACGGGGCTGGGTAATATTCGACGTCTTCACTGAGAATTGCATGGACGAGCAGAATCTTGCAGCGTGGTTGGCGGTCAAGCCTTGGGATTGGGACTTGAAACCCGCTGTTGTTCCCAGAGAGTTTCTGATTGATTTTCTCGGCCGGCAGAAATTGGCCCTGACCGGAAGCTTTCTTATCCCTCTGTGGCCGGGCCACACAGAAGTCTTTGTATTCCGCAAATTATCCTAAAATCGGTTCCAGGAACCGCACTCTGAGAAATACGGACAACAAAGATAGATTTACCAGTAGATGCCGAGGGCCGTATTTTATTTTCTTGCGAATGTCACGGGTACTCACATGAAAGCTAGCTTGCCCTCTGGGCATCTGCGTATTCTCTGCATTAGCCCATTATTCACTCCTACCGCAGATTCGGAAGCGTTCTGTGCTGCAAAAATGGTGCAAGCATTGATTCAGAATGGCGCTGAAGTTAGCGTGTTGGCGAGTCGAAATTTCAGAGAGAGGCCAACGGACAGCTCTATATTGTGGAAATCTCTGGATAAGGTAACCGTCGACGTTCCGGTTCGGCCATCGCAAAATCGCTTGCATTCGATTTTTCCCGCCGCGCAGTTCCAAACGCCATTTGATGCTCGTTGGGTCAGTTCTGCATATCACATAGCACAATCCCTTCACCATGAAAGACAATTTGATCTCATCTATAGTCGTTCACTGCCAATAGCTGCGCATATCGTTGGGTTTTGGTGCGCGAAGCGATTTAACTTGCCGTGGATAGCGAATATTAATGATCCTTGGACATCTGAGTTCTTTCCTGTTGATGATAGCCCGCAACTCTCCGCTTTTTGGACGGTGGCAAATATTTTCTGGTTGCGAAGAACAATACGCAATGCCGCCATAGTGACATATCCGTGCAGGCGGTTGAAGGATTTCCATTCGAGAATAGCAAAGTTAGAGCAAGTCGCAGAGGTTATCCCGCACATTGGACTGACGATCAAACCTGCGAAACACAAAGCCAGTGCGCAATTTCGTCTGGTCCATGCCGGCAAGCTCCTCGCATCGGAGGGGCGCTTTGGCAAATATCTCTTGCTGGGGTTCAAAGCGTTTCTCGATAAGTTCGGGGAGGCTGCTGCGGATGCGAAGTTGGTCCTTGTCGGTCCTGGAGACAAGGAGACCCAGTCCCTGATTTATGAAATGGGTCTTCAACAGAACATTGAAGTAGTCGGAAGAGTCAACTATGAAGACAGCCTACAATACATCGCCGGTGCATCGGTTTGCGTCTTGATCGAATCCCGTGTGGACGAGGGTATTTTTCTCGCATCGAAACTCGTCGATTACCTTGCGCTGGGAAAGCCTGTGCTGGCAATTAGTCCGAAGATCGGCACCGCCGAAGATTTGGCCCAACATGGTGAGCTGATCCGGGTAGAACACAGCCAAGAGGCAGTGCGGGATGGAATAGCGACACTTTATGCGGCCTTTAAATGTGGCAGGCTGGAATCGCGGAACCCAAGTGAGAAACTTCAAACACAATTACAAGGAAGTACCATTGCCGAAAAATTTTTGTCCAAATGTCGAGCACTGGCTGCAGCCCGAAGCCACGGCCGAGCCGCACAGCGGGAACGCGCACAGGATCGGGAGCCGTTATTCGATCCGCTTTCTTGAGTCCGCATTCAGATAGGGCAGGCAAATAGGAATCGCGTCTCCAAATTCCCGTTGTAGCCGTTATAACGTGTGAGGATAGATGGTACAAATCCCAAAGCGGATCATCCAGACCGGCAATCAAGTTCAGCAGCCATTGCGAAACAGAGCGATGATGGCGAGTGTAAAATTGCTGAATCCGGATTTCGAGTACAAGTTTTTTGACGAAGAGCACAGGCAGGCGTTTATCGATGAAGAGTTTCCCGAGTACCGGAAAGTATTCGATTCATTCCGCCTCCCTATTCAGCGGTACGATTTTTTTCGGTACCTCGCGGTCTTCAAGCATGGGGGTTTTTATTTTGACCTTGATATCATGCTGGCTCGCGGTATCTCGGATCTTGTGGAATTTGGATGTGTATTTCCATTTGAAGCGCTGACCGTAAATGAATTCCTGCGTAAACAGTTAAAAATGGATTGGGAAATCGGCAATTATGGTTTTGGGGCTGCGGCCGGCCATCCGTTTCTTGAGGCCGTCATCGAAAATTGCATCCGCGCTCAAAAAGACCCAGGCTGGGTCAGACCTATGACCCGGGGATTGCCCTATCTTTCGAGAAGTGAATACTATGTAATTAACACTACTGGCCCAGGATTGGTTTCTCGAACGCTTGCGGAGAATCCGAAGTTAGCTGGGACAGTTGAAGTTTTGTTCCCGGAGGATGTGTGCGATCAGAAAAACTGGAACTGCTTTGGAGATTTCGGCGTTCACCTAAGAGATGCTTCTTGGCGTTCGAAGGGGAACTATATTCGCAGACAGTTTGCAAACCGCTGGGAGAACTTAAAAATGCAAAGCCTCATCAAGGAGAGCCTAAAACTTGGAAGGACGAGGCAGGCCAGGCAGGGCGCTAACTCTCGAGAGACTTGTTGAATGGAGTTTGCGCTCAACTGATACCCTAGCGCTTTCTTCGAACTATTTTTAATTTTGGTTAAGCGTCAAGTAGGCCCGCGAAAATAAAGAGTGAGAAAGCTTTTATGAATCCTATTTCGAGATTGCAAAGATTTTACCGTCGGAAAGCTGCGAGTGTTGTTTTCAGGAAGTCTTTTGTGGTTAACCCTCAAAAACCTTTGATCTCGTTTACGTTTGACGATTTCCCGAGATCGGCATTGCTGGAGGGAGGTGCTATCCTCAAACGCTATGGTTTGACGGGAACGTATTACGTTTCGCTGGGTCTAGCGGGGCAGGACTCACCAAGCGGGCCACTATTTCTTATTGAGGACCTGAAAACACTATTCGAGCAAAAACATGAGTTAGGATGCCATACATTTTCCCACTGTGAATCTTGGCAAACTGAAGCATCCGTGTTTGAAGATTCAGTGATTGAAAACCGCGAGGCCTTGCGTAATTTGTTTCCGGACGCCAAGTTTGAAAGCTTTTCTTATCCGATCAGCATGCCCAGGCCTGGATCAAAAGCAAGGATTGCTCCTTATTTCCGCTCTTGTCGTGGCGCGGGCCAGACTTTCAACCGTGGAACGACTGACCTGAATCAACTTTCGGCTTTTTTTTTAGAGAAAAGCCGACACAACATTGAAGTAATCAAGAATTTGATCTATCAGAATCACTTGGCTCGTGGCTGGCTCATTCTGGCGACCCACGACATTTCGGAGAACCCGAGTCCGTTTGGATGCACGCCAGAATTTTTTGACGAAATAGTTCGATATGCAGTCAGAACGGGCGTGGAAATCAAGCCGGTTACCGAGGCCTTAAATACGCTGCAAATCCAGGGTTGCGAGACTGTTCAACCAAGACCTTACGTTGTTTCTGAATGTGATACTACGGCAGAAATAACAAGGAAGCAGCCCCTGGTGTCGATACTTATCCCAGCCTACAACGCTCAAGAGTGGATAGCGGATACGCTACACTCGGCACTTGCGCAAACTTGGGAAAGAATAGAGATCATCGTCGTTGACGACGGATCAACGGACCGAACCGTAGCTATCGCTCAACAATTCGAATCCAACTGTGTGCGCGTGGTTACACAGAAAAATCAGGGGGCCGCGGCCGCGAGAAATACAGCATTTGCCCTCTCGCGCGGCGATTACATTCAATGGCTGGATGCCGACGACGTATTAGCACCAGACAAGATAGCTAGACAGATGGAAGCTATTGGTGAGCACGGAAGCAGGAAAGTGCTTCTCTCGTCTGAGTTCGGCAGGTTCCTATATAGGCAGCAACGCGCAGAATTCATTCCCACTGAACTTTGGAAAGATTTATCTCCAGTCGAGTGGCTGCTTCGCAAGTTGGGGAAAAACGTTTATATGCAAACTGCGACATGGCTTGTAAGTCGAGAGCTTACTGAAGCTGCGGGCCTTTGGGATACTCGGTTGCTGAGCGATGATGATGGTGAGTATTTCTGTCGTGTCCTTTGCGCTAGCGAGGGAGTTCGTTTCGTGCCGGGCGCGAGAGTCTATTATCGTGCTCCGGGAGTGGCATTTGGTGGCAGCCTAAGCTACATCGGAGCCTCAGAGCTCAAAATTCGCGCTCATTGGATCTCCATGCAGCTACACATCGATTATTTACTTTCAATGGAAGATAGCGGCCGGGTGCGCGCCGCCTGCCTGAAATATTTGCAAACCTGTTTTATCTACTACTACCCGGAAATGAACGATATCGTAAAAGAGGTCGAGCAACTCGCCACAAAGTTGGGAGGACAGATACAAGCTCCGAAGCTATCTTGGAAGTACGCGTGGATGAGGCCGCTTATGGGTTGGAGACTCGCTAAGCGTAGCCGAGTATCGCTGTTGCGGCTTAAGTGGCGGTTAAAGAAATCATTGGACGAAATGCTTTTCAAGTTCGATGGCAGGCTCATGCCGTCTCGATCTTCAAGTAAACAGGATTGAAATGAATTGCTTAAACGAAGGTCTAGCTTTGCCAAACCCAGTTGTATCGAAATGCTAACTTAACTGAGATTTCCCTTCTTGGACAAAAAAGAATATTGCCTAAGATTTTCAGTGGTCATCGCAAATGACTTCTCTCTAGTTGACTTATAACAGCGAAAGCGAGCACATCTTGAAAATCAGCATCTTTGGGCTGGGCTATGTGGGCACCGTTTCTGCAGGTTGTTTTGCGAATGACGGGCATGAAGTTATAGCCGTTGATCCTATACAAACGAAGGTGAGTCTGATCAACAGCGGCCAGTCGCCGATAATCGAAGCGGATATTGGCGAAATCATTGCATCGACTGTCAAGGCTGGCCGTCTTCGTGCCACAGTCGACCAGGTTTTGGCGGTTAACGAGTCGGAAGTGTCCATTGTTTGTGTGGGTACTCCCAGTCAGGTAAACGGAAATCTTGATCTGAAATATATTAGGCGAATTTGCGAACAAATCGGTCAAGCGCTCAAACAAAAACTTGCGCGACACGTGGTTGTGATTCGCAGCACCATCCTGCCCGGAACCATGAACAACATCGTGATACCTACCTTGGAAGAGTTTTCAGGCAAGAAAGCGGGGAAGGATTTCGGAGTGTGCCATAATCCCGAATTTTTGCGAGAAGGGTCAGCAGTCAAGGATTTTAATGCCCCACCTAAGACGGTTATTGGAGAATTCGACCATGAGAGTGGTGACAAACTCGTCGAACTGTATCGCAAACTAGATGCACCCCTTATTAGAACGGATTTAGAAACCGCTGAGATGGTTAAATATGTAGATAACAGCTGGCATGCGTTAAAAATTGGCTTCGCGAATGAAATCGGGGCTCTCTGTAAATCTCTCTCCATTGACGCCCACGAAGTTATGAAAATTTTCTGCCAGGACAAAAAACTAAACATTTCAGCGGCATATCTTCAGCCCGGATTCGCGTTTGGCGGTTCTTGCCTGCCGAAGGATATTCGAGCGCTTACGTACGTAGCGAAAATGCATGACCTAGGCCTACCGATCATGACATCAATTCTTCCGAGCAACGAGATGCAAATTTCCCGTGGTCTGCAGCTAATCATGGAAATGGGACACAAGAAGGTGGGGGTCCTGGGTTTCAGCTTTAAAGCCGGAACGGACGATCTGCGGGAAAGTCCTATGATCGAAGTTATCGAACGTTTGGTCGGAAAGGGTTATGACCTCTGCATTTTCGACAAAAATGTGAATTTAGCTCGCTTGATAGGCGCAAATCGCGACTTTATTTTGAACCACATCCCACATATTTCAAAATTGATGGCCAACAGTATTGATGCGGTCCTGGCCCATGGACAAACTGTCGTAATCGGCAATAATGATCCGGATTTTCGACAGGTGTCAGAGCGTCTGCGTGAAGATCAATGTATGGTTGATTTTGTGCGCGTTTCAAATCGCAGGAGCGAAAATGGGAAGTATGACGGCATCTGTTGGTAAGGAAATTGGAAACCAAATCGGCAATGAAAGCTTGAAGAATCAAGTCTTCGAATCGATCGGTCGGCTTTCGGATTGGCTTGAGCGAAATGACTATCGGGGATACGACACTTTTGATGGCCTGGAAGCAAAATTTCTCCGTCCATTAACTTTCGAGACCAACCTCCTGCGGACTGTCCTGCAACAAGGGGTACGGCGGTTCCCACTGAATTTGCGTCCAATATTAGCCATACCCAAGAGTCGTTCAACGAAAGGCATGGGATATCTTGCGAGGGGATTCATACGTCTTCACCAAGCTACGGGCGAACAAGTGTGGGCTGAGAGAGCGAAAAGCACGTTGCAGTGGCTGATCGAAAACCAGTCCAAAGGATATTCGGGAGCTTGCTGGGGAAATCATTTTGATTACCAGTCAAGAAGTTTTTATCTGCCCAAAGGCGTACCGACAATTGTCTGGACCTCACTTATTGGGCATGCCTTTCTTGATGCATACGACCATTTCCAAAAGGAAATTTATTTGCAAGTTGCGATTAGCGCTTGTGAGCATATTCTTAAGGATCTAGCCACATTTGCTGAAGAAGATTCGCTGTGCATAAGCTATATTCCAATATTGAACAAACAAGTTCACAACTCCAACACCCTTGGCGCCAGCCTCTTAGCTCGAACTTACGCCCTGACAAAAAACGAGTCTTATCTCACGTTGGCACAGAAAGCGATTCAATACACTGCGAAGCATCAGCGGGCGGATTTTTCCTGGTATTACGGTGAAGCTCCTAATCTTCATTGGGTCGACAATTTTCACACGGCATATGTTTTGGACTGTTTTAAGTATTACGGTACGGCTACCGGGGACAATCGTTTCGAGACAATCCTCGCTAACGGTTACGAATATTGGAAGAAAACATTTTTCCTGGATGATGGCATCCCCCGCTATTACGATCACAAAACGCTCCCAATCGACATTCAGTGCTCTTCCCAGGCGATCGATACTCTTGTTTTTTTCCGCGATAGGGATCCGGCGAGCATTTCATTAGCGTGCAAGGTCGCGCAATGGACAATCACTAACATGCAAGACCCGAGCGGCTTCTTCTATTATCGGCGCTATTCATCTTGGCTCGTGAACAAAACTCCCACGATGCATTGGGGACAGGCGACAATGCTTTGTGCACTTTCCGGACTTTACAAAGTACTTTAGAGCGGAGAAACCCCCGTATCTCCCATGAATAATAAAGTTCTTATAATCGTCGAAAATTTACCCGTGCCTTTTGATGGGCGCGTTTGGAAAGAAGCTCTTTCGCTGCACGAGGCTGGCTATGAAGTGACGGTCTTGTGTCCGCGTCGCAAAGGCTTCAACAAAGGGTACGAAATTCTCCAAGGAGTTCGCATCTATCGACACCCGATGCCGGCGGAAGGAAATAGTGCTGCGGGGTATGTTTGGGAATATGCATGGGGTTTGTTTTGGGAATTTTGGTACTCGTGGTGGATCTATCTAAGGCATGGCTTTCATATAATTCAAGGCTGCAATCCGCCCGACGATATCTTCTTAATTGCACTGCCGTTCAAAATCTTTGGAGTCAAATACATCTTTGATCAGCACGATGCGAATCCAGAACTGTATTATTCAAAATATGAGCGGAAGGATTTTTTCTACAAAGCTCAGGTTTGGCTTGAAAAACTCAGTTACCACTTTAGCGATGTAGTGATGGCCACCAATGGAAGCTACAGAGATTTGGCTATTGCCAGGGGCGGGTTGCCTCCAGAAAATGTATTCATCGTTCGCAACGGGCCCGACCTGGATACCTTCAGGCCGCTGGCGCCAAATCCGGCTTTGAAGCAGGGAAAGCGTTTTTTAGTTGGATACGTGGGAAACATGAGCGTGCAGGAAGGATTGGACATTCTTGTCGATGTCGCCAAATACGTAAAGGACACGGGTCGACAAGACATCCATTTTACTTGTGTAGGCGGGGGGCCTGGACTCTCGAGCCTTAAACAAATGGTGATTGATAAAAATCTAAGCGACATGGTTAATTTTACTGGGAGAGTTTCGGATCAGGAATTGTTAGAAATTCTTTCGACTGCTGATGTTTGCGTCAACCCTGATAAACCCTGTGAGATGAACGATATTTCTACCATGATCAAAATTATGGAATACATGGCCCTCGGCAAGCCCATTGTGCAATTTGAGTCGAAAGAAGGCAGATTTAGCGCACAAAATGCTTCTCTTTATAGCAGCAACGGTAATCATGTAAAAGATTTTGCCGACAAAATCCTTTGGTTAATGGACAGACCCGACGAAAGAGAGAAGATGGGAGAATTTGGAAAACGAAGGGTCGAAGAAGAACTTGCCTGGAAATATTCCGTGCAAAATTTGCTCGCTGCCTATCGGCGAAGCTCGGAGAGACAGCCAAGTGATTTTTGACGTGAAAAATTTAAACCCGCAAATCGAGTTGTCTATTAGGTTGTAGTCATGCATGCTCGGGACGGTTGCGTTCCGTCTTCACGGTGTCTGGATATGGTGTGGACTCAAACCGCCAGGGATGCTCATGGAACTTTATCAGGGAGACCCCATAAAGGATTTACGATGGTCACGGTTCCTGGAGAATTATCCAAAGGCCTGCGTATTTCATACCGCAACATGGCTAAAGGCACTACGCAGCACCTATGGATATAAACCGGTATTTTTTACTACTTCCCCGGCTACTCAGGAATTAAAAAATGCTCTGCTTTTCTGCGAGATTCAGAGCTCGATCACAGGACATCGGCTTGTTTCTTTGCCATTTTCTGACCACTGTGAGCCTTTGTGCGACTCCACTGAAGAAGTCAACTTTTTGCTTAGGAACTTAAAAGTAGAATTGAAACGGCGGCACTGGAATTATCTGGAATTGCGTCCATTAAATAACGGATGGAGTGGATTGTTTGGCGACATTGGTTTTTTGCCGGAAGCGACCTATTTTTCACACATCGTTGATCTTCAACCAGAGTTGGGCGCCATCTTCTCCAGTCTCGACAAGGATTCAGTCCAGCGCAGGATACATCGCGCGCAGCGCGCTCAACTGAATGAGAAATGTGGGCGATCAGATGTACTACTACGGGATTTCTATGCATTATTTGTGCTTACGCGGGCGCGGCATAAAATTCCTCCTATGCCCTTTAACTGGTTTCTAAACTTAGTGGATTCGCTGGAAGATGCCATTGAAATTCGACTGGCGTACAGGAATGAGATTCCAATTTCCGGAATATTGACTCTGCGATCCAAGGACAATGTCATTTACAAGTACGGATGCTCGAATCTTAAATATAACAAATATGGAGCGACGCCCTGGCTTTTATGGCGGGCTATTGAAGCAGCCAAATCCAGGGGCGCAAAAACTTTCGATTTAGGTCGAACTGGTCAGGATGATGCGGGACTTCTTGCCTTCAAGAACCACTGGGTTCCTCAACCCACTCCCTTGGTTTACTGGAAATTTCCCCCTCAGCCATTTCGAGATTCGGTTGGAGGCTGGAAATTGAAGGCGGCCAAACGAGTTTTCTCATACATGCCGAATAGTTTGCTGAAGATGACCGGAAAACTGATCTACCGGCATATCGGATAAAGAACGTCAGCAAACTCCAACTAGTTGTGCCAGCACTTCGATTGTCATAAATGCTTCGTCACAGTCAACAGGACAACGAGACTCTATAGTGAACCAAACTCTTCTGGACTATTATCGGTTGCCAACCGACTTACTGTCGGGAATTATTGCTTCTGTCGACTCCGACGCCGTGAACGAAGGTTTCTTTCGTTTCGGTGCAGAAAATGTATGCTACGGGCGAAGTGCGGCTGGCGTCGCTGCAAATTTTCACGGCTCGGAGAAATTCGATGCCCTCGATAGAGTTCACCTCAATGGAGCTGCCGTTCAGCTTCCATTCCTTTTTTCCAAAGTCATCGATAATCTTCGGCTGGAACACTACCGGCACAAAATGGTTCCGCCCCGGGAAGTGTTTGTCGCAAATGAAGCGTCTCGCAAGCTTTACTACCTGATACGAGAATTTTTGCCCATAGCGATCCGTCGGGAATTGCAAAGGGTGTACTTTAGCGACTGGAGAGAACTGCTTTTTCCAGCATGGCCTGTGGACTTTACCGTCGACAACCTTCACGAAGAGTTGCTAAAGCTGTCAATGCGAGCCAGCGGAGTAAAAAAGGTTCCGTTCATTTGGTTCTGGCCGAACGGTGCACCAAACTGTTTGATGATGACGCACGATGTGGAAACAGTGGTGGGGCGCGACTCTACTTCGGCACTGATGGATTTAGACGATCGCTACGGAATGAAGGCGTCCATTCAAGTCATCCCCGAGAAGCGTTATGAAGTCCCGGACGAATATGTACGGAAAATCCGCGACCGAGGCTTCGAATTTAATGTCCATGATTTGAATCACGATGGGAATTTATACCGCGAACGCCACGAATTTGTTCGTCGTGCGGCCAAAATTAACGGATACGTGCGCAAGTACAATTGCCAGGGTTTCCGCGCGGGAGCCATGTATCGAAATCAGGATTGGTACGACGTCTTCGATTTTTCTTACGATATGTCCGTTCCTAACGTCGCTCATCTCGAACCCATGCGAGGCGGATGCTGCACGGTGATGCCTTACTTTGTCGGTAAAATAGTCGAGCTGCCGCTCACCGCCGCCCAGGATTACTCGCTCTTCCACATTCTCAACGACTATTCCATGAATCTTTGGAAGAAACAATTGGTTCTTCTCCGCCAAAGGCACGGCCTCATGAGTTTTATTGCCCATCCCGATTATCTGATGGAGCGACGCGCGCGCACTGTTTATGAATCTCTGCTCGTTTATCTGCGACAATTAATTGAAGAGGAAAAAATTTGGGCCGCTTTTCCAGCGGAAGTGAACCACTGGTGGAGGGCTAGGAATCAAATGAGTCTAGTGCCTCGAGGCGATGGCTGGGAGATCGTCGGACCAGAAAAAGAAAAAGCACGCTTGGCTTACGCAGTCCTCGACGGCGATCGACTCGTGTATGAATTGGCCGAGTCGACTCCTCAAATCGCTCAGATTCGATAGCCGCCGTGATTTTGGGATTAGAGAGCTGGCGCTCCTCGATACTAGCTTTCAACGACAATCAGGATTCAGTCCCCGTTTCCTGACACCACTGCGCCAGAAAAAAAAGGACGAGACTAAAGCATGACTGATTGTCAGGTAGCCATTGTCGGTGCAGGCCCTTATGGGTTGTCTGCGGCCGCTCACCTCAAAGATAAGGGAGTGTCGGTCCGCGTTTTTGGCAGACCAATGGAATTCTGGGCTGAAAAAATGCCTGCGGGTATGCTCCTACGCTCACCCCGCGTCGCGTCGAACATTTCCGATCCTTCACGCGGTGCGACGTTAGATGCATTTGAAAATGCTGTGGCCATTTCTCCGCGAGCGCCACTTCCGCTCGAAACGTTTGTCGACTACGGAAGGTGGTTTCAGAAGCAAATGGTTTCCGATCTGGACCGGAGAGAAGTAGCGTCCATTTCTCGGAACGGCAAGGGGTTTGCCATAAAACTGGAAGATGGCGAGTTACTCCACTCTCAAAGAGTGGTAATTGCCGCGGGCATTGGACTATTCCAGCGAATTCCTTCCGCATTCGCGTCTCTACCCACGGAACAGGTTTCCCACTGCTATCAAGGCTGCGATGTCAAAAGTTTTTCTGGAAAGCGAGTAGCGGTAATAGGCGCTGGCCAGAGCGCCTTGGAGTGCGCTGCCTTATTACAAGAAGCGGAGGCCGAAGTTGAAGTCATCGCGAAAATATCCGCACTGCGATGGATCGGTATGCATCCGTGGCTTCATCGGCTTGGTCCAGTCTCATCCATGCTCTATTCCCAGCACGATATCGGACCGGCGGGCATAAGCCG
>DATNME010000038.1:0-9469 GCA_035602385.1 Candidatus Dormiibacterota bacterium
TCCGGAAGGTTTTGCGGAACGGCTGATAGCGGACGGCACGCGAAGTGCCGCGGAAGCGCTGGCGCAACAGATCGGCACGGGAATCGAGCTCATTGCTCGGCGGAAGGACGGAAGCGAATTTCCAATCGAAATTATGTTGAGTCCGCTGGAAAGCGTGGAAGGAACTTTGGTGACGGCGGCGATCCGCGACATCAGCGTACGCAACGCTGCGGAGAAACATTTGGCGCAAATGGAGGGTAGATACCGGGGGCTGTTGGAAGCGGCACCGGACGCCATGGTGGTAGTGAACCAGGGCGGAGCAATCGTGCTGCTGAACGTGCAGGCGGAGAAACAGTTTGGATACAGCCGCGACGAACTTATCGGGCAGAAAGTGAAGAACATCATTCCAGACGGATTCGCAGAACGGCTGGTGGCGGACGCGCTTCGATCCGTCGAAGAGGCGCTGGCCCAGCAAATAGGCACCGGGATTGAGCTCACCGGCCGGCGCAAGGATAAGAGCGAATTTCCTATCGAAATTATGTTGAGTCCGCTGGAAAGCGCTGAAGGGATCCTGGTGACGGCGGCGGTCCGTGACATCACCAACCGCAAAAAAGCGGAAGCGAATCTTCTGAATAAGGTGGAGGAGTTAAACCGCTCGAACAAGGAACTGGGACAGTTTGCCAATATAGCCTCTCACGATTTGCAAGAACCGTTGCGCATGGTCGCCAGTTATACCCAGCTTCTGTCCAAACGTTACAATGGAAAACTTGATGCGGACGCGGACCAGTTTATTTCTTTCGCGGTGGACGGCGCCACTCACATGCAGCGTTTGATCCAGGACTTGCTGGAATATTCGCGTGTGGGAACAAAAGGAAAAGAGCTAGTCGATACTTCCGCCGAAGGAGCGCTGGAGCGATCGCTGATCAACTTGAGCGGAGCGATCGAAGAAACTGGAGCGCAAGTCACGCACGATCCGCTGCCCAACGTGTTGGCCGACGAAACTCAGCTTGTTCAGCTATTTCAGAATTTAATCGGCAACGGCATCAAGTATCACAAGCCCGGTGAAATACCGCGCGTTCATATATCCGCGGTCAGGACGGACGCCGCGAAGTGGACATTCTCTGTGAAAGATAACGGCTTGGGAATCGATTCGCAATATTTTGAAAAGATTTTTGGAATGTTCCAGAGGCTGCATAAACGTGAAGAGTTCGCCGGAACCGGAATAGGCCTGGCTATTTGCAAAAAGATTGCCGAGCTTCACGGCGGCAGCATTTCAGTGGAATCGCTTGCTGGAACAGGTTCAACGTTTCATTTCGCTTTAGCCGATATTACCAGCACGCAATAGCGAGTCTGGAGGACAGGTCATGCCCTTGCAAGTTTTGCTAGTCGAGGATAGTCCCGGCGACGTCCGGTTGACGCGGGAGGCATTTAAAGATGCCAAGGTGCATATCACCCTGCACGTGGTTTCAGACGGCGCTGAAGCAATGGCATTTCTCGCACGGGAGGGAAAGCATGCGGATGCTCCGCGTCCGGATCTGATCCTTCTGGACCTCAATCTGCCGAAGAAAGATGGCCGCTCGGTTCTGGCGGAGATCAAAGGGAACCCCAGCTTGCAAACCATCCCGGTGGTTATTTTGACCACTTCGTCATCCGAAGAAGACATTCTGAAGAGTTATCTGCTTCACGCTAATTGCTACATCACTAAACCGGTGAACCTGGATGGATTTCTCAAGGTTGTAAGGAGTATCGACAATTTCTGGCTCTCGGTTGTGAAGTTGCCCCCGGATGGCCGCCCGTGAAGGGAAATGCACTGCAAATCTTGCTCGTTGAAGATAGTGCTGGAGATGCGCGGTTGCTCCGTGAAATGTTCCGGACCGAGACGCCCGGAAGTTTCGTTCTTACCCATGTGGATCGCATGAGTGACGCTATCGGACACCTGTCTAAAACGCACGTCGATATTGTGTTGCTGGATATGGGGCTGCCTGACGGTCATGGCCTGGAAACCGTTCGGCGCGCGCACGCCGCTGCGCCGGACGTACCGCTGGTCGTACTAACTGGCATGGACGATGAACTCGTTGCCGCTGAAGCGATGAAGGAAGGCGCCCAAGACTACTTGATCAAAGGGCAAATCGAAAACCGTGCGCTTCCCCGTGCGCTTCGTTATGCCATTGAGCGTCATCGCATGCAGGCAGAAACGGATCTGCTGCGGGGACAGCAAATGCAACTTAAGGACGAATTCCTGTCACACGTTTCTCACGAACTTCGTTCACCACTGACTGCGATCTATCAATTCGTTTCGATAATCTTGGATGGCTTGGCTGGCGAACTGAACGTCCAGCAACGCGAGTATCTGGAAGTTATATTGCGAAACAGCAGGCAGCTTAAATCCATGATTGATGATTTGCTTGAAGTATCTCGCATTCAAGTGGGCAAATCCGGACTTGAACTACAGCTGACCTGTATTCAGGATTTGGTTGTTGACACGGTCGCCACGCTCCAGGAGACAGCGGCGCTCAAAGGAATCACGCTATCTTCCGATATTGCTCCCAACCTGTCTTCGGCGTATGCGGACCCGACTCGAATCCGCCAAATTCTCATTATATTGATCGATAACGCCATAAAATTTACGCCAGCAAGCGGTACCGTTCAGGTTCATGTTCGGACCTCTGAAAGAGACCCGCAATTCTTACTTCTGGAAGTTGTCGATTCCGGGCGTGGAATCCCCGCGGGCATGACCGAGCATATTTTTGAACGTCTGTATCAGGCGCCCGACGCGGATAAGGGCGGGCGCAAGGGCCTGGGCCTTGGGTTGCACATTTGCAAGGCACTGGTTATGCGCCAGGGTGGACAAGTTTGGGCCACAAGCGAGCTTGGGAAAGGTGCCACACTCTCGTTAACGCTCCCTATTTTTTCCATAGCGAACCTCATTGCTCCGGCCCTGAAAGGCGCCACGGACGCGGAAACTTCGATTGCGCTGATCGTTACCGAAATGGGCTCACAAAGCGGATGGCTTTCGAAAGGATTGGAGATTGAGTCGTCTCGCGAAGTGCGAGATGTTTTGGCGTCTTGCATGCATTCCGATTTGGACGTGCTCTTGCCAAAAATGGGGCCGGCCTCCGGAACAGAATTCTTTTTCATTGTTGCGGTTACCGGTGACATTGGCCGCGAAGCGATTACCAGGCGCATACGAGAACGATTGGAGGCGGCTGAAAAACTTAAGCAAAGCGGCTTGATTTTTACTGTTTCCTGCAGACTGTTGCCAGCACATAAACATGACCAAGAACCCTCGGAGGAATACGTCAACAGATTGGCGATGAAAATTCAGGACCAGGTGGACCAGAACCTGCGTCAAAAGGTGGCTACACATGAGTAATAAGAAGATTCTAATCGTAGAAGACGACGCGGACGTGCGTAAAGGCATGCACCTTCGTCTGCAAGCCAATAATTACGATACTTTTTTCGCAGTTGATGCTGTCTCCGGGGTTGCCGAAGCACGGAAACATAAGCCAGATTTGATTTTACTCGACCTCGGATTACCGGGCGGCGACGGCTTTAAGGTCATGGAATGGTTGGCCGCGAACCCTTATCTTGCGGTGATCCCCGTGGTCGTTGTGTCCGCGCGAACCGGCAATGCCAACCGGCTGAAGGCCAAGAAAGCTGGCGCAAAGGCTTTTCTTGAAAAACCGGTGGAGAATGACGAACTATTGGCCGTCGTGCGTAAGACCCTGGGCGAAGCGCCTAAGCCCGGGAAAGCGCTCGTACACGATTTGGGCGATCTCTAAGGTCGTAACCCAGTTTTGCCGCAAGACAAGGCGCGATGAATCGCGCCCTTCCAAATGAATCGATAAGGGTTATGCCTTTGCGGGGTTCTCGCCGCGAGTAAAGCCCGGTGCGGGTCGCAGCTCCGGCCGAACCACCTTGGTGTCCGTCCCCGGTGCAGCCTGCGGAGGCAGCGGCGGCGGAGTCCGCGGCTTTTCCGGCAGCGGCTTGCCTTCCATAAGCAGTTTCACTTCATTCGCGTCAATCACTTCGCGTTCGAGCAGCGCCAGCGCAATGCGTTCCAGCGTCTCTTTGTTGGCGTTCAGCAGCGACTGAGCCTGCTGATAGCCTTTGCTCACAATTCGCTTCACTTCCTTGTCAATTTGGATTGCCGTGTCTTCGGAATAATCGCGGTGCTGGTTGATTTCCCGTCCCAGGAATATGGCTTCTTCTTTTTTGCCATACGCCAGGGGACCCAAATCGCTCATTCCCCATTCGCAAACCATGTTGCGTGCAATTTCCGTAGCGCGCTCGATGTCGTTTCCGGCGCCAGTCGTAATGTGCCCCAGGAAAATTTCTTCAGCCGACCGTCCGCCCATAAGCACCGCGAGCATCCCTTCGAGATAACTCTTGGTATACGTATGCTTGTCATCTTCCGGCAGTTGCATGGTTAAGCCCAGCGCCATTCCGCGAGGAATGATGGTCACCTTGTGAACCGGATCAGCGCCCACGGTCATGGCCGCAACCAGTGCGTGGCCCGCTTCGTGGTACGCGGTATTTTTCTTTTCTTCGTCAGACAGAATCATGGACTTGCGCTCAACGCCCATGAGCACTTTGTCCTTGGCCATTTCGAAGTCGGCCATGATGATCGATTTGCGGTTTTGCCGCGCAGCCCAAAGAGCCGCCTCGTTCCCGAGGCTCTCCAAATCGGCGCCAGAAAATCCCGGCGTGCCACGCGCGATGATCGAGAGATCCACGTCATCGGCAAGCGGCTTTTTGCGGGTATGCACACGAAGGATTTCTTCGCGGCCTTTCACGTCGGGGCGCGCAACCACAACGCGCCGGTCGAATCGCCCGGGGCGAAGAAGCGCAGGGTCCAGTACATCCGGACGATTCGTAGCGGCGATCAGAATTACGCCTTCATTCGTTTCGAATCCGTCCATTTCCACAAGCAACGCATTCAAAGTCTGCTCGCGCTCATCGTGACCGCCGCCCAAGCCAGCGCCCCGGTGTCGGCCCACCGCGTCAATCTCATCAATAAAAATGATGCAAGGGGCGTTCTTCTTGCCTTGTTCAAAAAGGTCGCGTACCCGGCTGGCGCCCACGCCAACGAACATTTCCACGAAGTCTGAACCCGAAATGGAAAAGAATGGAACGTTAGCTTCACCAGCAATCGCTCGCGCCAGCAAAGTCTTTCCGGTTCCCGGGGGTCCGACGAGCAATACCCCCTTGGGGATCCGCCCGCCAAGCTTCTGGAACTTTTGCGGGTCCTTCAAAAACTCAATAATTTCCTGAAGTTCGTCCTTAGCCTCGTCCGCTCCGGCAACATCCTTGAACGTAACTTTTTTCTGCTGCGCCGAAAGCAGCCGCGCGCGCGACTTGCCGAAACTCAGCGCTTTATTCCCGCCGGCTTGCATCTGCTTCATCAGGAAAAAAACAAAACCTGCCAGCACAATCAACGGAAGAGCATTCAGCAGAATAAGCAGCCAGTCGGAACTGTGCGCCTCCGTGACTTTAATGAGTACCGCTTTGTCGCGAAGTTGTTTGGTCAGATCCGGTGCCGCTTCTTTAAAAACGGTGAGATGAAATTTCGTATTAGGAGGCTTAGAGTACTCGCCCTTTAAATCGTAGCTGTTGCTGGAAAGGTAGATCGTGACTTCCTTCACGTCCCCCTGGTCGACCTTGCTCACAAACTCGCTGTAGCTCGGTTCGGCTTCACGGGTGGCCTGGCCATTGGCGGACACCAGCCTCCAGAGCATCACACCCAGTAAAACGATCGAGATCCAAAACAGAATTGTCTTTGCCATGGAACTGGAATTCACGTTGTCCTCACTTAACCCCAGCCGCGCATCCTTGATTCCGCGCAGCTTATTTCCGTTTGGCCTTCTTTTTTCCGCTTACCTTGTCGCTGCCGCGCTTCTTTATGGGATTCAATTTTAAGCTCGAAAGGTGCGGGAGGTTCCGCCCGCTGCCATTTGCCCCTGCCAGACCGTACCCGACCCACACTTGGTTAGATGCAGTTTGGAACCCAATGTAATCCGCTTCAAGTGCCACCCGCCGTCGCGCGGGCTTATCCAGCAACACCGCCAGGCGTAACGAGCGCGGTTGGCGCTCCCCCAGGCGGCGTAGGAGAAACTCCTGGGTAATTCCACTGTCAATCACCGCGTCCACCAGCAAAACATCCCGCCCGTTGAGGCTGACCTGATTCAGCTCCGCCGCGCCGGAAACACGATCGCTAAAAAAAACTTCTCTGAGGGCGTGACCGCTCAGTTCCACGTCGCGCACGGCCTCGCTCACAAAGTGCGTCACCACAGGCGCTTGTATGTGCCTGATAAGGTCAGCCGCAAACACAAAACCCCGGTCCATGGTTACCACCACATCCAGTCGCCGCCCCCCGCAAGCGCGCGAAATCTCCGCGCCCATAGCCGCCACTCGCGCCGCAATGCGAGTGGCCGAAAACGTCGAACCACCCTGGGGAGCACTCAAAACTTTTCCTCGGCAATCACCAGTACCGCGCGAGTTTCATCCCCCGGCGCAAATTCCGCGGCAACCGGAAAACCCCGAGCCCAAGCCACCACCCCGGCACTCGTAAATACTGGCCAGCCCTGTCTTTCCCATCGGCTGACATGAATGTCGTTTAGTAATCGTTTCAATTTGCGACCGTTGCCAAATGTTGTTAAACGTAACGCGTCTCCGCCCTGACGGTTGCGCAAAACGAACGGCTCGCGTAATCGGTCACGGTCCAGGAGTGCCCCTGCACCTATAGTCTCTCGCCTCTTCGAAGGCCAGTCAATCATCGTGAAGCGGAATGAGTACCCAAGTTCCGGTATACGCACGCGGGTTTCACCTGAGCTTAAATCAATCTTATGCGAAAAATCGAGGTTCGTCGTTTGACTGCCGCCCGCAGCGGCAAATTTCGCGGAAGATTCAGCGTTAGCTCGAATCACCAGGCTATCGCGTTCCCGGCGGACCTCCACGCCACCTGGTAATTGCAGCAATTTGCCGTTTTCGCCGGACCGCGCGAAATCCAGTATTTTTGCGGTATGCGCGGCCGTCAATTGACCTGGGCGCGGTTTAACCGCCGCGATTAATTGGCGGACAATTCGCTTACGCAGAGCCTCTGCCGAATTTTGTTCCGCTTGGTTTGGCTCTTCCGTATGGGCCGTATGGGCAAACAAATTTTCTTCCAACGGAGAAAGTAAGTCTGCAATCGCAATCTTCGCTGTTCCCTTCGCAATTTCCGCGCAGCTAACGACGAAGCGCTCCGCGATTCGTTTTAGACAATCTTCATCATCTCTTGCAATCGACGCGAGCGTGGAAAGGTGTTCCACAACCGCGGGTTGAAACTTTTTCTCCAGTAAAGGCAAAAGTATTTTACGAATGCGTGCACGCATCCGCGTCGTGTCCCGATTGGTAGCGTCTTCCCTCCAGGTTTGTTTTCGTGCGCGCAAATAGGCTCGAAGCTCCTCTCGACGGAATTGGAGCAAAGGCCGAAAGATGTGCCCTGAAACGGGCATTATGCCGCCCAGTCCCGCTAAACCTGTCCCTCGAAGAATGTGCGCCAACACCGTCTCCGCTTGATCGTCTGCGGTATGCGCAACGGCAATCCGCGTCGCGTGGCCGCAACTCACCAGCCGCGCAAAAAAAGAATAACGGGCCCGGCGCGCCGTATCTTCCAGATTCGCGCGTTCGCGCTTCGCTTGAGCAGCCACATCAGCACGGTCGGAATGGAAAGGAAGTTCCAGCCGCTTCGCAAGCTTGCGAACAAAAGCCTCATCCGCATCCGACGCTTTTCCCCGCAATTTATGATTGAAGTGCGCCACACTCAGCACCATGCCCAATTTTCCGCGCAGTTCGGAAAGCAGCAGAAGCAACGCCACGGAATCGGCGCCCCCAGAAACCGCAACGCAAACACGGTCTCCCGACTTGAAAATTTTCTGTATGTTTATAGAGTGAAGCACTCTTTGCACGAGCGTCGCACGCATCAGGCTGACCCTGCCTTTATGCTACCAGCGTGCGAGTGATTCGCGCAGCCGCGGATTCGAGCCTATTCGATCTGAAATGCGCACTGCACTGTGGCGCTTACAAGAATCTTCTCTGGGTGCCCGACCGGCGGCGGTGGCGGAGCTATCTTGCCGCGGCGGTTGAAAAACCCGCCCGAGGTGCTTGAGACCTCTACAGTTTCGGAAACCGAACCAATTTGCGCAACGCCCATGAGTTGTTTCACGTCAAGGCTGGCAAACCGCAGTGCTCCGATTTTCTGCCCTTTTTGCGCCAGCGCCGCGGTTGCACGCCCGATGGCGTGCTTCATGGCGTCGGCCACGGCCCGCTGTTTGCTGGCCTCTTCATCGGACAACGAATATGTCAACGAACGGAAATCCGCAATTCCATCCTGCACCGCATCGTCCATGAGGGAGCCTAGCTTCGAAAAATCCCTGACCTTCAGCACAATCTGCCCGCCTACGAGATACGAGCGAGGCCGTTTCTTGCGGTCGCCTCCGTAATCAGGCGTAACCGTTAGCACGCCCGTGGATACGTCTTCCTTTTTCACACCGTTCCGATCCGCAAGTTCCACAATTTTGCGCAACGACTGTGATGCCTTTTCATAAGCAGGCTTCAATTCCTTTTCTTGCGAGGAAATATCAAACGTCAACGTAGCGAGATCGGGATCGGCTTCGTACGTTCCCTCCGCCTGCACCACAAGAGTTTCCGCAATAAACTTAATCTCCGGAGTTTGCGCTCGGCTTGCCGCAGAAAACGTTAGCGCGGTAAATAGCAATACGAATGTCTTCGCGGGCAACTTTCGATTCATGGATCCTCCGATTTCGCATAGGACGCGCAACGAGCGGACGCATCCTAGCACGCTGCAAGGGCTTTACAACCGCGCATGTGGAGAACTGTGGAAAACATGAATCCGTGGTTGACAATACCAGATGGCCCTGAGATACTCTTCAGGTTGTAAGTAGCCTTTCTGCATGACAGGGAGGATTGCTCTTTGACAATCGATACGATGTGCCAGAATCTGTTCGAAACCATTTAACCTTTCGAGCGTTAGATGGTCTGAGTAAATCGAGCGACATAATTTAGCTTGGCAGGCTGCCTGGGATGCGAATCCCGGGATTTTTTTTCGCCAAGCGACCAGATTCAAACGAGAGTTTGATCCTGGCTCAGAACGAACGCTGGCGGCGTGCTTAACACATGCAAGTCGAGTGCGCGTTGCCGTAGCAATACGGTAATGGCGCACGGCGCACGGGTGCGTAACACGTGGGCAATCTGCCCTTCGATGGGGAATAACTTCGGGAAACCGAAGCTAATTCCGCATAACATTCCGAAAACCACGGTTTTTGGATTCAAAGGCGTAAGCCGTCGAAGGAGGAGCCCGCGCACGATTAGCTAGTTGGTGAGGTAACGGCTCACCAAGGCTATGATCGTTAGCTGGTCTGAGAGGATGGCCAGCCACACTGGAACTGAGACACGGTCCAGACTCCTACGGGAGGCAGCAGTGGGGAAT
>DATNME010000039.1:0-56925 GCA_035602385.1 Candidatus Dormiibacterota bacterium
GGCCAGGATCCTAATCCGTTGATCGCAGCGATACGGAAGAAGGTCATTGAGGCTACTCAAGAAACTGCGGAACAAGCCAAGAACGAATGGAGCCGTTCCACAAGTTCGCGCGAGATGGGTGCGATATCCGTGGAGCCGGCAATCAGCGTGAAGCCGGTGGTCGGCGGCTTCGAAGTATCGGTGCGCTACGTAACGCGCGCGAATGAGCGGTACGCATTGCGTTCGAAGCTGTATCAGGAAGCTGTTGAACTGTTGGGAGGGCGGCAACCAGAAATGCCTCCTGGGTCGGGCAATCCCGATGAATCTTCCGGAGCCTCCAACGTCGCGCCACAGGAACCGAAACCCGCTCCGATCAAAGGATAGGCGCCGGATGGGAAATGAGACGAACTGCACGGTCAAAATGGGCGGTCAAAAATCCGAAGGAAAAGCACTGCTGGAGACTTCGGAACTGATTTTCCGCGGCGGCGAGTTTCGGCTCAAGATTGCGATTCCAGAGATAAAATCGGTACAGGCCGTGAATGGGGAGTTGCGGATTGCATTTCCAGAGGGGAATGCGACGTTTGTGCTGGGTCCGCTTGCGGAAAAGTGGGCGAAAAGGATTTTGCATCCGAAGACGGTGATGGAGAAGCTGGAAGTAAAGGCAGAATCAACGGTGGCGCTGGCGGGAACATTCGATGACGAATTTCACAAAGAACTGCGCGGGCTCACGACAAAAATCTCGAAGGGCGAGATAGCGGCGGATGCGGACTCAGTTTTTCTTTCGGCGGAATCGCGGAAGGAGCTGAAGCGGGTGAAAAAAATTGCGAAAGCGATGAAGGGGGCAACGGCGCTCTGGGTGGTTTATCCGAAGGGGTTGAAGACCATATCGGAGAACGATGTTCTCGCCGCCGGTCGCGAAGCAGGATTGAAAGATGTGAAAGTGGTGGGTTTTTCGAATACGCATACGGCCCTCAAATTTATGATACCGATTTCCCAAAGATAAATCTCCGCATTGTTTTGTGCTGAACAACCAACTGACTTTCGTGTTTCGACTCGGGTAAAACGACATAAGATGAGCGCATGAGCCCGTTGCTTGAGCTAAACGGCTTGACGGTGGAATTGCCGACTTCATCGGGATGGGTGCGCCCGGTGAATGATGTGTCGCTGCGTATTGAGGCAGGCGAATGCCTTGGATTGGTAGGAGAATCGGGCAGCGGAAAAACAATGTTGGCGCTGGCTTTAATGGGACTGTTGCCGGAAGGCTCGAGAGTAAAAGGGGAAGCCTGGCTGGCAGAAAAAGATGAGCTCGCTGCTGCAAATGGCGCGCAGAAAAAATCGGCAACGAATTGCAGAAATTTGGCGGTGTTGGCGGAGCGGGATTGGCGCACGGTTCGGGGACGCGAGATTGCCATGGTATTCCAGGAGCCGATGACGTCGCTGAATCCGGTGATGCGCATCGGTGCGCAGATCGATGAAGCGGTCAGGGCGCACGAAGCGGGATTAAGCGAGCGAGAAACGCGGCGGCGTACGCTCGAAGCGATGCGCAAAGCGTCGATGAATGAACCAGAGGCGCGCGCGGAACAATTTCCTCATCAACTTTCTGGCGGATTGCGCCAGCGAGCGTTAATCGCCATGGCCCTGGCGACAAGTCCGCGTCTGTTGATCGCCGATGAGCCGACCACCGCGCTGGACGTCACGGTGCAGAAACAAATTTTGGATTTGCTGGATGGGTTGCGAAGGGAATTGAAATTGGGATTGTTGTTTATTACGCACGACCTGGGTGTGGTCGCTCAGGTGGCAGACCGCGTGGCGGTAATGTACACGGGGCGCGTGGTGGAAGAGGGGACGGTGCACGATGTATTGGGAGCGCCGCGGCATCCGTACACTCAAGGACTGCTGGCAGCTTCGCCGAAGCTGGAGCGAGGGGCGCTGCGGCCCATCGAAGGGACCGTGCCGCAATTGACGGCGCTGCCACCGGGGTGTCCATTCGAACCGCGATGTCCGTTGCGGCTACCGGAATGTGCTATGGCAGTGCCGAATTTGCGTCACGTTTCCGGCGATCATCGGGCGAGGTGCGTGCTCGTTCCAGAGACAGGGATGGTGACGACGGTGGTTCCAGAATTTACTACGCCAAAAAATCGACCATGAACACTACTAGCTCTCTCCTGGAGGTCCGCAATCTGAAAAAAAGCTATGCCCGCGCGGCTGGAGTGTTTGCAGACCCCGATCGGGGACAACGATTCATAGCTGTAGATGACGTGAGCTTCGAGGTCGCCGAAGGGGAGACGCTGGCGATTGTCGGAGAAAGTGGTTGCGGCAAAACGACGCTGGCGCGCATGGTGATGCGCTTAATCGAACCCGACAGCGGAGAAATTGTATTTGCGGGGCGGAAATTGTTGACGCTGCCAAGTGCGGAGATGCGGCAGCAGCGGCGCGCGATGCAGATGATATTTCAGGATCCATTCGCTTCGCTGAATCCTCGAATGCGCGTTGGAGAAATTGTCGCGGAGCCGCTGGCGATACATGAGGAAAAGATTTCTGGTTCGGAGCGCGAGAAGAGCGTCGCGGCGATGCTTGCCCGCGTTGGACTGGGCCAAGAAGCGGCGCGCCGGTATCCTCACGAATTTTCCGGCGGGCAGCGCCAACGGATTGGAATCGCCAGGGCGTTAATCCTGCGGCCGAAGTTGGTGGTAGCCGATGAGCCGGTTTCCGCGTTGGACGTTTCCGTCGGCGCGCAAGTACTTATGTTGCTCCAGGAATTACAGCGGGAATTTGGGCTGACTTACATTTTTATTTCTCACAGTTTGCCGGTGGTGGCGCAAGTGGCCACGCGCATCGCGGTAATGCGCGCGGGGAAGTTCGTGGAGTTGGGCCCAGCGGAACAGGTGCTGCATCAACCGCGCCATGAGTATACGAAGCAATTATTAGCTGCCGTGCCCGAATTACCCCACGCTTGACGGCTGAAATATGTTTTGACCTGGGTGCGTTTATCTGACATAAGGGGTCCACAAAACAACTCCCGGAGGCTTGAATCATGTCAACCGAGCCTGTGGTTATGTCAAGCGAGCAGCCAGCGACAATCAGCCCGATGGGCCGCGTCATCGGCGTGTTCTTTTCGCCTAAATCCACATTTGAAGACATCGTTCGCAAGCCCGACTGGATTTTGCCGACCGTGCTATTGATCGTCCTCAATATCATTATTTGTTTTGCTTTGAATCAGCGGATGAACTGGCGAGAGTACGTCCTGCAGCAAATCGAGAAAAGTCCCAGCGCCGCTCAAATGTCAGCCGAACAAAAACAACAACGGGCTGAAGCCGGCGCGAAATTCGCGCCCATTTCGACGTATTTTTTCGGAACGCTTGCGCCCCTAGCGGTCTACCTGCTTACCGCTCTGGTGATGTGGGGGGCGTACTACCTTCTCGCCGGAGTGAGCACTACTTTTGGTACCGCTTATAGCATCACGGTACACGCCTTCCTGACCGGCCTCGTGAGCACGCCGCTCTTTGTCCTTATTCTTTATTTGAAACCGTACGGCACCATTGATCTCGAAAATCCCATGGCGACGAATTTAGCTGTTGCATTGCCAAGCGATTCGGCGAAGTGGCTGGTCACACTGTGCAAACAATTCGATATTTTCGCGATTTGGATATTGATTCTGTTGGCCATCGGCTTTGCGGCTGTGAATCCTAAAAAGCTTAAAGGCGGGAAGTCTTTCACTATCGCGTTCGGAGTATTCGCCGCGTACGTCCTGGTTCGCACCGGGATAGCGTTTATCTTCTCCTGATACAATAGCCTCGTGAATTTTTCTTTTGCCGTATTGCAAACCGACAGTACAGGTGCGCGAACCGGGATTTTAACCACGCCTCACGGCGCGATAACTACTCCGGTGTTCATGCCGGTTGGCACCGCGGCCACCGTGAAATGTTTAACGCAAAGCGCGCTCGAAGAATTGGGCGCGCAAATTATTCTCGCGAATACCTATCACCTTTATTTGCGTCCCGGCCACGAGCTGATTCGTAAACTCGGTGGACTGCACCAATTCATGTCCTGGCCGCGAGCGATTTTGACCGATTCAGGCGGGTATCAGGTGTTCAGTCTTTCCGCATTGCGGAAGATGACCGACGAGGGAGTGCGGTTTCGTTCGCACCTGGATGGATCGGAACATCTGCTGTCGCCGGAGATGGCGGCGGAAATTCAGCTCGCGCTTGGCTCCGACATCGCCATGGTGCTGGACGAATGCATCGAGACGCCCGCGCAGCGCGAGCTGGCGGAATCCGCCGTGAAGCGAACCACCGCATGGGCCAGGCGGGCTCGAGAATATTTTTTGCAGTATGCCAAGCGCCACGAAAATTCGCGGCAATGGCAATTTGGAATTGTGCAAGGCGCGACGTTTGCGGACTTGCGGCGTGACAGCGCCAGACAATTGTTGGACCTGGATTTCCCAGGTTACGCGGTGGGCGGGTTGGCGGTCGGCGAACCGCATGCTACCACCTGCGAAATGGCCGGCGAAGTCACCGCGCTGCTGCCAAAAGACAGACCGAGATATTTGATGGGCGTGGGCCGCCCCGAGCAGCTTGCCGATTACGTCGCCTTGGGAATCGACATGATGGATTGCGTGCTACCCACGCGCGCCGCAAGACATGCGTGCCTCTATACCAGCGAGGGCCGCGTGCTGATCAAAGGCGCGCGCTACGCAAGTGATCAGCGGCCGATCGATCCCACGTGCACGTGCTCGGTCTGCGCACGATATACGCGCGCATATCTGCGGCATCTGTTTGCCGCCGGTGAAATCACTGGAGCAATTCTGGCGACCCACCACAATGTCCACTTTTACCTTGACATCATGCGTCAAATCCGAGAGGCTATCCCTTTTGGAAAGCTAGCGAAATTCTCAACTGAGATGCACGCGAGATATGCGGCGGGTCCAGCTTGAGGGACACCAATTCCGCGGGTAGCGGGTAGTTGTCCGAGACCGCGTAGGGCGGTTATAGTCTATCGGGCGGGTCTGTGAGTTGTTTTGGGTCGCACACGACCGACGAGCGCCTGACCTCTGCGCATCACCAGAGCATGCAGGAAAGCGGATGAGAACCGGGCACGAGAGCCGGCTGATTACGCGAGTTGAATTTTTTTGAGATTTTGCGGAATAGTTGGAAAGGCCAGGCTTAATCAATAAATGAATGTTGCAGCGCTTTTTTTTCAGATTGCCGGAGGCTCGGGGCTTTCGACTTTTATTTATCCTCTGCTCCTGATGTTCGGCATCATGTATTTTATGGTGATTATGCCGCAGCAGCGGCAGCGTAAGAAGATGCAGGAAATGCTTGGCGCGCTGAAAAACGGCGATAAGGTCATCACCAACGGCGGTATTTACGGCACCATCAATGGAATCGACGGCGACACCATTATTTTAAAAATCGCCGAGCAGGTAAAAATTCGCATCGCGCGTTCGGCGATTGTGCAAGTAGAGGCATCGCAAGATGCGAACTAAGTCTACCTGTCTAGCCGGATTGCAGCTCCTTTTCTGACCATGAACCCAAATTTGAAGTGGAAAGCACTTTTCATCGTCGCGGTTATCTTAATCTGCATCTACGCGATCATCGGCGCGCCAACATTCCCGACGTCCGGGGCGCAGGTTAAGGACAATTTCGCCCATCAAATCAGGCTTGGCCTGGACTTGCAGGGTGGCACTCACCTGGTTCTGCAAGTGCAGGTGCAGGAAGCCATCGCGCAGGAAACGGATCAGACCGTGGAACGGCTGACCACGCAGATGCGCGCGAAAAATATTCCTTATGACGAGGTTCGCCGCACCGACGACACGCACATCATGGTGCGCAACGTCCCATCCGAGCAATTGCCGGCGTTCCGTGACCTGATAAACGATCAATTTACTTCGCGCTGGGAGATGTCGCCTGCAGCAGGCATTCCGTCGAGCTATACACTGACCTTGCGACCCAGCGCCATCGCGCAAATCCAGGATATAACCATGGTCCAGTCGGTGGAAACCATCGACCGGCGCATCAACGCCCTCGGATTGACGGAACCTACCATCCAGCCGCGCGGCGGACGCAACGCCAACGAGATTCTGGTTCAGCTCCCCGGAGAAGGCGATCCTTCGCGCGCCAAGGAAGTGATTCAAGCTGGCGGTCAACTGGAGCTCAAGTTAGTGGAAGATCCCGTTCCGTATCCATCGGAGTCGGCGGCACTTTCGGCTCATAACGGCGTTCTTCCCCCGGGCACGGAAATTGTTGAAGGGCGCGCAGAGGGTCGCACGCCGGAAGGCGCACCACAAACGGGTGAAAATTGGTACATCCTCAACCGAACCGCTGCGATTACCGGAAAAGATCTGCGCAACGCCACCGAGACGCGCAACACCAATAACCCCACGCAATACCAGGTGAATTTCACGTTGTCTTCCGAGGCCGGCCGCCGGTTCGGTCAATTCACCGAGCAAAACATGCACAAGCAGATGGCCATTGTGCTATCGCACAAGGTATATTCAGCTCCCACGATTAACGGCCGGATTGAAGATCAGGGCTTGATTGAGGGCAACTTCAGCCAGGGCACCGCGCACGACCTGGCGCTGGTGCTTCGCGCAGGAGCGTTGCCCGCATCCATCAAATATTTGGAAGAACGTACCGTGGGGCCGTCGTTGGGCGCCGACTCCATCCGCCACGGCGTGCAGGCATCCGTTCTTAGCCTTGTGGTCGTAATGATTTTCATGGTGTTCTACTACCGGCTCTCCGGCGTGAACGCAGTTCTCGCCCTGATTCTGAACCTGGTGATTCTGCTCGCGGCCTTGGCAATGTTTGGAGCGGTCCTTACCTTACCCGGTATCGCGGGCGTCATTTTAACCATCGGCATGGGCGTTGACTCTAACGTCCTGGTGTTTGAGCGCATTCGGGAAGAGTTGCGCAATGGCAAGTCCCCCGCCGTGGCGGTCGAATCAGGCTTTGACAAGGCGTTTCTGACCATCATCGATACTCACGTCACGACGATCGTCTCCGCCGTTTTCTTGTTTGTGTTCGGTACTGGTCCCATTCGCGGGTTTGCCATCACTTTGACGGTAGGTTTGCTGGCAAACGTGTTCACCGCGATTTTCGTTTCAAAGACCATCTTCGGCTATCACCTGTCGAGGATGGACCGTCAAGCGCAGTTGAGTATCTAGCGGGAAGTTGGCTGTGGGGCGAGTACTAGCGGGGGTACCCTGTCCGTTCTGGAACAGACAGGGGATAGGTACTTCGTATCTTTATTAAGTACAGTCATTGGGACCCTTCACGCTGGGAACAAATTGCAGCAAGCCGGAGTCTAAGGAAGGGAAGCAAACTGGCATGATCGAGTTTTTCAAAGAGCCCAATATTCACTGGATGGGCAAAGCCAAGTATTTCTACGCGTTGAGCGGCCTTCTGCTGCTCGCGGGCATGATTTCTTTAATTGCGAAGGGTGGACCCAAGTACGGAATTGACTTCCGTGGGGGTACCAACGTGGATGTTCGATTTGCGCAAAAGCCGAATATCGACCAGTTGCGCAGTGCCCTTAACGCGCAGGGACTGGCAAATAACGAAATCCAAAGCGCGACCGACATCGCCGACCCGAATGCCAACGAAGTATTGATTTTCGTCGAGCAGAAAGACCAGAGCGATGCCGCGGTGGACAACAGCAAATCCAAGGTGATCGACGCGCTTAATGCTACGTACGGCGTAACGTCATCCGGCAAACCGGATTTCAATTCCGCGACACTCTCTTCTTTAGCGGCTTTTTTAACGCAGCGCGATCCTTTGGGCCTGGGGGCTGCGACAGGTGATAAGTACCAGCAACTAGCCAAGAAACTGCTGGACTACCGCGACAAAGACAAAAACGGAGTACTCACCAATTTCGACGAGCTGTCCCAGGTGCAAGGCGCAACACCAGCCGTGCTCTCGCAATTGAAATCCAATTATATGTTGGCCCCTTTTACAATTCGCGGGGCGCAAGTTGTAGGGCCAAAGGTCGGCGCCGAATTGCGCCGCCAGGCGGTGTACGTTACCCTCTATGCCTTGGCGGGCATGCTGGTGTATATTGCCTTCCGCTTTGAGTTTATTTATGGAGCCGCCGCGGTGCTGGCGGTATTTCACGATGTGCTGATCACGCTGGGCATTTTCTCGCTGCTCAATTTTGAGATTTCGCTGACGGTCATCGCCGCATTGTTGACCCTGGTCGGCTATTCCATGAACGACACTATCGTGATCTTCGACCGCATCCGTGAGAACAATCGACTGCTACGTAGAGAGCCCTTTGCCGCGGTCGTGGACAAGTCGATCAATCAAACGCTTTCTCGAACGATCTTAACAAGTGGACTTACGTTCCTTACCGTGCTCGTGCTGTTTCTGATGGGCGGCCAGGTGTTGCGCGCTTTCTCCTTTGCCCTGGTGGTAGGAATTGTGGTAGGAACGTACTCCAGTTTTGGAATTGCCGCGCCGTTGGTGGTCTTCTGGAATAACTGGAGATCGCAACGTGGTGCGGCGGTCACCGGACCCGCAGCCGGCAACAAAGCCCGAGGATAAGCAGCGTTGCAGAAACGCTTGCTCATCTAACGGGAGGAGGCAGTAGTCATGTTCGAAGATCTAGTGGTATCGAGCCCGCACCCCACCAAGACAAACAAGCCTTGGACTGTGGTTGTATCCATGGTGTTGCAAATCTTGTTTGTGACAGTGCTCATCCTCATTCCGTTGCTTTTTACCGAAGCCCTTCCTAAGACATTGATGGCTACCATGCTGATGGCGCCCCCGCCGCCCCCGCCTCCACCGCCCCCTCCGGCTGTGGTGCAGGTGGTTAAAGTTAAGCCCACGGCTCACCTGATTGACGCCGGCAAGCTCACGGCGCCAAAGGTCATCCCGAAGGATATTAAAATTATTAAGGAAGAAGAAACGCCCGACATGGGTATGGCTGGGGGCGTCCCGGGCGGTGTAGCTGGCGGCTCGATGGGTGGCGTGATGGGCGGTGTGCTCGGCGGTGTCGGAGGAGCTCCTCCGCCACCGAGGCCGGTGCAGGGCCGTATTCGCCAGGGCGGTAACGTGCAGGCTGCGAGGCTGGTAAACAAGGTTCAGCCGCAATATCCTCCACTCGCTCGGCAAACCCGCATTTCCGGCACGGTTCGCTTGCACGCCATCATCGGCAAAGACGGTGGGGTGCAATCGCTGACGTTGGAGTCCGGACACCCGCTGTTGGTGCAATCGGCGCTGGATGCCGTGCGGCAATGGCGCTATCAGCCAACTCTTCTCAATGGCGAAGCAGTGGAAGTAGACACCACCATTGACGTGATTTTCTCTCTTAACCAGTAACAGCAGTACAAAGAGTAACTGTACGAAGGTGGCGGTGCGTTAGTCGTGGGACATGCGCACCGCTTCCGCAGCAAATGCAAGACATGGCACCGAGGGCTTCTGGGTCAAATTTAAAAAATCTCGCGTTGACCCCAGACACAAGCTCGGGTCACCTAGAAAATAAGGAGCAAACGAATGGTAGCGACTCTGTACGTATCTGCAGTTTTCTTTTTACAGGAAGCCAGCAACTGGGATCTTCGGAGCATGCTGGGGCATATGGGTCTCCTGGCGAAGGCCGTCGTGGCGATCCTGTTTATTCTTTCCATTTATTCTTTCGGCGTGATGATTGACCGCGCGTTGATGTATAGCGCCGCGCGCAAACAATCCCGCGTTTTCGTGCAGCAAGTTGCCGGCGCCTTGAAGGACGGCAAACTGGACGAAGCCATCGCCATTGCGGAACGTAACAAGAAGAGCCACATCGCCAAAGTTGTAGCGACCGGGCTTTCCGAGTTTCAGTCCGCTTCGCAGCAGGTTTCTGACTCCGACGTAATCGAAGCAGCCAAGCGCGGTCTCGAGCGCTCGGTCGCCATCGTTCACGCGGAAATGAAGCGCGGGCTCTCCGCACTAGCCACCATCGGTTCGACGGCGCCGTTCGTCGGACTGTTTGGCACGGTAGTCGGAATTTTGAACGCGTTTAAAGGCATCGAAGCCAACAAGACTGCCGGATTGTCCGCGGTTGCCGGCGGTATCGCTGAAGCGCTGGTCACCACCGCTTTCGGTCTACTCGTGGCCGTGCCAGCGGTATGGGCCTACAACTATTTCACCAACCGTGTGGAAGCCTTTGACGTTGAGATGGACAACTCCTCGATGGAGTTGATCAACTACTTCATCCTTCGCCGCGGCGGAAAGAAGTAACAAACCATGGGTTATAAACCAAAAGCCGGGGATCAGATGGCGTCTCCCAACGTCATCCCGATGGCGGACATCATGCTCGTTCTGCTGATCATCTTTATGGTGATCACACCGATGTTGCAGAAAGACATCTCGGTGGACATGGTGCAAGCCAATAATCCGCGGGACATGAAAGACGCGGATAAGGATGATGCTATCGTCGTGGCCATTACCCGCGACGGCAAAATCTATCTGGGTAACACTCCGATGAGTAAAGAAGACATCACCGGACAGGTTAAGGATCGCATTGCCACCCGTCTGGATAAGACGGTATACGTCAAGAGCGATTCGCGCGCGAAGTATGGCACGGTGGTTGAAGTCGTGGACGAAATTCGCTCCGCGGGCGTCGACCAGCTTGGCCTGCTGACCGAAAAGAATAAGGAATTGCAGAAGAAGAATCCTCAAGCGCCTCCAGGGGATTGAGGACGGTTACCTGGCGGTTCTTATGGACTCGCCGGGCGACCACAAGATTGGCATCAAGTTGCACCGTTCGTTGTAAGGCTAAACGGGCTGCACTGGTTCCCACCCGGTGTGGCCTCATAACCTGTTAGGTGAATGACAGGGCGAAGAGGAGGTCATCATGGGAATGGATGTTGGAACTAGTTCAGGAAAACTGTCCACGCCAAATATTGTGCCCTTGATCGATATTTTGCTGGTGCTGATCATCATCTTCATGGTGATCACGCCGCAAATTCCCACGGGGCTCCCGACGCTTATGCCTCAGCCTTCTAAAGATCCGCCGCCGACTCGTGAAACTGTGGTAGTGCAAGTAAATGCCGACAACAAACTGAAGATCAATAATGAAGACGTAAGCTGGGCTAGACTTGGTCCACGCATGGAAGAAATCTTCAAGGAACGCGCGGAAAAAGTTGCGTTCGTGAAGGGCGATAAAGATGTGCTGTTCACGGAAGTAGCCCATGCCATCGATATCATGCGCGGTGCGGGCATGGACAAAATAGGATTAATCACCGCGAAGCTCGACGCGGGCGAGTAAGCCGAAGAGGAGAATGATCATGGGAATGGATGTAGGTGGTGGCGCGGGATCATCGTTATCCACGCCGAATATTGTGCCGTTGATCGATATTTTGCTGGTGCTGATCATCATCTTTATGGTTATCACGCCGCAAATTCCCAAGGGGCTCGACACCCTGGTGCCGCAGCCTTCGAAGGATCAACAACAGAATCAAGATCTGCAAAATAAAACCGTGGTAGTGCAGGTAAATTCCAATAATCAGTTGAAGATCAACCAGGAAGACGTAACCTGGGACCGGCTTGGTCCACGCATGGAAGAAATCTTCAAGGAACGCGCGGAAAAAGTTGCTTTCGTAAAGGGCGATAAAGACGTGCTCTTCATGGAAGTAGCGCATGCCATCGACATCATGCGCGGGGCGGGCATCGATAAAATAGGATTAATCACCGCGAAGCTCGAAGCGGGCGAGTAAGAGTTTTTGAATCAAGCGATAGCGCGGCGAAGTTTGGGGCAATTGTCGGCGTTATCGATAGACTTAAGCCGCGAGCATCGATTTCCGTCGGGTTTCTCACGCCGGAACTGGAAAAATACCGATAAACGTGATGGAATGCCTCTAGCAGGCAGATAAGAATCCTCGCAGGGATGGACGCTTAGATGACATATGCTTCGATGAAACAGGTGGCGCCGGCACACGGCAGTTCAAGTGCCAATGCGAACCGCATTTTTGCAGTCGCGATGCTGCTGCTCGTGTTCGGTGTTACGGGCTGCAACAAACTCAAGGCGCGCGACCTCTTGAACAAGGGCGTGGCCTCCTTCAAAAATGGGCAATACGATGCGGCCATCGAAGACTTTAAAGAAGCGCGTGATCTTGATCCCACGCTTTTGAACGCGCGGCTGTATCTCGCCACCGCGTATGCCAGCCAATATATTCCGGGTGCTCCCTCGGAGGAGAACATTCGGCACGGTAATGAAGCGATCGCGGAATTCAAAGGTGTTTTAGAGAAAGATCCAAAGAATCTGAGCGCGATAGACGGCATCGGCTCGATCCTTTTCCAGATGGGCGGTCAGCCGTTCGACCCGAAAAAATTCGAAGAATCCAAAATGTACCATCAAAAACACATCGAGATTAAGCCCCAGGACCCCGAACCTTACTACTGGATCGGAGTCATCAACTGGACCATGGCTTTCCGCGGGAACGCTGAATTGCGCGCTAAATACAATCGCGAAAACCTCAAAAAGCCAGTTAAGGATACCGATCCGCTGCCTGCCGCGGTGCGCACGGAATACGTGCAGAAATATGGGCAGAGCGTTGACGAGGGCATCAGTGATTTAGAGAAGGCCATTCAACTAAAACCTGATTACGATGACGCCATGGCTTACCTGAATCTCCTCTATCGGCGTAAAGCGGACATGGTCGAATCTGCCGACGAACGCGCTTCACTGCAAAAGCAAGCAGATGAGTTAATCGACAAGGTAAAAGAAATCAAGCAGAAGCGCGCGGAGCAACCGCAGCCGCAAGCTTCCTAAGCAGATATTTCCATGTGCCGAAAGGGGGCGTTTCTAAAACGCCCCCTTTTTTTTGCCGCGTCGCCTACCGCTCTCGACATCGATTTATGGTTTACGCGCATCCCCGCGCTCGCTGCGAACGGCGTTTCGGGCGTAAACTAGGTTATGCCGTCACCGGGTAATTTGCCGCTGAATTTTAACCGTGACCGTATCGAGCGCCAGCTCGACACGCGGCTGGAAGAGCTTCTCGCCAAACTTCGCAAAAATCGCCCTTCGGAAGATCCCTGGATGGTTCGTCGCGCCTACGAAATTGCCGCGGAACGGCACCGCGATCAATTTCGCAATTCCGGCGAGCCGTACATAACTCACCTCTTGGAAGTAGCGCATATTCTTGCGGATCTGCGCCTCGACGCAACCACGCTCTCGGCCGCAATTCTCCACGACGTCATCGAAGACACGGAATTTCCCGTAGCGCGCATCGAAGATCGTTTCGGCGCCGAGGTAGCTCACCTCGTCGAAGGTGTAACCAAGATCAGCCGCCTCAACATGATGGCGCCCGAGGCGCGTCAGGCCGAAAATGTTCGCAAAATGCTTTTGGCCATGGTCAACGATGTGCGCGTCGTTTTGGTGAAATTGGCGGACCGGCTGCACAACATGCGCACTCTGGAATATCTTGAGCCCACAAAACAGCAGCGCATCGCGCGCGAAACCATGGATATCTACGCGCCCATCGCCCACCGCCTGGGAATGTCGCTCATGAAAGGCGAATTGGAGGATTTATCCTTCCGCTTCCTCGAGCCCGACGCCTTTTTGGCTTTGCAAAAAGAGGTCACCGAAAAAGATCCGGTTCATCGCAGATTTTTGCAGGATGTTCAGGAAGAAATTCGTACCCGCCTGGTGGAGAACGGCATTCCCGCGGAACTGGAGTTCCGCGTGAAAGGTTTGTATTCACTGCACCGCAAAATTGTAAAACAAGAGCGCAGCCTCGATCAGATTTACGACCTGCTTGCCGTGCGCGTGGTCACCGACAACGAACGTAATTGTTACGCCGCGCTTGGTGTCGTGCACCATGTGTGGCGGCCAGTGCCTGGCAGATTCAAAGACTATATCGCCGTGGCGCGACCGAATTTGTATCAGTCGCTGCACACCACGCTCATCCATGGCGGCCAGCCATTCGAAGTCCAAATTCGAACACAGGAAATGCATCGCATCGCCGAAGAAGGCGTAGCCGCGCATTGGCGCTATAAGGATGAGAGGTCTTCTTCCTCGGGCGATGACCAGCGCATCGCATGGATGCGTCAACTGATTGAGTGGTCCCAGGAATTGGAAGAGCCGGGGGAATTTCTTTCCACGCTCAAGGTGGATCTTGCGCCCGCGGAAGTATATGCGTTCACTCCCAAGGGACGCGTCCTGGAATTGCCGAAAGGCGCCACGCCGGTCGATTTCGCGTATACCGTGCACACCGAAGTCGGGCACCAATGCGTCGGCGCAAAAATCAATGGACAGATGGTGGCGCTGCGTCACGAAATCGTGAGCGGCGACGTAGTGGAAATTCTTACGCAAAAAGGACATCACCCCAGTCGCGACTGGCTGAGTTTTGTGAAGTCCTCCCATGCGAAAAGCAAAATTCGCCACTGGATTAATGTGAAGGAGCGCGAAGAAGCTACGGCGATGGGGCGGAAGTTGCTCGAGAATGAATCACGGAACTTCGGCAAAGGATTAAAAAAGATTCCCGAGGCCGATCTGCTGAAACTGGCTTCCGACGTTGGTCTCTCGCGCATCGAAGATTTATTCGCCGCAGTCGGCTTTGGAAAATATTCCGCACGCCAGGTATTGACCCGCTATTTTGGCGAACCAAAGGGATCAACGGAGGCTCCGAAGGACGATTCCCAACCAGCCCTGGTGAAGACCATGAAGCGCATGCTCGGCTTCGGGGACTCGCCGCTGATGGTCAAAGGCCACGACGACCTCCTGGTCTTTCGCGCCAAATGCTGCAACCCAATTCCCGGCGACGAAATTGTTGGCTACATTACCCGAGGACGCGGCGTCGCCGTGCATACTCGGGTGTGTCCCAACGTTCAGAGTCTTCTCTATCAAACGGAACGGCGCATCGCCGTGGAGTGGGGCGGAGGCGGCGCAACGACTTTCCCCGTGGAACTGCTCATCCGCGCGAAAGATCGAGCAGGATTGCTCGCCGAAATCACCGCGGTGATCAGCGCCGCTGGTTCCAATATCCGTAGCCTGGGCAGCCGGCCGGACCGTCAAAACGCGCGCGTCGAAGCCAATCTGGAAATTGCAGACAAACGGCAATTGGAAAGCATTTTGACGAATATCCGCAAGATTGGCGGGATTTACGGCGTCGAACGAATTTCCCAGATACATTAGGTCCCTGCACTTTAGGCCGGTAACATCCACAGCACACCCCGCCCGCTCTTCGTTTTACAGCGAATTTCATCAGCTAGACTTAAGCCATGAAGGTTCACCTCACAATATTCCTTATGTGTGGCTTCTACGCCGCTGGCTGCGGTCAACATCCCATGACCGACTATCGTCCGCTGGGCGCGGCCGGCATGGGCTCCAGCACCGTTGAAGATTTAAAAACGTTGAACACTTCGGATGCAGAGGTCATTCAATTAGTTCATCTGAAACAAGGCGGTATCACCGACGATACCTGTGTCGCGTTGGTCCGCGCCGCCCATGCTAACCAGCATCCATTCAATAGCGCGGACTGGACTGTGAATCTTAAAAACGCCAGATTCAAAGAGCAGCAGATCGTTGAATTTGCTCAAGCGGACAAATTAGATTCTATCGGCGGGGAAGCCGTGACGCTAAAGCTCGTCGGGCTCTCCGAGCCTACAGTCACGACCCTGTTGCAGCGCCGGTTGCGCGGTCAGACTACGTTGGACAGCGCGCAAATCGGCCGCTTGAAAAATACCGGCTTGACCGAAAACCAAATCCTTCAGCAAATTGATCAGGGCATAACCGACGAGGTAGCCGATAAAGAAATCAAGGCCAGAGAAAGCGCGCGGAACCATGCCAATACCGGTTTCGTTCGCAATCGCGGCCGCATTGCCCGATAACGCATCCTAAATTCCCCTTCTTTCATCTCGCCCTTCTTTTATCCCAATTGGTGAAATAACTTAACGAGCGGTCCAATTTGTCCGTTCAGGAACATTTCTATAGCATGATAAAGTTTTTGCGGCGGACAGTTTCACCCGCATTCCAGGTCCGCAAAATCACGCGAGGTGAAGCTGCAATGAAGGAAATCATTCAGACGGAACGCGGCCCCAAGCCGATCGGTCCTTATTCTCAAGCTATCCGCGTCAACCAATTTTTATTTTTGTCCGGTCAAACGCCACTGGATCCAAAAACCGGGGAGATGACCGGTACGGACGTGCGTCAACAGACGGAACGCGTCTTGGAGAATATCATGGGGGTCCTGGAAGCCGCCGGCGCAACGCTGCTGCAGGTCGTCAAGACCACTGTGTTTTTGAAGGATATGAATGATTTCCCAGCGATGAACGAAGTTTATGGACGATATTTCCCCGTGGCTCCGCCCGCGCGGTCCACCGTACAGGTGGCACGTTTGCCCAAAGATGCCTTAGTGGAGATTGAAGTAATTGCCGCGATCTAGTTTTTCAAGCGAGGCTCGCACTGCGGCCGAGCTTTATAAAACTTAGGGACGAGAAGCGCTTTCCAAAGCCTCGGAAACCGCGAACCAAGTAACTGCGGCCGTGGCAGCAACCACGATAATCACGAAGCGACTCCGGCCCGCCGGGAGAGGACGGCGCATTCGGAACGAACCCGCACCTTCCGGCCCCTGCGCAGGCTCCGCATTCGGCTCAGGATCCAAAACAACGCGATAGGAGTTGCCCTCAGGAATAATCTGCGTTTCGCCGGCATACGTGACACTCAGGCCGCCGCGTGTCGTGTGAACTAAAAATTCTTTCGCATTTACCATGGTAACTTGCGCGACCGTGGGCGCGTCCGATTGCGGGCGAAACGTTGCCGCAGCGGCACGCAATGAGAATGCCTTCGAATTCGCCGTGGAAAAAGTCGCCGTTCCTGCTGCCAGAACCGCGCCGGGGTTTCCATCATTTCCCGTAATTACGGCCGCGCTCGATGGCGAAAGATGAAGTCGCGCCGCACCGGCACGCAGCTGTATATTTCCGAGTTGGTCCGTGCTCAGGTGGTCTCCGTCGTAAATCGTAGTGCCCACAGAGGCTGCGGATGTTCCTAAATAAGCACGGTTGGCCGCAATCACCGTTCCCAGCGCTGGCTCGCCCGCTCCCCACGCAGGTGAAAACGCAAAAGTAACCGCAAGTAAAAGTGCCACACAACCGCGCCGACGATGCATTCTGCCTCCCGAGTGGCTCCAGCTAGGATACTCATAGAATCTTCGTGCCGTCAATGAGCAATGGTGTACGGAAAAATACATAGTTTCCTAGCTGACACGATTCAATCAGCGGTACAATGATGGCAATTTATGGCTGACTGGAAACAAATCACCGCCCGCATCCGGCGCGCCCGCACAAGTAAGGATCCCGTCGCACAACTTTCCAACTTGTTTGACAAGACTCATGATGCGATGGCCGCGTTCGAGCTCGCTCGATATTTTGAAACTACTGGGCACGCCTCCGACGCCGGCAAATGGTACGCCACCGCCGCCGGACGTTTTCGGCGCGCGGACTGGAAAACGAAAGCGCAAGAAGCGGCACTTCGGCTGGGCGCGAGCTTACCCATTGAGTCTCCGATGCAACGCGGCGACGATTTCCATTTGACTCCGCCTCTTGCCACCCCTCCCCCTGTTACCAAGATTGAAAACAGCGAGCCTGATCCAGAAGTGGAAATTCCTGAAACTATCCAGGTAGTTGAAAAACAATCTGCGGACGCCGCGGACTCTCCCGCGGCTCCGCCTTCTGACGGTAAACGCCCTCGCCGGCGTGGACGCCGCGGCGGTCGCAATCGCAGGAAAACCGGCGCTTCCGCAGTTTCACCGGATCGCGCCGCTGCAAAGACTTCTGCCGATCCTTCCCCTCAACGCACCGCACCTCGCTCAACAGTGGATGAGGACCAACCCGCGCTAGCACCCCCTGGGCTTACGCGGTCCGGCGTTCCATCGGATGCCGGTACCGATGCGGCTGTGCCCGGTTTGCGCGGACGATACGGCGATCCTGGTTTGTCCTCGCGCCTGACGCAATTGGAAATGCAATTCCGCCGCTTACTAACGTGCGCACCTTCCCGGTTGAATGAAGCGGATCAAGCTCCTGTTGGACCCGGAGTCTTTGTTCTGACCGATTCAGACCTGACCACCTATTATTACGTCGAAGCTTGCCAGACGCTGCGAATCGCCATCGGTAATTTAATTAGAAGTGGATCGAGCAGGCGCGGCGCGGACTCACTCAAGCCTCAGTTAGCCGAGCATCTCGGGATTCCAGAGGCTCGCGTCACGAAATATTTGGCCGACCATTGCGTGGTCCGGTGGCTGCAATTGGATGAAGGGGCCTCGCACTTTGCGCATTTTGTCGTCGCTGTTCTGCGGCCAAAACTCAACGAATAGAAGCGGAACCTGACTTATCAACCGCCCTGGGCTTAAATTTGCGCTTCTTGACTCGTTAGAGTTAACCCTTTCGCCGCAAGCGAAGTCCCCGTTCAAGCAGGCAAATGACCGTTCGAATGCGAATTACACCCATTCGCCACAAGAAGCTGGCCCCCAGCAGGCTTACCCGTCAAACTAAAGCCAGTTAAAGACTTAGCACGAGTAACCGGATGTCGTGGTACGGTATCCAAGTGTAAGCCCGGGGGAAGTTGGGCCGCGTGGGAAGCTCCGACAGAAATAGGGTCGAGCTTGAAAGAAAAGAGAGGGTAGAGGTCTATGCCGAATAACTTGGGGACGCAACTCGCCAGGACTTTCGATTGGGTTCTTTGCAAAGCCGCAGGCGTTACGTTCAACACCATTCAGCATTTCAACAAGAAAAATCCGAATCCGTCGATTACACCAAAATGGTCCGATAAGCCGCTGCTGAAGTCCTGGGAAAAGACCAAGCCGACGCTTGGCTTTCCGCGGCAAACGGATTCTCTTTGTCCCGCGTGCGTGAAAGAAGCGCGCGAAGCCATCATTGCCGGTAAAAAAGACTGGCGCGACCTGATGAGTGAAAAAGTCGGCGAAATTAAGGCGCAGATTATTGAACGCGACGGTCAGGTTTGGATGGTGAAAGAGTGCCCGCTGCACGGCCACTACGAAGACATGATGGCTGTCGATTCCAAGTGGCTCAACTGGATTGAGAAGCAGTACCCCGGCCGCGACATTCCCGCGCACAACGACGAAGACCTGCACAAGCATGGCTCCAGCACCGTGCGCTATGGCCGGGGCTCGGTTCTTACCGTTGACCTTACCAACCGCTGCAACATGATGTGCGACCCCTGCTTCATGGACGCCAACCAGGTTGGTTATGTGCACGAACTCGGATGGGAAGAAATCCAGGAAATTCTGGACAACGCGCTGAAGATTAAGCCGCGCCGGCAGATGTCTGTGCAGTTCAGCGGTGGCGAACCCACCATGAGCCCGTACTTCCTGCAAGCGGTCGCGCACGCCCGCAAGATTGGCTACAACAGCGTGCAAGCCGCGACGAACGGCATTGAATTTGCCAAGAGCAAGGAATTTTGCCGGAAGGCTTTCGCCGCGGGCATGCGCTACGCGTACCTGCAATTCGATGGCATCGGGAACGACGCCAATGGGCACCGCCAAATCGGCAACCTCTTTGACGTGAAACTGCGCGCCATTGAGAACATGCACGAAGCCGGCATTGAAATCGTGTTGGTCGTCACCATCGTCAACAACGTGAACAACGACCAGGTCGGCACCGTCGTGAAATTCGCGATGGAAAATCCCAAGAAAATCGCTTTCGTCAGCTTCCAGCCGGTTTCGTTCACCGGTCGCGACGAAGACATCACCCCGGAACGCCGCCTCCGCCAGCGCTACACGCTTTCGCATTTGGCGAAAGACGTCAGCGCGCAAGTTGGCAAAGTGGAACCGACCCGCGACTGGTTCCCTATATCCTTTATCAGCACCTTTGCTGGTTTCTCCGACATGGTGAAGGGCCAGGATTCGCAGTGGGGCTCGCTGTCGTGCGGCTGCCACCCGAATTGCGGTGTCGGCACTGCGCTGATGATTAACAAGGAAACCAAGGAATGGGCTCCCGTTCCGCGCTTCCTTGATGCCGTGCAATTGACCAAGGACGTCACGGACATCACCGACGCGGCTCGCGGCAAGAATTTCTCTAACTTCATGATGGCCATGGCTCTCTTGAAGAACTACAAACCTTTCCAGGGTCCCAAGGGTCTGAAGCTGTATGACCTGTTCAAGAAATTCGATAAGACTTGGGCGCTCACCCGCAACTCCGAAAAGAAATACGGCCGGACTTCTCCCGAGCGCACCTACGAAGATGCCATGAAGCGCCGCCAGACCGATCCATGGAACTTCCTGTTCATCGCCGGTATGTGGTTCCAGGATTTATTCAATTACGATTTCCGCCGCACTGAAATGTGCATCATTCCCTACGCCACGCAGCAGGGCGAAATTTCCTTCTGCGCTTATAACACTGGTGTGGGCTGGCGCCAAATTATCGAAAATATGCACAAGAACGCGACCGTCGCGGAATGGTACAAGACCCACGGCAAACACGAAATCTATGCCAAGGGCAAAGCCGTTAACCTCGATTCCTTCGAGCACTCGCTGAAGATTGATTCGAACGACGCAGCGCGCGTTCGCCATCTTGAGCACGACATTCCTCTGACCGCGGCCGAAGAAGATCGCGCCCGCCGCAAAAAGGCGTTCGAAGAACAAGCCAAGGTTCGCGCGATTTACGAAGAGCTGGTTCTGAAGAAGACTCCGACCACCGTCGTGCAAATCGGCACCGTAAACGACATCGCCAAAGCCACGCCTGCTAATTTTGCCAACGCAGGCAAACCGGTGAGCATCGCTCCCGCTTCGGGAAATGGCAACGCCATTCCTGCAGCCAAGAAGGAAGCCGCCGAAGCCGTAGCCGGCGACTAGTTTTCACACCAACGTATTTCCGACGAAAACCCCGGTTCTTTCGGGGTTTTCGCATTTTGTACCGGCGAAACAGCGTTATAATCGTGATTAGTCCATCGGTCGAGGAAGATTTCATGCCTATCTATGAATATGTTTGCGAAGAATGTCAGGAACAGTTTGAGAAGATTGTGTTGAACAAGCAGCAGGAAATTGCGTGCCCGAAGTGCTCCAGCAAAAAAGCTGCGATTCAGCTTTCCGTGTTTAGTTCGGCGTTGGGTGCCGGCTCCGCGAAGTCCACGCCATCCTCTTCCGGTAGTGGCGGCGGATGCTGCGGTGGTGGTTGCGGCTGCAATTGACGCTAGAAAGCACTCATTTCCTATGGCGATTAGCTACTCATCTTTACTGCTTTTCATAACGGGCGCAGCAATTCTGCTGGTGATCCCGGGCCCAGCGGTGATGTACATCGTGAGCCGCAGCATCGGGCAGGGACGCGCTGCGGGACTGGTCTCGGCGATGGGAATTGCCACTGGCACGCTATTCCATATCGCGGCGGCGACTCTCGGACTTTCCGCTTTGCTGGTTTCGTCAGCGCTGGCTTTCCAATTCGTCAAATATCTTGGAGCGGCGTACCTGATTTATATGGGAATTCAGGTGCTGCGTAGCGACGAAACGCGCCTACTGGAATCGGCGAACGGTGAGCGCCGACTGAGCAGGATTTTCGGACAGGGAGTACTGGTGAATCTTCTGAATCCCAAGACAGCCTTGTTTTTCCTGGCGTTTTTGCCACAATTCGTCGAGCCGGCACGCGGGCATGCCTCGTTGCAGATTTTCGAACTGGGCCTGCTGTTTGCGCTGATGGGCTGGGGCAGTGATTCGATTTGGGCCCTGGCGGCCGGAACGGTCGCGGAGCGGATTCGCGGGAGCGCACGCCTGCGGCGGGCACAGAAGAGCGTATCGGGCGGGGCGCTGATCGCCTTGGGTGTGGCCTCGGCGTTTGCGGGCGGTAAGGCGAAGTAGTCGCGACGAATGGCAGTGTGACTATAGGAAAGATCGAGCCGCGATTGGCTATGTCTATTGCGGGCGCTTGTAATGGCGAACATTCTCGGGCGGAACCCTTGCCGGATTGCCTCGCGGATCGGCCACCGGCGCTCCCGCTTGCCATTTGCACGGAATAACGCCAGTCCACGCCGAACCCTCGTATTCCTTGTCGTCATCCACCGCAAATCCTGTCCGTACTTTCGCCGAAACTTCCACCAACGGCACTGCCAGCACCATCGTGCCTTTTAATTCCTGTTCGCTCGGCGGACGGACTTCAGCCCATCGTCCACGAATCACATACTCAACAAAATCGCGCATGGCTGCCAGCTTGGCTTCGGGCTCTTCAATCGGTTCCGCTTTTCCCATCACCACCACCGAACGGTAGTTCACGGAGTGGCCAGTCGCCGTCGGGGAAAGCACAATTCCATCGAGCAACGTCACGCTCAGGCAAAATGGCGCGCCACTTCCCAGCGTGCGCATCAACCGACTGGCTGTTGAACCGTGCAAAAATAGTTTGTCGCCCACGCGAACGTAATTGGTCGGTACGACGAACGGCTGTCCATCCGCAATAAATCCCACCTGGCACACGAACGCTTCGTCCAGAATGCTGTAAATCAATTCGCGGTCATAGCTGCCGCGGTCGGGCTTACGCCGAATTTTGGTGCGATCGGTTGCGGGGAATTCACTCATGAGCAAAGCCTAAAATGCGCAACCGCGCTGTGGCAAGCACCAATCTGGACGGTGGCACTTTCAAAATTTGTTTTCCGCGGTGCATTGACGATAGGCACGCAGTCGCATAGGATTCTCCGCGGTCTATTCTTCGCAACGCAGGACATGCGACTTACAAATGAAATCCTCTCTCAAAATTGTCCTATGGGTAGGTGTGGCTGTTGTGGGCGCGGCGGCGCTTGCCAAAATCGCTTTGCAACGCGGCGAACCGATACACGCCACTTGGTTCGTGGTCGCAGCGGTTTGTTGTTATGCGGTGGCTTATCGATTTTATTCAGCATTCGTCGCCGCGAAATTGCTGGCGCTGGATGACACGCGAGCCACGCCCGCGGAGCGCCATGGCGATGGACGCGATTTCGTTCCCACCAATAAATGGATTCTCTTTGGTCACCACTTTGCCGCCATCGCTGGGCCAGGTCCCCTCGTCGGTCCAACGCTCGCCGCGCAATTCGGCTATCTTCCCGGCACGTTGTGGTTGATCGCTGGTGCGGCGCTGGGTGGCTGCGTGCAAGACTTCGTCATTTTATTGTGCTCCATCCGGCGCGACGGCAAATCACTTGGTGAAATGGCGCGCGAAGAAGTCAGCAAGCGCGGTGGCTTCATCGCGCAACTCGCCGTGCTGGCCATCATGATCATTCTGCTTGGCGTAATCGCTTTGGTGGTTGTTAACGCGCTGAAGTCTTCCCCGTGGGCCACGTTCACCTTGGCAATGACTATTCCCATTGCGCTGCTGCTCGGTATCTACCTGCGTTTTGTCCGCCCCGGACGCGTTCTGGAAGCTTCCATCGGCGGAGTCACCCTCGTTTGCCTCGCGGTGGTCGCCGGTCAATGGGTCGCTGAGTCTCCCGCCTGGGCGCCAGTTTTTACTCTCAGCGGCGTCGCGCTTGCCTTTGCGTTGATCGCTTACGGCCTCGCTGCATCCGCTTTGCCGGTGTGGTTGCTGCTCGCTCCGCGTGACTATCTAAGCGCCTTCATCAAGGCTGGAGCCATTATTTCGCTGGCCGCCGGAATCCTGCTGGTTCGCCCGCAAGTGCTGATGCCGCCGCTAACCAGGTTTGTTGACGGCAGCGGCCCAGTCTTTGCCGGCAAAATTTTCCCTTTTTGCTTCATCACCATCGCGTGCGGCGCCGTCAGCGGATTTCATTCCCTGATTTCTTCGGGAACCACGCCAAAAATGATTCTTCGCGAAAGTCACGCGCGAATGATCGGCTATGGCGCCATGCTGATGGAATCGTTCGTCGGTGTCATGGCCATGGTCGCTGCCTGCGCCATGACGCCGGGAGTCTATTTTGCTATGAACAGTCCGCCATCCATCGTCGGAGCAACGCCCGACGCCGCTGCGCAAACCATCAGCGCTTGGGGTTATCCATTGGCGGCGCAGACCATGGCCGATCTCGCGCATCGCGTTGGCGAACAGACTCTTTGGAATCGCGCCGGCGGCGCGCCATCCCTCGCGGTTGGCATGGCGCAAATTTTTTCCAACACGATTGGCGGCGAACGCCTGCTCAGCATCTGGTATCACTTCGCGATCATGTTTGAAGCGCTCTTCATTCTTACGGTGCTTGATGCCGGTACTCGTGTCGGCCGTTTCATGGTGCAAGAGCTTGCCGGCCGGTTGTGGCCTCCGATGCGCCGCACCAACTGGATGCCCGGCGTTCTGCTTTCCAGCGCCATCATCGTGGGCGCGTGGGGCTACTTTTTATACCAGGGCGTAATCGATCCGTTGGGCGGCATCAATTCGCTGTGGCCGCTTTTCGGAATTGCGAACCAGTTGCTCGCCGCGGTTGCGTTGGTTGTGGCTACTACAATTCTGCTGAAGATGGGGCGCCTCCGATGGATCTGGGTAACCATTCTTCCCACCGCCTTGCTGGTCGTCGTTACCATGACCGCGAGTTACCAGAAAATATTTTCGCCGAATCCACGCATCGGTTTTCTTTCCTATGCGAATGCGCTTGCCGCGCAAATCGCCGCTGGACAAATTTCCGCAGCGAAACTTTCAGACATCCACCGCATCATTTTTAATCAACGATTGGATGCCGGCGTTACCGCGGTGCTCGCTTTGGCGATTCTCGTCTTGCTGGTCGAAGCCGCATTTCAGTGGTATGCAATTCTGACCAAGGGGCGAGCGCCAGTATTGCGTGAAACGCCTTACGTGGCTACGCAATGGGTGGAGGGAGACTGATGCATTTCTTAATCCCGCCAATGAAACGCTTGCTGCACCGCATCTGGCAAGCCGTGCGGGAATGGTGCGGCGATTCAGCGTATGAACGCTATCTCACTTGCGCTGCAAAATTGGATACTAAACAGCCTTTAAGCCCCGCGGAATTTTACGTGGAACAAACCAACCGGCGCTATTCGCGCCCCAACCGCTGCTGCTGAACAATTTCCTTTTCAACCGTCATCTCCAGGCATAAAATCCGTTTCCTGGACTTCCCCGAAGTATGCGGTTCCGCACAATTCTTTTCCCGAAGGAGGAAAGTCATGGCAATCAATCAGGAGCGACTCCACGAATTTTTGGGCAAAGCCATTGTCGATTTCGGCGCAACATTCAATGCCGCGTTAATTCGTATCGGCGACAAGCTCGGCCTCTACAAGGCCCTCGCCGCAGGTGGGCCGCAAACTCCTGCCGCGCTCGCCCAAAAAACCGGCACCGTGGAGCGGTACATTCGCGAATGGCTTAGCGCGCAAGCCGCCGGAGGTTTCGTCACTTACGATTCGGCGTCACAAAAATTTAGTCTTAGCGAAGAACAAGCCTTTTGCATGGCCGACGAGAGTAGTCCCGTTTTCCTTCCTGGTGCCTTTCAGACCGCGCTCGCTGCTATAAAAGCCGAAGAACAACTGACCGAGCGCTTCAAAGATGGCAAGGGCATGGGCTGGCACGAACATCATCACGAACTCTTTGTGGGCACCGAGAGGTTTTTCCGCCCTGGCTACGCCGCAAACCTGGTCAGCACATGGATTCCTGCGCTGCAAGGCGTTGACGACAAATTAAAAAATGGTGCGCGCGTCGCCGATGTCGGTTGTGGATTGGGATCTTCCACGATCTTGATGGCCAAATCCTATCCCAAGTCCGAATTTGTCGGCTTCGATTATCATGACAAATCCATTGAAACCGCCAAACAGCGCGCGAAAGATGCTGGGGTTGGCGACCGCATCCGCTTCGAGGTCTCCAGCGCGAAGTCTTATCCCGGAAAGGACTATGACTTCGTGACTTTTTTCGATTGTCTGCACGACATGGGCGATCCCGTCGGCGCCGCCAGCCATGTTCGCAGCTCTCTAAAGAAAGATGGCACCTGGATGGTGGTTGAACCATTTGCCGGCGACAAGCTTGAAGATAATTTGAATCCCATCGGCCGCGCATTCTATGGCGCTTCCACCTTGCTATGCACCCCGGCTTCGTTGTCGCAGGAAGTAGGTTTAGCGCTCGGCGCCCAAGCTGGCGAAAAACGCCTCCGCGACGTTGTCACTTCAGGAGGCTTCACCCGATTCCGCCGCGCCACCGAGACGCCCTTCAATTTAATTTTTGAAGCGCGTCCCTAAAACTCGTCTTCATCTTCGCTCGCATATTTAACGGCGGTTGTCTTCGTCGCAATCTGTATGGAGTGCTTACGCACGCCGGAAAGTATCGCCCGTCTGGTGATCAAGGGAAGCATTTCCGGAGGAAAAACTCCGGCAAGCTCGCGCGGAAAAAATTTAATAAAAAGCGCCGCCATATGCGCGGTCGCGTAAGCCACCGGCGTGGTGAGCCGGCCTTGCTGGCGTATCTTGTACAACGTGGGGAATGAGCAGTCGCTTCGCAGCAACAGGCACTGATCCTCTTTTTTTCCATGTATGATTCCGCTCACTAAAACCGCCGCGCTAAACCTTGCATTATGCAAAATACCGCGCCGAATCAGTTTCGCGATGGCGCGCGGCGAAGCGGTTTGCGGAAAGCGTTGCGGCACCAATCCGCGTGATTTTGAGAGCTTCCCCTGTTTGTGCCAACGACGCATGCGTTCGATTTCATTGCCGCCTATTTTCACGTCAAGGTCTCGCATCGCGATGTAGTGCGGCAAGGTAGCCACTTCGTCCTGCGCGGCAAGCACCACCCGGGCTGCTCCGATGGGTTCGCTGAACCGGAACGTTTCCACTTCCGAGAATCGTTTGCCCAATTGAAATTTCCCGTTGCGATAAATGCGCGGGTTAGAAATCGCTTCATCAAAGGAAACTTCCGGCGACCATTGCGATATTGGATCATCGCTTTCCGTGCTTTCGTAAAGCCGGATCTGCACCGTTTCCACGCTGTCCAGCAGTTCCGACAAGCGTTTTACCAGCAAGTTTGTGAGACCGGGTGCAACGCCAGTATTGATGAGCGCCACGCGTTTTTTCTTCTCAAACTTCTTCGTGTAACGAAATTGTTCGGGCCGAAACGGAGTCTTTCTCAGATGGGAACTTAAATCCAGGTAGTGGGCGCGGAGGCGCAGCGCCGCGCGCAAAACAATTTCATTAAATACCGAAGCGGAGGCATTCACGATTAAGTTGCAACCCTTTGCAGCGCGGACGAGACCGCGCAGGTTGCGAGCGTTCACCTTTGTTACTGCAATAGTGCTTTTGCGGCCCAAAAATCGTCGCGCCCGCTCTGGGTCGCGGTCTCCGCACCAAACCGTGTGCCCCTGTTTTTCCAGTAGTTGGGCGAGCAGCGAACCCGTTGCCCCCGCTCCCAGAACGAATATCCGCATGATGTGAGCGAAACTTTATCACATTCCGTGCGCTACCAAAGGATGTTGCGGTGAGAAATTGCAGCCTGCGCACCGCGGGCGTACACTACTATTGAGGTTTTCCTTCGCTTTCCTACGGCGATTCTTTTGGCATCGAGTCAGTACTGGCTAGATTTATGAATCTTCAAGACCAATACGGCCGCCAAATCACTGACCTGCGCATCTCGGTCACCGATCGATGCAATTTTCGTTGCGTTTACTGCCGTTCCGCTGACCCGGAAAATTATCGCGCCCACGATCAAATACTTTCCTGGAACGAATTCGATAGGCTTGCGGGAATTTTTCTGCAACTCGGCATTCGTAAGATGCGCGTCACTGGCGGCGAGCCCTTGGTGCGTGATGGAGTTGTCGAATTTATCGCCGGTTTGTCTGCGCGCGGCGTCGAAGATCTTTCCATGACCACCAACGGCCATTTATTGGCCGCCCAATGCGACCGCTTGATAGCCGCCGGCCTTCATCGCATCAATATCAGCCTCGATTCACTTGACCCCGCTAAATTTGAGCGCATTACGCGCACCAAGACGCTGCCTAGTGTTTTAGCTGGCATAACGGCGGCGCAGGCTTCAAAATTAGCGCCCGCAAAAATCAATGCCGTGCTTGTTCGCGGCATCAATGATGACGAAATAGAATCCTTCGCCGAATTTTCCCGCGAACGTGGCGTGGTCATGCGCTTCATTGAATTTATGCCCTTGGATGCGGACCGCCACTGGTCGCGGGAGCTGGTCGTGCCCGCGGCGGAAATATTCGAACGTATCCATAAGCGCTGGCCACTCGAACAAATTCCGCATGAGCGCAGTGAGACCGCTCGCAAATATCGTTTCGCAGATGGCGCGCCCGGTGAAATCGGTTTAATCGCGCCGGTCACCCAGCCTTTTTGCGGACATTGTTCGCGTATCCGGCTCACTGCCGATGGAAAATTGCGCACCTGCCTTTTTAGCAAAGACGATCAAGACTTGCGGCCGCTCCTGCGCGGCGGAGCTTCTGACCAGGAGTTGATTGATTTTATCGTTGAAGCCGTGCAAAACAAGGAAGAAGGCCACCGCATCAATACGCCGGATTTTGTGCCTCCTTCGCGTACCATGGTGTTTATCGGAGGCTAGTACCTAAACTAGTCAAACATCATCTAATCATTTGTAGGGCGGTTTCTTTCGAGGAACAAAGCAGAATCTTAAAATGGGCAATCTCATCTCCATCGTAAAAACTCCAAGCCTCATCGGTGCCGAGCAACCGGCGACCGTGCGCGCGCCGGAAATCGAAAAAGGCGTAGGCTGCGATTTTGATTCCTATCTTTTGGTCCCGGACAATTCACTCGATGAACGTATCGCCGCCGCAAAAGCCAGCCTGGGTAAAGATGCGGTAATTCTGGGCCATCATTATCAGCGCGACGAAGTGGTTAAGTTCGCGGACTTTCGCGGCGATTCTCTGAAACTTGCCTTTCAAGCCGCCGAAACCGATAGCCGCTACATTGTGTTTTGCGGGGTTCACTTCATGGCCGAGAGCGCGGACATTCTGCGGCGCGACCAGCAAGCCGTCATCCTGCCGGATCTGAACGCCGGTTGCTCCATGGCGGACATGGCCGATATCGGCCAGGTAGAATCCTGCTGGATCGAACTTGCCTCCGTTCTGGATACGCGCCAAATCATTCCGGTCACCTACATGAACTCCACCGCGGCCATTAAATCCTTTACCGGGGAGCATGGCGGCGCCGTTTGCACCAGCTCCAACGCCGCGAAAGTAATGAGTTGGGCGTTTCAGCAGGGCGAAAAAATTCTTTTTCTCCCGGATGAGCATCTCGGCCGCAACACTGGCCACCGCATGGGTATCCCCGCGGAGCAGATGATCGTCTGGGACCCTTTCCAGGAAATGGGTGGCAACTCCGTCGAAGCTCTGCGCGCCGCTAAAGTTATTCTCTGGAAAGGGTATTGTTCCGTGCATCAGCGCTTCACCCCGGAGCACGTTGCCCGCGTGCGCCGCGAACATGTGGGTATTCGCGTGATCGTCCATCCCGAATGCCGCATCGAGGTTGCTCAAGCTGCCGACGAGATCGGGTCCACCGAGGGAATCGTCAAAGCTATCGTTGCCTCGCCACCCGGCTCGCAATGGGCCGTGGGCACGGAGATTCACCTCGTCAACCGCCTTGGAAAAGAATTAAAGGACAAAACCGTTATATCTCTCGACCCCAGCGTCTGTGTTTGCACCACCATGTTCCGCATCACGCCGAACCATCTGCTCTGGGCGCTCGACAATCTTGCCGCGGGCAATGTAGTCAATCGAATTACTGTGGATGAAAAAACTCGCGCTCACGCGAGAGTTGCTCTCGACCGCATGCTCACTTTGCGTTAGCATCCTAGTTGTCCCCGCAACGCTCGACTGGAAAAATATGGCAGACCAAGACGACGAACGCGATCAGGAAGAACCTCCACAGCCTGAGCAGCGGATCTTTACCCTGACCGAGGCCGAGCGCACTCGCGTGGAACTCGAGCCGCATCTCATCGAGGCCATCGGATGCCGCAAAAAACTTGGCAAGCTCGATAACGAGCTCAATGCCGTTTCCGCGCGGATCATGATGATGGGCGGCGTGATTGTTCCGTATGCGAAACTGGCGGCCGTGCGCGCCGAGCACGAACAGTTAACCGAGGTGATGAAGTCTGCTCTCGAAAGCATTCTGGCGACTGGCTGTGTAATCAAAGACCTCGACGTCGGTCTGCTCGACTTTCCCGCGGTGATCGATAATCAGGAAGTTTATCTGTGCTGGAGACTTGGCGAAGATCGCATACGTTTTTATCACCGCCAGGACGAAGGATTCGCCTCCCGCAAGCCCATCGATCCGCGCGACCTCGGGCCCGGCAATACCGTCCAGTAATCACTCGAGTTAAAGTGCCGCCATCCAGCGCGTTTTTGCCTTCTGCTCAAAAAAAGGATTTTTCGTGACCTCGCACCCGCAAAATCGTCTCAAAGATTCCGCCAGCCCCTACCTTCGTTCCGCTGCGCACCAACCCATCGACTGGAATGAGTGGGGCCAGCACGTATTCGACAAAGCCAAAGCCGAAGACAAACCTATTCTTCTCGATATCGGCGCTGTATGGTGCCACTGGTGCCACGTCATCGACCGCGAAAGCTACGAAAATCCCGAAATCGCCAAAATTATCAACGAACATTTTATTCCCGTGAAGGTTGATCGCGACGAGCGCCCGGATGTCGACTCTCGTTATCAAGCCGCGGTCAGCGCAATTTCCGGACAGGGCGGTTGGCCGCTCACCGGATTCCTGCTGCCCGATGGTAAACCGTTTTTTGGCGGCACTTATTTTCCGCCCGATGATCAAGGTGGCCGCCCCAGCTTTCGCCGCGTACTGCTGGCTGTGGCGCAATCCTATCGTTCCAAGCGCGCAGAGATTGAAACCGCCGCCAATTCTTTGGCTTCGGGTTTGACCAACGCGGAAGCCTTCAGCGGTGCCGGCGGGGAATTCGATCCTGCGATAGTCGATTCGCAGATTGCTTCCATCTCGCAGCTGTTTGACTCGCAGCATGGCGGATTTGGACGCTCGCCGAAATTTGCTCATCCTTCGGCCATCGATCTGATCCTCGAGCGCTACCAGCAAACCAAATCGCGGCCTTTGCTGACCATGGCGGAATCCACTCTTGAAAAAATGGCGCGCGGCGGCGTCTATGATCAGCTCGCGGGAGGCTTTCACCGCTATTCGGTTGACGAACGCTGGCTAGTTCCCCATTTTGAAAAAATGAGTTACGACAATTCGGAATTATTGCGCAATTATCTTCACGGCTGGCAGATAACCGGAAACGCATTATTGCGCGAAACCGCCGAAGGCATCGTCGCCTGGGTCAATGAAGTTTTATCCGACCAGCAGAACGGTGGCTTTTATGCCAGCCAGGACGCCGATTTTTCTCTTGATGATGACGGAGACTATTTCACCTGGACCCTAGACGAACTGCGTGCCGCGCTTAGCCCGGACGAAGCTCGCGTGATGGAAATTTATTACGACGTCGAGGCGCATGGCGAGATGCACCATAATCCCGCAAAAAATGTTTTGTGGATCGCGCGCACGCCCGAAGAAATCGCACGGGAGTTGGGCATCGACAAATCTTCCGTGGAAAACACCATTTGCGCGGCCAAAAAGAAAATGCTCGCCGCTCGCCTCCTGCGCCAAACCCCTTACATTGACGCCACCATGTACGTTTCCTGGAACGCCATGTTTGTTTCCGCCTATTTGGACGCGGGCCGTGTGCTCGGAGGCTCACTCGGTGCAGCATGCCGCGAGTTTGCTTTGAAAACTATGGATCGCATTTTGCGGGAAGTGTGGAGCGATTCTCGCGGCTTTGGCCATCGCATCGGCGGACCGCCGCTGGAAGGCTCGCTCGACGATCAAATCTTCGGCGTGCTTGCGCTTCTCGACGCCTACGAAGCGGCACTCGACACGAAATATTTTTCCGCCGCACAAAAAACCCTCGACCATGCGCTGCTTCGTTATGCCGACATGGAAGGCGGCGGCTTCTTCGACCGCGCCACGGATGCGCCGGCAATGGGCGGACTCGACCTGCGCCGCAAGCCTTTTCAGGATTCTCCCACGCCCAGCGCCAATTCCGCCGCAATCATCGCCCTGGTCCGCATGCATGCGTTTACCGGCGATGAGCGTTACAGCGCCTTCGCCAAAAAAACGCTGGAAACTTTTAGCGCCATTGCGCCGCAGTATGGCCTCTTCGCCGCTACGTACGGCCTGGCTGCAACGCTATTTGCAAATCATCCGATACAGGTTGTGGTCACCGGGCCCACGAGCGAACCCGCAGCCCAAGCCCTCGAAGACACCGCGAACCGCGTCTACCGCTTCGGCAAATCCGTGTTGCGCCTCACTCCGGGAACTTCCTTGGACACTCTGTCCGGAGCGCTCAAGCAAACTTTGCCGCATCTTCCCGCTGACAAAGCCGTCGCCATTGTTTGCGCCGGTCAAACCTGCATGCCTCCCGCCACCAATCCCGATCAATTGCTCGCGCAACTCCAAAATGGGGCCGCGGACGCGGCGGTTCATTAAAACCAGCCCAGGAATTTTTTTACGAATCCACAAAAAAACAGGCACGGCAAAAATCACCGTGCCTGCCGATTTTCCTTAACTCGCCGTTACTTCTTCGGACGCGATTCCGGTGGCACCAATCCATTCAACCGGTAATACACCACCATTTGCCCATAATGTTCGCCGGAATGTTCAACCAGTCCGTATGCTAGATCATCGATACGCGTCAGCTTTGGTCCGCCAGCAGCTATTGCTTTTGACAGTCCCGCGTCGCCCTGCGCCTTGATTGCCGCAGCCCCATCTTCCACTGCCTTCTTCACAAACGCCACCACGTCCGCCTTGCTCTTAAACTGATCGCGAGGAGGATCATCCGCTGGTAACGGCTTCCCCAAAACCGGATTCGTAAAGTAGTACATCCCCGAAGCCGCATGTAGGATTTGCGCCACCCAGCTGCGCATCTCCGGTTTCGGTTTGAACTCGTACTTGTCTTCCGGCATATCCTCTGCCATCGCGATCAACTTCCTGCCGATGTCGTTCCACGAATCGAGCAATGATTGCGATGCCCCTGAAGCCGGCTTAGGCGTTTCCGTTTTCTTGGCGTCTTGCGCCAACGCCGGCAATACCACCAGACCCGCGGCCAATATAAGCGCCGCCACCCTGATTTTTACCATTTTTCTCTCCTTTGCCCGCTCGCGCAGGCGTTTCACCCTTAGACGCGCAACTTATCCCGAAGTGAGACTCCTCGCATCCCGAACAGGCACAACATCTTACTCTCCTCAGCCCCAACACGTCTCCAACGACCTGAAAAACCGTGGTTTGGGCGTTATTCACTCAGCACAAGCATCGCTCGGCTTCCAGACCGCTTCTTATAGAAATGGTATTCTATTGATCCTGGTCGGGAGGCTTTATCCTGGTGAATTGGGCTTGGTTTCTTACGCGGCTTGCGATCGCACTAGCCATTGTCGCGCTCATGTTCTTGTCCCAACGGTTCTGGTACCGCTCGATTTGGCGTGCCACCGCGAACTGGGGCCAAACCTGGCTGCGCGTCGTGGCGCGCGCCCTGTATTTGCTCTCCCTCGTTCTTATCATCATCGCCATTGCCGATAGCGTGCGCATGGACCACGGCCGCATCCTCCCGCGTGGCTCGCTTGTCGCAGTGTTCACGGGACTCTGGTTTACCAGCGCGTTGTTTGCTTATATCTCCGTAAAAGCCGTTCGCTGGGCCGACTGGATGTTCCGCTGGTTGCGCACTGCCGCTCAGCCCGAACCCTCGGGTGCAGCCGATTCTTCGCCGGAAACCGTTCCTGATCCTTCCCGCCGTTATTTCTTTCGTACCGCCACAGCCGTCGCTGGCGCTGCTCCTTTTCTTGGCGTGATGTACGGCTACGCCGCGGAGCGCCTCCGCTACGAAGTACGCCGAATCGAGGTTCCCATCGCCAATCTTCCTGGGGCCCTCGACGGTATGCGCATCGCTCAGATCAGCGACATTCATCTCAGCGGATACATGTCCCGCGAATCGGTGCGCCGCGCTGTTGATATGACAAATGAATTGGGCGCGGATCTCGCGGTAGTCACGGGCGACCTGATCACCGGTTCGCATGATTCCATCCACGACTGCATCGAAGAAATTCGCCACCTGCGCGCGCCGCTTGGCGTTTTTGGATGTAATGGTAATCACGAAGTTTACGCCCGCGCCGAAGACACCGCGCAAATTCTCTACGAACAAGCTGGCATGAAACTTTTGCGCCAGGAAAGCGCGCAATTATCCTTCAAGGGCGCATCCTTCAATTTGCTGGGCGTCGATTATCAGCGCGAACGCACTCCCACCGGTCGCCGCATGCAGATGCTCACCGATATCGAGCCTCTCGTGCGTCGCGACATGCCCAACATTCTGCTCTCGCATAATCCTAATTCGTATAATCGCGCCGCGGAGTTGGGGATCGAACTGTCACTCGCCGGGCATACCCATGGCGGACAGGTGCAGGTCGAAATTCTCGATCATCGCCTAAGTCCCGCGCGTTTCATAACCGACTACATCGCGGGCTTGTACGCTTATCCCGTCGTCCGCGAACCTCGCCTTCCTCATCGCCAGTCGTTGGGCAGCTCCGCCGCTGCCGTATCGATTGCCGATAGCGTGGCCGGTTCGTCCCGCACATCTTCATTCCTCTACGTCAATCGCGGTCTCGGCACCGTTGGCGCACCTGTGCGCCTGGGCGTGCCTCCCGAAATCACCTTCATCGTTCTTCGCCGCGCCTGAAACTCTCACCCCAACAATAGGCGGTAAACCCAGAGAGACGCGCTCCGCGTTCCAGTGTTAAGATTTTGCCCGACTAATCCCTGCACATGCCCTTACTCGAAAAAAATTTCTGGTTGGATACTGTCACCGCTCCGGTCGCAGGCTCGCAAGCTCCTCTTCCCGATCAAGTGGACGTCGCCATCGTTGGTGGCGGTTTTTGCGGCCTTGCCGCAGCTTACACGCTCGCTAAACGCGGCCTGAAAGCCGCCGTTCTCGAAGCCGAAACTCTCGGCTGGGGCGCTAGCTCCCGCAATGGCGGCATGGTCCTCACCGGACTAAAACTGCCCGTTCCGGAATTAATCTCACGTTATGGGCGTGAAGCCGTGCGAGCTATGTACGCCGCCTCGCTCGAGTCCATCGATTGCGTCGAACGCATTGCCCGCGAAGAATCCATCGCCTGCGATTTCTCGCGCTGTGGCCATCTCGAAGTCGCCTGCAAGCAGTCGCACTTCAAGTCCTACGCCGAATCTGCCGCGCGAATCCAGCGCGAATTCAATCACCAGTTACGAATCGTCCCGCCATCCGAGCTCAAAAGTGAAATCGGCTCGGACATTTATTTCGGCGGAATGGTCGACGAAGTGAGCGCGAGTGTGAATCCCGCCCGCTTTGTCACCGGCCTGGCGAATGCCGCGCAACGCGCCGGCGTTTTTCTCTTTGAACGAACTCGCGTAGAAAAAGTCGCGCGCCAGGGTTCTCCCGGCGCCACGTTTACTCTACGCACCTCCCGCGGAGCGTTGACCGCCCGTGAAGTTCTTCTTGCCAGCGGCGCCTATACCACTCCCGCAACTCCCGTCCTGCAAAAAAAAATCATTCCCATCGGTTCCTACATTATCGCTACTGCGCAGTTGTCTCCCGCGCTAGCTCGCGAACTCAGCCCTCGCAACCGCATGATTTACGATTCCAAACACTTCCTCTACTATTACCGCCTTACCCCGGACAATCGGATGCTCTTCGGCGGACGCGCCGCTTTCTTTCCCGAAACTGCCGACACCATTCGGCAAAGCGCCGAAATTTTGCGCCGCGGCATGATCCATGTCTACCCGCAATTGCGCGATACAAAAGTGGAATATGTCTGGGGCGGCACCATCGATTTTACGCGCGATGTTATGCCGCATGCCGGCAAGCTCGACGATATGTATTTTGCAATTGGCTTTGCCGGACACGGTGTAGCTGCCGCTACCTGGCTGGGCACCAGATTGGCCGCAATGATTTGCGGTGACGCAGTTCAACTTCCTTTCGACGGCATCAAATTTCCTGACGCCCCTTTTGGATTGCGCAGCGGGAATACCTGGGCTTTGCCATTCGCCGGCGCTTATTACAAAGTCCTCGACTGGCTCACGTAAAACGTTACTCAAACGCTGTCTCTTTAAGCCTTTCTCTCCTGCCCAAACGTACGCGTGCACTGCCGCAATATTAGATAAGCCGCCGGACCCACCGCCAATGCGATCGGCCCCCATATCACCGAAAATTTATCGCTTCCCAAAAGCGCTACAATCGCCATCACCAGCGGCGCGCCCACCACGTATGCCAACCCAGTCCGCCCTCCAGGAATCCGGAATGGTCGCGGCAAATCAGGCTGAGTCTGTCTCAGCCGCCATCCCGCCAGCACCGTGAGAATCGTCACCGCGATTCTCAACCACGCATACACTTTTATGAGTTGTACGAGATTCAGCACCGCCAACAGCGCGTAGCCCAACGACGAAAGCAATATCGCAATCCACGGCGTCCCATACCGCGAATGCTTGGTGTTGAGTGTCGCCGGTAGGTAGCCGTCTTCCGCCATGGTCGATGGCATCCTCGTTCCGGTCAGCACCGTGGCGTTCAAAATCGAAATGTTGGTAACTGCAGCGGCCAACGTCACGCAAAAGCCCAGCCACGGTCCTCCGATTAATTTTGCCGCTTCTGAAAAATATCCGGTATGCCAGGTCTGCCAATTTCCGAGAGCCGCGAGCGAAAGCAGCGTCGGAATAAAATAAGTTGCGATCGATAGCGGCACCACCCAAGCGAGCGCCACCGGATAATTCCGCTGCGGATTCTCCACTTCCTCCGCCACGCTGGACATTTGCTCATAGCCCGAATAGAGCCACAAACCTAACGCCAGTCCTACGCCAAATACTTGGAACGCCGGGACGTGCGGAGGAACCATCGGCACAAAAGGATTGTGATGCCACTTTGTCGCTGCAATCGCGCACATTGCCACGATCGGCAGCAGTATCGCGATTTCCAAAAACGCCGCTACTGCTCCGACCAGCCGGATTCCTCGCACGTTTACGTACGCGATGAAAGCAATCAGCGCCAGCGAAACCACATAGTGTTGCCACTTCGGCAAGTTTGGAAAGAAAAAAAACAAATATTCGCTGAACAGCACAGCATAAACGCCGCCCAGCACAAACGAAGCGCTCCAATTCCACCAACCCGCCAGAAAACCCCAAAAATTTCCGTAACCGGCGCGAACCCACCGGTAGAATCCGCCTTCCACCGGAATTGCTGTGGTCAGTTCCGCCGCCACCAGCGAAACCGGTATGCACCAGAAAAAGGGAAGTATCAGGTGATAGAGAAGTGTCAGTCCTGGACCGCTTGTGGTTACCTGGTCCTCAAGGCCAAACGGCCCGGCCGTGGTGTACGCGTACATCACGAAAACAAGCGGCAGCAGGCTGGCCTTGCCAGCTGCTGCAAATGTCACTGCGGGCGCAGACCCACTCTTCCTCTTATCAATTGCAGCCAGGTATTCCTCTTTTCCGAATCTACGTACGCGACGCACAGCCTATCGCACTATCGTCTTCGCTGCACAGCCCAACGACTCGAATTAGACCCGAATCACACATTTCCTATTCCATCGTTCTTAGGGCAAAATAACAGCGCGTTCCCGGAGATCAAGAATGACCCGCGGTGTACTTTCTTCCGTTCTATTTTTTTCCATTCTCTCGGTGCTGCCCCTGCGGCAAAATCTCGTTGCCCAGGAACCCGTGCTATCAGGGTTTTCCGTGGCCTCATCGCAAAACGAACGCCAATGGGAAGAAAAGTTTCGTGCCATTCCTCGTCCTGAAAATCTTCGCGATTACATGGAACGTCTCACCGCGCATCCCCACCACGTAGGCTCGCCATACGATAAAGACAATGCCGAATGGCTGCTCGCCAAATTCAAGGAGTTTGGTCTCGATGCGCATATCGAAAACTTTGACGTGCTTTTTCCCACTCCAAAAGAGCGTCTTGTAGAGCTTGTCTCCGGCGGACCAAAATTCGTCGCCAAGCTTGCTGAGCCCGCGCTTCCGCAAGATCCCACTTCCCATCAGCAATCCGAGCAGCTTCCCACCTACAATGCCTATTCACCAGACGGCGACGCTACCGGCCCGCTCGTTTACGTCAATTACGGAGTTCCAGAAGACTACGACGAACTTGCCCGCCGCGGTATTTCCGTCAAAGGCGCAATCGTCATTGCACGCTACGGCCACGCCTGGCGCGGCATCAAGCCCAAAGTCGCCGCGGAACATGGCGCCATCGGATGCCTCATCTATTCCGACCCGAAAGACGATGGTTATGTATACGGCTCGACTTTTCCCGACGGTCCTTTCCGCCCCAAGGAAGGCGTGCAACGTGGCAGTGTTCAAGACGCCAGCGAGTTCATGGGCGATCCCCTGACTCCGGGAATTGGCGCAACACCCGATGCCAAGCGCCTGCCCATCAAAGACGCTCCTACGCTGGTAAAAATTCCCGTGCTTCCTCTTTCTTATTCCGACGCTGAGCCGCTGCTCGCTTCCATCAGCGGACCTACGGTTCCGACTTCATGGACTGGCGGACTTCCGCTCACCTATCACTTTGGTCCCGGCGGCGGCAAGGTACATCTGAAAGTTTCCGCAAACTGGGACATCAAGCGCCTCTACGACGTAATTGCCACGATTCCTGGTTCCACGTATCCCGACGAATGGGTGATTCGCGGCAATCATCACGATGCGTGGGTCAACGGCGCGGAAGACCCCATCTCTGGAATGGTTACCGTTCTTGAACAAGCGCGCTCCATGGGCGAACTGGTGAAAGCTGGATGGAAGCCGAAGCGCACCATGATCTTCTGCGCTTGGGATGGCGAGGAGCCTGGTTTGCTCGGTTCCACGGAATGGGTAGAAACTCACGCCGACGATTTAACAAAACACGCGGTCGCTTACATCAATTCGGATTCGAACGGCAGAGGCTTCTTATCCATGGAAGGCTCCCACTCGCTCGAGAAATTTATCAATGGCGTGGCCCGCGATATTCAGGACCCGGAAACAAAGCTCAGCGTCTGGAAACGTAAACAACTGCACGAAATCCATACGACAGAATCGGAAACTGCGCGTAACGAATTGCGTCAAAGGCCCGATCTTCGAATTGGCACGCTTGGCGGCGGCTCCGATTACGGCCCCTTTCTTAATATCCTCGGAATTGCTTCACTCAATATTAGTTTTGACGGCGAAAGTGAGGGCGGCATCTACCATTCCATCTATGACGATTTTTATTGGTATACCCATTTCTCTGACACCGACTTCGCCTACGGCAAAAAATTAACGGAACTCGGCGGCCTTGCCATGATGCGGCTCGCTGACGCGGACCTGCTGCCCTTTGATTTTGTCGATTTTTCCGACACCTTGCACATGTACATTCGCGAGCTCAAAAAGTTTTCAACCGATCAGCGGGAGGAATTGCGGGAACGTAACCGCCAGCTTGAAGAGGGAACCTTCACCGCCAGCGCCGACCCGAAACAACTCTATTACCCGCCCAAGCGCGAGGAAATTCCCCCGTTTCTGAATTTCGCTCCGCTCGATAACGCCGCCGACGCTCTTAACCACAGTGCCGCTGAATTTGATAAAGCTCTCGCCGCTGCCAGTCAAAACGGCGGAGCCGCGCTTTCGTCCCCGTCGATCGCGGAGATCAATCGTCTGCTCATTCAAAGTGAGCGCAAACTCACCACTCCCGCGGGCATTCCCGGCCGCCCCGGCTACAAACACGAACTGTATGCGCCAGGCGTTTACACCGGCTACGCGGCAAAGGCGATTCCCTCCGTCCGCGAAGCCATGGAACAGAAAAAGTGGAAGGAAGCGGAAGAAAGCATCGTGCGCGTTTCAAATGTCCTGGAAAATGAAGCTCGCCTTATATCCATTGCCGCGAACAAGCTGGCGCAAGCGCACTAAAAGTTAGCCTTCGTATACCTTTAAATAGCCAGGCAGCGGAATTTCCGGATTGCATTTTTCGTCGCGCACCGGCGCGTCGGCCACCAGCCGCATCGGCACAATTCCCGCCCACACCGGCAGTGCGTAGTCTTCCGCATCGTCCTCCACGCCACCAGTGCGCACCTTCGCCGAAATTTCAGACAACGCCAGTTTCAATATTTTCGTGGCCTGCAATTCTTTTTCGTTTGGCTGCCGCGCGTCATCCCATCGCCCAGGGAGAATTTTTTCCGTAAACGCTTTCAGCGCCGCGAGCTTCTCCGGCCGTTCTTCGATTAATTCCGCTTTGCCCAGCGCTACCACCGAGCGGTAGTTCATCGAATGATTGAATACCGAACGCGCCAGCACCAGTCCATCAATCAATGTCACCGTAATGCAGACCGGAATACTTCCGCTCAGCCCCCGAAGCGTTCTGCTCGCCGCCGATCCATGAAAATAAATGTTTTCGCCCACTCGCGCGTACATCGTCGGAATCACAAAAGGCTGTCCCTCCGCGGAAAATCCCAGGTGGCATACGAATCCTTCATCCAAAATTTTATAAATAGCTTCGCGGTCGTAAACTCCGCGATTCGGTTCGCGCACCACACGTGTGCGCTCTGTCGGAGTGAAATTCTCGGACACGACTCACCTCAAGGTGAAGCATGGCGCGGGGCGAAAAGTCTTCCGGTCATCAGCCAAAACCGGTACGTTTTCACCCGCCGGATTTATAGCCGGCGCCATAACGGCATGAATGGGGAACTGCTTCCTCATGCTAACACGCACACGTGCCATCGGCTTGCCCCCAATAAAATCCATAACTGCTTCATTGCTGCCCCTCTATGTGAGAAACTATTTGCCCGGAGAAAACTGAATGAGTTCAGCTGTACCGCAAACTACTTCTGCAAAACCATTTGACGTGGCTTGGGTGCGTGCGCATTTTCCTTCGCTGCAAATGACCGTCAACGGCCAGCCCGCCGCATTTCTGGATGGACCCGCCGGCACCCAGGTCCCTACCCAGGTCATGCACGCCATTCAAAGTTATTTCACCAATGCCAACGCTAATTCCTCCGGCGCATTCGTCACCAGCCGCCGCAACGACGAAATGATCGCCGCCTCGCGCGCCTCCATGGCGGATTTTTTTAATTGTGACCCCGGCGAAGTCGTCTTCGGTCAGAACATGACCACCATCACTTTCGCCCTGGCCCGCGCCATTGGCCGCGAACTGAATGCCGGCGACGAAATCATCGTCACCACCCTCGATCATGACGGTAACGTGGCTCCCTGGCGCGCCCTTGAGGAAAAGGGCGTCGTGATTCGTCAGGTGGATATTCACGAAGAAGATTGCACCCTGGATCTTGAGGATTTAAAACGCAAAATTACCGCCAAAACAAAACTCATCGCCGTCGGCTACGCCTCTAACGCCGTTGGCACCATCAATCCCGTCGCGGAAATTATTCGTCTCGCTCGCGACGCCGGCGCGCTCAGCTTCATCGACGCCGTTCACTTCAGCCCGCACGGTTCCATCGACGTGCGTGCCCTCGATTGCGACTTCCTAATTTGCTCCGCGTATAAATTTTTCGGCCCCCACCTTGGCGTACTCTACGGCAAGCGCGCGCACCTCGCTCAATTTCGCCCTTACAAAGTTCGTCCCTCCTCGGACCAGGTTCCCGATCGCTGGGAAACAGGCACGCAGATTCATGAATTGATCGCCGGCACCGCCGCCGCCGTGGAATATCTCGCCGATCTCGGCCGTCACTTCGACTCCACGGTGAAAACTCGCCGCCAGGCGCTCCTCGCCGCTTATCGCGAAACCACCAGCTATGAAACTTCCTTGGTGACCCGTCTCATCGATGGCCTGCTGCAAATTCGCGACTTGCGCTTTTTCGGTATTCGCGATTCCAGCCGTTTCAAGGAACGTTGCTCCACCCTATCCTTCCGCCTCGGGGACCACTCTCCAACTAAAATCGCCACCTTCCTCGGCGACCGCGGCATCTTCACCTGGGACGGAAATTACTACGCCCTCAATCTCAGCGAACGCCTCGGCGTCGAATCCCTTGGCGGCATGCTTCGCGTCGGCCTGGTTCACTACAACACCGTTCAGGAAGTCGACCGTCTGCTCGTCGCCCTTCGCGAATTCGCTTCCCGCTGAAAAGTAATAAATGACGAAGGCCCGCTTTCACGCCGATGCATCCGAAAAAATCAAGTTAGGTGACCGCACACTATGCCCAACCGCAATAAACCAATTGTTCTCACTGTCCTTGATGGATGGGGCTACCGCGCCGAATCCAAAGGCAACGCCATTGCCCTCGCGCGCAAACCCACCTACGACGAATTGCTTCGCAAATTTCCCAACACTTTAATTCACACTTCTGGCCCCGCCGTCGGTCTTCCCGAAGGACAAATGGGTAACAGCGAGGTCGGCCATCTCAATATCGGCGCCGGCCGCATCGTGCACATGGATATGACCCGCCTCGATCTTCTGGTCGCCACAAAAAAGTTGCAGGACATTCCTCTTTTCCAACAAGCCATGGAGCGCGGCCGCCGGCGCCAGTTGCATTTTCTCGGATTGCTCAGCGATGGCGGCGTGCATTCTCATATCAACCATCTCTTTGCCCTTCTCGAAATGGCCAAGCAGTATCAAGTCGAAAAAGTTTTTGTGCATTGTTTTATGGATGGCCGGGACACGCCGCCGCACAGTGGCCGCGATTTCGTCGCCCAGTTGCAGCAAAAAATGCGTGAACTCGGCGTCGGTGAAATTGCTTGTCTCGTCGGCCGCTATTACGCCATGGACCGCGACAATCGCTGGGAGCGTGAAGAGCTCGCCTACCGCGCCATGGTGCATGGCGAAGCTGAAGTGCGCACCTCCCACCCGCTCGCCGCTCTGCAGAAAAGTTACGAGCAGGACGTTACCGACGAATTCATCAAGCCTATCGTCGTGGTAAAAGGTGACGGCCCTTCAGCCGCACCCGTCGGCCTCATTCGCGATGACGACGCCGTAATCTTCTTTAATTTTCGCGCCGATCGCGCTCGCCAGATGACCTACGCGCTGGCTGCGCCGGATTTCGATAAATTTGTGGATCCGCAACGCCCCAAAAATCTTTTCTTCGTGGCCATGACGCAGTACGACAAGAAATGGCCCTGGCTGAAGTTTGTGATCGCCCCCGAAAAACTGGAACAAATCCTGGCCCAGGTTTTCCAGCAGTTGAACTACAAAAATCTTCGCTGCGCGGAAACGGAAAAATACGCGCACGTCACTTATTTTTTCAATGGTGGAGTCGAACAGCCCTTCGGCGGCGAAGAACGCATCCTGGTTCCTTCGCCAAAAGTCGCTACCTACGACTTGATGCCCGAAATGTCCGCCGCCGGCATCACCGATACCGTGGTCAACGCCATCGAACATGGCGAATTCGACGCCATCATCATGAACTACGCCAACGCCGATATGGTCGGGCACTCCGGAAAGTTAGAAGCCACAATTAAGGCCGTCGAAGCCATCGATGCCGGGCTCACTCGAATTTATCAGGCCATGAAGCCGCGCGGCGGCGCTTGGATCATCACCGCCGATCACGGCAACGCGGAAACCATGATCGATCCCGCCAGCGGTCGCCTGCACACCTATCACACCACCAATCCCGTGCCGCTCCTGCTTGTCAGCGAAAACGATCATTTGCGTTTGCAGCCTAACGGCTCTCTGCGCGATATCGCTCCCACTATGCTCAGCGCCCTGGGGGAGAAAGTTCCTCCGGAAATGACCGGCAAAGATCTGCGCATCTCCTCGTAATTATTTTGGTTTGCGTTGGTGTTGGACTTCAGTCTTCGAGTTGCTGCGCCGCACGCTCAGTCGCCAACCCCGCCCTTCGGTGGCTGATAGCCTTCACGCGCATACACCACCACTTTTTGTTTCTTTCCTTTTTTATCCAATACAACTAGCGGCGTCCCGTCCGGCGCCACCAGCTCCACCTTGATCTTTCTGAATTTTCCATTCTGCTCGCGATTTGTCGGCGTATAGCTCAAGCTGTACTGATTCCGCAGATACGCGGTCACGTCCTGAAATATTCCCGGAATCTCCCCATCGAATTGCGGAAACCACGCATATCCGCCGGTCATCTGCGCAAAAGTCTTCAACTGATTTTCTCCCTGCAGCGTAGTCAGATTCGCTCCTCCGCCTCCGCGCGCTTCCAGGTAGTTATTCAACGGACGATCCAGCCCTACTGCAAAAATAGTCACGTCCGTCTGTCGCAACAGTTTAAGCGTCTGGTCCAGCGTGTGCTTTGAAAACGTATCGACTCCTGATGCAATCACCAGAATTGACTTCTTATTTTTTACATCCTTCAACCGGTCGATCGTATCGAGTAAGGAGTCAAATACATTCGATTCATGGAACCCGGGAAAATAGAGATGCTGCAATGCCGCATCGACTTCCTCTTTGTTTTGCGTGAAGTCCACTTCCAGCCGAGGCCTCATATCAAACGTGACCAGTGATACCCAGTCATTTGGCTTAAGATGTCTTAAGAAAACAGGAGCCCATTGTCTGGCTTCGTATGCGTAGAATTCATATCCCCGGCTGCTGAATTCCATCAGCATCACAATCGTAATCGGCGCATCCGTCGGCCCAAAGTTCGTAATCGTCTGTGGCACGCCATCTTCCAGGATCTTGAAGTTTTCTTTCTTCAATCCCGTCAGAATATCTCCGTGCTGCGTCGTTGCAATCACGTCAAGCGTTACGATCGGCACTTCCACCGAAATCGATAGCCCGGATTGTTCAGGCTTCTGTGCCGGCGCTTGTTGTTGCGCGGGCGGAGGCGGCGGAGCCGTCTGCTGTTGTCCTCCATTTTGCGGACCTGCCGGCGCCTGCGCTTTTGCCGCGAGCCCTCCCAGCGAAAGCGCCAATATCGCCGTCAATAATCCCACCAGCGGCCTACTTGCCTTCTCGGTCATTCCATTGCCCCCGAAATTATCTGTTGCCATCACGCGCCTCAATCGCTTATCGCATGTTAGTATGAACCAGATTTGCTGAAAAACGTTGACTTGCTCGAAAGCCCCGAAGCCGCGGGCAAAATGGGAGGACCCTTAGTGACCTGGTGCCGCAAGATTAAATTTTCGCTGATCCTTGCAACCCTGCTCTTAAATCTCCATATCCCCTTGCTGGCGCAAACTCCTTTTCCCATTAACTCTCCCACCGCGGCGCAAACGTCACCTCTCGATGCCTCTGCCCTCGCTCGCGAAGCACAGGGATGGCTCGCCGATTTAATCCGCATCGACACCACCAATCCTCCCGGCAACGAACAAGCCGCCGCAAAATATATCGCCGCCGTTTTGCAGAAGGAAGGCATCACCGCGGAATTTCTGGAAACGGCTCCCGGACGTGGCGCGCTGGTCGCTCGTCTGCGCAGCACCGCCATGGCGGATCCCTCGCGCGCGCTGTTGCTTGACGCGCATATGGATGTTGTCGGCGTCGATAAATCGAAGTGGACCGTGGACCCTTTCGCCGCCACGATCAAAGACGGTTATCTTTACGGCCGTGGCTCTGTTGACGATAAAGGCATGCTCGCGGCCAATCTTGCGGCGTTCATCGCGCTCAAGCGCAACAATGCCCACCTCACTCGCGACGTTATTTTTCTTGCCACCGCTGACGAAGAACAAAGCGGCGACGCCAGCATAAAAACTGTCATCGCTAAATACTGGGACAAAATCGCCGCCGGTTTCGCCATTAACGAAGGCGGCCAGGTCGTGCTCAACAACGGTAAAGTGCAGTTCGTCGCGATTCAGGCCAGCGAGAAAGTCGCCGTCAACGTTTCCGTCATCGCTAAGGGAAAAGCCGGCCACGCCTCGATGCCCACTAAAGACAACGCCGTTGTGCATCTCGCCGCCGCCATCGAAAAAATCGGCAACTACTCCGCGCCAGTCCATCTCAATATAATTGTGCGGCGCTATTTCGAAGGCCTCGCCGCCGTTGAAGACGACGAAATCGCCAAGTGGATGCGCGCCCTGGATACTCCCGACCGTGGCGAACACGCCCAGCGCGTAATATCCGATGCCAATCCGCTCTGGAATTCGCTCCTGCGCGATTCCATTGCGCCCACCATGCTTTCCGCGGGCATTCGCGTCAACGTGATTCCGTCCGAAGCTCGCGCGAATCTGAATATCCGTCTTCTTCCCGCCGATACTATAGGCCTTCTGCTCGCTGAACTCACCAAACTCGTCAACGATCCGCAGATTCGTTTTGAAATTCAGCCCGACGCCGGGCTCGCTGCGCCCCCCTCCTCCCTTGAATCCGATTTTTACGCCACCATCACGAAAGTTGCTACGCAGGAATTTCCCGGCGTGCCGGTTTTGCCGATGATGTCAACCTGGGCTACCGATTCCTCGCAGTTGCGATTGCACAATGTCCAGGCTTACGGCTTGGTTCCTTTTCCCATGACTGACGAAGATATGCGGCGCATGCATGGCGACGATGAACGCATCCCGCTCGCTTCATTCGCAAAAGGCGTTGAACTCTTGACTAAAATTGTTTCTGAGTTTGCAGCGCAAAAATAATCGGTCTTACAAAGTTTAGCCGGCGAATACCGCTCAACCGTATTCGCCAAAATTGGAGAACATGTCCCGTCATTCGAAAATTGTTTGTACCATCGGCCCCGCCAGTTGTTCGCCTTCCATTATCAATCGCTTGCTGCAGGCCGGCATGGATGTGGCCCGCCTCAATTTTTCTCATGGCAAGCATGAAGATCACGCTCGTAACATTGCCGCGCTGCGCGCCGCCGCCGCCTCCCAGCGTAAAACCATTGCCATACTCGCCGACTTGCAGGGCCCTAAAATTCGCACTGGTCCCCTCGCTTCCGGATCCCCCGTGCTCTTGCGCTCCGGTCAACAATTCACCATCACTACCGCAAAAATTCTTGGCGACACCACCCGCGTCAGCACCACTTTTCGCCCTCTCCCTCGCGAAGTCCATCGCGGCGACCGCATCTTGCTCTCCGATGGATTGATCGAGCTCCATGTGCGGCAAATCCGCGGTCAGGAAGTGATCTGCAAAGTCATCAATGGTGGCCTGCTTGGTGAGAATAAGGGCATCAATCTCCCCGGCATAAAGCTTCGCGTCCCCGCTTTAACCCCCAAAGATCGCGCCGATCTCAAATTTGCGCTTTCGCAAGGCGCCAACTACATCGCGGTCAGTTTTGTTCGCCGTCCTGAAGACGTGCTCCTCGCCAAAATGCTCATTCGACGCGCTCGCAAAGATACTCCGGTCATTGCCAAGCTGGAAAAACCCGAAGCCATTGAAAATCTCGACGCCATTCTTCGCGTTGCCGACGGCGTCATGGTCGCTCGTGGCGATCTTGGCGTGGAAATGAATCCAGAACGCGTTCCCGTAGTACAAAAAACCATCATCACTCGCGCCCGCGAATTTCGCCGCCCGGTAATCACCGCCACGCAAATGCTTGAATCCATGACCGAAAATCCGCGGCCAACTCGTGCCGAAGCATCGGACGTGGCCAATGCAATTTTCGACGGTTCCGATGCCGTCATGCTTTCCGCGGAAACCGCTTCCGGAAAATACCCCGTCGAAGCCGTCAGCATGATGGCTCGCATCATCGCTGAAGCCGAAGCCAGCATTCAGGAATATCCCCGCCCGCTCCCGCAAGAACGATTGAAGGTCGCAGAAACCGTTGCCGAGCTGGTTTGTCACGCTTCCAAAGAATTGCACATGAAGCTCATCGCCGTATTTACGCACAGCGGTTTCACCGCGCGCCTCATTTCGCGTTACCGCCCGCTCGTGCCCATCGTCGCATTTTCTCCAGAAGAAGAAACCCGCCGCCGCATGTCTCTGATCTGGGGAGTCACCTCGCGCCACATTCCGGACATTCGCAAAATCGATGGCCTCGCCGCCATCGCCGAAAAACGCCTTCTCGAAGAACGCCTGGTTCGCAAAGGTGACGTCATCGGCATCGTAGCGGGCACACCCATGGGCATCCGCGGTACCACCAACTTCATGAAATTCCACATCGTCGGCGGCTTCAATTAATTGTCTGGGTTACGTGTTCTGTTACTGAACTGATGGTGCGGGATATGTCGAGCGCGGAACGGGCTTCAACGCGTCCTGCTGTAACAAATCTAATTAATCCATTTGTCCGGACGCGACGGCGGTTCGTTCTTCTGCTTTCCCATATAAACTTCAAAGCGCCTTTTGTTTCTCTCGTACTTCCAATCCGACACGCTGTTCCGCACGTTATAAAGGAACGATCCTCGCCTCAAATACAGCCAGCCCACCAGCATCCCGCCCAGATGACAAATGTGGCTTACCTTATCGCCGCCAGTTCCCAACGTGCTGAAAAATTCAATCGCGCCCATCACCGCCACATACGGCCGCATCGGGATGGTCACCGGGAAGGGAATCAGCCAGATCCGTCGGTCCGGAAACAGAATCGCGTTGGCTATCAATATTCCGAAAATTGCTCCCGAAGCCCCAATCGTTGGCAGGTCGGAGGGTCGATGCCCCCAAAACATGGGAATCGTCTTAACCACAACCTCGATAACTCCTGCGCCCGCTCCGCACAAAATAAAAAAATTCAGGAAACGCCGCTTTCCCCACACCATTTCCAAGTCGCGGCCAAACATCCACACGAACAGCATATTGAAGAGCAGATGCAGCAAGCTGCCGTGTAGAAATATGTAAGTGATTGGCTGCCAGAGCCGTAATCCAGGAATGGGGCCCAGCGGAACAAGACCAAAAAAGTGGTTGATCCACGCAGTATATGCGTCGGGGAGGAACAGGCTGACGAGCGCTTGCACCACAAAAACTGCTGTGCACACCACCACAATAAGCTGTACGCCCGGTGTAATAAATCCGCGCCAGTCGAAATTCGCTCGACGGGTCTGAAACGTGCCCATAAACCAAGTCTACGAGCACGCGCCCACGCCGTCAAAGTGTCTGTGCTTCCGGCTAATCAAGTTTCTTTCTGGCGAAATAAAAGAGCGAAGCGGCAAGAAGCCCGAACATGAACACGCCCAACAGCGACTGAGCGGATGTCGGCATCGGCAATTTGTCATTTGCCGCCAGTAACGGCCAGTGCTTCGGCCCGAAAGCCAGCCAGTCTGGAAGCACAGCGAGGAAACTGTTGGGTTTGGCGGCGTCTGCAACCACGCGTAGCACGATAGCCAGCAGCCCAAACACGCCACCCGCCGCGATCAGACCGGAAGAGAACAGCGCCCCAGGACTAGCTTCGCTTTCGTCTTTTTTCTTGGTAGTAGCTTCAACCGCCAAACGGATCAGCCCGCCGGCAAACATAGCCCCGGTAGTGGCAATCGAAAGATACGACCCCGTGGCAAACGCCAGCGAGCGCACTCCGAGAATTTCCACCGCGATAACCAAAGCCACGCCCATCAGCACGAGTCGCCATGGCAGCCGCTGGTTGAGGATGCCATTGATCACCGTTGCCATCAGTCGCGCTTGCGGCGCGGGCGCTTTGTCGCTGCCGATGCCTTGCGCCCACTGATATTTGATCTGCTGGACGTCCGCATCATAGAGATATTCCCCGTCGGGAATTTCATGCGATCCCAGTGAATTCACCAGAACATAGCTCTTGCCCTGGTACGTAAACGAATCGCGCTCAATTTTCACCCCGCTCGGCAAAGTTTGTATGCTTACGGGAAGTTCCATCGGGATGTACTTTTCCAGGCCCTTGTTCATCAGATTCAACGTGGCGCCGATAGCCACGGTGGAGACGGTCACTCCGACAAGCAGTGCCATCTGTTGCCAGAAGGGAGTTGCCCCCACCAAATAACCGGTCTTCAAATCTTGCGAGGTGGCCCCGGCTATCGCGGCAGCAACGCAAACCGCGCCACCGATCATCAGCGCAAGCACTGCGTATTTCGGACTGGTCCATCCTGCAAGAAAGAAAATCGCGCACGTAGCCATTAACGTCGCAATGCTCATGCCACTGATCGGATTCGACGAATTGCCAAGCAGTCCGCTGATGCGCCCTGCCACGGTGACAAACAAAAAACCAAAGACCACCACGAACACGGCGGCGAACAGGTTTTGATACCACTGCGTCTGCGCTCCTGGAATCGGAAAAAACGTCAGCAAAACCCAGAGCATCGCGATGATCACAACCGATCCGACAACAACCCACCGCATGGGAACGTCACGGTCGATGCGGCTTGCAGAAATGGATTCATCGGATCCTTCCGCCCGAACGTCCTTCAGCCCCGCGCGAAGCGCCGAGATGATCGTCGGCATAGTCCGCAGCAGCGTGATCAGTCCCGAAGCCGCAACCGCCCCTGCACCCATCGGGCGGATATAGCTGCTCCATATCTGGTCAGGCGACATCTGCGGAATCGGAATCGTCGATGGATAGATGGGCGCGTTCCCCGCAAGCTGGCCGTAAAACTTGATCGCCGGCATCATCACCAGCCAAGAAATAATGCCGCCCGCGAACAGAATGCCGGAAACCCGCGGACCGATGATGTATCCGACTCCCAGATATTCCGACGTGATCGCCGCGCGGAAAGAAGCGCCGGGAAACCAGCCAGGCCGTGCCTCGGGTTGCGCGGTCCACGCCTGAACGGTGTTCATCAGGAAAGTGTATACACCGCCTAGTCCAAGCCCCCAGAACACTCGGCCGGCGAATGAACCACCACGCTCACCAGCGACAAGCACGTCGGCGCAGGCGGTACCCTCCGGGAAAACAAGGTTGCCGTGTTCTTTGACGATAAGCTGCCGCCGTATAGGCACCATGAAAAGAACACCCAGCCACCCTCCGAGAAGCGCGATTGGAAAGATGCGCCAGAACGTGAAGTCAGAACTAAAGCCCAGAAAAATGAGCGCGGGGATCGTGAACATCACTCCCGCAGCCAGCGATTCTCCCGCCGACCCCGTAGTCTGCACAATATTGTTTTCAAGAATTGTCGAGCGCCCGAACGCCCGCAATATGCTGATCGACAAAACCGAAATGGGGATCGACGCCGACACCGTCAGCCCCGCGCGCAACCCCACGTACACCGTCACCGCGCCAAACAGCAGCCCAAACAACGCCCCCAGCACCACCGCGCGCAACGTAAATTCCGCCAGGCTCTCTTCCGTCGGAACATACGTTCGAAATTCTCCCGGCGGCGCTGTCGAACTCCACGGACGATTGTTCACCTTGATCCCTCCACTCTTATCAAACTCTTGCCGGAGTCTGCCTCCGCCCCGTCCCCTCGGCCATACCAGCTGACTGTGCCCGCTGGATTATGCCGCACCCCGCCCCTGCGGGGAAGCAGTTCCTCGTAGTCATCTAGCTCTCCCACGTCCTATTGACACCCTATTCCGCGGCTTGTATTGTCATGCTACAAAGTTACTCAGAGTGGCAACACCATTGTTCCCTTCGCCACTTGCCTCAGAGTACGGTCGGTTTTCAGAACGCTAAAGCCGTTTTCAGGAGACCTCGAGTGCGCTCTCGCTCCTCTCTTCCCTTACTCTCTTTGCTTTTCCTCGCCACCCTGTACCCATCACGGCCCATAAGTGCCAGCGACGAATGGCAGCCCATCACCCCCGAAGATATGAAGATGACCACCTTGCCCGAAGCCCCTGGCGCCCCTGCCGTCTACCTCTATCGCCAGGTCGACCGCAACGACTCTGAGCGCGCTTCCACGGAATACAATTATGTTCGCGTTAAAATTTTGACCGAAGAGGGACGCAAGTACGCCAATGTCGAGATCCCCTTCGACAAACAAATCCGCGTCAGCAATATCCGAGCCAGAACTATTCGCCCGGACGGCACCATAGCCAATTTCAATGGAAAGATTTACGAAAACACCATAGTCAAATCCCGGACGCTCAAATTCCTCGCCAAAACCTTCACACTTCCCGACGTCCAGGTCGGCAGCATCATCGAGTATCACTACAATTACGATTTTGAAGACTATACCCTCTTCAACTCCTCCTGGACTCTGAGCGACCAGCTCTTCACCAAACACGCCAAATTTACCCTGAAGCCCTTTAGCCGCGACGCATGGACCGTGCAATGGTCATCGCCCGCCGGTCTTCCCGTCGGTACGGAACCCGCCAAGGAAGGTCCCGACGGCGTGATTCGCATGACTTCCAACAACATTCCCGCCTTTCAGATTGAAGACTACATGCCGCCGGAAAATGAGTTGAAGTTCCGTGTCGTTTTTACCTATTACGAAGAACGCCCCGAATCCGACGTTAATAAATTTTGGAAAAAATTTGGCAAAACCGCGAACGACCGAGCCGAAAGTTTTGTCGGCAAACGCAAGGCTATGGAGCAAGCCGTAGCTGGGGTAGTTAGTGCGACGGATTCTCCCGAGGTGAAGCTCCAGAAAATCTATGCGCGCACGCAGCAGGTGCGCAACTTGGGCTACGAACTCGAAAAGTCCGAGCAGGAAAACAAGCGCGAGAAAATTAAGGAAATCAAAAACGTCGAGGAAATTTGGAAAAACGGCTATGGAAACGGCCGCGAAATCACCTGGCTCTTTCTCGCTTTAGCCCGCGCTGCCGGCTTTGAGGCTTCACCTTGCTGGGTCGCCACCCGCAATAATTATTTCTTTCGTAAAGAAAGAATGAATAGTCACGAGCTTAACGAGAATGTCGTCCTCGTGAAACTCAATGGCAAGGATATGTATTTCGACCCCGGTGCGGCCTTCACACCCTTTGGCATGCTGCCCTGGTCCGAAACCGCCGTCGCCGGTCTCAAGCTCGATAAGGATGGCGGCACCTGGATTCAAACTTCTTTGCCTGTCAGCGCGGACTCTCGCGTGGAAAGGACCGGCAACCTGCGATTGACCACCGATGGCACCCTGGAAGGAAAGGTAACGTTTACTTTCACTGGTCTCGAAGCCTCCTCCCGCCGGGTCGAAGAACGCAACGAAGATGATACTAACCGTAAAAAGTTCCTTGAAGAGCAGGTAAAGGAATATGTCCCCGTAGGAATGGAAGTCGAACTCACCAACAAGCCCGACTGGAAAAACTCCGAAACACCCCTTGTTGCCGAATTTGAAATTAAAGTTCCCGGATGGGTTTCCGCCGCGGGTCGGCGCGCGCTTTTCCCCGCCGCTCTTTTCGGCGCCAGTGAAAAGCATATGTTTGATCACGCCAACCGTGTCTGGCCCGTTTATTTTTACTATCCTTCTAAAAAAATTGACGACCTCTCTATCCAGTTGCCTCTCGACTGGCAAGTCACCAGCATCCCCAAACCCATCGACAAGGACGCAAAAGCGGCCGAGTACAGTCTTAATGTCGAAAATAAAAATGGAACCCTGCACATCAAGCGGGAATTACGTTCCGATCTCACCATGGTTCCCAAGGAAGCATATCCCGCGCTTCGTAGTTTTTTCGAAACCGTCCGGTCACTTGATGATCAACAGATTGTTTTGCAGCCTGGCGGCGCATCCGCCAGCAATTGAAACCCTATGACCAATCATCCCCAGCGCGCGAATTCTCCGGTCGTTCTGATTTTCTGTTTGTGCGCCGCAGTCTGCGGTTTCACAGCGCACCCGGCTGCCGCCTCCGATGCCCCCGCCTGGATGCACGCTCTCACCTCGGTCCCGCTGCCCGAGCATGATGAAAAAACCGCCGCGGTCATCCTCTATTCCGAGGATATAACCACGGTCCAGCCCAATGGCAAAATCAAAACTCTGGAACGCCGGGCGTACAAGATTTTGCGTCCAGAGGGGAAAGAGTACGGCCTTGTCAAGGCCGACATGGATTCCGAGACGCGCATCACCGGCATGCGGGGCTGGTGCATACCTGCTCAAGGAAAAGATTACGAGGTCAAGGAAAAGGAGGCGGTTGAAACGGCTTTGACTGGCCTTCAAAACGGCGAGCTAGTTAACGACTTTAAGTCAAAGTTTCTCCGCATTCCTGCAGCGGACCCCGGCAATATCGTCGGCTACGAGCTTGAGCATGAAAATAGGCCTTATGTCCTTCAGGATGTTTGGCTTTTTCAGGAAGTAGTGCCGGTACGAGAAGCCCGCTACACCTTAAACCTGCCGCCGGGCTGGGAATACAAAGCTTTCTGGATCAATCATGCGGAAACCTCTCCCGCTTTGCTTGGAAGTAATCAAATACAGTGGGTGTTGACGGATGTGAAGGCCATTCGTCCAGAGCAAGCAATGCCACCTCGCCATGGCGTCTTTGGCTCGATGATCGTTTCGTTGTTTCCCCGTGACGGCGGGTTATATAAGGGCTTTGCAGACTGGGATACGATGGGAAAATGGCAAGCCAATCTAGCCAACGGAAGGCGTGAGGTTTCTCCGGAAATCAAGATGAAGGTAGCGGAGCTTACCTCCTCGGCTCCTACCTTACTGGCCAAGATGCGAGCTCTCGCCCGTTTTATGCAGAAAGATATACGTTACGTCGCCATTCAGTTGGGAATTGGCGGCTGGCAACCGCATCCCGCGCCGGAGATATTTACCCACAAATTTGGGGACTGCAAGGATAAGGCCACGCTCCTCAGCGCCATGCTCAAAGAGATTGGAGTGGAGTCTTATTACATTAGTATCGATACGGAGCGCGGCACGATTACACCTCAGACGCCCGCTACGCGTTGGTTCAATCACGTGATCCTCGCCATTCGACTGCCCGACGATATGAAGGACCCTTCGCTTACCATGATCATGGTTCATCCCAAGCTGGGACGTTTACTTATCTTCGATCCGACCGATGAATTTACGCCCTTCGGCCACTTACGCGGAGAACTGCAGGAGAGCTATGCGCTCTTGGTCACGCCGGACGGAGGAGAGCTAGTCAAAGTTCCTCAACTCTCGCCAGCAACCAGCGGCATTCAGCGCACCGCAAAGATGACCCTGACCCCTGCGGGGGCGCTGACCGGGGATATCGTTGAGACTCGGCTCGGCGATTCAGCTATGTGGCAAAGAATGAGGCTCAAGTCCGTCGAAAAAGATGCGGACAGAATCAAACCGCTTGAGTCGTTGGCGTCTGAGTCCCTCTCGGCTTTCCAGATTACCAAGGCCAATGTCCTGAACCTCGATCAGACGGATCAACCGCTCGGATACAAGTACGCGCTGGTTGCCCCGAACTACGCAAAACAAGCGGGCAACCTCTTGCTCGTGCGTCCCAGAGTCCTCGGAATCCGTTCCAGTGGTTTGCTCGAGACCAAGGAGCCGCGCCAATTCCCCGTTGTTTTTGAAGGCCCGGAGCGCGATACCGATAGTTTTGAGATTGCTCTCCCGCCTGGATACGTCGTCGACGATCTTCCCCCCGCCATCGATCTGGATTACAGCTTCGCCAGCTACCACAGCAAAACCGAAGCCACCGGCAACGGCCTGCGCTACACCCGCTCCTTCGAAATCAAGGAGCTCAGCGTCCCCATGAATAAAATGGACGACCTCAAAAAGTTTTATCGCATCATCGCCGGCGATGAACGCAACACCGCCGTCCTCAAACCCTCCGCCAAATAAATCTTCCTGGAATTGCTTAGCCGCTCAGCGCTCTCCCAGACGGCAACGGCTGCCAGTAGGTCTATGCGCTTCGGTTCTTTTTCTGCGACATCCATTGGGTGTTAGCCTTGTCGGCATGCCTTTTTTTCAAAAACGTCTTCGCCGCCCGGCGGAACACTACCGCGGTCGCCGGGTTTATTTCGTGACCGTTGGGACCGAGAGGCGCGCGCCCTTTTTCGAGGATCAATCCACAGGGGAATGGCTGCTCCGTCATCTCTTGGAAACTGCCGCTCAACGGGATTTCTCTCTCCGCGCCTATTGCATCATGCCGGACCACATTCATTTCCTTTGTGAGGGACTCTCGGACACCGCCGACCTGGTTCAGTTCGTCGACGCCTTCAAACAACGCACGGCGTATGAATTCAAAAAAACTCATGGCCAGCGCCTTTGGCAAATGCGCTATTACGATCACATTCTGCGGCCGAAGGAGGTCATCGAGGATGTTGCCTGCTACATTTGGTGGAATCCAGTACGCAAGGGGCTCTGCAGCGACCCTCACCTCTACCCTTTGTCCGGTTCGCAAACCATCGATTGGATGAAGCGCAGTGCTTCCCGGACAAACTGGACGCCGCCCTGGAAGCCAAACACGCGTCTGTAGAGGCTGGGCTTTAGCCCAGCTCTTTCGTGGTGCCTTTGTAGAGGCCGGACTTCAGTCCAGCTCTTGCCCTTACCGTCAAAAACGCCGGGCCAAAGCCCGGCCTCTACAAATACCAGGCGTTCGGCCGCGCCCACCCTTGCCTAAGCAAAACCGCAAAGGAGCTCCGCCCGCCATCTGGGGTAGACTTGGCCCATGGTCCGTCAGATTGCGCCAGTATTCTTCACCATGGACATTCCCGCAACGCTCGCCTATTACACAGGCAAGCTTGGTTTCGAATGTCTGGGGACGTGGCAGGATCCGCCGGCCTACGCCATTCGTGGCGCGCGACCAGCAGGTGATTCATTTCCGCTGCGCCGGGCCCGCCCACAGCCAACCCGGACAAATACGCGGACGAATTGCTCTTGCCTGGTGACGTTGTAGGGGCTGGGCTTTAGCCCAGCTCTTGCTTTGTGACGTTGAGGATGCCGACGCACTTTATGCCGAGTACGCCGCCCAAGACGTGGAATTCGCTCGTGGACTTGGCAACATGCCCTGGCGCGAGCGGGAGTTCGTAGTGAAGGATTGCGATGGCCGTCTGCTGGCTTTCGGCGCGAAAGCCGTAGCCAGTTACATCGGGATGATTCCCCGCGAACACTCCAGCGGAGGCCGCCAACGATTCGGGAGGATCAGCAAACAGGGCAACTCGCTACTACGTTTTCTGTGGGGAGAGGCGGCGATACATGCGGTTCGTCGGGATCCGGAACTGCGGCATTTCTACCGCCGCAAGCTGGTGCAAAAAGGAATGGGCAAAGCGCGCGTCGCGGCGGCTCGCAAGCTAGGCATCCGGCTGTGGATTATGCTGCGCGACGAAATCGATTACAGGGAATTCTGTCGCCGAGGTCAACTGCGGCGCCAGTGTAGCAATGCGGTCCGTGCGGGAATGCCTGCCGGGGACAGTGGTCCGAACTGACCGTCCGTCTGATTAGGCTACCCGCTTCCCTCGTGGTTGGAGGGAGTTCGAATACATCATCATGGTCCTCAGTGACCGAAGACATGTTTGGTGGGCTGCACCACAGCGATGAAGTGACACGGATCGAGCAATTGGGTTCGAGCACAAAAACAAAACGGCGACCCAGG
>DATNME010000040.1:0-5036 GCA_035602385.1 Candidatus Dormiibacterota bacterium
AAATAACCCGAAAACGTATACACAAAAGATTGGACTTACAGGGACAGAAATCGATCTTGGCTATAACCCCACCAGGACGGCCCTTTTTACTGATAACCCGAAAAGAAATCGCCCGCAGCGCGAAATCACAGGAGCGGGTCAATGAGCTTCGGCGGAAGACTGGCGCAAATCCGAGCAACGCAGGCGTGCGACTCGACACGACGGGCCTGGTTTTCCGCCGAGGAGTTTACTTGGGGCAAGCAGTCTGAATCGAGCGACGCGCCCATGCAGGTCCAGAGTGATAAACGCGCTTTTTCTCCCCGCGCGTGTTTTTCGCGCGGGGGGTTTTGCAAAGCGGTTTTCAGTAAAGCAGTACGGTAAGTGCTTTTTCTTAAAGTCTTTACTTTACTTGACCGGATTTAAGATTAATTGCAACACGGGAAACGGAAAGCGGGAAAGCCTTGCGGAAAATCCGGGGGTTCGGGTGCGGAAATTATTCGGTGGTAGGTCCGGTCAAGGGCAGGCCGGGAATGTTCGGCCATGTGTCGCTGTTTTGCCAGTCGTACCGTTGTGATCGCTGCCGGAAACCTAAACTCAGGAAAGTGCGTGCGCGTATCGCGGAGATTGCTCAAGAGCACAAGCTAACGCGCATGGCTACGCTAACACTTGACCCCAAGAAACTCACGGCGAAGGAACAAAAGCACACTGACCGCTACATCCGCGAGTGCTGGCGGAAAATGCGCGTGTCGCTGGCGCGGCAATTCGACGGCTCGTTGGCCTTCGTCGGCGTGCTGGAATTTCAGAAAAACGGAAACGCGCATCTGCATATTCTTCTCGGTCGGTACATTCCGAAAGCGTGGCTGAGGGCGGCTTGGCAGGCTATTGGGGGCGGTAAGCAAGTCGATATTCAGTTTGTGGACGTGCATCGGGTTTCCGCCTATCTGTGCGTGTATCTCGTTGGCGACAAGGTTGCTCACACGTTGGAATTACTTCCGAAGCGTGCGCGGATTTTTACCACGTCGCGCTCGATTCGCCTCTGGAAGAAAAAGGAAAGCCGGGGTTGGTGGATGCGGCGCGAGTGTATCGACGCCTTGCATGACGCGGCGGCAAATCCGATAAATGTTCGGTGGGAAGCCGTTGACGATTTGAAACCCTTCGCGCTCGAAGTGCTCGGCTCGTTTGAATCCCCGCCTTCTCAATTGGCCATCGGAAATCGTGACGTAATCAAGGTGCTGAAGGCCGCGATCCCCGTATGGAAGGCTGAGACTCGCTAACATGGCCCGCCGTGACTCTATCCACGTCGCGGAGATGCGGGAGAGCAATCAGGATCAAAACAGTCCTGTCAGTTCGCCTCCGCAGCCCTTCAGTGATATTGTCGTCGAAGCGACACCAGCGAAGCGGAAACGAGGCAAGTCCTTGTCACGCAGAACTGGTCAAGATGGTCACATCGAAAAGTCTGGAAGGTGGTACGTAGTGCGATTCTGGAAGGATATCGCAGGTCAAGAAAAGCGGGTGCACGTGCGTGAACGCATCTGTCTGGTCTCTGGACCGGGCAGTCTTTCAAAGAGTGCACGGAAACGGAGAGCAAGAGAGATCATTCAAGCTAGCGGAGCAGATTCGCCGGAGTATTTCAACGAGGTTGTTAAGCCAAATCCGGGCGGGATCACGTTCCGTGAGCAATCCAAAGTCTGGATAGAACAATCGCAAAATCGGAAGCGTAAACCCATTCGAGCGAGAACGGCGGTCTCGATTGAGGGGGCGCTAGACAAGTGGATTCTTCCTGCAATCGGTGACCTTCCCCTCGGTAGTGTAGACAATCTCTCCGTGAAGCCACTCATCGAGAAGATGTGCGCTTCCGGCCTGAGACCACGGACTGTTAACAAGTACATCGAGTATGTCAAACAAGTCGTGGAATCGTTGAAGGCGGCGAACGGGGAGCCTGTCTATAACCGCAAATGGGACTCTGAAGCGATGGACCTGCCAATCGTTGAATACTCAGAACAGAAGCGGCCTTCACTCAAAGCAAAGGCAATCTCAGACCTCATCTCGGGTAGCTGCGGTCAGGAGCAGGCGTTGTATGTCCTACTAGCTGCTACCGGCATGAGAATTTCGGAGGCCCTTGCTGTTGAAACGGAGCACTTCATCAACAATGGCAGAACGATCAAAGTCGAACAGCAGGTCGAAAAGGATAGCCCCCAAGTTGTGAAGTGCCTCAAGACGGCGGCTGCAAAGAGAGAAATCGACCTGCACCCCAAGGTTGCAGAGTTCCTGCATCGCTATACGGAGGGAAAGAGGGGGTTGCTGTTTTGTACGGCAAGCAAGACTCCGCACATGTACAGCAATCTGGAAGACCGCTGGCTCACACCCCGGCTCGTCAAAATGGGATTAGACGAAAAAGGAATGGGCTGGCATTCGTTCAAGCGTTTCCGCAAGACGTGGCTGCGTGGCCAACGCTGTTTAGAAGACATCAACAACTTCTGGATGGCGCATAAACCGCAAACGATGTCCGAGGTCTATTCGCACCTTCACGAGGAACTTGAAATGCGCCTCGCAGAAGCGGAAAGAGTCGGCTACGGATTCGATTTGCCGGACAACCCCACAGCCGCTGTTGTCCCGATTGTCCCGAAAAACTGGAAACAAAAATCAGTCGAAGTTGCAGCGTAAGTTGAGGAGAGAGCGGGAATTAAGTTGGTGGACGTGACCGGGATCGAACCGGTGACCCCCTGCTTGCAAAGCAGGTGCTCTCCCAGCTGAGCTACACGCCCACCGTGGCAACTACTTCTATTTTCGGCGGAATTCTTGGAACGGTCAAGCCAGCTTGGAAAAATGCAGGCGCGAGCAGCAACCCATGTCATTGCACGCGCATGGGATGTTGCTCGCCGATGCGCCGTGCCCGGGGAATTCGTCATCCTTGTCTCCGTTATGTCAGCGCGCGATCCAGATGCACGTAATGAACTTGCCCGATCGCCGGTTTTCCATTCACAGTGTGCGATGCGGCGTTCAGCGTTGGCGACGCGCGGCGGCTTCCACGCGGCCGAGCATCTTGTCGAGTTCGGCGCGGTACAAATACCGGCCGTTCACGATGACACCGGCAATCTTCTGCGTGTTGGCAATATCTTCGAGAGGGTTGGCGGAAAGCAGAACGAGGTCGGCGAGCCTTCCTTTTTCGACGGTTCCCATCTGGTCTTCCATTTCGAAAAAGCGCGCGGGATTGATCGTCGCGGTTTGCAGCGCTTCCAGGGGAGTGAATCCCGCGGCCACGAAACGCTGCAATTCCTCGTGAAGGCTGTAGCCTGGGAAAATATAAACACCGGCGGGCGTATCTGTTCCGGCAAGAAACGCCACACCGGACTTGTGCAAAATCCCCACGACCTCCAGTTCCTTCTCGAGAAATCTCTTTCGAATCGCCAGATCGTCCGTTCCATAGCCCTGCGTGATTTCGTCCGTGAATCTCTTCCAAGTCTTGGTTTTCCACGATGCCGGCACATATTTCGCGCGCGTGTCTTTGCTGAAATCGCTCGCATCGATCAGATTGCCGCCGCGTTCCCACACCAGCGTCGGGCATTGCCAAGTCTGATTCTTCGCCAGAATTGAAGCCAATGAAGCAGCGCGTGCGGGATCGTATGCAGCCAGGAAGCGCCCTTCCGTTTTGTTCCCTTTCAAGAAGTCGTCCTCGTTCGCCGAACTCCCTTCAAAAATGCCGATGAGATGCTCGAAACTTTTCATCCCCGCTTCGGACATCTCGCTCGCACGCACCGCATCCGGCACGTGCCCTTCGAACGGTATTTCCTGCTTCTTGGCTTCTTCCGCTATTGCAAAAACCGCGTCGCGCGGAATCAGCGATTGCAGCTTGATAAAATCCGCTCCCCGGCGCTTGAGATCCGCGACGGCGCGATGAGCATCTTCGGGCGTGGCAATCGCCACCGAGCTTGGAAAACGCGGCTTCGGTCCATCCAGCATGGGCCCGGGCGTGTAAATGCGCGGCCCGATCAGCCGGCCCGCTTCAATTTCGTTGCGCCACCCCTGCACAATGTCCAGCTCGCTGCCCATGTCCCGCACGCCGGTGACGCCGTTCGCGACGAAGAGCGGCAGCGAAATGTCCTGCGCATCGGGAAACCAATCGCCGAAAACCAGATGCACGTGCATATCCCAGAGCCCGGGAATCAAGAAAAGGCCGCGGCAGTTCACGCTCGGCGCGTTTCGTGGATACTTCGCCAACTTGCTGGGCCCCACGGAAACAATGTGATTGCGCTCGAGGATTACGGTTTGCTCGGATTGCAGTGCGCCCGTTTGAACGTCGACGACCGTCACATTGTTGAGCACCAGCAGATCGTCGGCCGCGGGCTTCTGCGCGTAGATGGGCTCGTAGAAAAGTAAAACAATCAAAAAAAGAATGCCGGAGTGAACGGCAAGACGTCCGCGTATTTTCATCGCCACGAATACTATCTGTTTTGCCGCCGGAGTTCACCTGGAAGTACTTCGCAACACGTAGCGTTCCGGGCGATTCCGCTGATCGCTTCCCGGGAGTATGATGAGGAAGTTCCCGTTTATACGCTGAGACCGATGCGCGGAGAAGCCCAATGAAGAAAACAATTGCGATTTGCGGTGCTTTCCTACTTGCGGCCGTCATTGCGGTGGCGCAAGAAAAGCCGGTGGATACGTCGAAGGATGTTCACCCTACGCATACTGGCCTGGATGAAGGCGCGGCGAAAGCGCTGCCGATGCAGCACGAGCATCACGGCTTCATGCAGGAAGGCATGCATCATGCGGTCGCGAAGGGCGTCACGCTGGATGCGAAAGTGGATGCGACGGCGCATATCGTCACACTCCGCGTTGGGCCGATGAATTTGCCGGCGCACACCTCCCATATGAAAATGCCGCAGCCGCCAGATTTGGTTTGGGAAGTACCGGTGGACGGCTGGCTGCTTGCGTATCACCCGAAGCTCGTGGATGCCAGCCGGAACGCGGTGCCGGGAACGGTGCTGCATCACGTGGCGTTCTGGAACGAGAACCGCGCGGATTTTCTCTGCCCCAACAAGGAAGAACATATTTTCGGC
>DATNME010000041.1:0-5226 GCA_035602385.1 Candidatus Dormiibacterota bacterium
ACGGTGGGATCGCATTCGATTACCGCAGTGTATGGCGGCGATACGAACTTCACCGGCACTACGTCGAAAGTCTTGACGCAGACAGTCAATCCATGAAGTGACAGGGCCCGGTCTCGTGCGTAGCCGCGAAAGTAATCACAAGCCCGATTAACGCACAAACCGCACAAGTGGAAGTTTCTGATTAGAAGGGTTTGGCTGCGTTACTTAGCGACGGAGACGCGATAAATTACGCCGCCGCCGTCATCGGAAACGAGTAGTGAGCCGTCGGGAGCAACGGTAACTCCCACAGCGCGGCCGTTCACGGTGTGCCCTTTGGGATCGGAAACAAAACCGGTGAGGAAAGGCACGGGATCGACGGAGGCTTTGCCGTCCTTGAAGCCGACAAAAGCCACCTGATATCCGTTGCGGGTGGAGCGGTTCCATGAACCGTGTTCGGCAACGAAAGCTCCGCCGCGGTAGCTTTCGGGAAATGACTTGCCGGTATAAAACGTGAACTGCAGGGGCGCAACGTGCGACCCGAGCAAAACATCGGGGATAATCGCCTTGGCGACGAGGTCTGGGCGCTGGGGCTTGACGCGCGGGTCGACATTGTCGCCGATGTAGCTGAAAGGCCATCCGTAGAAACCACCGTCCTTGACGGAGGTAAGATAGTCTGGCGGGAGATCGTCTCCTAGTTCGTCGCGCTCGTTTACGGTGGTCCAAAGCTGTCCGGTGACGGGTTCAATTGCAATGCCTACGGGATTGCGCAGACCGCTGGCGTAAATTCGCGCGCCTTTTCCATCGGGATCGGAGACGGTGATGGCGGCGCGCCGTTGATCCTTTTCGACGTCAATATTGGAGGAGGATCCGACGCTTATGAAGAGCTGTTTGCCATCTGGACTGAAAGCCAATGCGCGCGTTGAGTGACCACCGGTGGGAAGCGGCAGGATTGGCTCAGCTTCACCAGTGCGCTTGGAAGTCTTCGAATCGTAGTGAAAGCGAACCACTCCGTTGGTGTTTCCGACGTACACGTAGTCATTGTGGAACGCTATACCGAAGGGTTGTTTCAATCCGTCGGCGAAGACCTCTGGCTGGTCAGCGACGCCTGTGCCTTTCGTATCGCGAAGGACCAGGACGCGGCCGGCGCCGGTTTCAGCGAGGAAGATATCGCCGTTCGGCGCGACGGTAAGCCAGCGCGGCCGTCTGAACCCTGAGGCGTAGACATTCACCTTAAAACCTGATGGGGCGTTGGGCAAAAAGCCCGCGGGGGGCTTGTCTCCGTCCGGACTATTCCCAACCGTTGGAGTCGCAAAGGGAGGGGGGAGCTGCGGCTTTTGTCCATGGGTTACCTGGGCTTGTACCAATATAGGAAGTGACAATATTGCGGTGAGAATCAATTGAGAATGGAAGCGCATGGCCTCACCTTTACAGAAAATGGTTAAGAGCTGATATTTGGGATGCAGCAGGGGTTCACCCGGGTGCATTTTTCTTTCGTTCCAGGGCAGCTACCCCTCATAGCGTGCAAAATTTACAAATTATTTACCGACGATGGCTCGGACTTGTATTGACTTTCACCGCCCCGCTATTTATAACCATTGCCCCGCTTCCTGGCCGAGTCGAGTTACGTCTGAATACTACGGAGGAATACATGACTACAGTTAAAGCAATTCCAGATGGGTACCATTGGATTTCACCGGCTCTAACCTGCCGCAATGCTTCGCAAGCGATTGATTTCTATAAAAAGGTGTTTGGCGCAAAAGAAATCATGCGGATGCCCGGGCCTGGGGGCATCGTGATGCACGCTGAATTGCAGATCGGTGATTCCAAAATGTTTCTGAATGATGAGATTCCGGGTATGGCCAGCGCTCCTACGCCCGGGTCAGGCAATCCTATCTATCTGTTTTTGTACACGGAAAATGTGGATCGAGTGTTTGAGTTGGCAGTCGCCGAAGGCAGCAAAGTTGCGATGCCCCTGGAAAATCAATTTTGGGGAGACCGTTATGGAAAGATCGTCGATCCTTACGGACACATGTGGGGGTTGGCACAGCATGTTGAGGATGTAGCGCCGGAAGAGATGGAACGGCGGGCGGCTGCTTACCAAAACACCGCCAGCCAGGCGAAGTCTGCGGGCTGAGTTTCTGGGATAGAAAAGCAGATCCCTCGCTGCGCTCGGGATGACAGATAAAAAAAACCGGGGCTGCGCGCCTCGGAATTAAGGCGAAGGCGCCCACCTCGGAAGGCGGCCGCTACAAGAGCGGCTCCGGTGTTCAGACCGGAGCCGCTCTTTTTTACGCCCATTTTTTCACTACGGGCGGTCGATGCGGAATGTGAAACAGCCGGCGGTGGTGCTGTTTACGTGGACATAGTCAACTTCTGGGCGTGCAAATAATTTTTGAATAAGAAATTCGAAGGTGTCGTTCACTCCATATTCTTGGGCCACCAGCCGGCGCCCCTTGCCGTACGCTTCCAAGGTACGCGGACTGTCGCGAAGTTCTGGCGGGAATCCCGCGCCGGAAGGATATTGCTGACAAGGTTCAGCGTGAATGTAAACGGGGCCCGGCTGGGGCAGTTTTTCGACGCCAGTGAAACGGTCATAAGTGAAGAGAATCCGGCGATCGGAGCCCGGTTTAAACACGCGCAGACAATGTCGACAAGGTGCGGCGTCAGCGGCGACGTCGACGTAGATAGGGAAGCCAAGTGCGGTGCCATTTTTGGCGGCACGAACGGATTCAGCGATTTCGGTGGGTATTGCGTTGATTCGAAAAGATTGCATTGGTGACCTCGCTCCAGTGAAATTTCGGGGCGGGAAGCGGTGCCCCTGCAGGTCAGAATGAACGTACGAATGCGGAGCGTCTATCCGGAAAGAACGTTCAAATCGTCGTGGAGATGGAGTCAGGAAAAATAAAAAAGGGAGAACTGAGTTCTCCCTTTGGATTAAAACATTAAAATTGGGCCGAATTACATCTTGCAACTGTCGCTCACCATGGTGAGGGTTTTGACGTTGAGATGACCGTGTTCTTTTTCGTTCTTGTCCATGCCGTGCTCTTTCATTTCGTCCTTGGTCTTTTCCTTCACACCGTGCATTGCGTGGGCACGGACATGTCCGGTGACGGTAACGGTGTGGCCAGCATGAGTGGACAGCTTAACCGCGGAGCTGGACAGCTCCCAGGTTGCGCCGTCTTGGGCCTTGAGAAGGTAATCGTGGCCGTCTTCACCAGCGGTCAAGCATCCCGTTACGGTGCGAACCTCCGCGCTCTTATTCTTCTTCGCAGAACTTATCGAAGGAAGCATCAACAACGCGGTCGCCGCGATGATACTTACAAACATTTTGCTTTTCATGAATTTTCTTCTCTCCGTTTTCTGGGGAGGTGACACTGCACCCCTCTCCTCTCCCAGCATTGCAAAGTCTGGCACCATCCCCTCTCGCCATCCATACAGGAAACACCTGATGCGTGGCGAATGGGAATCTCGACGGTTGCTAAGCAGCGGTACTTGTTCCGCCACGCACGAAGTGCAAAACGAGCATGACGATACCGATGATCAGCAAAATATGAATCAAACTGGCGCTGACGTGAAACGCAAAAAAGCCGAGCAACCAGAGAACAATCAAAACCGCGGCGATTAATCCAAGCATTGGCATTCTCCTGTAACCGCAAAATTAGGGGATTGCACCAAAGCGATCCCCACGCACACATAAGTCTGGAGCGTTGGGGAAAAGGAGTCTGTTCGCTTCGATACAGTTCTGCTGAAACTTTATTTCATGGATTTAGAGCATTTGATGGATTTACTGCTTATGAACAAGCTCATCAAAAAAGAACGAGTTGGTTTCTTTTCACTGGAGTCGATATCATCATCAGATAGAGGAGTAAGACTAAGATGAAAGAGACTCCGAAGGAATACGTCGCACGAATTCTGGCGAAAGTGGAAGCCAAAGCCAAAGGGCAGAGTCCTTTGAAGGTGCAGGCGGCGACCGCGAAAAAATTGGCGCAACTTGTGAAAGGATTGCCGGCGGGGAAATTGCGCAAGCGTCCGGAACCGGATAAGTGGTCGATTGCGGAAATATTGGCTCATATTGGCGACACAGAAATCGCCGTCGGCTGGCGGCTACGGTCCGTTCTCGCGTCGCCTGGAACGCCGATCCAGGGATTTGATCAGGATAAGTGGGTGGCGGTGGGGCACTACGAGAAGCGCGATCCGCTGAAATGTATTGAGCAATTTGGCGCGGCACGCGAGGCAAATCTGATACTGCTCAAATCGCTGACGCCAGAGCAGTGGAAGCATTCGGGGATGCACTCAGAGCGTGGCGAGGAGAGTATCGAGCACATTGTTAATTTGATTTGCGGCCATGACATCAATCACCTGGAGCAGATTGAAGGGATTCTTTCGAGCGATTCAGCCCAGAAGGCCGTCAAGTCGAGAAAGGTTAAGCGGAAATAACTCCAGTGTCTTGAAATCGTCGAAATGCAACTCCTGAGAGTGCGGAAAACGCACCGCGATAACGTCGATCTCTCCAAGCGTTTCATGCTTGTCGTGCGCATAGAAATTCGTTGTTGTGAGATAGCCGTTGAGACGTAGAAACCATGTACAAAGATGCTCCGGACCGTTCATTCGGAATCCTGCAATCCAAAAACAAAAAGGGCCGCGGGAAACTCACGCGGCCCTGAACAATTCGCACTAGGTATGTTGTTCTCTTTGAGTCGACACGATCTGCCAGAATCTGCCCGAATTGTAAATCGAAACGTGTAAACCGTTGGGTCCGTGAGGACCGTGATTTACATTGGGTGGCATAGTCCGCACACCATAGCGGATTGAGCCACCACTACTTTTAGAAAGGAGGTGATCCAGCCGCAGGTTCTCCTACGGCTACCTTGTTACGACTTCACCCCAATCGTGAATCATACCTTGGGCGCCTGCCTCCTTGCGGTTAGCTTGGCGACTTCTAGTACAACCCACTTTCGTGATGTGACGGGCGGTGTGTACAAGGCCCGGGAACGTATTCACGGCGCCGTAGCTGATGCGCCATTACTAGCGATTCCAACTTCATGAGGGCGAGTTGCAGCCCTCAATCCGAACTGGGGGATGTTTTAAAGGATTTGCTCCACCTTGCGGTTTGGCGTCCCTCTGTTCCATCCCATTGTAGCACGTGTGTCGCCCAAGGCGTAAGGAACACGCTGATATGACGTCATCCCCACCTTCCTCCGGCTTAAACGCCGGCAGTCTCTTATGACACTGGTAACATAAGATAAG
>DATNME010000042.1:0-33014 GCA_035602385.1 Candidatus Dormiibacterota bacterium
TAAAATTACTTGCAGCTCATCCCATAACCATTGCCCGGAGGTCGAGAAATTGAAATAGTGGCCTTCGATCGCGAAGCTGTTTGTGAATGTCACGCGCCGCCCGGTCGGATGACCGGAGTCCGTCCAGTTCCCGGTTTCCAACAGCACGGTATGAAACGGACCAACCTGCACCACTTCGCCGGTCACGCCGTTGATTTCCACCCAATCGCCCACGCGGATTCCGTTTTTTCCCATCAGCACGAACCACCCAATGAATCCCACGATGAAATCTTTCAATGCCACCGTGAGTCCCGCGCCTGCCAATCCGAGAAATGTTCCCAATTGATTGGGCGGGCCAAGAATTACGATCAGGATTAAAAGCAAGCCGACAATTTGCAACGATACACGAACGACAGTGCGCAGCGATTGCACCTGGCGTCTGTCCATCGACAGCCTGCCTACCAGTTTGTTCATCCACGAACTGAAGAAGACGGCTCCAAGTGTAATGAGCAGGATAACTACGATGCCCTGCAACGCGCGATGCAAAACTCCGGATTGCCGCGCGGCTACTTCGCGCGCCCACTGCGCATAAATCGCCGCCAGTTGTTTCCGGTAATCGGCGCGCCGGTCTAACCCCGCCAATTCCTGCTGCTGCGAAATAATTTCTTTCACATTCGCAAGCGCCGCGACCGCCTCTTCGTGGCTTCGTCCCTTTTTTGGAGATTGTTTTGCAGATTCCGCTTGCGATGAAACGCTACTCTTTTTCGTGTGTCTGGCCAGATCCGGCGACGACTGCTTTGCCGTCTCGATTCGCGCGGCCAAATCATTGTGCCTGGCGGTCAGCGCAGCCGCCGACGCTGTCTCATCCTCTTTCGCTTTCAGCAGTTGCTTTCTTTTTTGTTGCAACGCATTCCATTGCGTAACCCGGTGAATAAGTCCAAATCGTTCCGGTCCCTCCACAATCTTCAGCGGCGCGGCGTTGTCAACGCTTGCCGATGTAGCCTTATGCTTTTCCGCAAGCTGTTCAAGCCGCCACTTGGTATCCCCGCCGGCGCGCACCAGATCCTGGCTCGCGTCATCTACTTCATCATCCGTAAGTTCCAGTTCCGCCTTGACGGCGTCGAGCCGATCTTGCAGCGCTTGCTTCTTGTTGCCCGAGGAGCGTTCCACTGCCGCGGTCAACTGCTCAACTTCTGCTTGCTCTTGCTTCTGGTTGTTCTGCGCTTTTTCGAGCCGCGCTTGAATTTCCTTCGCTTCCTCGCTGAGTGACGCGGGATGCGCTTTCGCGTCCCTCTGCGCCGCGGCAAACGCCAAATCTAATTCGTGGTCCGCGAGCCTGATAGCCTCCGTCGCAAGTCGCTGCTCTTCGGGCTTGTCCGCAAGCTGCGCCAATTTCTGCGCGGTTCGCAAGCTGGATTCGTCCACCAGTGCGCCTGCGCCCGCGGTGGAAACCAGCGGCTTCTCAGGTTCATTCGCGGCGGGCATGCCGGTGTGGTAAAGCGCGTACACGACAAATGCGAGTAGTCCCAGCAATAAAAATGCGAAAATCTTTCGCGTTGTTTTCATACCGTTCGTCTCGTCGGCGGCCACTGTAACTATTCTATGATGCGTTTCCGCGGATGTGCAGTCGTTAATAGAACAGTTTCCTCATATCGCGGGCTTGGTTTACCAGCGCAACCAACAAAAAAACGCCTCCGGGATTCGGAGGCGTTTTTTGTTCCTTTGGGAATTGCCGTTCTTTCTAGAGGTAATCGCGCGACGGGCCTTCGAGAAATGCCCGCAATTTTCGCGAACGCGACGGATGGCGCAACTTCCGCAACGCTTTCGCCTCAATCTGGCGAATGCGCTCGCGGGTAACCGCGAACGACTGCCCCACTTCTTCCAGCGTGTGCTCGCTGCCGTCATCCAACCCAAACCGCATTTTTATAACTTTTTCTTCGCGAGGCGTTAAAGTCTTCAGCACCGAAGAAGTTTGTTCCTTCAAGTTCAGGTTGATCACCGCGTCGGAAGGCGAAACCACGGCCTTGTCCTCGATAAAATCGCCCAGGTGGGAATCTTCTTCTTCGCCAATCGGTGTTTCCAGCGAGATCGGTTCCTGCGCAATTTTCAAAATCTTGCGCACTTTCGAAACCGGAATATCCATACGCTTGGCGATTTCTTCGCTGGTCGGTTCACGCCCGAGTTCCTGCACCAGCTGGCGGCTGGTGCGCACCAGCTTATTGATCGTTTCGATCATGTGCACAGGAATACGAATCGTCCGCGCCTGGTCGGCAATCGCGCGCGTAATCGCCTGGCGAATCCACCACGTCGCGTACGTCGAAAATTTGTAGCCGCGGCGCCATTCGAATTTATCCACGGCTTTCATCAAGCCGATATTGCCTTCCTGAATCAAATCCAGAAATTGCAATCCACGGTTGGTATATTTTTTCGCGATGGAAACCACCAATCGCAGGTTAGCTTCGATCAATTCCTTTTTTGCTTGTTCCGCTTCCGCTTCACCGCGGTGGATGAACGTCAGCGTGCGCTTCAGTTCCGTTAAGCCAACTTCGCTCGCCTCTTCAATGACTCTGAGTTCCGAGCGCCGTGTGCGCAATTCCTTGCGAGCTTCTGACGCAACATCTCCTTTAGCCACGTCCGCGCGGCGTTCCAGCCTGCCCGCTTCGCGTTCGAGGGACTGCAGCCGTTCGACGGTGCCGCGCATTTTATCGATGAGGCGTTTTTTCTCGAAAGGATTGAATACGATCGCGCGAATTTCCACGGAAATCTGCACCCGCGTGCGCGCCACCGCCCACTTAGCCTTAATATAAGGACGCTTTTTCGCCTTCGGAGTTTCTTCCAGTTTCGCGGCTTGTTTCAGCGCCGTGTCGTACAATTTCGCAATCTTATCGATATACCTGAGGGTCTGTTTGGTCTTATTCGCGATTTTTTCTTCGGTCAGTTCTTCATCGTCGAAGACCACGATCTCTTTGATGGAACGCGCGCCTTTTTTCAAATCTTCGCCAACCGAGATCAATTCTTTAATTACGATCGGCGAACGCGTGATGGACTTCATCACCACCAATTGCCCGCGTTCGATACGCTTGGCGATGGTCACTTCGCCTTCGCGCGTGAGCAGCGGCACCGTTCCCATTTCGCGCAAATACATGCGCACCGGGTCGTTGGTTTTTTCGAGGGAGCCCGGCGTCAGATCCAGGTCGCCTTCCGGCTCGTGGGCATCTTCCTTTACCGCACCGTCGCGTTCGCCGGCTTCCGCGGAAACTTCCACCGCGCGCGCAGCTTTCGCCGAAGCCTGGTCTTCGTAAATTTCGATGCCGTTTCGCTCAAACGTCGTCAGCAAGTCGTCGATTTCTTCCGACGAATGCACTTCTGCCGGGAGCGAATCATTCACCTCGTCGTACAACAGGTAACCGCGCTCCTTGCCAATGGCAATAAGCTGTTTTACCGCATCATATTTTTCTTCAAGACCTACTGCTGCCACAGATGCCTCCAGCGATCCCGCCCACAATTCCCTATAAATTCAGGCAAACTCGAAAATACTTCTCGTTCAGAACTTTAGCCGCTACGAAGACACAAAAAGAACCGCGCGCCGTTAAGCACTCCAGGGAAGGCCGCCCCTGCACGGAATCATTTGTATTTTGTTACCTTCTGGGCTGCGTCGTAAGCTACTGGTTATCTTACTCGTAATTCCCCACCCGCCAAAATTCCTGACGCAAAAACACATCTATATGATGCATTTTAGGACAGAATCGTTACCCGTGAAACCCTATTACGCTACACGTTTAAGTCCTACTGCGTCAATGTTTTAATTCGAGGAAAACTGTGCAAGACCCGAGTTTCAAAAGGACCTGTGCTTGCTCTACTTCCCGGAAGCCAGCCGCCGCATCAAATCCTGCTTTTTACCCAGCAAACCCCGCAATTCCGGGCCACCAGGGTTAGCCTCTATCTCCCGCTGCACTTCCGCCAGGTCCCTCTCGTATTGGCGCTTCTGTAAAGCCTCAAGGCAACTCTGCGCTTCGTCCCAATTCGGTTCTTGGGAGTCCTCAAATAATATTTCGAAAAATAGCCTTCGATCCCGGCCCTCCAGCAGCGCGGCGATTTCCGAGGTTGGGGATGGCGGGTCGGTAAGTCCTGCAACCACCAAAGCCTGAAAGATTTTTTCGGTTTCCAGGCCCACGTAAAGCTTTTCGCGGTCCAGAAATTGCGCCAGTTCCCGCCTAAAGCCTTCTGCTTCCGCGAGCATTCGAATAAGCCGCCTTTCAAAAGGTTTTGCGGCGTTACGCACCAGTTCTGGTTGCGCTTTGACGTCGCCACGGCGTTCGTTGGCTGCTTTGGACAGCGCGGCGCGAAGTACCGGCTCATCAATTCGCAATTGCTGTGAAATCCGGGTCGCCCACTCCGACCGCAATAGGCGGTTGGGAATTCGTTGCACATACGGCATCAAAAAGTTCAGCGCGCGGAGTTTGCCTTCGCCAGTGCTCAAATCCATTTGCCGCGCGCGCGCAATCAAATAATCGACGTACGGCGGAGCTTCGCGCATTAATTTGATGTAGGCATCTTTTCCCAGTTCTCGAATATAAAGGTCCGGGTCCGCTTTTTTGTTTCCAATCGGCGGGAGCGCCAGCACGCGCACCTCAAAATCCTGCTCCAACAACAACGTAAGCGAGCGTTCGGTCGCGGTTTGCCCGGCGGTGTCAGGGTCGTAATTCACAATCACGCGCTTGGTAAAACGCGACAGCAGCTTAATCTGCCCTTCGGCAAGACTGGTGCCGCAGGTTGCGGCCACATTGAGTATTCCCGCCCGTGCAACCGCGATGGCATCCATGTACCCTTCCACGAGAATTGCGAAATCCTGCCGGCGGATCGCGTCCTTGGCGCGGTCCATGTGGTACAGCACGGCACTTTTTGAATAGATTGGCGTTTCTGGCGAGTTCAAATATTTGGGCTGGTCCTCACCCATCGCGCGGCAACCAAACGCCACGATCTTTCCCGATTCGTTGGCAATCGGAAAGGTGATTCGCCGGCGGAAACGATCGAACAGTTTTCCATGCTGATCGCGCGAAATCAGTCCAGACTCAACCAGCACCGCATCCTTATACTTCTGGCGCAAAAATCGCAGCAGCGTATCTCCACCGGTGGGAGCGAATCCGATTCCGAATTGCGCGATGGTTTCTGGATCCAATCCGCGCCCAGTAAGATAATCGCAGGCAGCTTTCCCATCCGCGCTGGCGCCTAGCTGTTTCACAAAAAATGTCTGCGCTTCGCGATGCATTTCCACCAGCGCGCTTCTCTGCTGATTTTCGCGCCGCTCTTCCGGCGAACTGGCACGCGCCGCCGGGATGGCGATGCCGGACTTTTCCGCTACGATCCGGATAGCATCCGGGAAAGCGCACTTTTCCATTTCCATCACGAACTTGAAAACATCGCCGCCTACGCCGCAACCAAAACAGTGATAGATCTGCTTCACCGGATGAACCGAGAACGATGGCGATTTCTCCGCATGAAACGGGCACAAACCCGAGAAATTTTGCCCGCTCTTTTTCAAACGCACATATTCGCCAATCACGCGAACAATGTCCGCCTGCTGCTTCACCTTATCCGCGAATGATCCCGCTTCAGCCATTGCTCAATTCCGCAATTCTACAATGGTGATGGCTTTGCCGCCGTGCTCTTCGGTTTCAAACGAAGCTCGCTCGACCAGCGGATGCTTTTTTAGAAATTCCGCAAGCCCTTTGCGCAACGCTCCCGTTCCGTGCCCGTGAATAATGCGTACGCGTGTTCTGTTGGCAAGGGCAGCCTGGTCCAAATATTTGTCGACAAGCTCCGTCGCCTCCTCGACGCGCATGCCGATCACGTTTATCTCCCCAGCCGCTTCTGCTTGCTGGGCCGAATGCGATGAAACCGTAACGTTCTTCAGCGTTCCCGAAGAGGCTGCAATTCTTCCGTGATCCGTTGTACCTTCGACGCCGGTAATTTCTTCCACCGCTATTTTCATGCGCAGTGGTCCCGCCTCAATCTCCGCCGTAGAGCCTTCGATTCTCCGCAGCACCACCGGCTTGCTGAATCCGCGAACCCTGATCTTCGTGCCGGGTTGCAGGTCTTCGGCGCTTAGAGACGCCGCCGCAGCGTTCGGTGCGATCCCCAGATCCGCCTGCGACTCGGAAATGGTCTGGACCAGCGCCGCGTTGAACTCCTCGCGCGCCTCCCCACGAACGCTCTGAGATTTTCGCCGGCTGCTCTTCTCCAACTGCGCGCGCAATTCTTTCTCTTTTATGGTTTCCACTACCTGCGCGATGTTTTCATCGAACCGCTTCTGCATTTCCGCAAACTTTTGCTCGAGCTCCGCAATGCGTTTCTTCTGGCGGTCAACCCATTCGGTGCGAAGCGCACGGCGTTCCTCTTCCAGTTCATGGCGCTCCGCGGCCATCTGATGCTGCATGCGGTCAAGCTCATCGCGGCTGCGATGCAAGTAAGCAATCAGATCCGCGGCTTCGCGCGATTCCGCCGTCAATAATCCTCGCGCGCGTTCAATGATCGCATCGGCAATTCCAAGGCGCTTTGCAATTGCAATTCCGCTCGAGCCACCCGGCACGCCTACCATCAAACGATACGTCGGCCGCAAATTCACATCGTCAAACTCCACCGCGGCGTTAACCACACCTGGTGTTGTTGATGCATATGTCTTCAGACGGTCGTGATGCGTGGTGGCCAGCACGATGCAACCCTTCGCGCGAAATTCATCAAGCAGCGCCACTGCCAATGCCGCGCCTTCTTCCGGCGCGGTCCCTGTTCCCATTTCGTCCACCAGCACCAGCGACTGCGACGTCGCTGTCTCCAACATCTTTTTCAAATTGAGCATGTGCGCGGAAAAAGTAGAAAGGTCCGCGGCAATCGATTGTTCGTCGCCGATATCCACGAGCAAATGATCGTAAATAGGGAGCACCGCCCGTTGCGCCGCCACCGGAATACCGGATTGCGCGGAAAGCGCGGCTATTCCCGTGGTCTTCAGCGCCACCGTCTTTCCGCCGGTGTTTGGTCCGCTGATCACCAGCACCCGCTCATCGCCGCCAAGCGCCAGCGAGATGGAAACAATGCTGCGCCCTTCGCGCCGCAACTTATCTTCCAGCACCGGATGCCGCGTATCTTGCAGCCGTAATTCTGCGCCGTGCGAAAATTCCGGCATGGTGGCATCAAAATCCCGCGCGAAACGTGCTCGCGCCATCATGCTGTCGAGTGAGCCAATCGTCTCAACCGCCGCATCCAACGCGGCCTTCCGTGCGCGTAGCCGGTCCGTCAATTCCGCGAGAATGCGGATAATCTCCGCTGCTTCATCTTCACCCAATTGCACCAGTTGATTGTTTGCATCCACGGTCTCGAAAGGCTCGATGAAAACCGTTTGCCCAGTTCCGCTGGTTCCATGCACCACGCCGGCGGCGCTTTTGCGTTGTTCAGTGCGCACCGGAATCACGAATCTGTCGTTCCGCAGCGTAACGTAATCTTCGCCGGCATCAGCATTACGCGAGCGCAGGATTTGCTTCAGCGTTTTCTGTATCGTTTCACGAGTCTGCGCGCGGCTTACGCGAATCCTTCGCAGCGCAGGCGATGCATCGTCGCTGATTTCTCCATTGGGAAGAACACATCTGCGGATGGCCGCCAGCAAATCGCGGAAATCTCCCACTACCGCCGCGCGAGCCGCCAGCAACGGGAATACTTCCTGTTCATTTTGAAATTGCGTGCGCAACCACGCCGACGTTTCCAATAACGTCGCCACATCCAGAAGTTGCTTTGCCTCAAGGACTGCTCCCGCATCCTCCAGCCGCGCAAGCCACTCCGCCGGATCCGTCAACCCGCCAAATCCCAGCTCTCGCGCGGCACGCAACCATTCTCGCGCTTCGCGGATGTCCGCAAAAACATTTTCCAGCACTGCACGGTCCATCTCGGGAGTGAGGCCGTCAACCGCGCGTCGCCCGGGCAGGCAAGTAGTTCGGAGCCGCAGCAGCTCCAGCAGTTTGTCAAATTCCAAAACGTCTTGTGCGGTGCGCGCCATGCGTCTCGATCAACAATTCCTATTGATGCTGTTTCATTAATTTTTCAGCCAAATAAGCCGCCACCTGCGGCGCCTCGATCCGCGTTATTAATTCGCCGTTCGCTTCGGCCCAACTCCCAGGATGAGCCATTTCCACCTGGCGCACACAATCGAGGATCGGTTGCCAAAAATCTCCTAAACACACAAATGGTTTGCGGGTCATCACCGATTTATTCAACATCTCCCAAACCACCGCGAGTTCCGCGAGTGTGCCGGTGCCGCCCTTGCAGGCCACATATCCGTCCCCTAGCCGGATTAATTCAAACAAGCGCGATTGCCAATCCTCAACGCGCACTTCCACATCGATCCACTGGTTCGCTTTCGCGCCCTTAAAAAATTCGGCGGTCACGCCATAAGTTTTGCCGCCCGCTTCTTTTGCTCCGCGCGAAACAGCTTCCATCACGCCACCGAATCCGCCGCTGCAAACCGCAAATCCCGCACGAGCCAATGCGCCGCCTAGTTCCCGCGCCTGGGTGTAATCCGCCTCACCTTCGCGCGGCCGAGAGCTGCCAAACACCGTAATAATTTTTTCCTGAACTGGCATCAAACGACAAGTCTCTCTTCAGTTGCGATGATTCTTTTTCGTATCAGCTCTAGTTTTGTCGCTGAATTCCTCGACCATCGCGCGGCACAAACCATCAATGGCATCAGTAGCCTCGTGATTTTTTCCGGTTTGCGCATTGCCGAGAAAGGAAAAAATCAGGACGCGCCCGTCGAGGGTCTCCGCGTAACCCGAGAGCGTGCGTACATGATCGAGCGAACCGGTCTTGGCATGAATCCGGCCCAGCGTTGGCGGCGTTTTCATGCGCTCGGTGAGCGTGCCGTCCACCCCAGAAACCGGCAGTGACGCGTGGTAAACAGGAAACCACGGCTGCGTGCGCGCATAACTCAACAGCGTCACGACCGCCCGCGGCGTCACCAGATCGTGCTCCGACAGTCCCGAGCCGTCCGTTTGTACTACGTCTCCGGGAGCGATTCCGGCCGTAACATAAAAGTCTCCCGCAAATTTCACGAGGTCCTCAGAAATATTCCACGAGCTAATTTGCCGCGCGGCCGTGCGCAGCAACAATTCAGCATGCAGGTTTTGGCTGATCTTATTGGTCAATATAATGTCCGCAGCGAGCGGCAGCGACAAATGCTCCGCAAGAATCGCGCGCTGCGTCAGCACGCTCCCAGGCTCGTGGACGGCGCGCGCCACCCCCGAAATCATGATTCCTCGTTCCTCCAATGATTTTTTAAACAATGCCGCCGCGTGCTGCGCGGGTTCTTCAATAGCCAGTTGCAATTTGCGCGAAGTACTTTTCGCTGGCAGCGTTCCACGTATCACAACCACCGCCGCGCCCGGTTCCCTCGTCAGAGTGAGATCCGCTTTGACACCAGCGGCTGAAGTCACCGTTTCATTTTTCAAAAAAAAATCCGGTGTCTCCGGCATCAAGCCCGCCACCGGATCTCCCGGATTTTCACCCGGCACCAGCGTCACCGTCACCACATTATCGTTCACTGCCAGCGCTGAGATTGCCGCGCCATACTCCCAGACCATGTCGTCAATTTCCCACCCGCTGGGGTATCGTTCACGCGGAAAATAACTGTCGTCGCCAACCACATCGCCGGAAATTTGTTTGATTCCCTTCGCGGCCACCGCATCGGCCAATTCCGCGAGCACCCTGTCGGGGGCACCGTCGAACTCTTCTTTCAACTCGTACGGAAACTTGCGGTTCGAAAGATTTGCATCGCCGCGCCCAACCAATATCAAATCGCCGCTCAGCACTCCGGTTCCTGAAATAACGCCGTAAGTTTCTACTGTGGTATGAAACCGGTATTCGGGCCCAAGCTTGGCAAGCGCCAGCGCGGTACTGAACAGCTTCATATTCGACGCCGGCAGAAAATACCGATCGGCATCCCGCTCGAAAAGTGTTTTACCGGATTGCGCGTCGACAATGAGCAGTCCCCAGCTGCCTTTTGCCACGGGTGAATTCGCAAGCAACGCGCTGGCTCGTTCAGAGAAGCGGCTCATCGCATCCGCTTCTCGTTTACTCTGCTTCTTCAATTCTTTGGCTGCGTGCTTGGACAGTTGCTTCTGCGCTACTGCGGCGGGCGCGAAGTTGGCAATCGCCAAAAGGCCGATGGCAAGGTACAGCGATGCGCGGGCCCAATACGCTGACGCCATTGTGTTCCTTCCTTGGAGATCTCTTATCCGACCAAGTATAGTCGAAAGGTCTTCACCCTATAATCGGTACACAGTCAGCATCTGGACACAAAGCGCCATGTCTGGCGAAACATCTCGACATTACTTTGTAATATGGAGCTACGAGCTGACTTCCTCTTGAGTACAGCGTCGAGTTCGTTTTTAGAAAAGGTGGTCCCATGAAAAATAAGTCGCTAAGTCTTTTGCTGGTGTTTGCATTGATTTGCGTGCCGGCGTTAGCGGAAGAAAATAAAGAAAAAGATCGCCTGGAAAGTTGCGGCGTGGTGTTGAAAGAAATTCTGGATATTCCCGACGATATTCCCTCCGATCTCCTCGACAAAGCCGAGTGCGTCCTGATTTTCCCGTCAGTCGTCAAGTTCGCTATTGGATTTAGCGGAAATTTCGGCAAGGGCGCCATGACCTGCCGCAGCGGCGAACACTTCACCGGTCCGTGGAGCGCGCCGGCCATGATGCGTCTTGAAGGTGTCGGTGTCGGCTTCCAACTCGGCGGCCAAGCCACTGATTTCGTAATCCTGGTGATGAATCCTCGCGGCGCAAAATCACTTTTACACAGCAAGGTAAAGCTCGGCGCTGACGCCGCGGCCGCCATCGGTCCCAAGGGTCGCGACGCCGCCGCATCCAGCGACGCAGCCATGCGCGCGGAGATGCTCACCTATTCGCGTTCGCGAGGTCTATTTGCGGGCATTTCCCTGGAAGGCTCAACCCTTCGCCAGGATAATCGTGCGAATGAAAAAGTTTACCATCGCAGAATCGACGCCGAGACGATCATTCGCAAAGGAGGCGTCGGCGTTCCTGGCCCGGCGCAAAAGATGATCTCCTTGCTGAATCATACGTCTCCCAAAAACCGCTCAGACCCCGAGTCGCTGAAATAAAACAGCTGCTTTTTCTGACCAAGCCTTGACGTACGATCTTTTTTCGTCGTATTATGACCAATAGTCATTTATGGCTGAAGGTCAAATATGCCCGCTCCTAGTCCGCATTCGTCCCCCGACCGCCGCCAACGTCGCAGCACCGAACTGCGTACTCGCCTTTTTCGAGCCGCTCTCGATCTTTTCGCCAAGCAGGGCTTCGCCGAAACCACCGTCGAAGACATCACCAGCGCCGCTGACGTTGGCAAAGGTACTTTTTTTAATTATTTCCCCAGCAAGGACCACTTACTGATCGCTTTCGGCGACATGCAGTTGGAAAAACTGCAAGCGCTCGTCACCGAGGCGGCCGAAACCGATGCTTCACTGCCCGCGTTTCTGCGTACCCTCGGCGTGCGCATGACCGAGGAACCCGCTCGCAATCCTTCTATAGTTCGCGCGCTACTGCAGGGCAACCTATCGAGTTCGCCAGTGCGTGAAGCTATGCGTAAGAATCATTTGCGTGGTCAGGCGCTGCTATCGCGACTCATAAAGCGCGGCCAAGACCGCGGTGAAGTACGCGCCGATCTTACCGCGGAAGAAATTGCCGAGGTATTCCGGCAAGCGATTTTTGGAACGCTGCTGATCTGGGCCGTCACCGGCGAAGGTTCTCTTCCGGCGCGGATACATACAGCTTTCGATCTGTTGTGGAACGGAATCGCGCCCCGTTCGGCAAACGGTTCGGCGGGGGGCGTAACTCCAGATGCGCATTCATCGTAATCAGATGTGGAGCTACTTATGACTCGCACGCGCATCCTGATATTTCTCATTGCAGCGATCGTGCTCGCTGCTTTGGTTTACTTTTACAGTGGGTGGTTCCGGCACGACACCGCTCTGCAAGGCTCCGGCACCGTGGAAGCCCGCGATATCCGCGTTGGCTCAAAAATTGGCGGACGCATCGACAAAGTGCTGGTAAGAGAGGGTGACAGAGTGGAGGCGGGCCAGGTGCTCGTCACCTTTGACGATAAGGAATTGCAAGCCGCGCTCGGTCAATCCCGCGCGGCGGCGGAAAAAGCGCGCCGTGGATTCCGCCCGGAAGAAATTGCCGAGGCGCGAGCCGCAGCGGATCAAGCGCGCGCGGAGTACGAGCAGCGCCGTAACGGTTACCGCAAGGAAGATATTGCCGCCGCGCAAGCGGATCTGGATCGCGCGAGCGCCGAAGAAGCCCGCACGAATCTGGACTTTCAACGCTACCAGGCGCTGGCCCAAAAAGATTTGGTTTCCAAACAGCAGCGCGATACCGCTGAGGCCAACTGGAAAATGGCCGTGGCTCAACGTGATAACGCGCGCGACAAGTTAGCGGCATTGCAGCACGGCTATCGCCCCGAGGAAATTGCCTCCGCCGAGGCACGCTATCGGCAGGCTGAAGCGACATTCCAAAAATTCCAGCACGGCAATCGGCCCGAAGATGTGCAACTCGCGCAATCCGCTGAAGAATTGGATCAGGCGCGTTTCCGCGAACGCCAGGTAGTTGCTCCGACCGCCGCCACCGTGGAAGTGCTCGACGTTCGCCCCGGTGATCTGATCGCGCCCAATACTCCCGTGGCCACGTTGCTCGAAAGCGATCAGATTTATGTGCGCATCTATATTCCGGAAACACAAATCTTCCAGGTACATCTCGGGCAAAAAGCCGAAATTCGCGTGGATTCCGCCGGCAACACGGTTTTCGACGGCGTTGTAGAGCAAATCAATCAGCAAGCGGAATTTCTGCCGCGCAACGTGCAAACGCGGGAAGAGCGAGTTCATCAGGTATTTGGCATAAAAATTCGCGTTAATGATCCTTCTCATCGCGTCCTCGCCGGCATGGCAGCGGACGTGAAACTGGAAAACGCAACGCGCAAGGCCGGAGGCTGAGCCACATGGCTTCCTCTGGAAATCCCGCCAAAGCCGCTATACAAGCCGACGGACTTGTCCGGCGGTTCGGAAAAGTGACCGCGGTTGACGGCATTAGTTTCCGCGTCGAGAAAGGTGAAATTTTCGGTTTTCTTGGGCCCAACGGCAGCGGCAAAACTACCGTAATCAAAATGCTCATTGGGTTATTGCCGCTGAGCGCAGGGGCCGCGTGGGTCGAGGGATTGGACGTCCGAGTCAATCCCGAAGGAGTACGCGAACGAATTGGGTACATGTCGCAAAAATTTAGTTTGTATGACGATTTGACCGTCGCGGAAAACCTGCAGTTTTACGGCCGGATTTACGGCCTTCCACCGGATCGGCTGAAGCGGCGCATTGATGACATCATCCAGCTGAACGGTCTCGCACCTTACCTCAATCGCCTCGCGGCGCATCTTTCCGGCGGTTGGAAGCAGCGCCTCGCTCTGGGCTGCGCGATGCTCCACGAGCCCAAATTGCTTTTTCTCGATGAACCCACGGCAGGCATCGATCCCGTCGCGCGCCGTCAATTATGGGATTTGCTCTTTGAACTATCGGGTCAAGGCATCACTTTTTTTGTCACCACTCACTACATGGACGAAGCCGAGCGTTGCAACCACGTTGCCTACATCTATTACGGAAAGCTCATAGCCGACGGCACGCCCGAAGCGCTAAAACAATTGCCGGACGTGCAACCCGCAGGAACCGAGCGGATCGAAATCGCCACACCGGAGGTTACGCGTGCGCTGCGCGTTGCACGGAAAATTCCGGGAATACGCAGCGCCACTATTTTTGGCGAATCGATTCACGCGCTTGTCGAAGAACACTTCGATCTGACCGACCTTCGCGGCAAGCTGCAGAGCAACGGAATTCACGTCACCGAGATTCGCCCGCTTACGCCCAGCCTCGAGGATGTTTTCGTCGAACTTACCGCCAAGCACCAATCCCTGGAGGAGACCGCTCGTGACTAATCTCTTCCGCGGATTTGGCGCTGTGTTCTACAAGGAAGTTCTTCACGTGCGCCGCGATTCGGCCACTTTCTTTTTCTCATTACTCATTCCGCTGCTGCAAATGGTGCTGCTTGGATTCGGAATTGACACCAACGTGCGGCAGATCAACACCATTGTCTACAACGCCGATGGACGTCGCGAAAGCCGCGAATTGATTGATCGCCTAAAAAATTCCGACACGTTTCATATCATTCGCTACGCGGAAAATGATCGCGACCTCACCGACGCTATCGTCGCCGGCAAAGCGCGCGTTGGGGTGAAGGTTCCGGTAGATTATTCAGACCGTCTTTTGCACCACATGGGTGCGCAGGTGCTCGTCCTTATTGATGGCTCCGATTCTTCGGTGGCCGGTCAGGCAATAAACGTCACGACCGCCATCGGCTTGGATGAATCCCTTCGGCGGGTTTTGACTTCGCAAAACCAGATGGCCGTGCAGATGCGCCCAAAAATCCTATTTAATCCGGATTCGCGCTCGCCCAATTTCTTTTTGCCGGGTCTGACCGCGATTCTGCTTCTCAACGTCACCACGTTTCTAACCGCGTTCGCCATCGTTCGCGAAAAAGAAAAAGGCACGCTCGAACAACTTTTTGTTACGCCCGTCCGCCCCTTCGGCCTGCTTCTCGGAAAAATTCTTCCCTATTTTGGAATTGGATTTTTTGAACTTTGCCTGATTCTTACGTCCATGCGGTTTATTTTTCGCGTTCCGATTCATGGCAGTGTCTTTCTGCTGGCATTTCTTTCCATGCCCTATATATTTGTTTCGCTTTCCCTGGGCATCCTTATATCCAGCAAAGCTGGGACACAGAGCGAAGCCATGCAGCTCGCTTTCCTTACCATTTTGCCCAGCGTTTTTTTCTCCGGCTATATTTTCCCGCGGGAAACCATGCCCTGGTTCTTCCGCGCCATCAGTTACCTGGTTCCCGCCAGCTATTTCATCAACATCACGCGCGGGGTCATTCTGCGCGGCGCGGGAATTCAGCATCTGTGGACGGACGCCCTCGCGCTTTTTGCAATGGGAATAATTCTTTTGGTCGTTGCCGCGCGCCGCTTTCAAAACAAAGCGATCATGCCTTAGCTGGCGCGGTATCCCACGCCAAAGTCATCTGCGCCTTCGGTGGCGCCACTTTTTTTTCTTCCCACGGCCGTGAAGAAAAATCATTTGTTTTCCGAATTCTTGCGAGCCGCTCCTTCAACGCCTGACGATATTCTTCCGGAGCGTACGCTTCGCGCGCGTACCACTGCTCATACTGCTTTGCCAGCTTCGGGAATTTTTCTCGCACGAACGGCATAAAAGTTTTCGCTGAAGCCGGCATCAAAAACAAAACCGCCGAAGCAAACCACAGCGCGCCCGCATTTTTCGCCGCCTTGGCAAGCCCTTCGAGTTCTCCTTCGCCATCCGTGATTCCTGGCAATAACGGTGACGCCAGCACTCCGGCATTCAAACCTGCCGCGCGCAATTCCGATATTGCGGCAATTCTTAAGTCTGGCCGTGGCGCTCGCGGTTCCAGCAGACGCGCAAGTCTGGATTTCAATGTTGTGATCGTGATGTTCACGTGCAGCGTGGACTTTGCGGCGATTTCCTCCAGGATGTCAATGTCTCGCACCACTTGATTGGATTTCGTGGTGATCGAAACGCTGATTCCCTCTCGCTTCGCTAATTCTTTCAGGCACGCGCGCGTCACACCGTATTCCCTTTCCGCGGGTTGATACGGATCCGTCGCGGTCCCGATGGCGATGTGCTCGGCCTCCTGATATTCCGAAGTTTTTGATTCATAGGAATATTTCCGCGACATTTCGCGCGCAAGCAACGGCGCGGCATCCTGTTTCACAAATATTTTTTGTTCAAATTCAGAGCCGTCCAACTCCATGTATTCATGTGTATAGCGCGCGTAGCAATATTTGCAGGCAAATTCGCAGCCGCGGTACGGATTGATGGTCCAGTCAAACGGCACGCCAGCTGAATTGCATTTATTTAATATAGATCGCACCGGCAACAAAAAATATTCCGGCCGTTCCGCGGAGCTGCGCTGCGTTTCCGCCGGCGGAGAAGCAGCCGCAAGCCGCGCAATGCCAACTAACGGAATTTTTCCCGAACCGCCGAGCGCGGTGTCATCCGGAAAAAGCTGCGAAGCAGGTTCGAGCAGCGAAGAAAAGGAAGCCATGGAAGCACCTCGAATTCATATTGTTTCGCTTTTTATTCGCCATGTCAACCTCGGTATGCCAGATAGTAGTGACTACCTGTACCCGCGAGCAGTAGCCGATACGCTAGGCCTCCCCCCTTTGACCGGCCCCGTAGGGAACGGGGGTCTATAATTGCCCAATGGCCTCCCCGCCATCCTCGATTGTGTCTCGCCGTGTTGGCATCCTGGTGCTGGATAATGACGCGCGCAGTTCTGGCGCGTTGCACCAGATCCTCGATTCCGAGGGTTGCCGCGTGCGGGTGGCTACGGACATCGCGCTGCTCGTCGCTGAATTAAAAACTGGCGAATGGTCGCTGGTAATAGCAAACGCTCCGATGATCGGCGTGGATACTCCCTTGGCATACACGCTGCGTGAATTGGGAAATGTGCCCGCTGAAGAAGGCGGCCGGCTCCGCGTTCTCTACATTGTTCCGGAAATGACTGAGAACCAGTTCATTGCGCCACTCGAGGCTGCGCGCTTACCTTATGTGGTGCGCCCATTTCATCTTCACGATTTTCTTGAAAAAGTGAGCGACCTATTGATTGAAGTGAAAGCCATTGAATCGCCGCTGCGCCAAGTGCGCCACGAATTCGCGGGCAAGCGAAAAAAGAAACAGAAGGCGGGCCGCTCTACAACGATGTTTGCTTCGCGCGATTCGTATTCTTACAGTGAAGAAGAAATCGCCGAATACGAACGCCTGGAACGAGAATCGTCGGCAGCTAACCGCCACAAACCGCCGACAGATTTAGGTGGCAAAGACCGCTAAGTTTTTCATCTTTCGTATCCTGATCTGTGAAAAAATTCGCAACAATAAATTCCAGATCATTTTAAACGCGGCGATTTTATTTGCTTACCGGACGCACCACACTCTTATCCTCAGTTTGCGCAAGCATTTGCTCTGCCGTGCCCTGCCAGGATGGATGCCGCAATCGCGGCGCAATCTCCGCCAACGGCGCCAAAACAAATCTTCGCTGCAACATCCGGGGATGAGGTACCACCAATCCCCCGCTGTCGATGCATTCGTTGCCATACAGCAAAATATCCACATCGAGTAATCGCGGCCCCTTGGCAAAAGGTTTCTTACTACCCATTCGCGTTTCGATGGCACGAAGCGCCTGCAACAACTCTAACGCGCCCAACGCTGTCGTGCCCTCCACAACGCAATTCAGAAACCACGCCTGCTCAAGGTAATCGACCGGCTCGGTTTCATAAATTGATGAAACCTTGACCACGTGGACACCTGCCCCAGGGAGCGCGGCGATTGCCGAAGTGAGATTCTTCTCCCGGTCTCCGACATTCGAGCCCAGCGAAAGATAGATTTTTTTCTCCATGTCACGCGATGCGCATCATGTTTAAAACAATCTGGGCTGGCGGCGGGGCAATTCGCGCTTGAAATATTCGTAGGCGCGGGGGGTGGCCATGCGGCCGCGCGGGGTGCGATCGATCATGCCGATCTGCATTAGGTAGGGTTCGTACATTTCCTCGATGGCGTCTTCTTCTTCGCTTAGGGCGGCGGCGAGGGTTCCGAGTCCGACGGGTCCACCGGCGTATTTGTCGAGCAGGGCGATCATCAGGTTGCGGTCGACTTCATCGAGGCCGCTTTCGTCGACGCCGAGCATGGCTAGCGCTTCCTGAGCCACGGAACGGGTGATTAAGCCTTTGGCGCGTACTTCCGCAAAATCGCGGGCGCGGCGCAGCAAACGGTTCGCGACGCGCGGCGTTCCACGGCACCGCTTGGCAATTTCTTCCGCACCGCCTTCTTCCATCTGGATGTTCAGAATTTTCGCGGAGCGGTGAATAATGATGAGCAGATCTTCCGGCTCGTAAAAATCCAGCCGGTGCACAATGCCAAAGCGCGAACGGAGCGGCGCGGTGATTAGGCCGGCGCGCGTGGTTGCGCCAATCAGCGTGAAATGATTTAGATGGAACGGATGGATTCGCGCGCCTGGTCCCTGTCCGATGATTAAATCGACGCGGAAATCTTCCATCGCGGGATACAGAACTTCTTCCACAGCTGCTTGCAGGCGGTGAATTTCATCGAGAAAAAATACTTCCTTCAAATCGAGGGAAGTGAGGATGGCGGTCAAATCGCCTTTGCGTTCGAGCAGCGGACCCGCGCTGGTCTTGATGGGCACATTCAATTCGTTGGCAATAATTTGCGCGAGGGTAGTTTTGCCGAGTCCTGGAGGACCGTAGAGCAAAACGTGGTCAAGGGCTTCACCGCGGCTGCGCGCGGCGTCGATAGCAATCTGAATATTTTCTTTGACGCGCTTCTGGCCGATGTATTCGTCGAGGCGTTTGGGGCGAACGCTGGCGTCGAGTCGAGCGTCTTCGTCGTGCGGAGCGCCGGAGACAATGCGATCGGTTTGTCTTTCGTGCATCATCTTTTTCGCTGTGCTGTCTGGCATTCCAGTTCCCTGTTGGTTACGAACCCGCGCGCGTTGATCGTCTCATGGGGCCGGTCAAATCCTGGAGCGCTACTTTTAAAAGTTTTTCGAAGCTTGCTGTGCCGGTTTCGCGTTTGGCTTCATCGACGGTTTTTTCGGCGACACGTGATTCGTATCCAAGATTTACGAGCGCGGAAATCACGTCGGCTTCGACTCCTGCAGGAGAAACGGGCGCGGCTTTTTCCGCGCTTTCGGAAAGAACGGTGACAGATTCCAGTTTGTCTTTTAATTCGACGACGATGCGTTCCGCGGTTTTACGACCAACGCCGGGAATTTTTGTTAGACGAACGAGATCGCTTCCGCGAATCGCAGGAACCAATTCTTCAACGCTCATGCCTGACAATATTTTCAGAGCTAGAGAAGGGCCGACGCCGGAAGCGGTGAGGAGAAGTTCGAAGAAATGTTTTTCGCGCGAAGAAACAAAACCGTAGAGGACGAGAGCATCTTCGCGGACGTGCGTGTGGATCAGGAGAGAGACTTCGCTGTGGAGTTCGCCCAGCGCGGCGTAAGTGGAAAGCGGAACTTGCACCAAGTAGCCGACCCCGCCCACATCCACGATAATCTGATTCGGCCGCCGGTCCGCGAGCCGCCCGCGAAGTTGTCCAATCATCGCTCGCCAGTATTGCCGGAGGACAAGTCGGTGTCAACGCGCGCGCGGGGAAGGTTTCAGAGCGGGTTGTAAGAATCCCATTTTGGGAATGACCGCTAAGTCCAATGAAGTGGTACCCCCCTCCCCCTTTTTCATAAGTGTTCATTCTAAAGGGAGTTAAAGTCCTTTGTTTTGATACACTTTTGAGCGTTCACAGCGCAGTTTGGGTCTTGCCTTGTTCCCGCTACTATCGCAATTACTATTTCCAGGATATCACAACATGATTCCTAAGTCAATACATAACTATACAGTATCCATTCGAATGGACCGCTATATGCGAGCAAATGAGATAAAGTAAAACTTATCAACTCCCTGACCATGGTTCTCGGGTTTGGAATCCCGATTATGCTTTCGATGAGCACCCCATTATGGGCTCCAAGATTTGGTAAAACGCTGTTAAGTGCTGCCGAATTGAGCCGATTCGCGATCCGACCCTCAGCTCTTCGGAGAGAACTTAAGGTCAACCGTGACGGCATTTGTTTGAATTGGCTTGCCGTCCATTGTCGCTGGTTGATATCGCCATTGAAGGACCGCATCCTCTGCAAGCTTTTCGAAGGGAGGGGTCCTCGGATAGCCCCTCGCCGGAAAGTGCATGTGCGTTGTAGACCGCCCCATCGCCGCCGATCACGTAGTACACGCGCACAGTCCCGGAGATGCGTTGAGCAGCTGCATCTGCAGGGTAAACAGGTTCCACTTTCTTGATGAGTTTTGCGGGAACGATTTTTACATTGCTGATTTTGATTTTTGGAAACGAGATGCGGCTGTCCCAGCGAAATCCTCCGTCAAGAAAATAGAAATAGCCGATCGGTTCACTCTTGGCCTCTTTCGATTGGTTTGGAGACTTCCACGAGGCGAAATACACTTCTAGAGGCTCTTTTCCGCCGTGAACCATTCCCGATTCAAGTCCACCTTCACCACCCTGCGGATTGTCGTTCACTTTGCGAGTGGAAAACTCGCCGCCTTCTTTTGCGAATCCGGCAAAGAGTTCTTTCATGGATTTTTCTTGTGAACAGAGGGTTTTGGAATCACACAAGCTCATCCAACTGTCCGCTGAATCTGATTTGTACATCTGGTGCAGCCAAGCATCGCAGTTGGGAACTTCGGTGCTCTTCAACAGAGATGCAACACTCTGCTTGTCGCCCTTCTTAGTTGCGTCAAGAATATCTTGTAGAAAGCGCTGGAAGTCCGCCGTCGTGTCCGTGTACGGGGAGTTCGCCTGGGCCTGAAGATAAAGCGCATTTGTTGGCAGAAAGACGGCTACCAATACGATCAGCGTTCCAACGCGGTAACTGGGCTTCATAGTTGCTTTTTTATGTGACGGAGGGCCAAAAAGCAAGTGCTGCGTGGGCGGACCAGTGCAGGTGGTAATCAAGGATCGAACAATCTCGAACGCAAAGCTGAGAATCAGATTGTTTTATCTGCTCGATGGCCGTGTGCGTTTCGAGGAATTGCATACGCTGACTCGGGCGAGTTACCAGGTCCGCAATTTATTTCAGACGCGACTGCTGCCCAAATTTGCGCTGCCTAACGGTGCGACCGTGCGCTTCACTCGAGAATCCAACTATGGTTCATCGGAGTTTCAGAAAAGATTCCCGGGAAATATGGGATTGGTTGAGCTCTCTGGCGTTGGTTTCAACCCATCCCGTTCCCAAGCGGTGTTCTATATCAATCATTTTTGTGGACTGTGTGGTGGCGGCAGATACGTACTGATGGAAAAGGTCGACGGCGTTTGGCACGTGCGGGACGAACACTATATCTGGAGTTCTTGAAATTGATCGAAGTGCCTGATGACGCGCAAACCGGAAACGTCTGAGCCGCCAGACAGGGAAGAAAGAAAAAGCCCCGCCCTCAAACACCGAGGACGGACCCCCTAATTCGTTTCGATGCGGGCCACGCGTCCGAAGGAATGAGAATTCAAAAGCTCCACCCTTGCAAGATATAAAGTCGCAAGGATGGGCCATCCGCCTGAGCTGTGATATACAGTTGACGCATAAGAGGGGCATCGATGAGCCGTAATTTTACAAGCCGGGTACTCGCCGCCGCACTGCTTGGATTACTTCTTGGAAGTTACATTCGTCATGATTACAGCAAATGGCGTGCGCGCGGACGGCAGCAATTTATTTCTTTCCAGTCGGCGCGGTACGATCGATTCGTGAGTTCGCCAACGACCGGGATTGCAACAGCGATAGGCGCTCTAGTGGTTGCTTTTGGAACTATCGGATTTTACGAGGTTACTGTTCTTCTGTTTTCTGCAGTTTTGAATAAAACGAGGCTGTTTCCGGGCCAGAGCGAGCCACAACAGCCTTCCAGTATTTGAGGTGCGGGGAGATTCGTTCGGTTTGGCGGTCTCTTCCAACAAATCTGTCAGCGAATCGAGCACCTGAGAACATCACGTCCATATTCCGGTGGCGGGAAACCGGGCATTGAGGACCGTCTGAATTTAGAATGGAAAGAAAAAGCCCCGCCCCCAAATACCGAGAACGGGGCACGCTAATTCGTGTCGATTGGTTTGGTCTGGGACGCCGGTCCGATCGAAGAGAGATTCATTGCCGCAAAAGGCGCGGCAATGGTGCAGAGGTCTCACTGCGCGAGCCAACGCTTTGCAGGAGCAAAGCGGAAGAAAAAGTTGTCTCGCTCCGCCTGCCTGCTGCAGGCAGGTTCAGAATGACGGGTTGCAAGGCAGCAATGCATCGTGAATGGAGTCTTTTTTAAGTCCATTTTGTCCGTTCCGGTTGAACGATTTGGCTGATAGGTTTTGCGGTGAGATTAGTCGTTTCTTATTTACCTTGTTGCGGGGCACTTGGCATGCAAATCGTTGACGGAGATTCGGCGGAGAGAATTGAGCTGGTTCGCGAGCTGTTTGTGGAATATTCGGAGTCGCTGGGAATCGACCTTTCGTTTCAAAATTTTGCCGAGGAATTGGCCGGGCTGCCGGGAGAGTATGGTGGAATTGTTCCGGTAGTCCGAGGACATCTCCCGAGGAATGGCTTCCGGGTCATCGATTCGGGAGATCGCCAAACGATTGGAGCGAGCTGCAGGGGAAACAGGAAAACATCGTAGCGCATGGGCTTCGGAGCAAACGAAGATAGGATTTGAGGCCCCCGGGGTGGAATTGTCGAGGAAAGTATTGGACTCTCCCTGCTTAATTTAACCCTGATTGCGTCAATTTCACCGCACATCCTACACCCGCCGTCGTATTGCAACTCGGTATGCCGGGTCCAGTACCGGTCGAATTGACTCCCAGTGAGAAGTAGAAGCTAGAAGCCTGCACAAGCGTGGATGTATTGTCCACAACGAACCCGCTGGTGCTTCCGTCCTTGTTCGCGGGTACCGCGGCCGCGTTAGCAAAATTTGCGGGATTCGTGGCATTCCACGTCGGATTACCGGTGACATCCGCAGATATGACGCAGCCAGTTAGTGCGGTTCGGCAATTGGAACCAGTTGGTATGGGGCTTACTGCAGCAGAGCCATTCCCGATGCTAAAGAAAATCCAATCCCTTGCGACTCCGACGCCACCACCGTTGGGATTATTAAACTCGGTGATTGGAGAGCAGGCGACGTCGAGGGCGCCGTCTGTGACCAAGCCCGCGCGCGGAGTGCCCACACTACTCACGATACCAGTGCCGGCAGTAAAGCTCAGTTGATAGATGGCCGGGATATTATTAATTGCGTTCGGATCTTTCCCGCAGACGTACATGTGGCCCAGTGTATTTCCGCTGGCGCTGGTGATGTAGGCATTGTCAAAGTCGCCCGAATAGCTGGCAATAAGGCTGGTTCCCGTTGCAGTTGTACCGATGTTGCCTACAAACTTGCTCACCAAGGCGGTGTTTGCCTGGACGATAGTTCCGTTATTGGCTGTTTCCGTGCCATTGACTGCGAAAACCATTCCCGTGCTTCCGTCCACGATGGGTCCGTCAACAATATCGCCCCCCGTTCCCACTGCCAGGTTAACTGAGCCGAGGCACGGGGTGCTACCAGCAGCGCACGAGCCGATTGCGCTGCCCGCCTCTTTTATGAAGCGGAGGTGTCCGGTACTATCGCCCACGAAAATGTTTTTCGAAACACTATCGTAAACCGGACTGGTGAGCATGGCGCCTGAAGTTACGGTGATCGGCCAACTGACGATAACCTCGGCAGGCGCCCCGGTATCGGCAAATACGGAAGCGAATTTGTGCATTACGCCGGAGTTATCCCCGACGTAAAGCGCGTCGTTAGCGTAATCGAAGAAGGGCGCGGATCGAGTGTCGGTTGTTACGTTATTGAAGGCGATGCTCCGAAGACAAGAGGTGGTGCCAGCCGCTCCGCAACCCGCCGCATTCCACGTGGTGGCTGCTGCAAGGGTTGTGGTCGGCGCCACGCCTGAATTCTCGCCAGCCTTCCACTTCAGAATGCGCAACCACGCCTGGGTGCCAACGTTTTCCACGAAGGCCACCTTCTTACCATCCAGGGAGAGAACTATGGAGGTCACGGCTGTTCCGGCTCCCGTTGTAGCGCCTGTGAAATAGGACCAGTATACGGAAGGTCCATTCTGGGCGCATTGGCCGCCCACGCTGCCTTGGGTCGAATAGAGTTTGTTAAAGGCGGAGATGTTGGGTGCTGTTCCCGAGGCGCCTAGATGGCCGGTATTGAAGGCTACATAATCGTTCACGCAGTCCGGCGCGGCGTTAACGTCGAACGTGAATTTGGCGGGGAACTGGCCGATTCCCACGGTAGCGCCAGCGGTCAGCGACATCCCCCAATCCCCCGGGGCCTTGACGACAGGCGGAGTGCCGTCCGAGAACAAACCATTGCACCCTGCGCTGGTCAGCAGCCAGCAAAGAGCAACCGCTCCCGGCAGAATTCGCGCGAACCGTTCAGTTCTCATTGGCGCTCCTTAGCAATCGCACACTTGATCTAAATCACCATTTGATAGGCGCGGAACGGGTGATTTTCTTTAGATTATTTCCCACCCTGCGCTTGAGTGGCGGGCGCGTTCCGCCGCAGCACCTGATGCTGATAGCGAGGCTCCGTCTGCAGAATCAGGCCTTCCCTCGTCGCGGGAGGAGCCGAATAAATCATGTGCCGGTTGCTCCAGTCGGTCGTGACGTGGACTGGAGTATGATCTTGAGCATGCGTTCTTTTGCCCCATGACATAATAAGCAGGGCCACGGCCAGCACAGACACCGAGACCAAACCAGATCTGATAAGCCACTCAGCGTTCCATTTGGCGTTCATCTAGAGCTCCTCGCGGGCCGGTTTCCGGCAGAATTTCGCTGCAGACTTTTGACCTTGGGATTACGAGCCGCCTTGCAGATGTCCAAGAAATGTAAGGGCGCTTGGGTCAAAAACTCTAAACTCGTCTGTAACAGGACTATATAGGCCGAAATACCGAACGGAAGTTCCAGCAATTGACCCGCTGACATCGAAGCTCGCACCGACAACGGTACCAGTAAGAGTGAATGCCCTTCCGTTATTAGTACCGGATAACGTCAAGTTGAATCCGGTCTGATTCATCATGGCTATGACCAGGTCTTGTGTTCCGGATGCGTTAGTAATTCTTCCGGCGTAACGTCCGGAAAACGGTTTGATGCTCGAACCGGTCAATTTGCCATTGTCTGGAGGAAAGCTGCATTGGGCAGGACTCGTGTGCCTTCCGTTGGTAAGCTGCTTTCCATCGGCTGACACGGTCCCTGTGCCCGTTAAAGTCCCAGTTCCTGAGAGGCCATTTTCCGTCAATGTGAACGACAGCGTGGTTGCACTAGTAAAGGCGCCTTGCAAGGAATCGTTCCCTGATACCTCGTTGTCACATACCCCGCCGAAACGATTCAGAGTAAGGGGTAGATTTGACTGTGTCGCCTGGATGACTACCACGCTATTTTTGGCTGCGGACACGACTTCACTGATCTGGGTGAAATTCACCTCGATCAGCGTAATTTCTCCAGGACTGGCGTTTGAAGCGGCGATAATCTCATATTGACCTTGGACAACCGGAGGGGTAAAACCCGGCCCAACAGTACCGCAAGATATATTTATAAACACAGTAATTAAAAGCAAAAGGAAAAAATTTATTCTTTTCATAGGCCACTCCTGGTGCTGCGATACGACACGATCAAAAGACACCAAGTCCTTTAGATCGAGGCAGATCACGATCACAAATGCTGGGGTCGGCTCGATAACAGGAAAGGGGCCTTGCGCCAGTCGCTTTGGAAGGGATTCCAAGCTTACACGTCGCGGCTGCGATGCGGGATAATGCTTTTGATAAGTTGTCTAATAGGGTATTAAGGACCCGGCGCGATTATGGAGAAGTTAGGGAACCGGGGACCATCGTATGCCGCTGTCAACACACGGCCATGAGAATCGTGACCGGGCCGCCCGCCGGGTATTCCTGAAATGTTACGTTACATTTTAGAGAAATCCGCAATATAATGCCACAATTCCATGAGGTTCAAACATGAGATCTTTCTTATCCTGTAGCTTATCCTGGATGGCGATGGCATTTTCCATTGTGGGATTGGCGGCGCTTTCACCGGGCTTGATGCCCGCGCAGGACAAAACGAGTTCCACATCTGCGACCACAAATGTCACGGCGGATTATCCCAAGGATCGTTCAGGAGTGTTCATTCAGAGTTTGGACTGGATAGCAATTCGCGCCGCTATGCCTTCCAAGACCAGGGTGAAGCACGGGCTGGCAGCTTCCCTGACTTATGGCGCCGTTCCAGCACCGATTATCGCTGAGTACGATGGACTCCATGCGCAAGTGCAGGTGGAGTCGAGTCGGCCAGTCATCTGCATTTGCCGCGTGCTTTCACTTCCCGGAACTCCTGTACTGGTGAGGTTGCATGCAAATCCAAAGAAGAATCTTCGCGAATTTGATGGTGGCAGGATGCCGGTCATCGGCGCCAAAATTGCGGATGCGACGCAAAATGACCTGATCCCCGCTGACGTATCCCAGCCAGAAGACACCGTGTGGCTGGTACAACCTCGGCAAGCGCTTCCTCCCGGCGAATACGCGCTGATGCTCGGCACGCAAAACGTAAGCATATTCCCGTTCACAGTGGCTGCCGCGATGGTTACTCCGTCTCCCGCCAAACCTTGATCCCGCGGTTATCGCCCTGAGCGCGTGGCTCACGCCGGCTTCGCCTGCCTGCGGCAGGCAAACCTGGTCACAAGTGACGTACGATAGGTGACACTTGTGTGCCGAGAATTTCTATGGCGCGCAACATTTTTCGGTGCGGCAGGGTGGAGACACCCATTTGGAAGGTGATGCGCGAGATGCCGCCAAGAACTTCATTTACATAACGGATCTTTTTCGCGACGGTCTTAGCGTCGCCAATGAGCAATGCGCCAGTGGGTCCGCGCTGCGCGTCGAATTGAGCGCGTGTGGCCGGTGGCCAGCCGCGTTCCTTACCGATTTCGGTGAAGGTGTGCGCGTAGCCTGGAAAGAATATGTCGGCGGCTTCATCGGTGGTATCCGCGACAAAGCCGACGGAATGAAGACCCACGGTGAGTTTCTCCGGCGAATGACCGGCGCGCCGTCCAGCCTCACGATAAAGATCTATGAGTGGGCGAAAACGTTTAGGCTCGCCGCCAATGATGGCCACCATGAGCGGAAGCCCGAGCATTCCTGCGCGAACGAAGGACTCGGGCGTGCCGCCAACACCGACCCATATAGGCAGTGGATTCTGCAGCGGACGCGGGTAGATTGCCTGGCCGGTAAGCGCGGCGCGGTGTTTGCCGGACCAGTGAACTTGCGTGCTGGCGCGAATCTTCAGGAGAAGATCGAGCTTTTCCGCAAAGAGCGAGTCGTAATCTTCGAGACGCAAACCGAAAAGAGGGTAGGACTCAATGAAGGAGCCGCGACCGGCGACAATTTCGGCGCGGCCTCGCGAGATGAGGTCGAGCGTGGCGAACTCCTGAAAAACGCGAACGGGGTCGGAGGCGCTGAGAACGGTGACTGCGCTGGTGAGACGGATATTTTCGGTGCGCGCCGCGGCAGCGGAGAGAATCACAACGGGAGCTGAGTCGAGGAACTCCGCCCGGTGATGCTCGCCGATGCCGAACACGTCCAGGCCCAAGCGATCGGCGAGTTCAATCTCTTCCAAGAGATTGTGCATGCGCTCCACCGGGGTGAGCGTTAAACCTGTGGCCGGGTCGGAAATTGCTGCCGCGAAACTGTCGATTCCAATCTGCATTTGTGCTTCTCCAAGGTAATTCATGGGGCTTGATCCGTGGCCTGTCCGATTTTCGAAAGCCGGCTTTAGGACCGCGATTTCATTGCAATCCCGAGTTTCTCGGCACGCTTACCGATCTTTTTCAATATCGTTTCCAGACTTCGCACTTCCTTCGCGCTGGCATCGCTAAACATTCTTCTAATTTCTGCGGTGTGTCTCCGAAAAATCGGAGCAATCAATTGTTTTCCTTTGGATGTCAGCGATACGACGCGCACGCGCCGGTCTTCCGCACTCTCCACCCGGCTTACCATGCCCCTTTCGACAAGGCGGTCGACGGCCACGCTGATGGAGCCCGGTGTAAGGTTCACTTTTGGGCCGATGGTATTCACCGGTAGAGGTCCTTTGTTCAGTAAGGCCTCCAGTATCCGGAAGTCGGTATCGTCGAGCCCGGTCTGCTGCAATCCCGCGGATAGATAATTGACCGCTGCTCGATGAGCCTTCATGCATACCAGCCAACAGTGGACCGGGTCTGACGAGTTCTTATTCATAACCATTATTTGATGCCTTTGCGTGGTCGAAAGCTACAATAATGTATCTATATGAATATAATCGACATCAATAGGTACTGCGGGGAAGAGAAGCAAACATGGACCGCACAAAAAGGAGGCTCATGGCCGTGACCGACGCAAGCGATCCGTTGTCCAGAGTAGATTTCGGGCGTGATCTGGGCTGAATTTCAGGCCCGCGTTAGACTCAGGGTTTTCCATTAGCGGGCACATTTTTTGTGAGTTTCTTTAAAAGAAACTCACGAAAAATATTTCCACCGACGCGCGCCCCCAGACCGATGGCGGTGTTTGTGAACACAAGGCCCGGTCCACGATCCGCTGGCGGATAGTAGAGGTTCGAGATAGCGCCCGAGGTCATGACTCCTAGCACGTAAGAGTAGTTGGGCATTCTCCCTCCACTATCGCTTCGCGCCACGAACGCAGAAGCGACCGCGTGCGACAGCCGGGACTTGACTGAGCCGGAGCCTTGGTAGAAATAACGGGGATCCTGGTGGAAGATGGAAGGAAAGACGGCGTGGCTGAAGAAAATACTCGTCCGTTCCTGGGCGAACGTCGCACCAAACCGCTTGGCATAGCCTGAGGCGCCTTGCCCGTAGCCGGAAAAAGCGTTGGTTGCCTGCTCAATTCCCGCGGTGACGCCAACACCCAGCAAGGAAACGGGGTCGAAGGCAGAATGCGCCGCCAGGGAGAATTTTTGTTTGGCAGTCATCGGCGCGGCATCCCACACGTAGCTGGTATAGAAGTTTGGAATGACCCCGAATACGCGCTGCTTTTCTTCCGCTGCGATTTGTTCAGCGGCGATCTCCTCGGTCGGACGAACGAGCACCTCCGTCCTTGAAGCCGAGATGGCTATCACAATATTTGGAACAACGTATGCCTGTTGGGCACCGAGAACGAACTCCTTGGACGTGATGGTGTCGAAGCCTTTGACACCAACGGTGAGGACATAAGAACCGGAGGGCAACTTGATAAATTCAAATTCCCCGTTGGCTCCGGAAAGGGCTGAACGGAATCGAACGCTACGTGCGCTGGTCAGCGAAACCTCCGCGCCGACAACCGGCGCGCCGCTGGCGTCTTGGACAACTCCGGAAACGCTGGCGGTACCCTCAGCGGGTTGCTGTTCGGCGCGATTTTGCAGATCGCCTTTAGCTTGGGGCGTGTCGGGAAGCTCATTAACCGCTACCGTCACCGTTTGTTGTTGGCAGCTAGCAGTATCACTGAGCAAGCACAAAAGAACTAGGATCGAAGCTACTCTGAACATCCATTTGCCTCCGACGAAAGGTGTCTTACTCAGTAAGAAGCATCCTTGCGGCGTGGGGTGGTACGGTCGAAGGTTTCCGGTCTAAACAATTGCATGTCGAATTATCACCGAGACGGGCTGGTTTACCGACGTAACCAGCTAGACACTTGAATTTTGCTTTGGGCATTATCGTCACTAAACTGGACCCATGCGAAGGGCTGTACTGATTCTCGTCCTTTTCCTCGGGCTCGCTAGCGCGCTAGGCGCTCAGACGCAACAGGACTCCTGGTCGAACCTAAATCGCCTGAAGGCCGGTCAAGGAATCGAAGTGATCGAATCCGGCTTGAAGCGCCACGATGGAAAATTTGTCACCGTCACCGATGAATTGCTCACGCTTAAAGAAAACGGCTCCGACGTCTCGGTAAAACGCGAGGACGTCGTGCGCGTCTCGACATCCTCCGGCGCCAAGCGCGGCGAGCATGCGCTTATCGGCCTGGTAGCCGGTGGAGCCATCGGGGCCGCCATTGGCGCCGCCTCCGGCTCGAAGACTGGTTTCCTGGGTGGCTCCTCGCGCGGAATTACTGCCCTTGTTGGCGTCGGGATTGGTGCCCCAAGTGGAGCGATCCTCGGCGCCGTCCTCCCCGCGCATACAACCATCTACCGCTCTAAAAGTGGTGCCGCTTCGCACTGACGGAGTCTGTTTATTTTTCCCAGAGTCCTGCGAATTCCTAGTGCCTTCCGATCCTCCGATTTGACAGGTGTTTAATTTTGTACAGTCAGAGGTCAGTCGGAGTTGTAGCATCCACCTGCAACCAAAAGTTAGAAATAGGCCCGCGATGGCCATCATTGGACTGGCCTCCGAGGATGTCATCGCGGGCATCTGCTTCACACCAGCACGCGGTCAGCGAGGATGCTGTAAAGCTCTTGCGACGATCCTAGCGAATAGCTACTTCGTGGAAGCCGAAACCCTTTAACATGCCCGAGATTGTGCTTCGCGCGTTGTCGGCGGCGGTCTTGAGGATGCCATCTTGCAGCGCAGCTTGCTGGAGCTGGCGCTCACCTTCTTCGCGAACTTCGCTTTCGAGGTTGGGGTCCGGGGCAGAGAATAGGCCGATGTCACGGGAATATACTTTCGTCCTAGCATTATCGATGCGAGTGCTGAAGAGTTCCGGGGCGGGCAGGTGAATTGATACCTTCTGCCCTTGTACTAAGACATCGCCGGGCTGCACGCGTGCGAGATTTATTCCCGCAAACCACTTCTCCGTGCGCCACAAGTAGCACGCGGTCACCAGCCAGAAATTTTGGCAGGTAAGCATTGGCGTGTTCCCCAGAAATAATCTTGTCCATTGTGTAGCTGACGGTTTCCAGGCGTTGAAGCTGCTGAATTTGACGAACCACGGTGGGCTGATCCACGTTGATCAGCGGCCGTCCACCGCGCAAAACGCCAATCAGGTGCAATAACCCGAGCCCGCTGGACAACCACACCAGCGCCCCCATCAAAACAACGGTAAGAACCGTGCCCAAGAATGTCCCCAGAACCCAGGAGCGCAAGTCTGTTTGCCCAACAACTTCAGCGTGGACCAGGCCAAAAATTAGCGCGGATATTCGTTCGCAACGACCACCCACGGTTGCTGTTCTTTTTCGAAGTCGATAGGAGAGCCAGGAGAATAAAGCGGTTTGTGGGTTCTTATAGGTCTAGTATATATCTCCAAGAGGGGCAATGTTCTATTCGCCCACACTGCTTGTTCATATTTGCGGCGGGACCGTGGGGCTGCTTTCCGGGACCGCGGCAATGTCGTTCCGCAAAGGTTCCCCGCGGCATGCGCTGGCGGGAAAGATTTTTGTCGCATCGATGCTCACGATGTCTGCCATCGCGGTGTACCTTGCCATCGTGAGGCATCAACCAGGTAACATCGGCGGCGGGATTTTTACGTTTTATCTGATCGGAACGGCATGGTTGACTGCCAGGCGCAGAGACGGGGAAACGAGCCGTTTTGATTGGGTGGTGCTGCTGATTCCCTTGACTCTCGGCACCCTCACCTGGATGAATGGTCTTAAAGTCCTGCGTAGCGGAGCGAGCTCACCAGACGGAGTTCCCTTCGGAATGATGTTTTTCATGGGTTCGGTGATGCTGCTGGCAGCCGCGGGCGACGTTCGCATGCTGGTGCGCGGCGGTGTTTTTGGAGCAAAGCGCATCGCGCGGCATCTCTGGCGCATGTGCTTTGCGCTGTTCATCGCCGCGGGGTCTTTTTTTCTGGGGCCCTCAAACCGTCCACTGAGATTGCTTTCGTCAGTGGGACTCGGGCAACATTTGTCTCCGGCGTTATTCAGCACAAGCTTGTATTTAATCCTCACGCTACTTCCGCTGATTTTGCTGATTTTCTGGCTAGTGCGAGTGCGCTTCGCAAATGCGTACCAGGGTGCATACAAGGGAAAGCCGATACAAGTTGCGTCCGCAAGTCCTGAGTGATGTCCGCCCTATTGCTCGTCGGGCGCGAGAGTGACAGAGTTATTCAGGCTGAATGTGAGGACGGTTTCGGCTGGAATGTTCACTTGCTTGCCCTTGGTGAGAACTTCGGCTCCCGCTCCCCCGGCGGCGCCAACCGCGGCTCCGATGGCTGCGCCCTTACCGTGACCAACGACTGCACCAATAATTGTGCCTATCAAGGCGCCGCCGCCGACCATTTCCGCCGTGCGCTTGTTCATTCCCAGTCCATGCCTGCCGCTCCGACGCAAGGGCGCGGTGCTGATGCGATACCGCCGGCCGTTGACAGTAATGGCCTGAACGTCGAGCGTCATGTCATTACCCGAAGAAAAAGTTCGAATGACGAGCTGAGCGGGCGATCCCCGGGGGACTATGATTTCGCCGGCATTGTCGGTGACGTCCTGATCAACCTGCCCGGAATAGATCTGATTGGTGTTGGCGGTGTTCGAATCGATTTGCTCATTTGTCAGAATGGCGAGCCGAGTCCCTGCCGGAAGATATTCTGGCTGGTTGTCGCCGCGCGAAGAGTTTCTGTTGTTGCGGTTGTCGTAGTTGCGGTTGTTTCTGTTGTTCGGGCTGTCGTAGTTTCTGTCGTTCGTGTTGTCGTAGTTCCCATTGTCACGGGAATTCTGACGATTCTGGTTATACCGGATCGTCCGGCCGGTCGACGACAGTTGGAGCGTCTGGATCTGGCTGGTGCGGTAGGAACGAGAAGCTCCCTGGTCGTCCCGGAAAGTAACTCGGGTGGCATTTCTCGACACCACTACGCCGGAAATGGTGGTTCCGTCGAGCAGGGTTAGAGTGTCGCTCCAGGCTGTCCCTGCCATAAGCAGGAATGACAGAACCATCAAACTCAAGATGATGATTTTTCTCATTTGGCTCATTTGGGCACTTCCTTGATGTTCAACCGTGATCGCATGGGCTGGATGCGGTTAAGGTTTTTCAGATTTCGTGGAGCCCGCGCAATCGGACAACTTCCTGGTTCTCAGTATGCTAAATGCGACGGAGGGTGTCTGTCTGCTATTGGACACCATCGTAACTGGCAAGAAATGTTTCAGTTTGAGCTGATTTGTCCGGAAGTGGATTTCAAGTTTCCGATTAGGCGGGCCGGTTCAGACGGTCGATGCAACACCATCTGGTATAAAGCCGTTTTCAAAGGTGGTGTTTATGAAACAAGGGAGACGATTTGGGCTTTCGGCGGAGCAGAAACTCGACGTGTGGCGTCGTTGGAAAGCAGGGCAGAC
>DATNME010000043.1:0-13130 GCA_035602385.1 Candidatus Dormiibacterota bacterium
ACGGTGGGATCGCATTCGATTACCGCAGTGTATGGCGGCGATACGAACTTCACCGGCACTACGTCGAAAGTCTTGACGCAGACAGTCAATCCATGAAGTGACAGGGCCCGGTCTCGTGCGTAGCCGCGAAAGTAATCACAACTCTGATTGATTTATGCGTGAACGGTACAAGTGAGAATCAAGTTTCCGATTATCCAACCCATCGGGAATTGCAGACCGGGTCCGAAAGAATCTATATTGCCGTTCTACTTGACTGGGCGTTACTTGGAATGTTCGAAGGCGGTGAGTTGTGAGCGGGTGCGTGGGTCGAGCCAGTCGCGCCACGCATCGCCCAAAAGGTTAAACGCTAGAACCGCAAACATCACCGCAAGCGCGGGAAAAAGGATCATGTGCGGCGCGTCGAAAAGATGGCTGCGCGCGTCGTTCAGCATCGCTCCCCAACTTGGCAGCGGAGCCAAAACACCCAGGCCCAAGAAGCTGAGCGTAGCTTCCGCAAGAATCGCTCCGGACATGCCGATGGTGGCTTGAATCAGAAGCGGCTGAAGAATGTTGGGGAGCAAATGGCGCACCATTATGCGCAGATGCGATGCACCCAGAGACCGCGCGGCGAGAACGAATTCGAATTCTTTAACCTTGAGAACTTGAGCGCGAGCCAAGCGCGCGTAACCGGCCCACCCAGTAATAATAAGTGCGATGATGACTTTGCTGATTCCGGGACCCAGGAAAGCGGCAAAGGCAATCGCGAGCAGAATCCCTGGGAACGAAAGGAACGCGTTAATCAGCAGAAGATTGATGAAGCGATCGAACCAGCCACCCGAGTAGCCCGCGAGCATGCCGATAACCAGGCCGGTCAATCCGCAGCCGGCCACTACGCAAACGGATACGACCAGCGAGATACGCGCTCCAAAAAGAGTGCGCGAGAGAATGTCGCGGCCAAGTTCGTCCGTGCCCATCCAGTGGGCATGAGATGGCGGTTGGAGGCGCACGGGAAGATTTTGCGCGGCGGGATCGGCGCCCGCAATCCAGGGCGCGAGCAATGCCGCAAGCACGAGTATGCAAGCTACGGCGAAACCGAAGCGCGCGAGTGGGCTCTGACGCAAAAAATCACGAAGCGCGTGTTGCGAGGTCATGAAAGCCGAACCCGCGGATCGATGAAGGAGTAAAGGACATCGGTCATCAAATTGACGAGCACATACGAGACAGCGATAACCAGAATGCAGCCCTGAAGGAGAGGGTAATCGCGCGAGGAAATCGCTTGAACGGTGAGTCTGCCGATGCCTGGCCAGGAAAAAATGGTTTCGGTGACAATCGTTCCGGCCAGAAGCGTGCCGAATTGCAATCCGAGAATGGTGATGATGGGGATCAGCGCGTTGCGAAATGCGTGACGAAACAGAACGGCGGTCGTGGACAGTCCCTTGGCGCGCGCAGTGCGGACGTAATCCGCGCTGAGTTCTTCCAGCATGGCGCCACGAACCATGCGCGTAAGTATTGCGGCGAGGGCCGCGCCAAGCGTGGCTGCAGGCAGAATATAATTCAGCGCGCTCCCGCGACCTGAGACGGGAAGCAATCCGAGTTCAATGGAAAATATGAGTATCAGCACTGGGCCAAGAGCGAAATTGGGGAACGCCAACCCAAATAAGGTAAACAAGCCTACCGCGCGATCGGAGGTTTTTCCCCGGCGGTGCGCGGCTAGAACGCCCGCAGGAATGGAGATTGCAGCGCACACCAAGAGGGCCAGCAACGATAACTGAAGCGTAGCGGGATAGCGCTCAAAAATAACGGCGCGCACCGGAGCGCCGAACTTGAGAGATTTTCCCAGATCGCCATGAGCCAACTGAAAAAGATAGCGGGCGTATTGTTTGCCGATAGGTTGGTCAAGGCCCAGCGAATGCCGCAGTTCCGCGATCTGTCCAGGCGCGGCGCCTTCTCCGAGCATTTGTTCCACGGGGTCCCCTGGAACAATGTGAATCATCAGAAAAACCAGGGTAAGCACGAGCCACAGCGACGGAAGCGTGAGCAGGAAACGCTGGAGCAAATGGCGAAGCATCAAGAGATGTTATAAGGCTTTACCCGCGAAAAAAGAAGGGAGTCGTCGAATGCTGTTTCCGAAAATGATCAGTGTTGCGGAGACTTGGGATTTGCCGCGGTGTGCGTAAGTGGAGCCGTGCCCGAGATGGAGTCAGCGGGCCGGTGCCGCTGAATTTTGACCCGCGCCACGCGTCGCCCGTCCATTTCCATTATCGAAAAGCGAAAATCGCCAAAGTCAAAACTTTCGCCCCCCTTGGGGATGAAGCCCAGCTGGTCCAGGACGAAACCGCCCACGGTGGCGTATGCCGGATCCTCGGGCAGCTCGATGTTGTACTGGGTAGCAAGGTCGCGAACGTTCAAAGCCGCGTCGAATACGATTGCTCCATCCGCCAGAGTGAGGGGACGCTCAACGACGTCAAATTCATCGTGAATTTCGCCGACCATCTGCTCAAGAATGTCTTCGAGCGTGACCAGTCCGAGGATACTGCCAAATTCATCGACGACTACAGCCATGCTCATGCGGCGCGAGCGAAACTCAAGCAGCAGCTCGCTGGCTGGCTTGGTCTCCGGAACGATAAGCACTTCGCGGAGCACGCGGCGCAGATCAAAATCTTCGGCAGCGGCTTCATGAACTCCGCGCTCGCGATCCAGCAAAATCCAAAGCATGTCTTTGATGTGTATGAAGCCCAAAATGAAGTCTTCCGTGCCGCGATAGACGGGTATGCGCGAACGCTGCGTGGTGGCGAAAGCCGACATCACTTGCTCGAGCGAAGATTCCACGGCAAGCGTGTGCATGTCTGGACGGGGCACCATGATTTCGCGTACCTGGATTTGCCGAAGCTCGATGGCGCTGAGAATAAATTTTTCTTCGCCGGGCCCAAGTAGACCTCGTTCGCGCGCTTGCTGAATTTGGATTTGCAATTCTTCCGTGGAATGCGCGACCCCATGGCCTGCGTGCGCGTCCAGACCAAGCGCACGAACAATTACACTGGATGCAGATTCGAGCAAATCGATGGCCCAGCTGAAAGTATTTAAAAACCAGCGGAACGGCAGAGCCGTTAGCAAAGCAATGCGTTCGGCGCGAGCCAGGCTTATGGTTTTCGGGACCAACTCTCCGAGGACTACGTGAAGGGCGCTAAGAAATATGAACGCGCCGGCTAGAGCGGCAGCGTGAGCTACGAGACCGGTGCGCGTCCCGGCGACACCAGGCCAAAAAGACTGGAGCAGGGTTGCAAAGGCTGCTTCGCCAAGCGCGCCGATGGCCAGGCTGGTGAGCGTGATGCCCAATTGCACGCCGGAAACGACGCGATTCAGATCGGCGAGAAGGCTTTCAACAACGCGGGCGCGCATGTCGCCCGTAGCCACCAGTTGGCGCACGCGCGACAGGCGAACAGCCACCAGAGAGAATTCCGTGGCAGCGAAGAAACCATTGAGTGCCACGAGAGCGATCACGCCAATCAAGCGGATGGCAAACATGCGACGGTTGGTTCTCCTAGGGGACATTGTAGCAGGGAGATACCGCTCCCGCGTTTCGGTCATGGTTCGGTTGCATGGTTAAGAAGCCTCTTCTACACTCAAACTTCGTTTCATCATTGCAGGAGTAACGTTGCGCGCCATCGGCAGGCTCTTCTTCTGGATTCTCGCGATTTTTCTCGTGGTTATTGGCACAACACTCTGGTGGTTCGTGTATCGGCCGTTGCCTCAATTGGATGGGACCGCTACGCTGCCTGGCTTGAAAAGCGATGTAACGGTAGAGCGCGACAACTGGGGAGTGCCACATATAAAAGCGAATTCACTCGAGGATATGGCCGAAGCGCAGGGCTACGTGATTGCGCAGGACCGTTTGTGGCAAATGGATTTGCTGCGCCGCGTGGGCCGCGGGCAGCTTTGCGAAATTGTCGGTCCGGGAGCGCTTAAAGTTGACCAAGAATTCCGGCAGCTCAATTTTGCGCGAGCTGCCGAACGCGAAGTCACACTAATGGATGCAGGCTCGCGAAATGCGATGGAAGCTTACGCGCGCGGGGTGAATCATTTTATCGAGCAGCACCAGCACAGTCTTCCCGTGGAATTTTCTCTTCTACATTACAAGCCAGAGCCATGGAAGAGTTCAGATTCGCTGATTATCGCTGCTTATATGTATCAAACGCTGTCCAGCACCTGGGAATCGGAGTTGAATCGCGCGAAGGTCACCGCGCGAGTAGGCCCGGAGCGAGCGAAAGATTTGTTCAGCGCGGATGCCGCGATGGATCGGTTCGTCGTCGGCGCTCCCGATGGAACGCAGGCGGATCCGGGTAACTCAGGCGATGAAGGTGATGACCCGGATGACACGAACGGTGAGGACGTACTGAAAACCGCGAACAAAAATGGCAGCGATTTGGGACGGCGATACCCAGATTTGGATGCGGCCATGTGGCCCTACATCCAGAACTGGTTGCAGAAAACAAGTTACGAGATTCGCAAAGGATTGGGCAGCAACAGTTGGGTGGTAAGTGGAGCGCACACCGCGAGCGGGAAACCTTTACTGGCCAATGATACCCACCTGGAACTGACCGTTCCGCCGATTTGGTATGAGATCCATCTAACTGCGCCGGGATGGAACGTGAAAGGTTTTTCTCTGCCGGGCGCGCCAATGGTGGTGATCGGGCATAACGACCGGATTGCGTGGGGATTCACCAACAACGGAGCGGACGTGCAGGATTTGTACATCGAAACGATGAATCCGGCCGCGCCAGACGAATACCTGGTGAACAAAAAGTGGGCTAAGGCGCAAGTTTTCGACGAGGTGATACACGTAAAGGGCGCGTCGGATGAACACCTGAAGCTGGTCGTTACGCGACACGGACCAGTAGTACATCGCGAAGGAGAAAAAGCTTACGCTCTTCGATGGACGGCCACCGAGCCCGGCGGCCTGGCGAATACCTATAGCTGGCTTGGGCACGCGCAAAATTGGGACGAGTTTCGGGAAATTTTAAAGCGCGTATGGGGACCCGCGCAAAATGTGGTTTATGCGGACGTGGCAGGAAATATCGGATACGTGATGGCGGCTCGTGTACCCATTCGTAAAAAGGGGCGCGGGGAACTTCCCGTGCCAGGAGACACCGACGATTATGAGTGGAACGGTTACATACCGTTCGAGCACCTGCCGCAGGATTTCAATCCGCAAAGCGGCCTGATCGTTACCGCGAACGCCAAAGTAGTCGGCCCAAAATATAAACCGTATCTCACGGATCGTTGGGAAGAGCCATATCGCACGGCGCGCATCTACGATTTACTTCACGACAAGCATGATCTGCGCCCAGCCGACATGCTGCATGTCGAGACCGACACGTATAGCTATCCTCACGTTTTTCTTGCTGGACAATTATTAAACGCGGCGAAAGTGGCTAAATCCCATGATCCGCGCGCGCAAAAATTAATCGCGGACTTAAAGGACTGGAACGGCATTGCCGACGCCGATTCCTCTGAAATTACGTTTTTGGAGGCGCTGCGGCGGAAAAGCCTGGAGCTTTTACTTGAGCCGTACCTCGGGGACACGCGACCGCTGTATGAATGGCGCGACATGGTATTTTTACAAAAAGTTTTAACGGAGCGTCCAGCGAGATGGCTCCCCTCTGAATATAAAAGCTACGACGAGCTACTCATGAGCGCGGCTGACCAGGCGGTGGCGACGATCGCTTCCGAGACAAAAAGCGAACGTCCTGAGGACTGGTCATGGAAACGTGTGAATGCGCTGAATATGATGCATCCTTTAGGTCGCGCAGGATTATTGAAACGACTGCTCAGCATGGGAGACCAGCCACAATCAGGAACCGAGTACAGCCCGCGCGCGGCAAGCAGCGATCATGGTCCTTCGCAGCGCTTTGTCGCTGATTTCGCAGACTGGGATAATTCGATCATGCTCATTCCCGCCGGACAATCAGGGCAGCCGGGCAGCGAACATTACACGGATCAGTTTTCTTACTGGTACGAAGGAAAACCAATCCTTTCACCGTTCAGTGATGCCGCGGAAGGCAAAACCAGGAAACATACTCTGACGCTGAAACCTGCAACTCAATAAATGGAACTTAAGTCTTTTTGGCGCCGCCTTCCCAAAAAGTTCTACGTGCGCAATAATGCCTTGCAGGGATGAGTGGCGCGGAACGAGTGGACCATCTGGAAAATCACCGGAAGAGAAAATAGGAAAAACGAGTGAACGCACCTGTCGGCAAAAAACCAGAGACTCCCAAGAAGCCGGATTTTGAGCGTTCACTGACGCGCCTGGAAGAAGTTGTGCGCCGCCTGGAAAGTCCGCAACTCTCGCTGGACGAAGCGATGAAACTGTTTGAAGAAGGCGTGGCACTCTCTCATGAATGCCAGAAGCAGTTGCAGGAAGCGGAAGGGCGTGTCGAAATTTTGCTGAAAAAGGCTGATGGAAAATTGGTGGCGGAGCCCTTCGACCCGGAACGCGACAGTGAAGCATGAACTATCAACTTCTCCGGGAAACTTTCCTTTAAAAATGAAGCTTCCCACATTTTTTGAAGAAGACCGTTTGGCCGTGGATGCGGCTCTTGACCAGCTCATGCCCAAGGAGACTGCCGCGCCAGCTTCAATACACGAAGCCATGCGCTACAGCGTCTTTGCGGGTGGCAAACGCATTCGCCCCATGCTTTGCCTGGAAACCGCGCGTATTTTTACCGAAGATATAACGCCGGCGTTACATCCCGCGTGCGCGATAGAGTTCATTCATACCTATTCGCTGATTCACGATGATTTACCGGCGCTTGATAATGACGATTTGCGCCGCGGCAAACCTACTTGCCACAAAAAATTCGGCGAAGCTACGGCAATCCTCGCCGGCGACGCGTTGCTTACCCTGGCGTTCGAAACGATTGGAGCTACTCCGGTGGACGCCGAGCGGCGCGTGGCGATTATCACCGAAGTTGCCACCGCCGCGGGAACCGTGAACGGCATGGTCGGAGGGCAAGTGGCGGATCTGGAAGCCGAGGGCAAACGCGTCGCTCCCGGAATGCTCGAGTACATTCACCGTTCAAAAACCGCGGCGCTGATTCGCGGCGCAATTACCGCCGGGGCTCTTTGTGCCGGAGCGGCCAAGAAGGACGCGGCGCGGCTGCGAAAATTTGGCGAAAAAATCGGCTGGGCGTTTCAGGTAACCGACGACATTCTGGATGTAGAGGAATCTTCCGCGGCGCTTGGAAAGACAGCCGGAAAAGACGCCGCACAACAAAAAGCCACCTATCCCGCGGTGTACGGACTGAAGCGATCACACGAAATCGCTAACGAGTTGGCTACCTCGGCGATAAATGAACTGCAAACTTACGGCGATCGCGCGGCCCGGTTGCGTGACATCGCTGAATTTCTTGTGCTGCGGCGTACCTAAACGTCCGGCTTAACCATGAAATCCAAAAATGAGCGGAAACGGCTGGATGTTCTGCTTATAGAGCGCGGGCTCGCCGAGACGCTAGAAAAAGCCCGCGCGATGATCCTTGCCGGGGAGGTGCGTGTCGGTGGGACGCCCGCCCAGAAGGCTGGCGACTTGATCTCCGTCGGCGCAAGAGTTGAAGCCCACAGTCGCACTTTAAAATATGCAAGCCGCGGCGGCTACAAGCTGGAAGGCGCACTGGAGGATTTTCAGGTCACCGTAGCGGGAAAAGTTTGTCTCGATATCGGCTCGTCGACCGGCGGCTTCACCGATTGCCTTTTACAGCAGGGGGCATCGCGCGTTTATGCCGTGGACGTGAACACCGATCAGTTGGCCTGGAAGCTTCGAGAAGATGCGCGAGTAGTTCTGCTGAAACGGAACGCTCGTGAATTCCGACGGGAAGACATTCCAGAATTGGTAGGCCTCATCGTTGTAGACGTATCGTTTATTTCCGTGACGCGTGTTCTTCAGCCGGCGGCGTCTGCCGCCAAAGCCGGTGCGGATTTGTTGATTCTGGTTAAACCGCAATTTGAACTTCCCAGGGAACTGGTTGGTGAAGGCGGGATTGTGAAGGACACTGTCCTGCATGAAAAGGCGGTTGCCGCTGTTCGAGCCGCTGCCACTTCCGCGGAACTGGAGTGTGGCGGCGTATCTCCTAGCAGGCTGACCGGGGCGGAAGGCAACCAGGAATATTTTCTACACGCTCGCAAAAGGCCGTAGAGTAGAATCCCGACAGATCATGAAAACAGGCGAATCAATAAAAACAATTGGAATTATTTCGCGGCCCCGGCGTTCGAATCTAGCCACGGTAGTGCCGCCGTTGCTGAAGTGGCTGGAATCGCGCGGCATTCGAGCTATATACGACACGGAGACCGCGGGTTCGCTTGGGAAAGACGCGAGCGGAAGAACCCGCGCGCAAGTGGCACAAGAGGCGGAAGTGCTGCTGGTGCTCGGCGGCGACGGCACGCTGCTGAGCGCTGCCAAGGAAGCCGCGCCGCGAGGAATACCAGTTTTGCCGATTAACATGGGAAGTCTGGGTTTTCTAACCAGTTTTACCGTCGATGAGTTGTACCCGGCGCTGGAAGAAATGTTGGCGGGACGGCAATCGATAACCGAGCGCGTGATGCTGCAGGTTGAGCGTATAGTGAATGGCAAATTAGCGGCTCAACAACGCGTCCTAAATGAAGCGGTAGTGAATAAGGGTGCGCTGGCTCGCATGATTGAGCTCGAGTTGTTCATCGACGCGGCTTATGTGTGCAGGTACCGCGCCGATGGCTTGATTGTCGCTACTCCGACAGGTTCCACCGCGTATTCGGTTTCAGCTGGCGGGCCAATTGTGCATCCAAGCGTGGGCGCGTTTCTGATTACCCCTATTTGCCCGCATACGCTCAGCGACCGCCCCATTGTGGTGCAGGATACCTCGGTGATCGAACTTAAACTAACCGCTGCCGCCGAATCCGTATTTCTTACCCTGGACGGGCAGACCGGCATCGCAATGCACGCGCAAGATCAGGTGCGAATCACGCGCGCGCCGGAACGGTTGAAACTGATTCAACCTCCGCAAAAAACATACTTCGAAATTCTACGGAATAAACTGAAGTGGGGAGAATCTTAGCTACGCGAGAACATCTCCACGAAGCAGGTCGCGGAAGGTTTCGCGACGGCGAATGATGCGCGCGTGTCTGCCTTCGACCAAAATTTCCACCGGTCTGCAACGCGCGTTGTAGTTCGACGCCTGAGACATACCATAGGCGCCAGCCGCCCAAATCGCTAAGACATCTCCCGGTTTAACGGGCTGCAAAGGCCAGTCGCGCAAAAAACAATCCCCCGATTCACACACAGGACCAACGATATCGACGCGTTCTCGAAGTTTCGCTGCGGCGGCCGCGCCAGCATCACGCGTTACCCGGGTGATGGGATGAATAGCACCATAGAGCGCGGGCCTCATGAGATCGTTCATCCCCGCGTCCACTACAACGAACTTCTTGCCGCGATTTTCTTTGACGTGAATAACGCGAGTGAGCAAAATTCCCGCCGCGGCAATCAGCGAGCGGCCCGGCTCGAGCAAAAGGTGGACACCCAGCGGGCCCACAATACGCGCAACCATCTTCGCGTAAGCCTGCGCGGAAGGTGGGCGTTCGCCGGCGTAGCGGATACCCAGTCCGCCGCCAATATCCAAATACTGGAGCGTTATCCCTTCGCGGCGCAATTCACCAACGCACGACGCCAGACGCCGTAAAGCACGCCGAAACGGATCAAGCGAAACAATTTGTGAACCAATGTGCGCGCTTATACCGCGCCATGCCATAAAACGTGAATTGCGATGCGCCAGATAAAGCTTACGCGCCTGGTCCCAATCCATTCCGAATTTATGCTGATGGTGCCCGGTGGAAATATGCGGATGACCACCGGCTTGCACGTCAGGATTAATGCGAATCGAAACCGCGCACCGCTCGCCACCGCGGGAAACGTGACGCTCAGACTCCTGGATCAGCATTTCGAGTTCGGCTTCTGACTCGATATTGAAAAGTAAAATACCTCTTTTGCTGGAGGGTCCCGCGCGATATTGCATCGCGCCGCGAATTTCTTCGCGGGTTTTGCCGACGCCCGAGAAAACAATGCGATTGCCCGGAACTCCGATGTGCTGCAACTGGGCGAGTTCGCCGCCGGAAACTACATCGAATCCGCTTCCCTGCTTGGCCAGCAGGCGAAGAATGGAAAGATTTCCATTGGATTTAACCGCAAAACAGATGGTGTGCGGAACTTTAGATACGCCACGTTGCAATTTTTCAAATGCGTCCGTCAATGCCGCTGAGCTGTAAAGATAGGCCGGCGTGCCGTAGCGCTTCGCTACTCGAACGATGCTTGTACCCTCGCAATGCACTTCCGTATCTGCGCCTTTTGTGCCGGGACGCTTCCACGTAAAATGTGGTGTGAACTCAGCGGGGTCCACATAGGAATGTTTTTGTTTCGACACGGAATGAATTGCGCTCATCGCACTTTCATGACCACCAATGTCCGGTCATCGGAGAGCGGAGCGCTGTCGCAGAATAAATCAACCTCACGCAGGATCAGGTCGGCAAGATCAGCCGCGCCGATACTCGCATGAGCTTCGATTAACTTTTGAATTCGTGTGGTGCCGAAAAATTGCCCTTCTTTGTTGGCGGTTTCGGCCAGACCATCGGAATGAAAAACCACAATGTTGCCCGGCTCCAACGTAACCGCCCATTCCTCGTAGCTGACTTCCTCGAAAATTCCTAGTGGAAATCCGGTCAATTCGATTTTCCCGCAGCGGCCATCCTTATAAAGAAGAGGCTGGGATTGCCCGGCATTTGCCACGCGAAATTTCGAGCGGCCCTTTTGCCAGGTGGCGAAACACGCGGTCATGAACCGTCCTTCGATACGCCGCTCGCCAATTACCTGATTCATCTGGCGCAGCAATTCCGCGGGCTGCAACTTTTGCGGAGAAAGGCTGCGCATGATGCCGATCGCCACCGCTCCATACAGAGCTGCGGCGGTTCCTTTGCCGCTGACGTCGCCAAGCGCAATGCCCAACTGTTGCGGACTGTAACGAAGAAATTCGTATAGATCCCCACCGACTTCGCGGGCGGACAAATACCGGGCCGCAATATCCATGCCGTAATCTTCGGTCGGTACGCGTTGGAGAAGAGCGCCTTGAATGCGCTTGGCCGCCAGAAGATCGCGTTCCAGCCGCGCTTCATCGCGTGCAACTTGTTCGTAAAGACGCGCGTTTTCCAGCGAGACGGCAAGATTCGCGGCGAGTATGGAAAGCGTTTGCACGTGCGACGCGGTGAAATAGTTGAGTTGCGGGCTCTCTAAATCCAGCACACCAATTACTTTGCTCTTGTGCATCATCGGAATTGCGAGCTCGGAGCGCGTTTCCGGATTGACCATCAGATACCGCGGATCGGCGGTTACATCTGGCACCAGAACAGGTTGGCGCAGCGTTGCCGCGGCTCCGACAATGCCCTCGGTAGCGGAAACGCGAAGCTTTCCTTGTACGCGCTGCCCATGTTTTACATCGACGCGATGACGGAAAACTTTTTGATCTTCGTCGTAAAGCATGATGCTCAGAATCTGATAATCAATGACGCGTTTGAGCTGTTCCGCGGCGCGACGAAGCAACTCCTCGACGTCGAGCGTTGAACCTGTTTCGCGGCCCACTTCGTTCAGCAGTAATAACGTTTCCGCTTGCGAGCGCACCTGTTCAAACAACCGGGCGTTTTCAATGGCCACAGCCAGCCGGCTGGCCAGAAGCGTAAGAATACTTTGCTGATCGCGCGTGAAATAATTTACGTGGCGGCTTTGAATGTCCAGCACGCCGATGCATTTCCCCTGCAACATCAGGGGCACGGCCAATTCCGACCGAACATTCTCGATGGCATTGATGTAGCGATTATCCTTCGAGGTGTCCCCGACGCGGACCGGGTGGCCATTCGCCGCCGCGGAACCCGTAATTCCCTGCCCGATGGGTACTCGAAAATTCTCCGCGAGATCCAGCGGATAACCAATGGCGAAGCGGTGTTTGAGGTAAAGGCCGTCGCCCTCAACCATCAGCACGCCAAATATTTCGTAATCAATGTGCCGCTTGATCAGCGCCGCGGTACGCGCCAGAACAACGTCGAGATTTAGCGAAGCGTTGACCTCTTCGCCAATCTCGGCAAGCGTGGCAAGAACTTCCGCGGACGCTTCTGGGGCGTTGCCGACCGCCACGGGCTGCTCTATGATTTCATTTGAATCCATTGAATATAGAGATTATAGCAGGTGAAGCCAGTGGGCCGCGACGTTCTTGATCTGGGCGTGCCAACGCAATGATGACTATTTTTTTTGCGCGTCGCCGAATCGCAGAATACTTACGTCCGAAAGATTTCTGTACCGCTCGGCATAATCGAGTCCATATCCGACCACGAATTCGTTCGGAATCGTGAAGCCCACGTAGTCGGCATGAACGTCGGTGACACGGCGCTCCGGCTTGTCGAGTAAAACGGTGGTGCGCAGATGCTTGGGCTTTCGTTCCCGCAAAATACGCAAAAGATAATCCAAGGTAAGCCCGGTGTCGAGAATATCCTCGACTAATAAAACGGTTTTGTTTTCGATGCGCACGTCCAGATCCTTCGTAAGCCGGACTTCCCCGCTGGAATCCGTATTCTTTCCGTAACTGGAAACCGCAATAAAATCGAACGAAACATTTCCGTGAAGCTCACGCGCCAGGTCCGCTAGAAAAAAAATCGCACCTTTCAGCACGCCCACTAGATGCAACGTGTCCTCGGGAAAATCAAGCCGAATCTCGTGCGCCAGCTCCTTGATCCGTTTCTGAACGCGAGCTTTGGAAATAAGCGTCTTCACACTTTCGCGGGAGGAAGTCTTTTGAACACGAAATTCTTTGGTTGGCATGCGTTTTCCTGTGACCGATGACGGACTGTAACGCATCGAGTGAGTGCGCGGCAAGCGCTACAAGTTGCCGCGCTTCATCTCCTGCATCAGGTGATCGCAGGAACGCACGCAGAGAGCCATGATCGTGAGCGTGGGGTTCTGACAGGGGTTGGCCGTGAAACTGGAAGCGTCCATCACGAAAAGATTGTCGATGTCGTGGCTCTGCTGGAACTGATTGAGAATGGATTTTTTTGGATCATTTCCCATGCGCGCAATCCCCGCTTCGTGG
>DATNME010000044.1:0-4034 GCA_035602385.1 Candidatus Dormiibacterota bacterium
GCCCTTTGCCTGCTGAAAATAAATCTCTTCAAACACCGCATCCTTCTTCCAACCCGCTCTGTGCAGGATGCCGTGCCCATTTTCCACCATCACCGGATGACCGCATAAGTATCCAGTCGTCTCCTCCGGCCGCAATCCCCACTCATCCGCATATTTCCGTAGGAGATCATCCACCCGTCCCGTCTCCCCCTTCCAATCCAGGTCCTCCCACGGCCGGCTCACCGTGGCCACATACTTGAGCCAGGGCACCTCCCCCGCGTACCGCTCCAGCTCCTCCCGGTAACCGAACTCCCACGAACGGCTCGCACCTTGCAGGCAGAACAACTTGTGGTCCCCGGGCAAGGGAGAATCTCCTTTTTTCCAATCTCGATAAAGCGTTCGAACGTAACTGACAAACGGTGCGATTCCCGTCACCGTGGAGACCAGCAAGTGGCGCGTCCTCCCGCTGCGCAAATCCAGCGTGAACCGGCCCTTGGCGATTTTTCTGCACAGCAGCGTGTCGCCTTTGTTTAGTTTGAAGAGATCCGGAGTCAGATCCCCTTGCGGGACCAACTCGACGAAAATCTCGAGCGACTCTTCATAAGGTGATGAAACGATGGAGTATGCCCTTTCGATCCGCTTCCCGTCGCGCTCGACTCCCAGGGTGGCGTACTGTCCGGCGCGGAATTCGAACGGCCCGCCGGGGTCGATTCGAACGATCCATAAATCGGGCGAAAGGTCTCGCCGCTCAAGAATTCGGGCTTGATAGTGTTTGTCGGGGGAGGGGGCCATCTATCTTTCTCCCATGTGGATCAAGTCATTTCACCAAAAAAAGATAACGGGCGGGCCCGCTCGGGCTCCGCCCGGAATTTCATTTTCCCGTGCAGCCGATCCCAAATTCCTGAGAGGTCAACCTTTCGACCCGTGGCCGACTCGGCGGAGTTACTCGCCGGGGCGCAACCGGGATAAATTAAAAATTATCAATTTCCCGCCCACAGAGCAACCCTTTGTCAGGTGAGTTTTCAGGGGAAGCGACCAAAAAGATAAGCCCGCAGCGGCTTTGGCGCGCGGCCTATTCGTAAGCGAGAGCAACGACCGGGTCGTAGCTGGCGGCGCGGAGCGCGGGGTAGACCGCTCCCATTGCGGCTCCCACGAATGCGAGCGCGGTCGCGGAAAAAATCCACGCCGGGGAGATTAGAATTGTTAATCCTGGATTCGTCTGCTTCAAAATCGCCTGCGTCAGGAAAGTAAGCGCAATTCCCAAACCGGTACCCATTAACGTAAGCATGAGGGTTTCACCCAGCAACATTCGAACGACGTCGAAGCGGGAAAAACCCAGCGCTTTCAGAATACCGATCTCCCGCGTGCGCTCCATCACCATGGTGTGCATATTCAACAGGACCACGAGGAAGCTCACCACAATTCCGAGCGCCACCATCGTGCGCGTGAAGGGACGCAACTGCGGCAAGTTGGACGAATTCATCAGGGTTACATATTCCGACAAGGAGCGGACGCTGTACTCTGGCATCAACTTGAGAATCTGCGCGCGACCGGCTTCCGTATCTCCTTTGCTTCTCACATAGAACATCGAAACGCGCTTCTCCGCCCCAGCAATCTCCTGCGCAGTCCGAATGGGAATGAAGTATCGCGCCCCTTTCCCATGCGCTACGATCCCACAGACTGTAAACGTATGATTTAACAGCGTGATCTGGCTCCCCACCTTCAGATGGCGCGTTTGCGCAATGATGTCATCAGCGATCACCTCATCCGGCCCTTCGAACGGCCTTCCGTCGCGGAACAGGAAACCCTTGCTCAGCCCGTTGAAGCTCTTGTAATCGATCCCATACACCATCACTAAGCTCTTTGGTTCCGTGAGGATGACCGTTGGGGCCACCTCGTCAACGCCGCTCAACGCCGCAATTTGTCCACCGAGCGACTCCTGCATCCCAACACTTACAAATGCGAAAAAAATTGAGGAGTTTGGCGGCTGAACGAGGATATCCGCGCCGACTCCCTCGACCCGCTTTCCCCATTCGGAAATTACGCCGGACGTGAGACCTACAATCATCAGAACGAGAATCACTTGGATGGCAATGGCAATCACGCTTAGAAAACTGCGCAACGGCCGGGCAGTGATGCTGCCCCAAAACATTTGCAGGAGGGAAAATGGTCCGTCGTAGGTTTCCGTCATCGAGTGGAGCCAGATTTGTACTCTATCATCCTAATTTCGCAGCGGTCAAAAGTACCTTTTTGAGCGGCAGGGCAAGACGCGTGCCGAAGTTCGGGAAAAATATTTCTCCTAAGTTAAGATTTCAACACAAATGTTGATAAGCATGTGGAAATCCCCCGTCCGCGCGCCGCTAACTTCTCACCCTTCAACACTCTTCTCCTCTTTGCACCATTTGTGTGCAACCTTGCTTTTTCACACGCACACCTGTCCGCCGAAAAATCTCGTAACATCATAAAAATAATTCGTTGGACAATTTTAAGCGATGAGTCGAGGACAACTCTTTTCTTTTGTTTTTCCTAACTTGTTGATTCTCAACGATCGACTGCAAATTTTATTTCAGTACCACTTCGGCGGCTTCTCGAGATGCACCTTGATCGTTTGCTTTGAGTCCGTGATATCGAGCCAGCGACCATATGTCTTCCAACCTTCGGCGACTACTTGAACCAAAACTCTCCCCATTGGTGCGTTCGGAACATGCGCGATACCATCGCGGCTGGTCTTTACATTCATTTCCAGTTTCTTGTCCTTCTTCAGCGAGTGTTCTTCGATGAATTTCACGTACACACTGGCGTTCTCAACGGGAATGCTTTTCTCGCCTCCGGTCACTTCAATGGTGATCCGCGTCTGTACATCGCTCGCGGGAGGCGGAGTCTTCGGTTTGGGAGCCGATGCCGGTGAATCCTGGGCGGCCACCCCTTGGGCAATCACCGCGCAGGCAGCAAGGCAAAGGCATGCAAAAAACTTTGTCGAGAATTTCATAAATCACTGCACTCCATGGTCCACGGAACGGCGGGCTGGGTCAAGTCTCACGGCATTCTCGCCGTATTCAGCTTGGATGCCACTTGCACCCGAGGTGCTGCCCCGGCGCTGCGCTGCTGTGGAAACCCCGGGCAACGGCCATTTGACTCATCGATATAGCTCCTGTAAGTTCTCAAGAAACTGCCCGGCAGGCAAGATGGGGACGCTTCAAGAATGAAATTCACCCCGAACGGTCAGCGCCGCATCTCGAGCTGACTGCTGCACAATCAGAACAGGAATCGCAAGGAGAGCACTATGGGTTTTGCCACCAACGCCATTCATGTGGGCCAGGAACCCGATCCCGCCACCGGGGCCATCGTCGCGCCCATCTATCAAACCTCGACGTACATCAACGAAGAGCTGGGCAAGAACAAAGGCTACGATTACGCGCGAACGAATCACCCGAACCGCAAAGCGCTGGAACGCACGGTCGCCAAGCTGGAAGGCGGCCACAGCGCCTACGTTTTCTCTTCCGGCATGGCGGGAATCGACGCGGTCTTCCGGCTCTTGCGCCCGGGCGATCACGTGGTTCTCTCCGAAGCGGTTTACGGCGGCGTATTCCGCCTCTCCACGCAACTCCTCGTGCACTTCGGCCTGGAATTCAGCTTCGTGGACACGTCCGTGCCGGATTTCGTGCGCAGGGCATTGCGTCCAAATACGAAAATGCTGTACATCGAAACGCCGGCCAACCCCACGCTCAGCGTTACCGATATCGCGGCGGTTTCCAAGCTGGCCGGCGACCGCAATCTTTCGGTGGTGGTCGATAACACATTTTTGAGTCCCTATTTGCAGTCCCCCATCGAACTGGGCGCGCACATCGTGGTTCATTCCATGACGAAATACTTGAACGGCCACAGCGATTCCACGGGCGGAGCAGTGGTGCTCACGCGTCCCGAGGACGCGGAAAAGATCTATTTCATACAGCGCTCCGCCGGCACGGGCCTCTCTCCCATGGATTGCTTCCTCGTTTCGCGCGGCATCAAGACCCTGGCGGTTCGCATGCTCCAGCACAACGCCAACGGCATCA
>DATNME010000045.1:0-32461 GCA_035602385.1 Candidatus Dormiibacterota bacterium
GTTGTCGAAGTATTTCTGACCATTCCGGAAGAGCATTGGACGGAACTGCGGGAAAGCCTGGCTTCCCCATTTCGTCTGGCGCACCTGAAAAACCTATAAATCCGCACCTGTTCAGAAGATCGATTTCCCGGCCACATTCACTGCAAATCGTGGATGGAATCTAGAAGAGTGTCTGAATCGCTTCCAGAATTACGTCGTACACCTGGTGAAGTTCGTCGGGCGAAATTACATATGGTGGCAGCACATAGACGACGTTCCCCAGCGGGCGGAGGAGAACGCCGCGTTCGATAAAAAAGGCGTAAAGCTTCGGGCGCATTTCTGAAAGATATCCGGGGTCGTCAGCGCGCAGTTCGATAGCGCCGATGGTGCCGAGCTGGCGGGTGTCACCCACTTGATGCTGTTGGCGCATTTGCCGCAGACGTTGCGCGTTAACCTCGGCAATTTTAGAAATTCGATCGAAGACGGGCTCATCGTCAAAAATTTGCAGGCTGGCGTTCGCGGCCGCGCAGGCCAGCGCGTTACCAGTGTAGGAATGCCCGTGAAAAAAAGTATGCAATCTGTTTTTGCTGCGAAATGCCGACTCCACTTTTTCGGTGCAAAGGGTTACGCCCAGGGGCAGGAACCCGCCGGTGATTCCCTTGGACAGGGACATCAAGTCAGGCACAACGCCAGCCAGATCGCACGCAAACATTTTGCCGGTGCGGCCGAAACCGGTGAGCACTTCGTCGGCGATCATGAGTACTTCGTACTGCGAGCATAGGGATCTAATTTTTTTGAGAAATTCCACGGGATGGGTGATCATGCCGCCCGCGGCTTGCAGCAAAGGTTCAACAATGATTGCGGCAATTTGGCCGTGTTTTTCCGCCAACAATGTTTCCAACTGTTGAATGCACTCGATGTGACAAGTTTCCCGGCGCAATCCCACGGGGCATCTATAGCAATACGCCGAATGCACGCGATGCACCGGGTAACGCATGGATCGAAAGGGATCCGTGAATGGCGAGTCATCGCTGACAGACATGGCACCGGCGGTATCGCCATGGTAGCCGTGCGCTAAGGCGACAATTTCACATTTTTCAGCGCGGCCTTGGTTGCTGAAAAATTGTACGGCGAGTTTCAAGGCAACTTCCACCGCGGTGGAACCATCGTCCGAGAAGAAAAGACGCGTCAACTCCGGCGGCAGCCATTTCCTCAAGCGCGAGGATAATTCCTCAGCGGCGTCGTGAGTGAAGCCCGCCAGGATTACGTGTTCCATTTTGCGCGCTTGCTGAGCAATGGCCTCAGCGATTCGCGGATTCGCGTGACCGTGGAGATTTACCCACCAGGAGGAGACCGCATCCAGAATTTTCCGGCCGTCCGAAGTGTAAAGATAGACTCCTTCGGCGCGCGCCACGCGAATGGGCGGGGCATCCAGCAGCGCATTGGAAAAGGGATGCCAGATGCGAAGAGGGATACCCATTGGCGCTTATTGAGCGAAGGCGGCGCGATCAAAATGGTTCAAGAACACCTGCATGAGCGCGGTGCGATGCAGGTTTGGCAGCCTGGGAATTTCGCCGATGACGCGAACATGTCCGAAGCGTTCGATGGTTTCGCGATTTTCACGGTTCTGATCGCCAATCATAACCACGCCGTGCACGGGCAATTCCGCGGCGTGGAGGGCGGCGAGAGTCAATAAGGTGTGATTGATGGTGCCGAGGCCGCTGCGCGCGGCCAGGATGACGGGAAATTTGAACTTCACCATCATGTCCAGCATGAATTGTTTTTGGTTGATGGGCACCAGCACGCCGCCCGCGCCTTCGACTACGAGCCAATCGTTTAAGAGATTGGTCGGCGGCACAATGCGATTCAGATCGATTTCCACGCCAGCCCAACGCGCGGCGAGATCTGGCGCGACGGGTGGCACGAACTTGTAAACCTCATCGAGAGTGCGGTCCGTGCCAATTCCGGCGAGACGCATTACGGTGACGCGATCGGAACCTTCCAGCGTGCCGGTTTGAATTGGCTTCCAATACATCGCGTCGAGCGCAGCGCAGAGCAACGCCGCCAGCGTGGTCTTGCCTACACCCGTATCTGTTCCGGTAATAAAAAAGTGATGCCTCATGCACGGCATCCCGCGGCATGCATGTTTTTAGTCCGCCAACCAGTTAGCGCAGTGTGCAACCGAGTTAATTCCTCGGGCGAAATCAACGTGGTAAGTGAAAGCCGCAGGCGCGACTGCCCTGCCGCGACGGTCGGGGGGCGAATGGCTTTCACCGCGAAACCTTTTTCTTGCAACTCCGCCGCCGCCGCCAAAGTTTCCGCATTGCCCCCGATTATTACGGGCACGATCTGCGACTCGGTTTCCGAGACTTTCCAACCATCGTTACGCAAAGCCGCGGCAAACTTTTTTGCATTTTCCAGCAGGAATGCCCGTTGCTGGTCCATGGCGTTCGACAGCCGCATGGCAGCACGAATCTGTCCCGCGATGTATGGCGGAAGCGCGGTGCTAAAAATGAAGGTGCGAGCATGGTTGATCAGATGTTCTTTCAAGACTTTTGAGCCGCAAACGAATGCGCCGGCGCTCGCGAGCGCTTTGCCGCAAGTGTGCACCACGGCAAAGACGCGACCGGCGATTTCATCCGCCGCGGCGGCAAGACCTCTTCCACGCTCGCCGTGCACACCGGTGGCGTGAGCTTCGTCGACAATGACCACGGCATCATACCGTTCAGCCAGGTCAACAATTTTTTCTAACGGCGCGATATCGCCGTCCATGCTAAAAACGCTTTCCGTCACCACCACTTTTCGTCCTCGCGATCCTGCTTCAGCGCGCAAAACGGCTTCCAGCGCATGCAAATCCAAATGTGGATAGATGATTTTGCGCGCTTTGGAAAGGCGTATGCCATCGATGATGCTTGCGTGGTTCAATTCGTCTGAAAAAACGACGTCATCTTGCGCCACAAGCGAGGCGATTAATCCCAAGTTTGCGGCGTATCCGCTGCCAAAAAATAGAGCCGATTCGGTACCTGCAAATCGTGCAAATTCATCTTCCAGATTTTCCCAATCCTGTGTGTGGCCGGAGAGCAGGCGCGAGCCGGTTGCGCCGACACGGCTGGTTGCGGCGACGGCGTCGATTACCGCCTGACGCAGCGCGGGACTTTCCGACAATCCCAAATAATCGTTGGAACAAAGATTGACACCGCGAATTTCGGTAAGGGCGCGGCGTTGCGTGCGGAGTTCCAGCGCGTAAAGCGCGCTTTCTAAGTCTTTAAGCAGCAATGATTGAGAGTCAGACGGCATGCGATTCGAGAGGCTTAAGTCCCAGAGTTTGCAGCAACAATTCGTCCTCGTCCGCGCCAGGATTTGGCGTGGTCAATAACTTATCGCCAACAAAAATAGAATTTGCGCCGGCCAAGAAACAAAGCGTGACCGCTTCCGGTGAAAGCTGCTTGCGTCCCGCAGCGAGACGGACGCGTGAAGCGGGCATCACAATTCGCGCAACGGCGATGGCGCGCACCATCTCCAGGGGATCGAGTGGCGGAACGGAACCGAGCGGCGTGCCTTCCACGCGCACCAGCATATTGATGGGCACGCTTTCAGGATGAGGGTTCAAAGTGGCGAGCTGCTGCAACAGGCCGATACGGTCCGCTTCACTTTCGCCCATTCCAAGAATTCCGCCGCAGCATACGGTAATGCCTGCGTTGCGGACCGCTGATAACGTCTTCAAGCGATCGGCGTACACGCGCGTGGTAATGATGGAACCATAGAATTCAGGCGAAGTGTCGAGATTATGGTTGTACGCGGAAAGCCCGGCGGCTTTTAATTTGCCGGCTTGCTCGTCGGTCAACATTCCCAGGGTGCAGCAAACTTCAAGGCCGAGGTCGGAAACGCCGCGCACCATTTGCAAAACTTTTTCAAACTCCTTGCCCTCGGGTGCCTGGCGCCAGGCGGCGCCCATGCAGAAGCGCGTTACGCCGCGACTGGCCGCGCTGCGCGCTACTTCGATGACATGATCGGGGTCGAGCAAACCCTGCCGTTCGACATCGGCGTCGTAGTGCGCGCTTTGCGGGCAGTAGGCGCAATCTTCTGGGCATCCACCGGTTTTGATGGAGATAAGCTGGCAAGTCTGCACGCGTTCCGCGTCGTGATGCCGGCGATGCACGGTTTGCGCGCGAAAAATCAACTCAGGCAATGGCGTGCGATAGATAGCAGCAACTTGAGCCCTGGTCCAATCGTGACGAATGATTGAATCCGCCTCTTGAATCTGTCTCGTGGACACCACTTTACTTCCCATGATTCTCCGTGTGTTTGGGTTGTGCAACCGCAGTTAGGCTGCTGTTGTTATGCCCATTAAGATAACGCAGGCATGTTACCATCGGTTGGGGTTGCGTGCGTCTCTGGAGTTATCGCGCTGCGCAATTTTTATTGTTTACGGCTGCTGAAGCCTTCGCGAGAAAAATCTGGACTATTTGGAGTAGTTTGACCAACCATCAGCGAAATGTTATAAATCTTCGCTTTGTGTTGGCTCGCGCCAGGAGTCTGCAGGAGGGCCTTTCGGCTTATTTTTGCAGAAGGCAAGGGGTAAAAGCGCGAGGCTGGCAATTCCAGTCAGGTTTTTTATAAACAAGTCTGGCCTTTCCGGCCGGGCATTTAGGCGGCCTGCAATGGCACGACCGCTGCCAAGGTCACGTTGCAGAACCGCCGTTAAAGACGTGTGCAGGGACGCCGGTCGCAATGCTCCGGCTACCTTGAAAAGGAGAATTCTTGATGCGCGCCTGGCTTAGCAGCCTGAGATTTTTGTGCAAATTTGGCGTTACGAAGTTAGCTAGCTTAGCGGTGATAGTTTTAGCCGGAGCCACGACGGCGATGGCGCAAGCCGCGGAAGATTCCGCGGGTGGCGAAGCAAATTTGAAGCTGCCGGATCTTTCGCAGGTATCTTTTTTGGGGATTGATGGTCACAAGCTTTTACTTTTTGGCATCCTGATCTGCATTTTTGGTCTGGCTTTTGGCCTAACGATTTTTACGCGCTTGAAGAATATGCCGGTGCATAAGTCCATGCGCGATATTTCCGAGCTCATCTACGAAACCTGCAAGACGTACCTCATCACCCAGGGCAAATTCATTCTTTTATTGGAAATTTTCATCGCCATCGTGATCGTGCTTTATTTTGGCATGTTGCTGCACATGGAAACCATGCGCGTGGGCATCATTTTGTTATTCAGCCTGGTAGGTATCGCCGGCAGCTATGGCGTGGCGTGGTTCGGCATTCGCGTGAATACTTTTGCCAATTCGCGCACGGCGTTTGCGTCTTTGCGCGGCAAACCGTATCCGATTTATCACACGCCTCTGGAAGCGGGCATGAGCATTGGAATGATGCTGATCAGCGTGGAGCTGCTGATCATGCTGTTTATTTTGCTTTTCATTCCCGGTGATTACGCGGGACCGTGTTTCATTGGATTCGCGATCGGTGAATCGCTGGGCGCGGCGGCTTTGCGTATTGCGGGAGGCATCTTCACCAAGATCGCGGACATTGGATCCGATTTGATGAAGATCGTGTTCAAAATTAAAGAGGACGACGCGCGCAATCCTGGCGTGATTGCCGATTGCACCGGTGACAATGCGGGCGACTCAGTGGGACCCAGCGCCGATGGATTTGAAACTTACGGTGTAACGGGAGTAGCACTGATCACTTTTATTTTGCTGGCAGTGAAAAGCCCAACGTTGCAAGTGCAATTGCTGGTATGGATTTTTGTCATGCGCATTGTGATGTTGATTGCCAGTGCGATGGCGTACTTCATCAATGGCGTAATTTCCAAAGCGAAATACGGCAACGTGAATGAAATGAACTATGAAGCGCCACTCACTTCGCTGGTATGGATTACTTCGGTGGTGTCCATCACGCTCACATACGTTATTTCTTACGTCATCGTGCCAACCCTGGGCGACGACCCCACCCAGTGGTGGAAGCTGGCGACCATCATTTCCTGCGGAACACTTGCCGGAGCGATTATCCCGGAGCTGGTGAAAGTTTTTACCTCCACCGAATCGAGACATGTGAAGGAAGTAGTGAGCTCCGCTGAAGAAGGCGGCGCTTCGCTGGGAATTCTTTCTGGATTCGTTGCGGGAAATTTTTCGGCTTATTACATTGGTCTGGCGATGGTGGTGCTGATGTCCGCTGGGTACCTAATCAGCAACATGGGATTGGGAAACCTGATGATTGCCGCGCCAGTGTTTGCTTTCGGCCTGGTGGCGTTCGGCTTCCTGGGCATGGGGCCAGTTACGATTGCCGTGGATTCTTACGGTCCGGTCACGGACAATGCGCAATCGGTTTACGAACTTTCGTTGATCGAGCAAGTTCCAAACATCCGGCAGGAATTGAAGAAGGATTACAACATCGATGTGAATTTCGAGCGCGCCAAAGAAATGCTGGAAGCCAACGATGGCGCGGGCAACACGTTCAAAGCGACTGCAAAACCGGTACTGATTGGCACGGCCGTTGTGGGCGCAACAACCATGATTTTTTCCATCATCATGGCGTTAACGCACGGGCTGAGCGAAAACGTAAACAAATTATCGTTGCTGCACGCACCGTTCGTTCTCGGGTTGATTACCGGCGGCGCGATGATTTACTGGTTTACGGGCGCTTCAACGCAGGCGGTTACGACCGGCGCTTACCGAGCGGTGGAATTCATCAAGGCGAATATCAAGCTGGAAGGCGTGGTAAAAGCGAGCGTTGAAGACAGCAAAAAGGTAGTGGAAATTTGCACCAAATACGCGCAGAAAGGCATGCTCAACATTTTTATCGCGATTTTCTTCGCTACGCTGTCTTTCGCGTTTCTGGAACCATTCTTTTTCATCGGCTATCTCTTCTCCATCGCCATCTTCGGTTTGTATCAAGCCATTTTTATGGCGAACGCCGGCGGCGCGTGGGATAACGCGAAAAAGATTGTGGAAGTGGAGATGAAGCAGAAAGGCACGCCGCTGCATGACGCCACGGTGGTTGGTGATACCGTGGGCGATCCGTTCAAGGACACTTCATCGGTGGCGCTTAACCCAGTGATCAAGTTCACTACTTTGTTTGGCTTGCTGGCGGTTGAGCTTGCGGTGCAGCTTACGGCTACGCGCGGAGCCAATCTGACACACATGCTGGCTGCAGCATTCTTCGTGGTGTCGTTCATTTTCGTGCATCGTTCCTTCTACGCAATGCGCATTCGCGCAACTGCCGGCCACTGAAGAATCCGTTCGGCGGTTACATATCGTTGAAAAAAGCTTTATGTGAGGACAAGCCATGAGGAAATTTTTGACGTTGACGCTGAGCGCGGTATTTTTTGTAACGGCTCTGCACGTTGCTTTTGCGCAAGTTGATAGGCGCTGGAAGCAGCATGATATGAGCCGTCCGATTCCGCCGGTCGTCGATCCAGGCACCGCGAGCACGCAGGACGCGCCAGGCATTCCACCCTCCGATGCGGTAGTGCTTTTTGATGGCAGGGACCTGAGCAAGTGGAGCCATCAAGGCGGCACAGCAGCCAAATGGCTCGTGGAGAATGGGTACGCAGAAGTGGTGCCGAGTACCGGAAATATTTTTAGCAAACAAGCGTTCGGCGATTGCCAGTTGCATGTGGAGTTTGCGGAGCCGGTGCCAGCAAAAGGTGAAAGCCAGGAGCGCGGAAACAGCGGCGTGTTCTTAATGGGCTTGTATGAGATTCAAGTGCTGGATTCCTACCAGAATCGTACTTACGCTGACGGTCAGGCAGGCGCACTCTATGGGCAATATCCGCCGCTGGTGAATGCTTCGCGACCGCCGGGGCGCTGGCAAAGTTACGATGTGGTATTCCATGGGCCGCGATTTGATAAAAGCGGCAAGCTGCTTCGTCCCGCGCGCGTGACGGTTCTGCACAACGGAGTTCTTGTTCAGGACAACGTGGTTTTATCAGGGCGCACGGAGCATGGAGAGCGCCCGCCGTACAAAGCGCATCCTGAAAAGTTACCGCTGGGTTTGCAGGATCACGAGGCGCCGGTTCGGTATCGAAATATTTGGATCCGGGAAATCTGAAGACGGTTTTAAGTGCGGATCAGTCCCGGAAATTTGCGCGGATTATTATCGAAACCTGGAAAAACCGGAGCAAGATTTTTGACGCCGAGATGGTTGGATAGCACTTCACCGAGTACGGTGCGAAAATCGGTGGTCAGCGCCAAATCGCGACCTTCATTGAGTTGATGATTTTCCAACCCGGGCCAGCTGCCATACACCTGCCCGCCTTTCACCTGGCCTCCTAACACAAACATACAATTGGCATGACCGTGATCGGTGCCGCGATTTCCATTTTCCTTGGCGGTGCGTCCAAACTCGCTCATGGTCACCACCACGATGTCGTGCATGCGGTCGCCCATATCCTGATGAAACGCGGCGAGTCCCTGGGCTAAATCCTTGAGCAAGTTGGAAAGTTGCCCTTGCGCGCCGCCTTCATTCACGTGATTATCCCAGCCGCCACAATCCACGAACAAAACTTCTGCGCCCACTTTCGCTTTGATAAGCTGGCCAATTTGCTGCAAGCTCTGTCCGAGCCGGCTTTTGGGATAATCCGCGCCATTTTCCGGCGGAAATTTGCCGGGATCGATTTTCCGCAGCATGTCGATGGCTTCGAATGTTTCGGCGCCGGTACCGTGAAGCGCGTGATCCACGCTTTGCGCGTACATCGCTTCGAAGCCGCCTTCCACCGCTCCGGAGGCGCTTCCCGGTTGCGGCATCACTTTGAATTGCTTTAAATCCGGCAGTGCAATCGCGCCGGCATTCCCGCGGAGCATACGCGGCAAATTCGGTCCCATGGCCACGGCGCGGAAAGGGGAAACATTTTCTTCGGGGATGGTTTGAATCGCTCTATCGAGCCAGCCATCCTCGGTAGCTTTTACGCCGGGCGTTCCGGATTCCATAAAATCCTGCGCGTCGAAATGTGAGCGCGTAGGATCTGGGGAACCCGCGGCGTGCACAATTGCCAATTGATTGGAGCGAAAAAGCGGCTCAAGCGGGGCCAAGCTTGGATGCAAGCCGAAATATCCATTCAGGTCGATAGCGGCATCGGAAGCACCGCGCTTGGGTTGTGGAATTGCGATGGTGGGCCGCAAGCGGTAGTAATTGGGCTCGGCAAATGGCACTACGATGTTGAGGCCGTCTGCTGCGCCGCGCTGAAACAACACCACAAACTGTTTTTTATTGGGCATCGGCGTGGCAGCGACGGCGCGCCGCAAGAACGCGGGCATCATGCTCATGCCGACCATGGCGACGCCGCCCTGCTTAAGAAAATAGCGGCGGGAGAATTTATAGTCCCTACGTCCTTCACAGCATTCGTAGCTCATAACGCCCCCTTGATCGCTGTAGTGCGATCTCTCTCGACCGCTTCAGAGCGACTAACGCCGTTGAAATTCTGGCGCGCCCAGAACCAAACCTGTGATGGTGCCCAGATCCACTTGTTTCACGGGATCGTCGAGCTCAGCTCGTACGACGCCAGAATTTTCCAACTGCTTGCGCAATGTCTCGACGGTGGAAGGCGTCGCTTGCCCATACAAAAATACTTGAACGCCACGTTCCAGCACGGCTTTGGCGTCCGCCATCGAACCCGGAAACCCGAGCAACGCGCTCACATCGGTGCGTGAGCCACGAATTCTGTTGCCGGCGAGCGCCAGCGAAAAATTCAAGCGATTCAACAACGCGCCAGTGTTTACCCATGATTCGGCCTTATCCGCGTACCCAGTGGGCGGCTGGCACTGATACAAAGGCTCGCCGATGCGATTGATCCACTGAACGAGCGGCATTGGCGTGTCGACGTCTGTTCCCAGCGCGCGGACGGAGGAAACTACCAGTTCGAGCGGGGTCTTAACCTTTGCGCGGTAGGATTCGCGCGACCAGAACTCGGGCGAATAAATCATGGTGCGCATCACCGAGCGGATATCTCCATCGGAGTCACGAAAAGTTTTTGCCATGCGCGTAACCAGTTGCGGCGGGGGCGTGTCGGAAACAAATCGCCGCGCCAGCTTCAAAGAAATAAATTTCGCAGTGCTCGGATGGCGCGAGAGCATTTCGATTACCTGCTCTCCGTCTTTCATTCCGCCTGCGTTAATTTTTTTGCCGAGTACAACTTTTGGCTCCGGATCGTGAATCTTTTCATCGAACTTGAATACCGCGTTTTCCCGGGGCTTTTCAATGGTCCATCCGGTGAAGCACCGCGCCACTTCGGTTACGTCCTTCTGGGTGTAGCCGCCGTCAACGCCGAGAGTGTGCAACTCCATCAGCTCCCGACCGTAATTTTCATTTAAGCCGCGCGAATTGTTTTTTGCTTGCTGAGGTTTCGGGAAACGGCGCGGATGTCTTCCGCGCTGCTGGCGCATGGCACGTTGCGCCGCTAAACGTTGTACAGCATTGGGATCGGCGCTCAAAAAATTGTCCAAGTAGAAAAGCATTGCCGGACTTTTGGCGGTATCGGTGACCAGATCCTTAAACTTACCGAGCACGTGCGGCGCAATCACCTCCTGCTCGTAGGAGGTCAGATACCATTTGTCTTCGCCTTTGCCGGCAAAGACATTGAAGTGGTTAAACCAGAAATCGTCCATGACTTGCTGAAGCTGCCGCTGGCTGTAAATTGCGCGGGTAATCTTGGCCATGGCCAGTTCTTCCACAACGCGTTGCGGCTTTTTGCTGTCATCCGCAATGCCGCGTGGCACGGAGTTCGGGTCCGCACTTCCCAAAACATCGCGTTTGCCGGATGTGGCCTGATTTCGAGTTACGTTCGCGGCCTTCATGGCCGACGGCCCGTTCACATCAGATGGCGATAAAGCTAGGATTTGCGACTTAGGGTCCGCCATTTCCGGCTTGCCCGGTTGCTTTAACGCCACCAGTTTTAGAGCTTCTTTTGGTTGCGGATATTGCGCGATCAACTGTGGCATCGACATTTTCAGCGTGGAATAATTTTCCAGGCGCGCTTGCATGGCGGCATCGTCAATGCCATTGGGGTTCAGTTGTTGGTCAATCCACTTGGCGAGCCCCTTTTCTCCCATGTTCTTGATGCGATCCACGTCGCCGGGCTGCGGTCCATACCCCAGCCGGTTAAGAACATGCAAGATTGCTTCGTCCGCGGTGAGATCGGTGATCGGCAATCCCTTGAGCACCGGATCCAATTTTTGTTTTTTTTCTTTCGCTTGCGCTGAGCCGGGCAGCAGGCCCGGAAAATCGGGCGTCAGGAACAAAAGACAGCAGCAGGCGATAAACATGGCCAGGAAAGATTTAGGAGAATAGCAAAACCCGAGCGAACTTTGCGACCATCGCGGCTGCAGCTTCATGGAATTCTCCGACCCGCTAAACGCAAAGAGGCTATCTACCTATAGGTAGAATAACCCCGGCGGTGGCACGAAGTTGCGCGGCCGCGCAGGTATTTGTCCTGCGGGTCACGGGCGAGCTCTTGCAAACGGTCGATTAGACGAAGAGATGCCGGTCAAACGGATTGTTCACATGCGAATCCATCAGTCGACAACATCAAAATCAATGGTTCGTTGAGGGGCTTGATTTTTCAAGGCGTCCACACCTTGCATCAGTAACCGGTAACTACCCGTGGGCAGCTCCTTTACCCTCACCATGAGCCCCACCGGGATGACGGGATTTCCCTTTTGAATGAAATCTTCAACGGGAACGGCGCCGGTGAAAAAGATTTCCTTGTTCGTGGCGCGTTCAAACACGTGGTAACCGACGCCAACCTTCGGCGGATGGTCGGAGGTAAGCAATGGCTCGTATACCTCGGTATACAGGATCACGTTGTCCTTGTGTTTGAATTGATTGTTCGGCGAAGGATTGATCTGCATGCCTTTCACTACCAGCGGCGTGCGATCTTCCAGCAAAGCGGCATCCAGACCGGCGGAAATTTCTCCAATCCTTTGCGCGGTGCTGGTGAGCACCAAGCCGCCCATGCTGAAATGTTTGCCGTCGTAGGGATCCACCTGCAGGGGTGCTTCAAATTTGCCGAAATGATCTCCACCAGCGGTGAGGACGACAGTTAATTTGTAATTTCCGGGAGTGGCGTCAAACTGGTTTTCATATTGAAAAGGCGTTTTTGTAAATTCTTTCCATTCGTCTTTTTCCAGGTCCATGTTCACGGTGTCGCTGAATCGCGCGCCAATGCTGCCATCCGATTTGTAGGCAATCCCAAGCACGTTTAGATTGGCGTGATATTTTCCTTTGTCCTTATTGAAGGTGAACGCATCGGAAGGAATTTCCAGCGCCAAATTCACGCGTGCAACATTGGGCGAAGTGTAGAAATACGGAGTTTGCATCTTGCCGTGAATGGTTCCCGGCTGCGTGGCTTCCAATTCCAACTTTTTCTCGAGCGGTTTGCCGCCAAGGGGATCGAGCGGTCTGGCGTTGCAGTAGCCGCTTCGCGAACGGACATTCATCCCGCCGCGATTCAGTTTCAGTTTTAAAGTATGGCAACTGCCCTCCGCCGTCGATTGCGGCACATAACTTATAAGGTAGAATTCGCTGCCCTCCCGAGCGATTTTTTCCAGGCCGCCCAAAAGATCGTTGGTGTTGAAAACGGAAAAACCGCCAGTGCCATCGGCAAGCGCGGCGAGGATTTGCTGGTTCGTCGCCGTGGAGTCTGGAATGTGCGGAATCAACGTTTGCGACTGAGTGTAAGGATTGTTGTAGCGAAGCGGGCTGTTTGTTACGACAGGAGGAGGTGGAGAAGGACGAGGAGGAGGAGTTCCAGTTCCTCCGCCGCCAGGACGTCCGCCACCTGGATTACCTGTGCCACCTCCGCCACCCGGACGCCCGCCACCACCACCTGGGGCGCCGCCGCCGCCACCCGGACGGCCCCCGCCACCACCCGTTCCACCGCCACCGCCGCCGCCAGGCTTTTGTGGTTCGGGCATGGCGCTGAAGGAATACGAAGCGAGCACGAACCTACCGAAATTTGTATTCGCGCGCGTTCCGGTCTGGAGGGCAACGCTGTGCAACGGTTCCACTTTCCCAGGCGCCACTTGTTCCTGATTCATGGAAATTCCGAATTGTGGGCCCACCACCAAACCGCGCACATCGAGGGAATAGATCGCGACGTTAGACTTGTTGCAGGCGTCGATGGTCGCGGTCAATTCCGAGGTTCGCTCCGCAGTGAGCGGAAATCCCGCGGAAAAGAGGACCAACATCTTTCTTCCCGGAACGCTTCGCAGATTTTTCGCCAGACTGCGGACGGCAAGCAACATAGTTCGCGCGCCGTAATCTGTGCCAGCGTTTCTAATGGAGGAAAGATAAGTGGAAGCCATGGTCACCGGGCCCGACGCATCAGCATTGCTTTCAACGCTGGAAACTTTTGTGCCCTTGGCTGCCGCCTTCAGCAGATCCGCGTTGGTGGTGAAATTCTGGCGGATGCTGAGCGCACCGCCAAAATCCACGACAGCCATGAACCGGTCTGGTCCGGCATTGGCATCAATAAACTTGGCCGCAGCGACGCGCGCTGGAATCTGATCGGGAAGCTCCATCGAGGAATTATCAAAAAAAAGAACCATGTACTGCTTGCGCGTACCCTGGAGGGCCGGATCCGTGCCGGAGCTAAAACTGGTGATGGTTTGCTCTTTGTTATCTTCGAAGACGCGAAAATCCGACTGCTTCAGGTCGTGGATGTAGTTCCCTTTTTTGTCGGTCACCACGGCGTCTACCAGGACAAGACGTGCTTCGCTCTTCAGCACGCCTCCAGCACGCATGGCATCTTGAGGGGTTTCCGTTTCTTGCGGTTTGGTGTCCGCTTGTTGAGCCGCGATTCGCGCGGACATCCCGGCTGCAATGGTTACGAACAATCCGGCGAGCAGCAATCCGTTTGTATTTGCCTTCGTGTTGAAAATTTTCATGGCATCTCCTTCGCGCTTCTTAATACGGAATTACTACCGCGCCATTTCTTGCAGCCATCTGCGACCCTTCAGAATCTCGTATGACCAGGCGAACCAGATATTTTCCGGGTTTCACGTCAAAACTCGATTTGACTGTCAGACCGGACTTGTTAAGGCGATCGTAGGTGGGGGCGAGGAGTTTCATCTCCACAATTTTTTCACCACCCAAAATAAAATTACCGTTTTCATCAAAAATCGCGGTGGCTATGGTGAGGTTATCGACGCTTCGGCCGTCCGCTTTACGGAAGCGCAAGCTTTTTAAAGCCACGCGGGACAACACCGCAAGTTTGGCTTGCCCCTCCTGCAGCTTGAAAAATTGCGTTTGCAGTTCCAATGGGATGTCGCGAATCTCTTCCTGTGAAAAAACGGCCTCGCGAATCTCTTCCTTAGCCTGCTCTTCGGGATTTGCAACGTGTCGCGGGGCAAAATAGCCGTGTCGCGCCTGGACCGAGTACTTCTGCTTCTTTGTCAGGGCAACGCGGAGGGTGTGATAACTACCGTCTGACTTCATATTTTGCGGGGAAAATCCCAGCAAATAAGAGACCGGGGCCGCCAGGCCAATTTCTTTCAATCCTTCGTCAAGATCATTGCGGTTGTGAAAAAATATTCCGCCGGTTCCGTCCGCGAAATCGCGCAAAACTTCGGATTGCGCAGATTGCGCCGCGACGCGATAGGAGAGGCGATAGCCTGCGGTTCGGTATGAGCCTGCCGGGGGAGGGTGGGCTATGTCGCCCAGCACATCCGGCGTATACAAGCCTCGAGCGTCCAGGGTATGAATAACAATGTTGGAGCGATTGGCGCGGTCAACGATGTCGGAGTTTTCGAGCCGTAGCGTGGACATCAGGAAACCCGGTGAGATGAGCACCATCACGCGTTCACCAGGCATTCCGGCGAGCCTTCGCAAAATATCGGTGAGCTGGCTGTAGGCGTACTGACTCTGCATATCGCCGTGCGCCAGCGAGCGAGACGCAGCACCTCGCGCCAGGTATTCCGCTTGCGCGCGCTTGGTGGTATCTCCATGAAACGCGCACTGCACGGCATCTTCGACCGCGACGGCCATCGCTTGCACGTCATTGCGATTTTGGATGAGGTCCGCCTGGTAGTAGCTAACCGCAGGGCAATCCGTACCGATCGATTCGGTGGAAGCGCGCGGCACCACACTTAACAGCTTGCGATTCAGCAGTTCTCTGTCGCCGGTGAACTCCTGCGTTGACTGCCCTGATGTGCTAAAGATTCCCGCGCGATCGCCCGGTGCGAGGGCTTTGAGGAACCGCGTGGCAGCGTCGCGCGCGGTCACGGCGTCATCAAGAGCCAAGTGGCCATCGTCGAAGACCAAAGCAACAAATCGCTGCGGCAGGTTCAGAGTTTCGCTGGGAGGCGCTGCCGGATCGCCGGCAGTCTGCTCGGCGTTGGAAGGCGGGGCAAGCTTTAATCTTCTTGAAGCGGCGGTCTCCACGCCAAACGTCGAAATATTTTGTAGCTTGCGCCCATCGAATAGCTGGAAATCTTCTTTCTGCAAATTGTCGACGCCTTTGCCGTTGGCGTCGCGCACGATTACGCGCACTTGAACCAGGTTTACATTTACTTTGAAGGCTGCCGGCGTGTCGCGGGTGGCTAGTTCGGTGGTTGCATTCGCGGACTCTGGTTTTTGCGTGGGTTCAGCGGTGGCGGGGGTCGAATTCTGCTCGTTGGAATTGTTGGAAGCGGGACGCTGTTCCTGCGCCGCGCGACAGTTGGAGAGGAGGAAGAGAAATAATTGCAGAATTATTAAAGAAAATACGCCGAGCCAGCTTCGTGCGCTCATAACCCTCTCTCGGTCTGATTCCAAGGGCTTCAACTGAAAACCGGCGGGGCGGGTCCGGTTAATTCTGCGGTTGAGCTTGACTATACTCCTCCATTTCTCTTCGCGCTATGTTGGACGGGCTAACGGCGGGAGGGCCGTCGGGATTCCGCCAACTCCGCGTTCCAGGCCGCGCCTAGAAAAATGATTACGGCGGAAATCTCCATCCAAACGAGCAAACCGATCACCGCGGCCAGGCCGCCGTACACGAAACTATAAGGAACTTTGCGAACGTAGAATCCGAACAGCACGTCGGCGCACCACCACAGCAGCGTCGCAACAATCGCTCCAGGCAAAACATTTCGTAAACTGTCCTCCCGGGGCCGGGCAACACGATAGATGACCGTCAAAGCCATCAGCGCCATGGACATGGCGGCCACGGGGAAAAAAATTACCCAGAAAGAATGTGCCGGCGCGGTGGTGCCAAATTCCAGCGCGACCCAACGCCGCAATTGCCGGCCGAAAACTCCCAAGACTCCAGCGGCCAGTAGCGGCGCAATGGTGATGAGCAGTAACACCAAGCCGCGCAATTGCCGATGCAAAAATCCTGGCTTTTCGCGATCGCCGTAGATGATATGAATGCCTTCCATCAATAGTTTCATGACCTGGGAGCCGGCAAGGAGCATTCCGCTCCATCCCAAGAGAACGAGCTTCCACGCGTCCGGGCCGCGTTTTACGAGGAACTCCGAGACAATTTGCTGACTGCCTGGCGGCAGATAGCGGGTGAGGTCGGTGATCAGGTCCAATAAATTGGTGTGGCCACCGATACGGCTGGATGCGATTCCCACCACGACGAGCAAAGTTGGAAAAAACGCTACAAATAAATTGAACGCAATGGCTTGCGCGATCATGCTGCATCGTGGAAAGACTCGGGCAATCGAGCGGAAGGCGCGTCTACTGACAGCTGCGGCGGCAATCATCGATTTGCATTATACCCAACGCTGCAGCTATCCCACTGTATACGTTTGCAAATCCCTGATTCGCGCTCGCGCGGTTATACTAGGCTGCATCTTGCAGCTTTCCGTGTGTATGTCGAGGACGCATGCAGCCAGTTGAAAAACGCGGGCAGGGCGGATTCTGGGCGCTGATTGCCACGCAATTTCAAGGGGCATTCAATGAAAATGGTCTAAAAAGCCTGGTGGTGTTCCTCATTCTGGGCATGAAACTTCCTTCCGATGTACAGAACAGAAATATTTGGATTGTTAACACGCTTTTCACGCTGCCATTCATTATTTTTTCGATGACCGGCGGATTCCTTGCGGACCGTTTCAGCAAGCGCTCGGTGACCATCGGCACAAAGTATTTCGAAATGGCGGTAATGGCATTGGCGATATTCGCGCTCTGGCGTGAAAACATTCCGCTTTCCATTGCCGCGGTTTTTTTGGCGAGCACGCAAGCGGCACTTTTCGGGCCGTCGAAATATGGGCTGCTGCCGGAATTACTGCCGCAAGAAAAACTTTCCTGGGGCAACGGCATCATCGAATTGGGTACCTTTATTGGAATCATCGCGGGAACCGTTGGCGGTTCGTTCATGTCTCAACAATTCACGGGACGCCACGGGATCTCCGGGATTATTTTTCTTTCCTGCTCGGTTATCGGTCTGGTGATTGCTTTTGGTATTTCACGCGTGCCTGCCGCCGATCCTGCAAAGCGCTTTCGTATAAACGCTTTTGGCGACCTGTATTCCCAAATAAAACTTATTCGCGCTGATCGCGTCCTTTGGCTGGCGGTGGCAGGCAATACTTATTTCTGGTTTTTTGGCGCGCTCGCGCAGAATGATGCCATCTTTTACGGGAAACGGGTGCTGCAGATCTCTGACGCGCAGGACGGTGTGCTGCTCGCCGCCAGTGCTATCGGCATCGGGTTAGGCAGTTTCGCGGCGGGCTATCTTTCAGGTGGAAAAATAGAATACGGCCTCATTCCGCTCGGGGCATTGGGCATGACCGTGTTCTGTTTTGTGCTTTCACTCCACGGCCTTTCATTTCTCCAGGTACTTTTATTTCTGAGCCTGTTGGGTTTCTCGAGCGGGTTCTTCATCGTTCCGATAAACGCACTGATTCAACATCGTCCTGCCGAGCAGCATCGCGGCGGAGTGATCGCTGCCTCAAATTTGCTTTCGTTCATTGGGATTGGCGCGGCATACGGCGTTTACTATTTTTGCGACGGTATCTTGCATCTTGGGCCCGCAGCGATATTTTTCTGGGCTGCGATTGCTACGGTGGCCGCGACTGCTTATATCCTTTTCATTTTGCCCGATTCCTTGCTGCGCCTGCTGCTATGGATTGCCACGCACACGATTTATCGCATTGACTTGAAGGGCCAGGAAAATATTCCATCGCGGGGCGGAGCTCTTCTAGTTCCCAATCATGCTTCGATGGTCGATGCCGTCTTGCTGATTGCAACCACGGACCGGGCCATCCGGTTTTTAATGTTTCGCGGTTCTTACGAGCACTGGCTGGTGAAACCTTTTGCAAAAATTATGGGCGTGATCCCGATCGCGTCAGATCAGGGCCCACGCGAAATGCTGCAGTCGCTTCATGCCGCAACGGATGCGCTCCGCGCCGGTGAAGTGGTGTGTATTTTTCCAGAAGGCCAGATGACGCGCACCGGCCAACTTCTTCCCTTCCGGCGCGGCATGGAACGCATCGTAAAAGATGTGGATGTTCCCATCATTCCTGCGTATATCGATGGAATCTGGGGATCCATCTTTAGTTTTTCCGGCGGGCGGTTTCTTTGGAAATTTCCCCGGCACATTCCTTATCCGGTACGCATAACGTATGGCGCGCCGCTTCCTTCAAGCGCTACCGCGACGCAGGCCCGCCAAGCCGTGCAGGAACTGGGTGTGGATTCTTTTGCGCGGCGTAAACCGCACATGAAGACGTTGACGCGTTCCTTCATCCAGACGGCACGCCGGCATCCGCTGCGGTTTTCCATGGCCGACGGCCACACGCCGCATTTAAATTTTTTCAGTGTGCTGGTGAAATCGCTTTTTCTCGCCCGCCGATTGCGCAAACACTGGAAAGATCAGGCCATGGTGGGTTTGCTGCTGCCACCATCGATTCCCGGAGCGCTGGTGAACTGCGCGGCGCTGCTTACGGGAAAAGTTCCCGTCAATCTGAACTACACGGTTTCGAATGAAGCTCTGGCGTCTTGCGTGGAGCAATGCAATCTCAAAACGATTGTTACCTTGCACATGTTTCTGGACAAGGTTCCGCTGAAACTTCCCGGCGAAATTATTTACCTCGAAGATCTTGCGCAAAATCCTGGCTTTGTAGAGAGAATGGGCGCATTCCTTGCGGCCCTGCTGTTTCCCGCGCGAGCCATTGAAATTTTTGCGGGGGCTGCCAAAAAAGTTGGATTGGATGCCACCGCAGCAATTATTTTTTCAAGCGGGTCCACAGGTGAACCCAAGGGCGTGGTGCTCTCGCATTACAACATCGCCTCCAATGTGGAGCAGCTTACGCAAGTTTTCCATCTTCATGGCGACGATAGGATTTTGGGGATCCTTCCCTTTTTTCATTCTTTCGGTTTCACCGGTACGATCTGCCTCCCTGCCCTCGCAGCTATCGGCGTGGTTTTTCATCCCAATCCACTCGAAGCTCGCGCAATCGGAGCGTTGGTCAACCGTCACCATGTCACCATGCTTCTCGCCACGCCCACTTTCCTAAATTCTTATATGCGCCGCTGCGACCCAAAGGATTTTGGCAGTTTACGCATCGTGATGGCGGGCGCGGAAAAATTGCCCGACCGGATCTCTCTGGCGTTCGAAGATCACTTTGGAATTCGACCGCTGGAGGCTTATGGCTGCACGGAATGTTCGCCGGCAGTCTCCGTGAATACTCTGGATTTTCGCGCCGCGGATTTCCGGCAGGTTGGAGCCAAGCGCGGCTCCATCGGTCATCCACTCCCGGGAATCGGCGTTCGTATCGTTCATCCGGAAACGGGCGCGCTACTCACCGTTGATGAGCCTGGCTTACTGTTGGTTCGCGGGCCCAATGTTATGCAGGGATATTTGAATCAGCCTGAGAAAACCGCTGAAGTTTTGGTGGACGGCTGGTACAACACCGGGGATATCGCCACTGTGGACGAGGACGGTTTCATTCGCATTACCGATCGCGCAAGCCGTTTCAGCAAAATCGGCGGTGAAATGGTGCCGCACATCAAAATTGAAGAAAAACTTCATGAACTTATTGAAGCGGACGGCCAGGTTCTTGCAGTCACCGCGATACCCGACGAAAAAAAAGGCGAACGCCTGATCGTGCTGCACACACTACCCGACGAAAAACTCGGTGTGGCCGTGGAACGTCTTGCGAACAGCGATCTTCCGGCGCTCTGGAAGCCGCGCGCGGATCAATTTGTACATGTCGATCAGCTGCCGTATCTCGGTACAGGGAAGCTCGATCTTCGGCGTCTTAAGGAGCTGGCGTTGGAACACGCTCCACCTGCGGTATCCTAGGCCTTAAGGATAAACGTGTTTACCGGCATTATCGAAAGTCTGGGCACCATCGCATCTTTGTCGCTGGACGACCGCGGTGGCCGCGTTACTATTCACTGTCCACAACTTGCTTCCGAGTTGGCGATTGGCAACAGCATCGCGGTGAATGGTTGCTGCCTCACCGTTGTGAGCGCGGAGGCCGAGAGTTTTTCTGCTGATCTTTCCGGCGAAACAATTCTTAAGACTTCGTTCCGAAATCTGTGCGAAGGGGATCGCGTCAATCTGGAGCAACCACTCACCGCTGGCAAGGAGTTTGGCGGACATTTCGTGCTCGGGCATGTGGATGCCGTCGGGCGCGTGGTGCGGCTGGAACCCGAGGGAGAGAGCTGGTGGTATGCGATTGAGGTGCCGGCGGAATTTGTGCGCTATGTTGTGCCAAAAGGCTCAATCACTATCGATGGCATTAGCCTCACCGTCGCGAATTGGCATAACGGCATCGTAGAGGTCGCGGTGATTCCCTTCACTTACGAGCATACGAATATCGGCGGGCGGAAGCCAGGCGACATCGTAAATCTTGAGGGAGATATTCTGGGGAAATATGTGGAGCGCCACCTGGAGGCTCGGGGCGCCACAACGAAGCATTCGACTCTTAGCGTGGAAAAATTAATCAGCGAAGGGTTTTAAACGCTACGAGGTTCTGCCAAGATCTCGCGCTTTCGCCTTGACACCCCGAAAATACAGCGTCAAACCCAAAATAATTGCCGCAACGGTGCCGCCCACGAGCTTCAACTCGAATCCCAGCTTACTGGAAGAATCGCCCGGCGGAACTAGCGACACAAAAATTCCAACCAGCACGATTAAAAAACCAATGCTGCTGATGATCCACACTCCGGCCTTGCCACCGGGTATCAGAACGGCTTCTTTATTTTCGGAGCGATCGCGGCGGTCGACGAGTTTAATCGCGGCCGCGAACATATATAGAAACGGAATGAAATAGAGAATAATCGCCGCGTCTACTAAGAATTGATAAGCGCCGCGAGTGCTCTCATTAATCTGGCTTACCAGCAAAATGGCTCCCGAAACGCCGGCTTGAACCAATATCGAAACATACGGCGTCTTCCATTTCGGATGGATCTTGCCGAATGCGGCGGGCAGGTACCGATCGATGCCCACGACGAATGGAATACGAGCAATTCCGGCGACGGTGCTTCCTACTCCGCCGGCATTCCCGACCGTTACCAACATGGCGGCCAGCACGCCCAGAAATCCCAGCCTCAATACCATCGAGCCGACCGTGATTGCATGGAAGACTCCGCTGGTGGGCGAAACATCTGGAGCGGCAACCAACGACAATACGGCGAGCGTTCCAGCAATATACATCGCGGCAATCAGCACACCAGAAGCTACGACTGCGCGAGGCAATGTTTTTCGCGGGTTATGAACTTCAGCGCTCATCGCGGAAACCAGTTCCAGTCCAGTGAACGCAAAAGCAATTTGCGACCAGAAATTTACGGTGTCCCAATTCCAGACCGGTTTCATGCTGGCCCAGGTGATGTGCGTGATGGCGTCGTGGCGGCTCCAGAGCGCGGCGGCAATGGCCACCAACATTAAGAGCGGCAGATAGGTGGACACTCCACCGGCGTTTTGCAGCCACTTGCCAACGTTCAGGCCGATGATGTTCAGCCCGACGGCAACGACGAGTAAGCCTAGCGATACAACCAGAAGATGTTGGCGGTTATGCTCGAGGGTCACGCCGCCTTCGCCGATGATGTACGCGCTCATTGCGGCGCTGGCTAACAGCAGACCCGGAAAATAAAAAACTGTGTAAATCCAATAGGTCCAGCCGGCCAGAAATCCGTGGAAATCGCCAAACGCTTCCTTAGCCCAAACATATAAGCCGCCTTCTTCGGGAAAACGCGACGACAGTTCATTGATCACCAGCGCGGACGGTACAAAGAAAAAAAGCGCGGCGAGCACCCACAAACTGATGGAAGAGGTGCCGTTGTGCGCGGCAGCGGCTATCCACCGCGGGCCGAGAACGGTGGCAATATTAAAAAACAATACATCCCAGAAACCCATTTCCTTACGAAGCTGCTTGATGGGATCGGCAGCGCTGCTTTGCGGCGGGTTTGCGGCCAGTGGGGCCTGGCTCACAGGGTCACATCCAGCGCGGGAATTAATTCATCCTGCATGCGGAAGTTGTGCAGAAATGGATCGCGGGAATTTTCGAACTCGGCCCACGGTCCAAAAAAAGTGACCTCGCCGTCCTGCAGAAACACCACGACATCCGCCAGCCGCTTTGCGAGATGCGTGTCGTGCGTGACCACGATGGAGGTCTTATGAAAATTTTCCTTTAGACGCAGAATCAAATTGCCCATGTGTCCGGCCATGATCGGGTCCACCATGGTTGTGGGCTCGTCGTATAAAATGGCTTCAGGATTTTGCGCCTGGGCGCGCGCGATGGCTACGGCACGCCGCATTCCAGTGGACAATTCCCCGGGCAATTTATCGAGGACTCCGTCCACTTCAAGCATTGCCGAGAATTTTTGCACATAGGCGTCAATGTCTTCGCCGCTCAGGCCCGGCTGGCCTTCGAGTGGAAACGCAATATTCTCGCCAACGGTCAGAGAGTCAAACAGCGCGCCGGATTGAAAAACCATGGTCACCTTGCGGCGTACTTGCGCAAACTGACTTTCGCTGAAACCGGTTACGTCCTCGCCATCGACGAGAATTCTTCCGGAGTCCGGCTGCAAAAATCCCATGATGTGCTTCAGCGTGACCGATTTCCCCACGCCGCTGCGGCCCATAATTACGCACGTCTCGCCCTTTTTCACGACGAAGCTCACGTGATTGAGGACTACGCGGCCGTCGAAGCCCTTGCATACATCGCGAAATTCGAAAAAGTTTTCCGATTGCTGCCCGGGGTCTTTGGGCTCAAGGAGTTGGGAATCGATGATCATAGTTCTCCGCGACGCAGTTACAGCTTGCCGCGACCCTATCAAATCGTTTCTCGTAGATTGCGTCAAGCAATTCTGTTTTGCAGCTGGATGCTCAGCATCACTCGGCGGCGTCCTCGGGAAGTTCTCTGCCGGGCCGCCGGATCTGCAATTCCCGCAATTTCTCCTGCAGACTTTGCCGATGTAAACCGATGGTTGCCGCGGTTCGCGAAACATTCCAGCGGTGATCGACGAGTTGTTTGGTTAAATACGCCACTTCGAATTTTCGCTTGGCCTCGCGAAAATCCTTTTCCGCCAGCACGTTGCTTTCATTTCCGTTGTTCGGGCCGTTGGATTTGGCTTCTCCGCGCGCGATTTCTTCCGGCAAATCCGCCACGCCGATTTCCTCTCCGGCCGACAATACCACACTGCGTTCGAGGGTATTTTTGAGTTCCCGCACATTCCCCGGCCATTCATATTTTTCCAACGCGACCATCGCTTCGGGCGTCAATCGCGCAGTGCGTCCCAGACGCGATGCATGCATCTGCAAAAACGCGTTGGCCAGTATGGGAATGTCTCGCTTGTGCTCGCGCAGCGCCGGCAATTCCACGGTTACTACGCGCAACCGGTAAAAAAGATCCTCGCGAAATTTTCCCGCGCGTATCTCCGCGGCAAGATTGCGATGCGTCGCGCTGATGACCCGCACATCCACGGGCACGGATTGCGTGCCACCCAAGCGCTCGATGGTGCGGTTTTCCAATACGCGCAGCACTTTTGCCTGCGTCACCGGATTCATGTCACCTATTTCGTCCAGAAAAATAGTTCCGCCGGAAGCCAGTTCGAACTTCCCCTTTTTTTGATGCATGGCGCCGGTGAATGCGCCGCGCTCGTACCCAAATAATTCCGATTCGATCAGCGTCTCCGGCAACGCAGCGCAATTCACCGGCACGTAAGCTTTGCCTGCCCGCGGCGAACGCGCATGAATCTCCTGTGCCAGCAAATCTTTTCCGGTCCCGCTTTCGCCGAGTATCAGCACGGTGGAGTCCGTGCCCGCCACACGGTCGGCAATTTCAAAGGCGCGCCGCATCTCCGCGGTGCGCCCGATCATTTGACCGAATTGCCCTTCGCTCGCCAATTGTTTGCGAAGCGCGTGGTTTTCTTTTTCCAAAGCGGTGAACTTCAGCAAATTGGCGACACGCTGCCGCAACTCGTCGAGCTCAAACCCTTTTACCAAATAATCCGCCGCGCCGAGCCGCAACGCCTGCACGGCGGTTTTTGCGGTATCCAGCGCGGAAACCATCAGCACCGGCAATTGGATTTCTTCTTGCCGCATCCACTCCAAAAAGGAGATTCCGTCCTCGTCCGGCATCACTACATCCAGTATCAGCAAATCCGGTTGGTCGCGCTGCAAAGCTTCCCGCGCGCTTGCTGCTGATTCCGCTTCCACGACGCGGTATTTTGCTTCCAACGCGCGCCGCATCCCGTATCGCGAAGCGGGTTCGTCATCCACAATCAGAATGGTGTTCATATTTTTTCCTTAATTCGACTTCTGTAACGGCAGGGTGACTGCAAAGATTGCTCCGGCCTCGGTTTCTGCCCTGCTGTCCCAATCCAGTTTCCCGCCAAACTCCGCTGCTCGCCTCGCTACAATCGCCAATCCCAAACCAGTTCCGCGCGCCTTGGTGGTAAAAAACGGCTGTACAATTTTGGAGCGCACCGCTTCGGGGATGCCCGGACCGTCGTCCGCTACGCGAATTTCGCAGGCGTCATTCGCATTTTGCAAGGTGACCCACACGTGCCCGTTTCGCGGTGCGGCCTCAAGCGCATTGACCAGTAAGTTGGAGACGATGTCGTTTACCGCCTCGGCGCTTGCAGCAACCATCGAAGCAGCGGCGGTGGTATTTGTCGACAGCGCGATTCCTCTTCTTTCCGCTTCATGCCGCAAAAGCGCCGTGACTTCTTCCACGACGCGTGCCGCGTCGCAACTCGCGTTTTCACTGCTTCCGCGCACGGCAGGCCGGCTAAATTGCAGCAATTGATTCAGTGTCGCCGAGAGCCGCGCAATTTCGTCGAGCACCATCTTAGTTTCACCCTTCATGGACTCGGGCATCTCGGGATTTTCAAGCTGCACTTGCAGAATTGTTTTGATCGAGCCAAGCGGATTCTTCAAGTTATGGGAAATGCTGGCAGCCGTTTGACCCACCAGCGCCAATCTTTCGCGCTGCGCAAGTTCTCTTTCGAGGGCTAGTTTTTCCTCGATCAGCCGGCATAAATCCAAGGCGCCTGGCAATTGCTCGCACAAAAATTCCAGAGCGGCCCTGGTCTCGCCGGAAAATGCGGCACCATGAGGCTCGGCAAGCAGAATGGCGATGACTCGCCCTCCTTCCCGCAGCTCAAACTGATTCGCGGTATCGGGCTCGATGGGCGGCACAGTTTGCGTTTTCGTGGGCGTTTCATCTTGTTCAGCCAGCGTTAACTTTACGGACGCGAGTTCGAATTCTTCCTTAGTATGGCGCTCAATAAATTCGAGCAATTTCGTCATTTGCCCCTGCCGTGCTTCTTGCCGAATCTGCGAAGACAGCGCTTGCACGCGATTCATTTCGCGTTGCGCAGTCTCCTGTAAGCGTCGACCCAGGAAACGCTGAAGCGGTTCGATGATCAGCACCAGCAAAAAGAGCAGGACCGAGGCGGATGCCTCCGGAGGCAGAACCGGCGCCAGCCATTCGCTCAGGCGCCGCACCAGGCTCAAATACAGCAGCGCTAAAAACGTGACTGAAACCGCGAACACCAAGTTCTTCTGACGGCCGATTTGCAAAAAATTGTGGCGCTGGACCAAGTAAATCAGGACGGTAAAAGGCAAGATCGGCAACAGCACGAAAATCATTGCGAGCGTTTCCGTGGTTGGCGCGCGCAGTGCGAGCATTTCCATGTGCAATCCAGCGACGGCCAGAAACGACGCCACAAAAAAGGAAAAAAGCAGCCAGTGGTAAAGGCGCTGTGGCCGGTCAGGCGCATTGTTCGCGAAGCGTTTTTCCCATCCTGCACACCAAGCCAAGGAGACTGCCAAGGTCATGGCGAAACCCGGCCCCAAGGAGCGGCCCGGCACGACATAATCGAAATGACCCTGTTCCAGAAGCAGGGGGACGCGGTGAAACGCGAGGTGGACACCGAGTGCGTAAAAAACGAGTAAGACGGCCCGCTTCCATTCGCGGTATCTCAGCAGTCCTCGCGTCTGCGCATATTCCAGGTGTAAATGCAGCAGCAAGGCCGGGAGGAGGCACAGACCCACGCTGATAACCGCCGTGGCAAAGTCCGCCAGGGCTTCCGGGGGCTGCGGATAATAAATCTGGGAATTCAGGGCCAGAAGCGAGCCGCCATAGAAAAAAAACAGCGCCAGACACAAGAAAAAAAACACGCGCTCGAAGTTTCGCTGCCGGCGGTATCCGAGTATTACCACCATCCAGAAAAGCTGCAGCAGCGTGCCTGCCGTATATCCGATCAGCCGCAGATAGAGCAATGAGCCCATCGAACTCCAAGTGTATGGGAGCGCCAAGAGCAGCTCAATGACCAAGTGTCGCCTTTTTCTTGCAGGAGCAACTTCCAGTAAACAGGATAGTTATATGAGGGCAGCCTGCAAAGGATGTGAGCGTAAGGCACTAAGACTGCCCGCATTTTCCTTGACATGCCATTTCTTTCTGCTATATTAGCAGTCGGTTGCGAGGAGTGCTAATCCCTTCCTCTTCTAGCCAACATCGCAACACAAGGAATACAAGCTCAACTACGGAGGTTTCTCAAGATGGCAGTGAATCTCACCCCGCTCCACGACCGCGTGATCGTGAAGCGTATTGAAGAAAAAGAATCTGTTAAGGGCGGCATCATCATCCCGGATTCCGCAAAAGAAAAACCCATGGAAGGTGAAGTCCTTGCGGTTGGCCCTGGCCGTCGCGAAAAGGGCGAACTGTATCCTTTGGACGTAAAGGTCGGTGATCGTGTTCTGTTCGGCAAATACAGCGGCACGGAAATCAAGGTCGAAAACGAAGAAGTGCTGATCCTGCGCGAAGAAGAAATCCTCGCGAAGCTGGGCGGCGCAGCCAAAGCAGCAGGCAGAAAGTAACTTTTCTTACTGGTCGGATTTTGTTGTAACGCCGGTCTGCAAACCGGTCATTTCATTTCAGAATTTATGTCGGAAAAAGATCATCAGGAGGAAACACCAATATGGCGAAGCAGATAGTAACAGGCGAAGCTTCCCGTCAGGCGATTTTGCGTGGCGTGAATGCTCTTGCTGACGCAGTGAAGATTACCCTCGGCCCCAAGGGCCGCAATGCGGTCATCGAGAAGAAGTTCGGCGCTCCGATTATTACCAAGGACGGCGTCACCGTCGCCAAGGAAATCGAGCTCCAGGATCCTCTGGAGAACATGGGCGCGCAGATGGTCCGTGAAGTGGCTTCCAAGACCAGCGACGTGGCCGGCGATGGCACCACCACCGCCACCGTGCTCGCGCAAGCCATCTTCCGCGAAGGCGTGAAGACCGTAGCTGCGGGCGCCAGCCCCACCGCTCTAAAGCGCGGCATCGACAAAGCCGTGGAAGTAGCCGTGGAAGAAATCAAGAAGCTGCATCGCGACGTCAAGGGCGACATGATCGCCCAAGTTGGCACCATTTCCGCCAACAATGATAAGCAAATCGGCGGCATCATCGCCGAAGCGATGAAGAAGGTCGGCAAGGATGGCGTCATCACCGTCGAAGAATCCAAGACGATGGAGACCACCCTCGAAGTAGTCGAAGGTATGCAGTTTGACCGCGGCTATCTCTCTCCCTACTTCATCACCGATCAGGAGCGCATGGAGTGCGTCCTGGAAGATGTACGCATCCTCATCCACGAAAAGAAAATCAGCTCGATGAAGGACTTGCTGCCCCTTCTCGAACAGACCGCCAAGATGGGCAAGCCGCTCATCATCATCGCCGAGGACATCGAAGGCGAAGCGCTGGCGACCCTCGTCGTGAACAAGCTCCGTGGCACGCTGCAATGCGCCGCCGTTAAAGCCCCTGGCTTTGGCGACCGCCGCAAAGCCATGCTCGAAGACATTGCCACGCTGACCGGCGGCAAGGCCATCACCGAAGACCTCGGCATCAAGCTGGAAAACGTGAAGCTTGAGGACCTCGGCCGCGCCAAGAAAGTCACCATCGACAAGGACAACACCACGATCATCGAAGGCGCAGGCAAGTCCGGCGACATCGAAGGCCGTGTGAAGCAGATCCGCTCGCAAGTCGATAACACCACCAGCGACTACGACAAGGAAAAGCTTCAGGAACGCCTTGCCAAGCTCGTCGGCGGCGTCGCCGTCATCAAAGTTGGCGCGTTCACCGAAACCGAGTTGAAGGAAAAGAAGGCTCGCGTTGAGGACGCCATGCACGCCACGCGCGCGGCGGTCGAAGAAGGCATCGTCGCCGGCGGCGGCACGGCCCTGCTTCGCTGCATCGCGGCCATCGAGAAGCTCAAGCTCCACGAGGACGAAGCTGTTGGTGCAGGCATCGTGAAGCGCGCTCTCGAAGAGCCCGCCCGCCAGATTGCGCTCAACGCCGGCCACGAAGGCGCTGTTGTGATCGGCAAGATCCGCGAGTCCAAGGACGAAAACTTTGGCTTCAACGCGGACACCGGCGATTATGGCAACATGGTCACCATGGGCGTCATCGACCCGGCTAAGGTCACCCGTCTCGCGTTGCAGAACGCAGCCTCCATCGCGGGATTGATGCTCACCACCGAAGCCCTCATCGCCGACATCAAGGAAGATTCCAAGTCGGCGGCAGCTGGCGGCCCTGGCGGCCCCGGCGGCGGTATGGGCGGCATGTACTAAAATTCAGCCGTGCGGGTTTTGCCCGCGCGCTTGCAATAAAAAAGGCGGCCCAAATATTTTGGGCCGCCTTTTTCACTTTACCGTTCTTTTTTTGCTACGCCGGTTACGGTGTAAAGGAAAGGCTAAGCAAAGCCATGCTGTGGCGATGGGAGCTGCGATCCTGCGTGCTGGTAATTCCCTGAGAGGAAAGACTCACGGCCTGCTTGTTATAGAAATCCGGATCTTGCGCGAAACTCTCGCGGTATTCCAATTGCAATTCCAGCAATCGCGTCACGCGTAGTTTCAATCCGCCCCCATAAGTGGCGGAAACGCGAAATACGCTGCCTCCATCAAGTGGAGCAACGCCGGCCGAATTGAATGCGCTTACCACCGTGCCCACGCGCCGTAGACCATACTTAAAAACGCCGTCTTTTTTGGGTAACTTGATGTTTTTAAATTTGTAACTCGTCAGGCTGCCACCGCCGGAAACAAACGGCCGCAGGCGCCAGCGTCGCGGGGCCAAATTTATCTCCGCCTGATATCCCGCTATCCGCATTTTCATGCGGTCAACCTGAAGATTGGGATCCTCTCCGGTGAGTAGATTTGCTTGCAGCGTCTGGAAATAAATCTTATGAGCTACCAGCCCGCTGGGATGCACGGTCACACTCCATCCCAACATCGCGCCCGGTTCGAGCCGCATCGGAAATTGGTAAATGCTTTCTATCCCGGTCGTCGGATCAACGGATGCCAGATAAAGATCGCCCAGGTGCATGCGATACGATTCTCCGCCGTTCAGGGAAAGAGCCAGCTCCGGCAGGTGAGGGCGCGCCTTCTCGCGAAAACTTTGCATCGGATTAGCAGCGTCGGCAAGCCCTAGCCGCGGCTCCGCTTCATCTGTTTCGGTGTCAGCGAGAAAACTATTGGATGGCTCCGGCTCCGGCAATTGCGCGTGACGGTGTTTGATTTTCCAGATCATGCGTCCGGCACTGTATGCCTGCCACGCAATATTGTCCCGAATCAGAGTATTTCGCAGGGTGAGGTCGAACTGGCGCACACCGCGATAAATAGGGTTCGCCGTATACTGCGCTTTTTCATGGCGCGCCGGTGTGATGGCGTTTGCACTCTGCGTGGCGCATGCATTTAATTGCAACACTGCCACGCGGCCGTCGGTGGTCATTCGCTCATGGGTGGCGTTATGCGCAACGCGGGGAACCCGCGGCCGATCCACCAATTCCGTGCTGGTTGCACATTTGGCAAAACGCACATCGTCCGCGACTTTGTCGCGCTCGTCATCGATTTTTGGATCAATGCGGTGAATCAAGGTCTTGTTTGCTGAAATTCCCAAACCAATATCGTGGGTCGCGGCCGCGGTCCAAACTGTTTGCCCCTCCCATTTTTCGGCGACTTCCCAGACTCGCAGGTGATGCCGCTTGCTGATGGTGTTCAATGTTTTTTCAAAAACAAACGCCGGCGTCTTCCCGTCCAGTTTCAGCGTCGATACTGGTGCATCCGCATAGCCTCTGCTTTCCGCGAGGGCGCGCACCGTCTTGTAGGATGTGGCCGAATCCCGAACGTCTGCCCGGGTCCACCCAGCCGCGGCGAAGGCTTGCAACAACTCCTCGCGACTGCCTAGAAAAATCAGGTTGGTAATATCTGACGGGATGCTTTTGCCGGTTGTGCGCGTGCGATATGGCAGCTCGTTGATAAACAGTTCCAGCGAAGTGTGTTTCGCAGCCACTTCCTCCGAGTGCGATGCGGCTTCCAACACGGCATTTGGAACCACAATAGGCTTCAGCAGTTCGATCCGTAGTTCTGTCCCGCTTGGATAGGTAATTTCTGCTTCGGGAAAGCGCAGCACTGCGCTGCTGGCAGCAAACGAAAACAAGAAAAGCATCGGATCGAACGCCGAGACCGAAGAAATCATGCCTGTCGCTTGATGGCCGTAGCTGTCCGTCGCGCGGATTCCGACGATGGTTCCATCCGCAAGAAGCTTCTCCCGCGAATTTTCGATTTCGCTGACTTTGCTCTCGAATGTTAGCGAGTCCCCGCCGGGAAGGGTTACGGAATCAAATTGCAGGCGCAAACGCGCTTGTTCCCTGATCAATCCGAGCCCGACGCGCTTGGCCACCAAAACGCGGCCCTTAAGCGTTAGCCCCGACGGAAGCACTTCGCTGCCGCCCTGCATCAGCGGCGCGATTAGGACGGCGTGAATCACGTCACCCTTTTTTGAACGGAAAGACGATACCGGATCGGTCAGCCGCACTTCGAGCACAGCGCCTGCAGGCGCCTCGACGTCAGCCTGCAAACGAGCTTCTACGGGGACTGTCGAGTTTGCCTCTTGCGCCGGCGTTTGGCCCGCCCCAAATGCCACCGTACTTAGACCCACAACTACACGAAGAATTAAATACCTCATGACAAATACGCCGCTCCTGGCAATGCGGAACGTTAAGTACGAAGGGGGGTCCGCAGTTACAGTTAGTCTTTCAGTCGGGTAGGTGGATTGTTAGCTGTACGGATGGACAGTTGGGCGGAAGAGTAAACTCCAGCGCTTTTCAGCAGTTTCTCAATGCGTTACGACCGATGGGCGAACCTCTTCTTGTTCGCGAAGTGTGAAATTTTCCGAACACACTTATCGTGCCGCCGGCGCGCTCACCTGGCGGCCTTGTAAACTCATACGCTCGCGTACCTCCGCCGTGATTTCATAAGATCGCAAGCGTGCGCCTTGGTCGTAAATCAATCCCGCAATAATTATTTCATCGGGTTGCGTCGCTTCGATGAATTCCGCCAATTCCCGTTCTACCGTTTTTGGCGAGCCGACCACGGAACAAGCCAACGAATGGCTGGCCATGGCTTTTTCCGCCGGGGTCCAATACGTTTCAATGTCGTCAATCGGCGGCGGTATTTGTCCTGGAGTTCCTCTCCGCAGCAGCACAAATGCCTGTTGATGCGAAGTAAAAATGCGCCGCGCTTCCGCGTCAGTCTCGGCGGCAACCACGTTCAAACCCACCATCGCGTAAGGCTGCGCCAGTTGTTTCGATGGCTTAAAGCGGCTCCGGTAAAGCTGCAACGCCTGCATTACGTCGGCTGGCGCGAAATGCGATGCAAAGGCGAACGGCAGGCCCAATGCGGCCGCGAGCTGGGCACTGAATAAGCTGGAGCCCAGAAGCCAAATCGGTACCCGCAAACCTGCTCCTGGAACCGCTCGGACTTTCTGGCCCGGCACTGCTGCTTCAAAATACGATTGCAATTCCTGGACATCCGACGGAAATTCATCGCCGGTTGAATTGCTTTTACGGCGCAAAGCCTTCGTGGCCGGAATATCCGTGCCCGGCGCACGCCCCAGGCCGAGATCAATGCGCCCCGGAAAAAGTGATTCCAGCGTGCCAAATTGCTCCGCGATCACCAATGGGGCGTGATTCGGCAGCATCACCCCTCCCGCTCCTACTCGGATGGTCTTTGTTCCGCACGCTACGTGTCCGATCACCACCGCCGTCGCCGCGCTCGCAATTCCCGGCATGT
>DATNME010000046.1:0-35340 GCA_035602385.1 Candidatus Dormiibacterota bacterium
ATGCGCGCAATCCCCGCTTCGTGGAGCGCCCATCGCGGCGCCGAAGGTCGCGCAAACGTCTGAATATTTTGCGCGCCCGCCGCTTCCAGGAGCTCGCCAGCGGATTCGCCAATATCCTTGATCATCGCTTCCTCATTGGCGCCATTTGCCAGATGAATTTTCAAAACGGGTATTCCATAAATATCTTTCACCGCGGGATCGATCTCGACAAAATTTTCCCAACGCGGCAAAACTTCGCCGAATCCCGTAATATCCATCACTACGCGCGGTTCGCGAAGCGCCTTTTTGTAATCCGCGCCAAAGCCGCCCGCGTCCCAATTGAAGTCCACGCGAGATTCGCCTTCGTAACCGTAGCCCCGCAAGAAATTTTTTGACGCCGGGCCCTTTCTGGTGTTGCGGAATCGCGGAATGTAAATGCCCACCGGCTTATTCGGCCCGCCAAGACTGGGTTTTTCTCCGAAAGCAGGAAACTCGCCGGAACCGCCGGCACTTCGCACGTGCGCGGTAAGATAATGCCCAAGAACTCCGCTGGAATTTCCGAGCCCCGTGGAATGAGCGGGCGTAGCGGAGTTAAGCAGTATCCGCACCGACTCCTGGGCCTGCGCGCAAAGAATTACCACACGCGCGCGAACCTCGTGTTGCTGCTTGGTATTTCTGTCGACGTACACTACGCCGTTAGCTCGATTTTTTTGCGGATCGACAACAACTTTCTGCACCATGGCGTTGGTGATCAGCGTGCAATTGCCGGATTTCAGCGCGTCGGGAACCGTGGTGAACGCCGAATTAAAATAGGAATGCGTGATGCAGCCGCGTTCGCACGGCCCGCAAAAATGGCACGCCCCGCGCCCATTCAGCGGGCGGCTCAGGTTCGCGGACCGCGCAAGCGTCACGGTGCGCCCCAATTTTTCCTTCACGCGATTGCGAAACAAAGTCTCCTGACACGTGAGCGGCATTGGCGGTTGGAACTGCCCATCGGGAATCTCTTCCAGGCCTTCCGCCATGCCGGTGATGCCAACATATTTTTCAACCAGGTCATAATAAGGTTCGACGTCCTTGTAGCTGAGCGGCCAGTCTTCTCCAAAACCATCCTGCGACGCCGCTTTAAAATCCCAATCGCTAAAGCGCAAACTTACGCGGCCCCACACGTTGGTGCGCCCACCCACCATGCGCACGCGGCCCATCCAAAGAAATGGTTGGTTCGCCGGCGTGGTGTATGGCTCCTCAATGTCGTTACAAAACCAGTCGTAATTGTATTCGCTGCAAACGTTAAATATAGATTGCACCGGACGCTTTTTCCGGAGAATCTCCGGCGCCATATTGCGATACTTCAACTCGAACGCCGGCTTGTGCTCCGAAAAATTTTTGTCCGATTGTGGCCGCCCCGCCTCTAGAACCGCAACTTTCAGACCAGCTTCGGCCAGCCGCTTGGCGGCCCACCCTCCGGACGCACCGGAACCAACCACAATAACGTCGAACGCTGGCCGTTTTAAATCCGCGGCAAAAATCATTGCGTAACCTCAATTCAGGAAAAATACAGTAGCATGCTAACAGCGGTGCGTAAATCGCAGGATTTGCGAAACTATGAATAATCATTGCCGGCGGTGACCATCGATGACTAGCAAAACAAATATTTCCCGTAGAGAGATTCTGCGCTCCATGCTTGGAGCCGGTGCTGCGCTGCCGTTTGTAGCCGCGGACCATCCCATTTTTGCGCATCTGAAGGATGGTAGATTGCACGAAGCGGCTTCCGCACTAGACAGCGCCGATTGGACGCCGCTTTTTTTGAGTCGCGAGCAAAATGATCTTCTCGTCTCCGTTGGGGAAGCGATTGTGCCCGGCTCGGGCCGCGCTGCGGTGAACCGCTTCATCGACCTGCTGCTCTCGGTCGACACCAAGCAGCACAAGGATGAATTCACACTGGCACTATCGTCGATAAACTCTGCCGCCATAAAGCAATACGGAAAAGCCTTCGCGGAGTTGTCGGCGAAAGATCAAACTTCTTTGCTCACGGCTGCCTCTACTGGCGCGTCTGGACGTTCCGAAGATATCGCAGGCCCCGAACGTAACGGCCCCACGCTCCGTGATCATTTTGAAAATATAAAAGGCTGGGTGAGTGGCGCGTACTATTCTTCGGAAGAAGGAATGAAGGAGCTGGGCTGGACACCGGACCGCGTATTCCATCATTTCCCACAATGCGAACACACCGACGGGCACGTTTGAGGGTTTTTGGACTGGCGCAAGCGTCCTGCTCGTCTCCCTGCCAGAAAATAATGCGCTGAGAATTGTTTACGCGGAGGCGCTTTGCCAATCGGGAAGTTCTCTTTGTCCAATGAGCGCCTGCGCCGCCCATCGCCCAAGATAAACCGACAACGCAACGCCATGCCCGGAATATGCTCCGAGAATAATGGCGTCGGCGCTCTGCGGATGACGCGCAAAAACAGGCACCATATCGTCCGCGATTAAAATCGGCCCGCCCCAGCGATGCGTGAAGCGAATATTTCCGAGCGTAGGGTGCAAGCCGCAAACGCGCCGTTCCAGCAATCCAAATTTTTCCGCGGCTTCTCCGCGCGTAATATCCAGCGTGGTCAATTCTCGCCAGTCCTTCGCGCGCACCAGGCCGCTTCCTAAAATAAGCTGATTGCGCGGCATCAATCTGCCCCAAAGATACGGCATGTCCTGAGTGTAAAACGGTTTGCGAGAAGCTAATCCCAAAGCTTCGAGTTGTGTAGAACTCAGAGCCTCAGTGGCAAGCGCCAAAGTAAAGCTGGCCTCGCCCTTTTCGCTGAGCGCTGCAAGCTCCAGTGACTGCGCGTTGGTGGCGAAAAGTATTTTTTTTGCGCGCAGCCATTTGCCCCGCACGTTCAATTGCAACGGTTCTGCAAAACGAACACTATCAACGCGCGCATTTTCAAAAAGCAGCGCGCCGTTTGCGTCCGCCGCTCGAGCTAAACCACTAACAACTTTACCTGGATCGACACTGCCTCCGGGAACTTCTTTGACTACTCGCAGTTCCCCAGAATCGCTCCACGAAATCGGAGAAGCCGTCGGCGAGTTTCTTCGCGCCACTTCCCAAACGCCGGGAAGAGCGAGATCGCAGGAAATCCTCAACTCCCGCAGAATTTCCTCGTATCCGGACAACACGTCGCCAAGTTGCGGCAAATCGCCGCCCGCGGTTTCCGATAGAACCATGCCCCCCGTATAGCCGCTTGCGCCGGCCCCGAACGATTCCGCTTCCAACAAAGCGATCGAACTATTTGGCGCGAGTTTCGCCAGCCACGCGGCAGCGGAGAGCCCCGTGAAACCGCCACCGACAATTGCAAAATCTACTTCATCCGGCAAATTGCGCGGCGGCGAGTGGAAATCAATTGTCCAAGGGGGAATTCCCCAATTTTTTCCCATGGGATTCACTGATACGAGAGGCCCCAAACAAGGCCGCTCCCTATCAGATTAATTGAAGTGAATTTAGGGTGCATGCAGTACGCAAAAAGGAAAAGCCGCACCGCTAGAAACGAGTGCAAGCCGCTAAGCTTATATGAGTTAGAGCAGAGCCGAAGGACGCCTTGCCCAGGACTTCCCTTTGTCCTTGGCGATGCCTTCCATATCCTTTATATACGCGCCCGCCTGGGTAAGTACGTGGTGCAGATCGTTTCCCACGCTAATAAACGTAAATCCCTTCTCGAGGAATTCGCCTACGCGGGACGTGCCAAAAAGAAATATCCCGAGAATCACTTTATTTTTCCGGGCTTCCGCAATGAGCTTGTCTGTTGCGGCTTGAAGCTCCGGTGAGGTGTACATGAGTGGAAATTCATACTTCACGTACAAACCCATGGACATGCACAAATCATTTTGACCCAGAAAAAGTAAATCCACGCCAGGTACGGCCGCGATTTCCGCCATGTTATCGACGCACGCCGCGGTTTCCACTTGTAGCGCGACAATCACATTGTCGTTGGCCTTCCCCGCGTATCCGAGCAAACCCGCCTTGTTCATGCTTCGCTGCGGGAAATACACGGAGCGAGTTCCTGCCATGGGATATTTCGTGCAACTGATCGCCTGGCGCGCTTCCTCGGCGGAATTAATATACGGAACCAGAACGCCATCCGCGCCAAGATCGAGCGCTTGTTGAATTCCCGCGCGATCGTTGTAACCCGCTACGCGCACCATGGACTTCGCTCCGCCACTGGAAACGGCGCACAGCATGGTAGATAGTTTTTCAGAACCCATTGGACCGTGCTGCGTGTCCACCAGCAGCCAGTCATAGCCGCTGTGCGCCAATTGTTCGGCAATCGTGGGACTGTGGGAATTCAGAAACAATCCCATCTTTGGCTTTCCTTCACGCAATTCCTTTTTGAATTCTGCGCCACTGCTCGTCGCGGCTTCGGCCATGAAAACTCCCCTTAGGATATGCTTCCAGCTTCGGCTGAGTAGTCTACTAGAGCCGGTTCATCCACGCTAACTTGGAAGCGGTAAAGCGCTTGCTAAGCGAGTTTTGCCTCAAGTTCCGCCCAACGGCTGTACAGCCTATCCACATTTTTCTGCGCTTCTTCCACCTGCAAACAGGCGTCCCGCAAAATGTTGGCATCGCCGGTGACTTCGGGATCTTCCAACGCGGCTTGTTTTTCTTGAAGTTCCTGTTCCGCTTCCACGATGCGTTGTTCAATCACCGCGAATTCGCGTGCTTCCTGATAAGAAAGCTTTTTCTTTGCCTCGGAACTTTTTTGCGGCGCCGTCTGCGCCGCGTTCCGGGTATTTGCGATAGCGGATTTTGCCGCGTGATTGGTCTGCTGCAAACGCTGCCATTCTTCCCATTGCGAATAATCCGCGAAACGCTGTGCGCCACGAATGCCGTCAAGCCCCAGCACAATGTTGGAAACGCGGTCCAGCATAAAGCGGTCGTGCGTCACCAGTACCAGCGCGCCAGTATATTCCAGCAATGTTTCTTCCAGAATCTCCAGCGTGGGAATATCCAGATCGTTTGTGGGTTCATCCAAAAGCAAAACGTCCGCGGGTTGCAGCATCAATTGAGCGATCAATACCCTGGCGCGCTCTCCACCAGACAAACGTCCTACTGGCCGTTCCAGATCTTCGCCGTCGAAAAGAAATCTGGCAGCCCATGCCGCCACATGAATCACGCGATCCTGGTAGATCACCGCATCGGAATCCGGCGCCAGGGCGCGGCGCAACGTGATTTCAGGGTCGAGTACCCGGTTCTGATCGAAATAAACAATCCGCAGTTGTTCCGCGCGACGAATTTGTCCCAACGTTGGAGCAATTTCTCCGCGTAGAATCCGCAATAAAGTGGTCTTGCCGCTGCCGTTGGGGCCGACCAGCCCGACGCGCATCCCCGAGGTAAACGTAAAATTAACATTTTCAAACAAAGTTTTATCGCCGTAGGAATACGCAACGTCTTCCAGAGTGATCAACTGCTTCGTTTTGCGATTCGTGGGAACAAAGTCGATATTCGAGGTCAGCACTTGGCTGCGCATATTCAGGTCAGCGAGTTCGCCAATCATTTTGTGCGCTTTATCGATGCGCGCCTTTGCTTTTGTAGCCCGGGCTTTCGGTCCTCGTCGCAACCACTCCAATTCGGTGTGCACGCGATTCTCAAGCGACTCCTGATGCCGCTGTTGCGCGTGAAGATATTGCTCTTTGGCTTCCAGAAATTTGCCGTAGTTGCCCTCAACGCGCAAAAGTCCGTTTTCATATGAGCGATTTAGTTCCACAACTTCGCTCGCAACATTTTCCAGAAAATATCGATCATGGCTCACCACTACACACGCGAAAGAAGCGCTCGCCAGCACGTTTTCCAGCCATTTAATGCCCGCTAAGTCGAGATGATTTGTGGGTTCGTCCAGAAGCAAAATGTCGGGGTTCTGCACCAATGCAGCGGCGATAGCCAGTCTTTTTTTCCACCCACCCGATAAGGAAATAGCCTCCGCATCCAAATCCAGAAAACCGGTGCGGCCCAATGTTTCCGCAAAACGTGACGCTTTTTCCGCTTCGGGCGTTTCCTTCAACGCTTGTTCGATTACGGATCGCACCGTCTCGCCGGCATGAAACTCCGATACCTGCGCCACGTAACTCTGCTTCGTCCGCTTACGGATGGCCACTTCACCTGCGTCCGGCTTAACGCGTCCATACAAAATTTCCAGCAAGGTGGACTTACCCGACCCGTTCGGCCCGATCACTCCGATCCGCTCGCCCTCTGAAATAGTGAAGGAAATATCCTTGAAAAGGGGCGATACTCCGTATTGTTTGGTGATCCCTTGTGCGGCGATAATCGGAGGCAAAAGTGTCAGTCTTCTCCCGCGTTGAGCTTCCCGTTTAGGATACCAGCACTGTTGCTTCCAGGCAGATTCGGCTTCCGGTGAACCGCCATCCCAGGCAATCGGCCGCCCCTAAAATTCGAATCGGCTCGATTGAAATCTTGAATTGTACTTGGACGCCCGGAACGCGGTACTAACTTAAGTACATAGCTTCAGACCAGGCTATCTGGTGGGTGCCTAGTTCTGTCCCTGCGCGTACCAAGCACGGAGAACGGCTTCAAAAATGACGCAAGTGCCTCAAAAAAATGGGTTTCCCGTCGCGCAGGGCTTGTATACCCCGGCCCACGAGCACGACGCGTGCGGCATTGGCTTCGTCGCCAGCATTCGCGGAGTCCGCAGCTCGGAAATCATTCGCCAAGGGATCGAGGTGCTCCTCAATCTTGCCCATCGCGGCGCTTGCGGCTGCGACCCCGAAACCGGTGATGGCGCCGGCATCCTGATTCAAATCCCCCACGAATTTTTTGCGCGCGAATGCCCCAAGCTGGGATTCGCTTTGCCCCCCGCCGGAGCCTATGGTGTGGGCATGATTTTTCTCCCCGTCGAAAAACATCAGCGCCTGCAATCCGAGGGCATCGTGGAACGCGTTGTGCGTGAAGAAGGAATGACCGTGCTGGGTTGGCGCGATACCCCTATCGACGGCACCGCCATCGGTCGTGTCGCGCGAGCTTCGCAGCCCTACATTCAACAAATCTTTATCGGTCGCCCCGCGGCGCTTCAGGAAGACGCCTTCGAGCGCAAACTGTATATCGTCCGCAAACGTCTGGAATCGGAAGTCGCCGCGTCGGACATGCCGGACCGCGACATGTTCTACGTACCATCGCTTTCGGCTCGAACAATCGTCTACAAAGGTCTGCTGCTCGCGCCGCAAATTTCCAAGTTCTATCGTGAGCTCTCCGATCCCGCGGTCAAGAGCGCGCTGTGTCTGGTCCATCAGCGCTTTTCCACGAATACATTTCCCAGTTGGCAGTTGGCTCATCCCTATCGCTACATCGCGCACAACGGCGAAATCAATACGCTGAAAGGCAATGTCAACTGGATGCAAGCGCGGCAGTCCGTTCTTGCTTCCCCGCTTTTCGGTGACGACATTAAAAAACTTTTCCCCATCATTGCGCCCGACGGCAGCGATTCCGCCAATCTTGATAATGCCGTGGAGCTGCTCTTGCAAAGTGGACGAGGCCTCCCTCACGTGATGGCCATGCTCATGCCCGAAGCCTGGGCCGGCAATCCGCACATGAAGAAGCCAAAAAAGGATTTCTACGAGTATCACGCTTCTTTAATGGAGCCGTGGGATGGACCTGCCGCCATCGCTTTCACCGACGGACGCATGATTGGCGCAACCCTGGATCGCAACGGTTTGCGGCCCGGCCGCTACATCGTCACCAACGATGATCTTGTGGTGATGGCTTCCGAAGCCGGCGTGCTCGATGTTCCCGTGGAATCGATCAAGAAAAAAGGCCGTCTGCAGCCTGGAAAAATGTTTTTAGTGGATATGGTTGAGGGCCGCATCATTTCCGATAAGGAAATCAAGCTGCGCCTGTCTTCTCGCCAGCCCTACGGCGAATGGCTGAAGGAAAAACAGATCAGCCTGGATCAATTGCCCGAACCTTCGCGAGTTTACGCTCCCGATCACAGCACGATTCTTTGCCGTCAAAGGGCCTTCGGTTACACCGACGAAGATTTAAAAATGATTTTGGAACCCATGGCCGCCAAAGGTGAAGAACCCGTTGGTTCGATGGGCACCGATATTCCACTGGCTTGTCTCTCCGACCGGCCCCAGCCGTTGTTCAATTACTTTAAGCAGCTTTTCGCGCAAGTCACCAATCCGCCGATCGACCCTATCCGCGAAGAAATGGTGATGTCGCTCATCAGCTATATCGGCACGGAACGCAACATCCTCGACGAGAACCCGGAGAATTGTCACACCCTGAAATTGCCCCATCCGATCCTTACCAATCGCGATATTGAAAAGTTGCGCCGCATTTCCACGGGCGACCTCCTGGCCACAACTTTGCCGGCTCTTTTCCGTGCCGCCGATGGTGAAGAAGGTTTGCGCCGCGCGCTCGACGAACTGTGCCGCCGCGCTTCCCTCGCCGTTAAGGCCGGATACACCTTGCTGATTCTTTCTGACCGCGGCGTCGATAAAGATTACGCGCCTATACCGAGCTTGCTGGCCCTCGCGGCCGTCCACAATTTACTGGTGCGCGAAGAAACTCGCACTCAGGTCGCTCTCATTATTGAATCCGGCGAGCCTCGCGAAGTTATGCACTTTGCCTTGCTGGTTGGCTATGGCGCCAGCGCCATCAACCCCTACCTGGCCATAGAAACGCTGGAAGATTTGGCTTTTCGCGGTTATCTCGCCGGTGGAATGGATTCCGAGCACGCCGTAAAACACTTCATCAAAGCCATTAATAAAGGTTTGCTCAAAACATTTTCAAAAATGGGCATCTCCACGCTGCAGAGTTACCGCGGCGCGCAAGTTTTTGAAGCTATCGGCCTAAGCCAACCCTTGATTGAGTCTTATTTTACCGGAACCGCTTCGCGTCTCGGTGGCGTGGATCTCGCAGTCCTCGCTCGCGAGGCGCAGATGAAACATGAGTTCGCCTTTACCACCATCGGTCAATCGGACACGGAGTTAGCTGTCGGCGGCAATTATCACTTCCGCGTGAATGGCGAATCTCATTTGCTCAATCCCGCAACCATCAGCAAACTGCAGCACGCCGTGCAGCAGAATAGTTTCCAGACCTTCGAGGAATACACCAAACTCATCGACGAGCAGAGCGCAAATCTCTCCACCTTGCGCAGCATGATGAAGTTTAAAAAATCCGACGCGCCTGTGCCGCTCGAAGAAGTCGAGTCTGCCAAGGAAATTGTCAAACGTTTTGCCACAGGCGCCATGTCTTTCGGCTCCATCAGCAAAGAAGCCCACGAAACTCTCGCGATCGCCATGAACCGCATCGGCGGAAAATCCAATACCGGCGAGGGCGGTGAAGACGAAGCCCGGTATCACGAAGACGCCAACGGCGACTCGCGCCGCAGCGCCGTCAAGCAAGTGGCTTCCGCGCGTTTCGGCGTGACCACAAATTACCTCGTCAACGCCGACGAATTGCAAATAAAAATGGCCCAGGGCGCGAAACCAGGCGAAGGCGGCCAACTCCCTGGCCACAAAGTGGACGAAGTGATCGCGCGCTTGCGCCATTCCACGCCAGGCGTGGGACTCATCTCTCCGCCGCCGCATCACGATATCTACTCCATCGAAGATCTTTCGCAACTTATCTACGACTTGAAAAACGTCAATCCTCTCGCGCGCATTTCCGTGAAACTTGTCGCTGAAGTTGGCGTTGGCACCGTCGCCGCCGGCGTCTCCAAAGCTCACGCGGACGTGGTGCTCATCAGCGGCGATTCCGGCGGCACCGGAGCCTCGCCTCTAAGCTCAATCAAACATGCTGGCATCCCGTGGGAGTTGGGTCTCGCGGAAACTCAGCAGGTTCTTTTGCTCAACGATCTTCGCGGACGCATTCGCGTGCAAACCGATGGAAAATTGCAAACCGGACGCGACGTGGTCATCGCTGCTCTTCTCGGCGCCGAAGAATTTGGCTTTGCCACCACGCCGCTGATCACCATGGGCTGCATCATGCTGCGCAAATGTCATCTGAATACCTGCTCGGTCGGCATTGCCACGCAAGACCCCATCCTGCGCCAGCGGTTTCAAGGTCAGCCTGAGCACGTTATCAATTTTTTCTTCTTCATCGCCGAACAAGTCCGTCAATACATGGCGCAACTCGGCTTCCGCAAATTCGACGACATGGTCGGCCGCGTCGATATGTTGGATTCGCAACCTGCCGTGGATCACTGGAAAGCTCGCGGCGTCGATCTTTCCGCAATTCTCTACAATCCTCCCGTGCCCAGCCGCGTCGCGCGCCGCTGCGTGCAAAATCAGGACCACGGTTTGCAGCACGCTCTCGACCACCAACTTCTGGATCGCGCCTGCGACACCCTCGATAATCACGCGCCCGTCGCCATCACTTTGCCGATTCGCAACGTTCACCGCACCGTCGGCGCCATGCTCAGTGGTGAAATCGCCCGCCGCCGTGGTTCCAAGGGTCTGCCCGACGATACAATTCGCGTCAACCTGACAGGTTCCGCGGGACAAAGTTTTGGCGCTTTTCTCGCCAAGGGCGTTACCCTTACTCTCGAAGGGGACGCCAATGACTACGTCGGCAAAGGCCTTTCCGGCGGACGCATCATCGTCTATCCGCCGCGCACTTCCACATTCATCCCCGAAGAAAATATTTTGATCGGTAACGTCGCGCTGTATGGCGCAACCAGTGGCGAAGCTTTTCTGAACGGCGTCGCTGGCGAACGCTTCGCGGTACGCAACTCCGGCGCCACTGCCGTTGTCGAAGGTGTCGGCGACCATGGCTGCGAATATATGACCGCTGGCACCGTCGTGGTACTCGGACCGTGCGGAAGAAATTTTGCGGCAGGCATGAGCGGCGGCGTCGCTTACGTCTATGACGATCGCTCGGACTTCGCTCTAAAACGCTGCAACCTCGCTTCCGTCGATCTTTTTCCGGTAGTCGACAAATCCGAGATCGCCAAACTCCACGAACTGGTCTCGCGTCATTCTCAATTTACCAAAAGCCCCCGCGCGAAATGGCTGCTCGAAAATTGGCCGGAACTTCTTTCTCGTTTCATCAAGGTCTTTCCGCACGAATTGCAGCGCGCTCTAAAGACTGCGCAGCCAAGTCACACGCACATCCCTCTGGAATCCCCTCAAGTCGCCGTGGGTGCGTCACGTGGCTAAAAACACCGGCTTCCTCGACTATTCGCGCGAACTGCCAAAACGGCGTCCCGTCAACGAGCGCGTCAAAGACTGGTTCGAGATTTACGCGCCGTTTCCCGAGGAGAATCTTCGCAACCAAGGCGCGCGCTGCATGGATTGTGGCGTGCCCTTCTGCCAATCCGGCTGCCCGGTCAACAACATCATTCCCGACTGGAATGATCTGGTCTATCGCGGATTATGGAAAGAAGCCGTCCGTCAATTGCACGCAACAAATAATTTTCCCGAGTTTACCGGACGCATCTGCCCTGCCCCCTGCGAGGCCGCCTGCGTGCTCGGCATCAATCAGCCCGCCGTCACTATCAAGGAAATAGAAAAAAATATCGTCGAGCGCGGCTTCAAGGAAGGTTTCATTCGTCCTGAGCCTCCAAAAGTCCGCACCGGCAAACGCGTCGCCGTCGTTGGCTCCGGCCCTGCCGGGTTGGCTGCCGCGCAACAATTGGCCCGCGCCGGACATTCCGTGACCGTTTACGAAAAAGCCGATCGCATTGGCGGACTGCTGCGCTACGGAATCCCCGAATTCAAGATGGAGAAACGCATCATCGACCGCCGCCTGGAGCAAATGTCCGCCGAGGGCGTCAAGTTCGTCACCGGCGCGCATATCGGCGTTTCCATTCCCGTTGACCAGCTCCTCCAGGAATTCGACGCCATCGTTCTCGCCGGCGGAGCGGAGCAGCCCCGTGACCTCCTCGTTCCGGGCCGGCAACTTGCAGGCATTCACTTCGCGATGGATTTTCTCTCGCAGCAGAATCGCCGCTGCCAAGGAGATTCACTTCCGCCTGAGCACGACATCCTCGCCACCGGCAAGCACGTCGTCATTGTCGGTGGAGGCGATACCGGCGCGGATTGCCTGGGCACCGTTCATCGTCAAAATCCATTGTCGGTGCATCAGTTCGAGATTATGCCCACACCGCCCGCCAATCGATCTCCGCTCACTCCGTGGCCTCTTTGGCCGCTACAACTGCGCGTCGAAGGCGCCCACGAAGAAGGCGGCATCCGCGACTGGAGCATCGCCACCACAGGTTTCAGCGGCGATGACCAGGGCAATGTAAAGCAACTTCACGCCGTCCGCGTCGGTCCGCCTCCTCATTTCACTCCGGTCGCCGGATCGGAATTCAGCATGGACGCCGGCTTGGTGCTCATCGCCATGGGATTCCTCGGCCCGGTTCGCAATGGATTGCTTGAGCAGTTAGGCGCTCAGCTCGACGCGCGCGGCAATGTAGCCGCTGGCGCGGATTACTCCACATCCGTTCCCGGCGTGTTCGCGGTCGGTGACATGCGCCGCGGTCAATCTCTGGTTGTGTGGGCTATTGCTGAAGGGCGGAAAGGCGCTGCTGCGGTTGACAAATTTCTCAAGCATTCACAAACGCTGCCTGAACCCGCGAAAACCACAGCGGTAAATCATTCTCCTGCTTCGCTAACGCGCTAAACTATTTTCCTTTGCGCCCGGCGAACTTTGTTTCGTCAAAACTTTCCTCATCGTCACCACCGCTGCCAGGCTGATTACTATCAGTGCCGGCGCTGCCGGAATTCCGTGCGACGCCAAAAAGTAAGTTAAGGACCACACACCAGCGATAACTAAAGTCGCAAAATATTTCACGGAACCTCCCTTCCTAAAACGGTTCTCTCCGGCCTTTTCTTCGAACAAAAAGGCCGGAGAGTTTTACCGGGTGCCGACTACGTGGTCTGCGTACTGACTTTGGCGGTTGCTGCCTTGGCATGCAATACGGGGCTCTCCTGCATAGGCTGCGGTACTCCGCCCGACGCAAACGCCGAGATGACATACTCGGGATAGGCCGAAATGCCGTGCTCGTGCAAGTCCAAGCCGTAGAGTTCGCCCTCCTCGGAAACACGCAGCGTGCCGGTCGCATTGACCGCATACATCACCGCCAGCGCCACTGCGAACGTCGCGGTGGTGATAATCAAGCTGCCGATGCACTGCGCGAGCAGCAGCGTGGTTCCTCCGCCATAAAATAACCCTTTCAACGGAGCTGAATTGTCCGCGGTAATTGGACCCGAGGCTCCATACTTACCGCAGGCAAATAGACCGAGCGAAAGCGTGCCCCAGATCCCGGCGAAGCCGTGCACGGGCACCGCGCCGATGGGATCATCAATGCGCATCCATTCAAGAAATTCCACACCGAGGACCACTACTACTCCAGCAACGCCTCCCAGCAAAATAGCTCCCGTTGGACTCACCCAATAACACGGGCAGGTAATTGCCACCAGGCCGGCGAGAAAGCCGTTGGTGGTAAATCCTGCGTCCCACTTTTTGCTCGACGTATAGGCGTAGAGCATGGCCGTCAATCCGGCCGCGCACGCCGCTAACGTTGTGTTCGTCGCGACCCGTCCAATCCCCTCGAAGTCCATTGCGGAAAGGGTGCTGCCCGGGTTGAATCCGTACCAGCCAAACCACAGAATCAGTCCACCAGCAACCGCGATCGTCAAATCGTGAGGCAGCATTGGCGCGCCGCCGTCTCGCTTGAATTTGCGACCGAGCCGCGGTCCCAGAACGATCGAACCTGCCAGCGCAATAAACCCGCCAATGGTATGCACTACCGTGGAGCCCGCGAAATCATGGAAGCTTTGTCCCAGTGTCGGCAAAAAGTGGCCGCTGGCTCCCATCACCGCGAGGAATCCATCCGGTCCCCAGGCCCAGTGGCCGATGATCGGATAAATGAAGCCGGAAACGGCGACGCTATAAAGAAGATCGCCAACAAAACCCGTTCGGCCAATCATCGCTCCCGAAGTAATCGTTGAACACGTGTCCGCGAATGCGAATTGAAATAGCCAGAAAGCCAGGAACGCTACCCCTGTACTTTCATACGTCGCCGGGATGCCCTGTAGAAAAAACCAGTGGTGCCCGATGAAGCCGTTCCCTTCGCTGAACATAAAGGAAAATCCAAACGCGTAAAATAGAATGCCGCAGAGACAAGTATCCACCACGCATTCCATCAGCACGTTCACAGTTTCCCGGGATCGGCTGAATCCCGCTTCCAGCATCGTGAATCCTACTTGCATCCCGAATACTAGAAACGCGGCGATCAGTGTCCACACCGTGTTGAGCGGATTCACTACATCCGACGCCTTTACTTCCGGATCCGCGGCGTACACCTTCCCGAAGAAAACATGGGAGGCAACGGTGATGGCCACCAGCACCAGCCCGATACCCAGACCCTTCCCTGCAAACAGCGCCATCCCATATTTACGCCACTGCGGGTCACGCAGACGCTCGCGAAGTCGTAATAATTTTTGGCTGAAAGTTAACCTCTGTCTTTGTTCCGCAGTCTTCATCGGTTCTCCTTGATAGATTTATATTTCACTGGACACTTTTCGCGCGGTCCACCTAGACCACTACGGTTTCAGCCGGGACTAGTGGAACACTTCGAAACGCAATCTTCAGCAAAAACGGCGTTACCACCGTAGTCAGCACCGCCATCACCACGACCACGCTGTACACATCCTTGCTGATTACTGCCAGGGTCAAACCCATCTGCGCAACCACCATTCCCACTTCTCCGCGTGGCACCATACCCAGCCCAACCTTCAAAACGTTTGTCCAGCCCATGGAGATAGCGCCCGCGCCGCAGCCAATCAGTTTCGTCACTATGGCCGCCACTAGAATCACCACGGTAAGCAGTGCTGTCGATTTCGAGAGAAATACTTTGTAATCGAAATGCAGTCCAATGCCCACCAGAAAAAACGGCACCAGCAATTCGCTCACACCCCGTGTAAGGTCTCGTACGCGATTGTCGGCGCTATCCGAAAACGCCAATCCCGCCAGAAACGCGCCAACGATCGCGGCGACACCCGTATACTGCGCCAGCAACGCCATCGCAAAAAGAAAAACTAGCGCGATATGGAACTCCGCTTCATCGGCTTTGGCTCGCGACTTGAAGTGCGGAAGCAACCGGTCCACTGCCGTCGTGCCCCACATCGCCATGACCACCGTGAATGCGCAAGCCAGTACCGCGGTCAGCACAACTTCCCAGATGTTTAAATGCCCGCGCGCCACGGCGCTTACCACTGCCAAAACGATCAGCCCCAGAACGTCGTCAATCACCGCCGCCGCGAGAATCACTTTGCTGGCAATTTCGTGCAACAATCCCCGCGAAGATAGCACCGACGCCGTGATACCCACGCTGGTCGCCACCATGCACGCGCCAACAAACACCGCTTCAATCTGCGGCGATCCCCACGCGGCAAGAATCGCCCACCCCGCGATAAACGGTACAATCACTCCAAGCGTCGCAACCAGCGTCGCTTTGGCTCCCACCCTCATCAACTCCGAGGCCTTCACCTCCAGCCCCACGCCAAAAAGCAGAAACATCACTCCCAGATCCGACAGCGCCTTCAGCGTCTCATTCGGTTGCACCCACCCGAGCACACTCGGCCCGATCAGCGCTCCGGCAATAATTTCTCCCACCAACCCCGGCTGACCTATGCGTTCGCAAAGCTCCGCGCCGAGCTTCGCACCTCCGAAAATGATCAGCATGGCAAGGGGAAGCGGGAGCTGGCTGTGCATCTTAGACGGTGGGACTCTGCTGAACTTGCCGCTCCCGGTTTCGCGAAAGCTTTCGCCAGGTCATCACTGCGGCGAGTCCAACGCCCGCGATCACCGGTACAACCGGCACGCCTCTGGAAATGAGGTAATACGTCGCCAGCCATGCCGCGGCAATAAAAAAACTCCATTTGTTTCTCATCGGTTCACCATATAGAGAAAACTTACGACTAGAAATAATATCGACAAAGCAGCCACTGGAATGACCAGCGATTTCTTGAAGGTCGGCTTTTGCGTTCCTTCCCTCTTCATTCGCCGGATTTCCGAAAGTTGGTGCCGCGTTTGCCCCAGTTCCCAATTGCTGTTTGCCAGCTCTACCGCGCGGTGCGTTTCTTCTTCCGCGCGATCCAGCGCCCGCAAGCGAAATAAAAGTTCCGCGTATTTGAATTGCGCGAGGAAATTACCCGGGTCGATGCTCCGTGCTTCCTCCAAAGCGTCCATCGAGCGGTAAACATCGTAGTTCATCGCGTGAACGATGCCCAGGCAGGTGTGAAGGTCCGCGTTCTTAGGCTCCAGAACACAAGCCTGTTTTAGTTGAACGATGATCAACGCCAGATTTTCCGGCGAGACCGAATGAGGATCCTTCCAAGGTAAGACAGGAAAGCGATTCGGGCCGGGAACGGCGGTAACCGCCCCCGGCCTCGGAATCATCGCTGTCACAGTGGTTTGAAGTGTGGTCATTATGTGTTCTCTTTTTATGCCTGGGGGGCCTTCAATTCGAACTCGGGATAGCCCAGTGCGCCCATTTCCGGCAAATCCAGGCCTTCGAGTTCGGTCTTGGCGGAAACGCGCTGCCCCACAACAAAATCGATGAGCAGGTTGAAGACGAAACTCAGTGAGAAAACAAACCCCACCAGAGTCACGATCCCAATCAATTGGGCCACCAGCTGGCCGCCGTTGTCCCCGTAGAAAATGCCAGTCACCGAACCATTCACTCCATTCCACGCTCCTCCGTAGTTGCTCTTACCATCTGCGAAGAGCCCGATCGAGAGCACTCCCCATAAACCGTTTGTCCCGTGAACCGAAATCGCGCCCACCGGATCGTCCACTCGCGCAACTCGGTCAAAAAATTCCACCGAGATGCACACCAGTACGCCGGCGATCAACCCAATGATCACCGCGCCCACGGGATTCACGAATCCCGAAGGCGCCGTGATGGCCACAAGCCCCGCGAGCAATCCGTTGCCGCTCATGGAGGCATCCGGTTTCTGGTAGCGAAGCCACATGTAGAGCATCGCTCCGAACGAACCAGCCATCCCCGCCAGCATCGTATTCACCGCGATCGAACCAATGCGCAACGAACCGTTGCTCGCAGCGCCGAGTGTTGAGCCAGGGTTGAATCCAAACCAGCCAAACGCCAGGATGAAACAGCCCGTTAGGACAATCACAATGTCATGCGCAAGAATCGCATGAGATTTTCCCGTCCGATCGTATTTCCCGATGCGTGGCCCAATAATCATGGAAACCGCAAGAGCCGTAATTCCCCCAACCGCATGGACAACTCCTGATCCAGCGAAATCACAATATCCTTTGCCGAGTCCGAAGTTGGCTCCCAGATTTGCTAGCCATCCGCCGCCCCATGCCCAATTCGCAAAAATCGGGTACGTGAATGCTCCCATCACAAAAGAGGACACGATGAACGCCGCGTATTTCCACCGTTCCGCCGCAGCGCCGGTAACAATGGTAAGAGCCGTATCCATGAACACCATTTGGAACAGAAACAGCACCATAACCCCTACGTCATAGGTTCCCCGATGCATCAGAAAAAGCCCGGTCTGCCCAAAAAGCCCAAAAGGCTTGCCGAACAAATTGATGGTGAACTCCGTAGCTAGCGGGGCGGTACCTCCCAGGTTCGCGACTGCACCGACTCCACCCATCTGAATGGCGAAGCCAATCAGCCAATACCCCAGCATGCCCACTCCATACACCATAAAGTTCATCATCATCGTATGGTTGGCGTTCTTGGCACGGCATAATCCCGTCTCGACAATTGCGAATCCCGCCTGCATGAACATAACCAGGAATCCAGTGACCAGCGTCCAGACAAAGTTGATGGCCACTTTGTTTTGTCCAACCTGGTTCACCACGTCCCCAATGGTGATTCCCTTTTTCGCGTCGCTCACGGTCACATCACTCGCTGTTCCCGTGAGTGACCCATCCGGATCGCCTTTGGCGCGCGCGTCCGCAGTGGGCACGGGCGCTCCCGCCACGTCCGCGTCCGTGATCGGCACGGGCTTCGCAGCAGGAGCAGGAGTGGCCGGGGCCGTCACTGGAGCTGCCGGCGGCGCTGCCGCTGGAGTTTGCGCGGTACACCATGGTGCAAGACCTAACGTCAACGCCATCGCTGCGAGCAATACTCTTGCTGTGTTTTTCATCCTTGCCTCATCCCTTCTTCCAAATGGCGTTTTTCATAAAAGCGCGGTTCAGAATCCCCAAGATACCGAACAGGCTAAGGCACAATCCAACAAGCACGATCACCAGCCGCCCTCCAACCGAAGAGGTGATAGCCAAACTCAATACACTCACCACAAAACCCAGCAGCGTAACAAGTAGTCCTACCAGAATCATCATGAGCGCTCCTCAATTCTCCGCATTTTCCAGCGGCTTGCATTTTAAGAACGTAGCGGTCGAAAGCCCCAACAGCGCCACCGCTGCCAGGTAATAAATCGCTCCCCCCCTGGCAAGCCCAACCGATAACAACGTGAATCCCAGCAAAAACGTCATTACCCCAATCGCCTGCGTTGAATTTGCTCCCATGGATTTACTCCCTCCTTCTGCTTTTACGTCTCCAACAACTTCCTCTTCTCTTTTACCGATCTACCTATCAGGCCCAAAGAATGCCAAAACCCCAAGCGTCAAAGTGTTCTGGTGCGGGAACACTCCAAATGTGCTTCCGCGCTCAAAAAATTCACCCGTGACTCTGAATTCCTTGTTGCGGGAACCGAATATCTTGTGCGGGACTGTAAGGGTCGCGCCTGAGAAGTGCCAATGAAAAATTTGTATCTGGCAAATGCAATTTTTGTGGTCTGGCCGGAGTCGACCCCCGGCCTTCCATCATCGCTTCGGCCCAAAAAATGCCACAAAACCTATCGTCAACGTGTCCTGATTCTTGGAGGTCCCTATACCAATCCCGGTGAACGTGTTGCCACGCACGAAAAACGGTTGGTTGGACCAATCGTGCCGGTATTCCAGACGGCCCAAAATCCCTTCAATCATCTTGTATTCGCCGGTAAGCGTAACTTCTTTAAGGTCCTGCGCCACGCCTGTTCCGGTTGCGAATCCGTCGCGATCCTTGAACCATTCCAGCCGGGGAGTAAACGCCCATTTGCTGGTGGGCTGAAAATGCACTGCGGCGGCAATGCCGTACCATTTACTCAAGGCGGGAATGGATCCAGGAGGATTCCTGTTTTGCGCATAATCAAAATTGATGTACGCATTCAATTTGTCAGAGGGCGTCAATAGCAGCGTGGTGTCGAACAGTTGTCGCCAACCTTTATTGGTGCCGGGATTTTCGGGTCCGGCGTAATAGGCGTTGCTCCAGGCGAATTTTTTCGTGGTTACCACTCCGGTCAGTCCAATCGTCTTGCCACTATTGTTGTCTTCCACGTTGTTCCAACCGTTCACCACTTGCACGCCACCAACAAAGTATTTTCCTATCGGAATGGAAGTACGCAGACCCATGTGGTAATAAGGAATCGCCCAGGAAAATAGCAATGATCGCGAATAGTTCCAGTTTCCGTTCGTCTCGATTACCTCCGCCCCGGCGCTGGTCACGAATTTACCAAAATCTATTTCCAGACCTTTTGCTTTGGCGGGTTTCAAACTTACATACGCTTGTTCGATATAACGGAAAATCTCTGGCTGTTTCTCTCCTACTTGCGCGATCGTGTCGAAAGCGCGCCCAAATCCTAAATCCACCTGGAAGCCTACTGGATCGGGCGAGTGAGCCATGCTCAGCTTCGCCATATTTAAACTGAATTGATTCGGCTTCTCATTGAAGTTATAAAGTTGGTTTCCGCACAATGCCGGAGTGAGGGCGTTTGCCGCGCCGCAATTCCCGCCTTTGTCCCCCGGATGATTGAAGTTGAAGCTGTAATAACCGTCCACCAATCCACTAAAATCGATTGGACCGACCGACCACGTCGGGGGCGCTGGTGCTGCGGCTGGAGCTGGAGCTTGCTGCGCCGCAGTTTCGGACTTCGCAGCGGACGCATCCGCCGGTTTTTCCGTTGACGCTGGCGGCGGCGCATCCTGCGCAAACGCCGGTAACGCCAAACTACAACCTAAAATCAGCATCGAAATACACTTACTTTGTCTGGACACTTTTTAGTTCTCCTTAAACTAAGTGATTCCTGGAAAAAACTAAGTAAACCCTAGAAAACATTCCCCGACTAAGCTTGGTGCGTGACTGTACCGATAACCATTTCGAAACTCCAACAGAAACTTTTCATTTATCTAATGCAAGTTTCAGTTCAATGCTGTCATTTGCATTCAACCAATCCATTATTCTTATGGCTCCGCAAAATTTTCATGCATGCCATAGGAATTTTGTGGTTGGATAGTTGTTCGTTGGTGTGCAATATCCCTAAATGCTTCGCGCTCGCATCGAGCGCTGTTTTTGCCGATTTTGCCAACCGGGGAACCTAAATTTCGCACGTTGAAGGGGAGATTGATGAAGAAGATTGAGGCTATTATCCAGCCATCGAAGCTTGAATCCGTAAAAGAAGCGCTCCGGGAAGTTGGTGTGGAAGGTCTTACCGCCACTGACGTCCGTGGCCACGGGCGGCAGAAGGGGCACACGGAAACTTATCGTGGCCGCGAATACACTGTCGATTTGATTCCGAAGGTGAAGCTTGAAATCGTGGTGCCGGACTCTTTGCTTAACGCTACCGTCAATGCCATCCTCAAAACCGCAAAAACCGGAAAAATCGGTGATGGCAAAATTTTTATTTCAACGGTGGACAATGCGTTTCGTATTCGCAACGAAGATCAGGGCGAAACGGCGCTGTAGGCGCAATTCGCAAAATAAATCGCGGCAAGCGAAAATTAAATTTTCTTAACTATAAAACGGATTCAGGGCTTTTTCTTTTTGCCGAAAAGTCCGCCGATTGCGTTGATCGCGCCGGCGGGATTGTCCATGGGGTTGGCCCCTGGTTTAGTAGCGGCGCCGCCCACCAGTGCGCCGCCGGTGCAACCCAGTTGTGACTTCAAGAGTCCAGCGGCGAGACCGCCCACGTCAGGGATAAATCTAGGATTCGATGTGGTGCCTTGGACCTGGAAAGGCACGGTGGTCCCGCCGCCGCCTTTGCAGCCTTTGGCGCTGCCCCCGCCGAGACCGCCGATGCCGGAGAGTTGTCCCAGAACACTGTTCACCGCCGAACCAGAATTGCTCATCGCGCCAATCGCTCCACCGGTAAGGGTGGCGGCCATTTTGAAATCGAGATTATTTTTCGCATCAACCGTGCCACCGCCGATGATGGTGCCGAGCGCAGGCAGGACGGCGTTCAATTTTTCGGCGCGCAAGCCGGTGGTCGCCATATGAATGTTGGTGGTTACCCTTTCGATGGCGAGATCCTTGCCGGTTTTCAATCCGGTAAGAGCGCTGACTTCAGACATTTTTGAGCCGAGATCGAATCCAGAAAGGACCCCGTTAAAGAGACCGATAGTGCCATCGGTAACGAGTTTGTTGGTGGGTCCTTTGATATTTAAGTCGGTGCTCAAGGTGCCGGCGGTGAGATTCGCGCCGCTGGGAATATGAACACCAATCGCGGGGAGAAATGCTTCAAGATCTCTCGCCGGCATATTGCTGCCTGCCAGTTTGATATTCACGGAAGTGGTGTCGCCGGCGGTTTGGTAGGTGCCATTGAGTTTGGCTACCGCAGAACCAATTTTTATATCCGAGGGGTTGAGGACGCCCACGTCCTTTCGCAGATCGTAGCGAGTACTGAAATCAACATCGGCAGGGACGGTCGCAGGCGAGCCACCGGCAACGAGTAAAGCCTTCGACAATTTCAAGGTGCCTTTGGTTTGCGCGACACCGTCGGCGCTCGTGAGGGTCGCATCTAGATCCACGATGCCGCCGAGGCCCAGCGAAGGATCGAGAAATCCGGTGGAACCAAGATTTAATCCCTTGACGGTGATTTTGGCGTCGAGCGCGGTGAGGTCCGTATCGGTTTCATTGAAAGGACCGATGTTGCCCTCGAGTTTGAAGCTGCCACCTCCGGGAAGCTCAGCGGAAACGGTAACTGGAAATTTGGAATGCATGGTGACGTCACTGGCGGTAACATTCACGTTGGAGTAAGTGCTGCGCTTCGGAGAGTTTGTCGCACCGACAATGATTTGACCGTTCTTAAGTTCGAGTTTCTTGATAGAAAGCTGATTCGCGTCCGAATTCGATTGGTTTGATTTTGAGGCGGCGCCAAAAGTGGAGTAGTTCCATTTTCCGCTGGGTTCATGCAGAAGAGTGACTTGCGGGCTGTCGATGGTAATGCTGGTGACATTAAGTTGACGCGAGGAAATGAGCGGCATCATTTCCACACCGACGTTCAGTGTTTTTGCGGTGAGAAAAGGCGAGGCACTGAATTTGGGGTCGTCGGCGATAGAGAGATTGTCGGCGCCCAGCGAACCCCGGAAGAGCGAGAGACTCAGATTGCCAATTTGCACTTTGCGGCCAACTGCAGCGGAAAGTTTGTCTTCGATCTGCGGGCGGAACTGATTCACCGGGATGAGAAATGGCGCGACAGCGAGCACAACCACAACTAAAAGAATAACGATGCCAATAATTTTGAGAGGTTTATTCATTTTCAAGCTCCAATAAGAAGCGGGGGCGCCAGTTGCGAGCGGGATGATAACACGGACAAATTGTGGCGTATGGATGGAGCGGGAGGCTGTATAGAAGGATACAGACCTTTTCGCGTAGGCGGCAAGACTGCGCGAGGGGTGTACCCCGGGGGGTAACAGCCAATATTCGTAAGTAATGGTAAATACATGAGTTATTGCGACGACTAAGGGTGGGTTGCATAGATGTATCAAAACAAACGGCCTGGAGGCGCCCTTAAGCCCTTTATTTTGATACATCTGTGGATGGCGTTGTAAGTACCTGAATGTAAAGTGGTTGCAGGGGCGCGAAGAAGCGGGCGAGTTTATGAACTGGTAACGGACAAATTTGGATTGACGCAACGGGTGCTGCCGATCTACTCCGCTTACTACAGTCCTAGCATAGCACGTCGTTACCGAATAGACATATAAGTTAATGGGTATTCGAACGCGACCTGCACGTAAAGAATTACGTTCTGGCGGAATAGGATTTGCGAATGGAAGAAAAAGCGCCCGTTTCGGAAAGCGGACGCTACAACGGCAAGCAAAAACAGGATGTGCGAGAACCGTGGCACTGGAGTGTTGCGGGCGGTGTCTAAGCGTAGAAGCGGCGAATTGTTTTTTCGGCGAGGCAACTCGGCGGATGGGCCGGTCGTCTGAGCGGACATTGGTGGTTCAAGGAGGCATTATGACAAGCCGTCGAGTTCTGTCAATCGTGCTGACAATCAGCTGGACGCTATCCGGGTTCGCTAATGAAATGCGCGCGCAAGAAGAGGATTCGGATGTTACCGCGGCGCGATTGCCGGTAACGCGAGTGATCCTTTACAAAAACGGAGTGGGCTATTTTGAACATTCAGGAAAAGTGCGCGGAAATCAGGATGTGAACATCGAGTTCACGACGGCGCAGCTGAATGACGTATTGAAATCGTTGACCGTTCTGGATTTCGGCAAAGGCCGGATTACAAATGTTGGCTACAACTCGACGGCGCCGCTGGAGCGGAGGCTGGGCGCGCTGCGTTTGCCGGTGGGAGAAAAACCGACAACGCCGCAGTTTCTGGAAGCACTGCGCGGAGCACGGATAGAAGTTCACGACGGAGCGATTAGCGCCGCAGGGCGATTACTGAGCGTTGATGAGCGCGAGATTCCCGGCAAGGGGGACCAGAAAATCACCGTGGACCAGATTTCGCTGATCAGCGACAACGGTGAAGTACGGGAATTTGACCTGAATCCGAGCACAAGCGTACGGCTTGTGGAAAAGGACGTGAGGCAAGAAGTTGGCAAGTATTTGAAACTGGTAGCTTCGGCGCGCGACCAGGATGTGCGGCGCATGAACATTTCCACGGCGGGAGAGGGAGAGCGCAACTTCCTGGTGAGCTACATCAGCGAGGTGCCAGTGTGGAAGTGCACGTACCGGATTGTTATTCCGAAGGACGGCAAACCACTGCTACAAGGCTGGGCCATTGTGGACAATACCGTGGGAGAAGATTGGAAGAACGTAGAATTGTCGCTGGTAGCCGGCGCGCCGCAATCCTTCATTCAGGAAATTTCGCAACCGTATTACGCGCGGCGTCCCGTGGTGCCCCTTCCGGAAAATGCCATGAGCACACCGCAGACGTATGAGGCGACCCTCGAGGATAGGGAAGGCGAGGTGGTCAGTGAATTAACAGCGGCGAAGGTGAGCGGCGTTCCTGGTGGCGTAGCGGGCGGTGTTATGGGAGGCGTTATGGGCAGGTCCCCTAGCACTGGCGTTCCACCCCCAGCACCTGCATTTGATGCCACCATTGCCGCCGAAGCTTTGGAAAGCTCAACGACGGTAGCGCAAACGAAAGACCTGGGAGATCTGTTTCAATACAAATTGAAAGATCGCGTGACGATTGGTAAGAATCAATCGGCCATGGTGCCAATTCTGGAATCGCGTATTGCGGCCGAAAAGGTTTCGGTGTGGAACCCCGCGAACAATTCTGTTTCGCGAGCGCTTTGGATCGATAACGGCAAGGACCTTACGTTGGACAGTGGGAGCTTCAGCGTAATGGAAGGCGATGCGTTTGCAGGAGAAGGACTCACGGAAGCAATCAAACCCGGAGAAAAGCGTTTGATGTCGTACGCAACCGATTTGGGTTTGGTGGTGGATGCTAAACAGAAATCCGAAAATGAAAAGGTTACGAGAATAGTGGTGTCTCACGGCGCGTTGATCCAGACAACAGAGGAACGAGAGGAGCGCACGTACACGGTGCGGAACCGCGATATTTCGGGCCGGTCGGTATTGATTGAACATCCGATACGCGAAGGCTGGAAGCTGGTTAAGAGCGTTGAACCGGCAGAGAGTACGGCTAATTTTTATAGGTTCCGGCTGAATGCGGACGCAAAGAAAACAAGCACATTGACGGTGAAGGAATATCGTCCAATTGCGAAACGATACGAGATCAATAATCTAAACGATGACATGGTGGCGCTTTTTGTGAACCAGAAATCGATCAACCACGGTCTCGAGAACGCGCTGCGAGGAATTTTGGCGCGCAAAAACGCGATTGCCGCTTTGGATGCTGAACTGGGTTCTTACAAAGAGAAGACCGTTGCGATTATCGAAGATCAGCAGCGGCTGCGAGAGAACATGAAGGCGTTGAAAGGCAGCGCGGAAGAAAAGTCGCTGGTGGAACGTTACGCGCGGGAGATGAACGAGCAGGAAGACCGTGTACAGAGCTTGCGCAAAGCGTTGGAGGAAGCCAAGCAAAAGCGCGAGGCCGCGCAGAAGTCCTTGAATCAAGAGATCGCGGCGCTACAGTTCGACGTGGCACCGCAAGAATAGAAACGCAGTCAGTCAGCGGCTCCCAATTACAATAAACCGCGTCAAGAAAAAGCAGATCCCTCGCTCCGCCTGCTGCAAGCACGCAGGCTCGGGATGACAACTTGCGTGTTTTTTCTCGCGTTCTGCGCGTTTTGCTGCCGCACTTCGCTCGGAATGACAATTGTCTGCCTTTGCTCCCTCTCCGTCCGGGATAACAATCTATCCAACTGGCCACGTAAACCCTTTACGACCCAAAGGGTCGCACGTATAGTCAAAAAGCGTTGAAGGATGAGCGTTAGGAGAAAGAGATGAATTGCTGGGCAAATGAAATGCGGGCGACTGTGCTGGTGTGTTTGTTATGTCTGAGCGGAGGAATGGCCCAAGGAGCTAAGATCGAAGCGAGCTCGGCACGAACAGCACGGGCAGGTGGGCCCGGCGCGGAGGGAGCAACCAACGGGTTCGTTTCCCGAGATGCGCAGATAGAAGGAGTAAAGATTCATTACACCACAGGAGGACACGGCGCACCGCTGATTTTGCTGCATGGGTACGCGCAGACTTCGCGAATGTGGACGCCGATCCTGCCGGTGCTGGGCGAGAAATTCACGGTGATTGCGCCGGATTTACCGGGGATAGGCGACTCATCGATTCCGGCGGATGGTTTGGACATGACGACCGCGGCCAAACGCATTCACGCGCTCGTGAAATCGCTGGGTGTTTCAAAAGCGCGCGTGGTGGGGCATGACATTGGCTTAATGGTGGCATATGCGTATGCCGCGCAGTTCCCTTCCGAAGTGGAGAAACTGGTGGTGATGGACGCATTTTTGCCTGGCGTGCCTGGCTGGGAGGCGATTTACAACAGCCCAAATTTCTGGCATTTCCGCTTTCACGGCAACGCGCCTGAACAGCTGGTGCGAGGACGCGAACGAATTTATTTCGATTACTATTGGAACGAATTCGCGGCGGATGGAAAGCGATCCGTTTCAGAAGCGGACCGCGTGAAGTACACCGAAGCGTATTCGCGGCCTGGGCGAATGAAGGCGGGATGGGGATATTTTGATTCGTTTCCGCAAGCGGCAAAGGATTTTGCGGAAATGTCCAAGACAAAGTTAACGATGCCAGTGCTATCGATCGGCGGCGAGAAGTCATTAGGCGAGGCTTTGGGACAACAGATGAAGCTGGTCGCAACAGACGTGACGGTTGTGATAGTGAAAGATGCCGGGCATTGGATTTCAGATGAGCGGCCGAAGGAAACTACGGAAGCGCTGGTGAACTTTTTGAGGTGAGGCATGGGGGCGGCCAGTCGATACAACGACCGGGAAGAAATACAGAAGCACTACGATGTGATGAGTCCTTATTACGAGTCGTTGTGGGGCGAGCACATCCATCATGGATATTGGATTCGCGGAGATGAAACGAAGGAAGCGGCGCAGAGCCAGTTGGTGGATCATCTAGCGGAGGCGGCGGGAATTTCCGCGGGGCAAAGGATTCTGGATGTGGGGTGCGGAATTGGCGGAAGCAGCATTCACCTAGCGCAGAAATATGGAGCTACGGTTACGGGAATTAACATTTCTCCGGTGCAGGTGGGGATGGCCTCGAGAAGAGCGGCACGCGCAGACGCGAATGCGAACTTTTTGTTGATGAATGCGGAAAGCATACAGATTGACGAAAAATTTGACGTGATCTGGTCGGTGGAATCCATTTCGCATTATGAAAATCCGCGAAAGTTTTTTGGCGGAGTTGGGAAATTGCTAAAGCCCAGCGGAATCCTGGCGATAACGGATTGGTTTAAGAAAGAACACGTAGCTGGCAGCGCTGAAGAGGAATACATCCGGCCAATCGAAAAAAGCATGATGGTGGAACTGCACACCATGGGTGAATATGGCGAGTGGATGAAAGAATCCGGTCTTAAATCCAGCAAAAATGAAATCTTAAACAAGCAGTGCGCGAAGACCTGGGATGTTTGCCTGGACATTATTAAGGATATGAGTTTTTGGAAATTGGCGGCGCAAAATGGGGCGGAATTTGTCACTTTTTTAGAGGGGTTCCGGGCGATGAGAGCGGGGTTTGCTTCGGGTAATTTCATTTACGGAATGATGGTGGCTAATGCTGGCGTGAGCGAATCGGCGGACGGGCGCAGCGCGCTAAAAAATGTTCCGGCGGCGATGAAAACGCGATAGAATTCGCAGACATTGGCCGGTCAGTAAAGGGATTATCTAAATGGATCTGCAAACCGCGCGGCCACAACTGCCGGCAATCACGTCATTGCGCTTTTTTGCGGCACTGCACGTAGTAATTTTTCATTTGCAGGCGCTGCGAATCGTTCACGGTCCGAACTGGTACTATAAAACCGCTTCCATTGGTTATGCCGGAGTCAGCTTTTTCTTTGTTCTTTCAGGTTTCATTCTGGTTTACACCTATGCCGGGCGCGAGATCACGTTAAAACAGTTTTGGCGCGCGCGTTTTGCGCGGATTTATCCGGCTTACGCGTTTTCTTTGTTGGTTAACGCGCCCTCCTTTTTTTATGTGGCGCTGTATCTGGATGTTCCGTTTTTCGCGTGGGCTAAAGCACATTTAAAACTTATCACGGTGCTGGTGCCAACCTTGCTGCAGTCCTGGGTGCCTAACGCGGCTCTCACGTGGAATCCGGTTGCCTGGAGCTTGTCCGTTGAGGCTTTTTTCTACCTGATTTTTCCGTTTGCGATGCTGGTGCTTTTGCGGCGCTCACGGCCACAACTATTTTTTATCGCAACTGCCGCTTACCTTGTTACGCTGGCTATTTCCGTCTCGTATACCCTGTTGAACCCGGACCATCTGGCGGTAATCGACTCCGATGTTATCGGTGCCTTCTGGTTGAACGCCATAAAATTTCATCCGCTGGCGCGATTGCCAGAATTTTTGCTCGGAATGGCCACTGGGTTTATATACCTGCATGCGCCAAGAGAAAATTCGAAAAATGCGTTGCCGCTGGTTGCTTTGGGGATCGCGGCGATTGTGGCGGCTATTTATTTCTGCAACGCAATTCCATATGCGATTTTACATACTGCGTTGCTCGGGCCGGCGTTTGCCGCGATTGTCTATGGATTCGCGCTGCGGCCGAGATGGGGATGCATTCTGGAAAATCGCGCGCTGGTATTGCTGGGAGAGGCAAGCTACAGCTTGTACCTGTTACATGTAATGATAATGTTTAATTTTTTCCGCACATTTACTGGACAGTTGCGGTATCACGGACCACTGGCCGTACTCGCATACCTGGCGCTGTCATGCAGTATTGCCATAGCGGTATTTTTACTGATTGAGCAGCCCGCGCGCCGATGGTTGAACCCCAAGCGCAAATTGCCACCCGAGCCGGTGGACGTGGAGCGAGCTCGCGGAGTCACTCCTGTAGTTTCTGCCTGAAAAACTTCACGTTAAAATTTTCAATGGAGCGAGTTCGTAGGAAGGACATATTTCTTTTTGGTGGAGCCGATGGGATTCGAACCCACGACCTCCTCGATGCCATCGAGGCGCGCTCCCAACTGCGCCACGGCCCCACCGGAGTGTAACTGGTAAAGTTTAACATATTCTTTCCGCGGCAGAGCACCGCGCGGGCTTTGTTTGTAGGGCACCGCGCGGGCTTTGTTATTGCCGAAGGAAGTAAGGTAAGGTGGTGCGCGGTGAAAAAACTTGTCTAAGGCGGGATGATGGCGAGACTGACTTTCCTGGGTGCGGCGGGATGTGTAACTGGATCTAAGTATTTGATTGAAGCGGCAGGAAAGCGGTTGCTGGTGGACTGCGGGATATTTCAGGGCACGGGTGATTTGAGGGAGCGGAATTTCAAGCCGCTCAGCATGGATCCCAAAACTTTTGATTATGCGATGCTGACGCACGCGCACCTGGATCATTCCGGATGGCTGCCGGTGCTGGTGAAGGCGGGTTACAAAGGACCCATCTTCGCAAATGCCGCGACGACGGAGTTGACGGAAATATTGTTGAAGGATTCAGCGCATTTGCAGGAGGAGGATTCGCTGCATCCGCAAAATGGGCACCACGCGCAGCAATCACATACCGCGCCGCTCTACACCACTCCGGATGTTGACCCGGTTTTAAAACTGATGAAACCGATGCCGCGGCTGGGAAATTTTGTTATCAGCCCGGAATTCAGCGTGACGTCATACGACGCAGGCCACATTTTGGGATCATGCAGCCTGGAACTGACCATTACGGAAAACGGAAAGAAAATTGTTGTGATTTTTTCCGGCGATATCGGGCGTTACGACCAACCAATTTTGAATGATCCCACCACGCCGGCGGCGAAACAAATCGATCTGCTGATCTGCGAATCGACCTACGGCGATCGCGACCATGAACCGGGTGATCCGGCGCAAATGCTGGCGGATGTGGTGAATCGCGTGGCGAAGCGAGGTGGTTCGATAGTTATACCTGCATTTGCGATCGGGCGAACGCAGACGTTTATGTATTATTTGCGGCAACTGGAGAATGAGAAGAAAGTTCCGCGCTTACCGGTGTACATCGATAGCCCGATGGCGCTCAGCGCCACGGATTTGTACTTGAAACACAAAGAGGATCACGATCTGGATTACGCAAAATTGGAAGGCGTTGATGGAAAGGGCGATCCGTTGAACGTGCATGAATTTCACCTTTCGCGAACCGTGGATCAATCAAAAGCAATTAATAATGTGAGGACGCCGTGCATCATCGTCGCGGCCAGCGGAATGATTACCGGAGGGAGAGTGCTGCATCACCTGGCGAACAGATTGCCGGACGCGAGGAACGCGGTGATTTTGGCGGGATTCCAGGCGGAAGGAACGCGCGGGCGAGCTCTGGAAGAGGGCGCTAAATCGATTCGGCTATACAACGAAGATGTTCCGGTAAAAGCGGAAGTGGTGAAGATGGGACAATTTTCGGCGCACGCGGGAAAAAGCGAATTACTGCGATGGCTGGGAGCATTGCAAGCGGCGCCAAGCAAAACGTATTTGACCCACGGGGAACCACCGGCGGCGCAAGCGTTACAGGCGACAATCGGAAGCAAATTTCCGTGGAAGGCGACGGTAGCAAAGTATCTGGAGACGATTGAGATCGTTTAGCGCCACAGACGGGCAACCACGCGGGGAAATTTGTCTTTGATACGTCTTGGAATTGTAAATTCTGATGAGGAATAGAAACAATTCAGCGGCGACTTCGTCTATACCTTCAAGACCACTCGCGGGGTAGGAGGTTTAACCACCACAGGCAACCAACCGTTGGCCTCCTACCCTGAAAAATTCTGTAATGTTCCGCCAAGTGCGGCTTTATTTAGCACATTTTATCTAAATTTCAAACTAAAGAGATCAGTTTGGTCAAACGCTGTTCGGCGGCGGCCAGGGTTTCCTCTTTTTTGCAGAAGGTGAAGCGGATTTGGGAGGAGCCGTCCTGGGCGTTTTTGTAGAAGCTGGAGCCGGGGACCACGGCGACGCCAATAGTCTCCACTAGAAATTTGGCGAAGGAAACGTCGTAGGACTCAGAAACGGAGCGGCGAATGCCGGGCAGCTTCATGCGGGAAACGTCGGTCATGATGTAATACGCGCCACGCGGTTTGAAGACGGTGAAGCCAGCGCGGGAGAGGATTTTTACCAGGCGCTCGCGTTTTTGGGCGTAGGTGACAGCCAACTTGTCGTAATAAGCCTGAGGAAATTTTAGAGCGAACGCGCCAGCTTGCTGCAACGGGGCGGCAGCGCCGACGGTGAGAAAGTCGTGCACCTTGCGAATGGATTGCGTGGCTTCCGGCGGAGCGATGGCCCAGCCGACGCGCCAGCCGGTGACGCTGTAGGTCTTGGACATGCCGTTGATGACGATAGTGCGCTCACGCATGCCATCGAGACTCGCCATGGAAATATGTTCGGCGCCGTCGTAGAGGATGTGCTCGTAAATTTCGTCAGTGATGCAGAAGGCGTTCCAGCGGACGCACAGATCGCGGATGAATTCGAGTTCCGCGCGGGTAAAAACTTTTCCGGTCGGATTATTCGGGGTGTTAACGATGATGGCCTTGGTGTTGGGGCCGAAGGCGTCGGACAGTTCCCTTTCATCGAATGACCAATCGTGGCTGTCGCTGGCCGGTGGACGCAAACGAACGAAGCGCGGGGTAGCGCCGCTCAGGATCGCGTCGGGTCCATAATTTTCATAAAAAGGTTCGAAGACCACGACTTCGTCGCCGGGATTGATAATGGCCATCATGGCGGACATCATGGCCTCGGTGGAACCGCAGCAAATAGTGATTTCGCGTTCAGGATCGACGCGGACACCCTGAGTACGCGCAAATTTTTCGACGATGGCATCGCGAAGCGGCTTGGCGCCCCAAGTGATAGCGTACTGATTGATGTCATCGGAGATGGCCTGCCGCGCCGCTTCCTTGATTTCGGCAGGAGCGGGAAAATCCGGAAAACCCTGAGATAAGTTGACGGCGTTATGTTGCAAGGCGAGGCGGGTCATTTCGCGGATGACCGATTCGGTGAATTGTTCCGCTTTGGCGGATAGCACGCGGCGTGAAATTTGCGCGATGTCGGAGTCGGACGGGTTCATTTTTCTGGTGGATCGTTCCAATCTATTTTAAGCAGGTCTATTTTAAGCAGGTCTATCTTAAGCGGGTCGTCGGACGCAAGAACCGGGGGTGTAAAAACCGGCACGCTTGCCGAAGCGGTGGTTGCCGATGAACCGTTTGTCCCATAAATCATCCGGTAGAGTTCGGCGTTACGCAAGACGATTTGCACATAATCGCGGGTTTCGCTGAAGGGGATGGACTCGACGACTTCGGGAATTTCCTCGTAAGGCCGCTCCGATTTCCAAAGCGCGATGCGATCTTCGCCGGCGTTGTAGGCGGCTGCCGCAAATTCTGGCGAGCCGGTCAGGCGGACAAGGTTCGCGATATAGAGCATACCGAGCTGGATATTGTAATCAGGATTAAAGAGTTGTGTTTTTGTGTAGCGAACTTTGAGTTGTTTGGCAAGCAGCTTCCCGGTTTTTGGAAGGATTTGCATCAGGCCGATGGCGTTGGCGTGCGACACCGCATCGGCTTGAAAAGTGGATTCCTGACGGATCAGACCCGCCGCAAGCATGGGATCAAAATCGTTTCGCGCGGCTTCGCGGCGAAGGGCGGCTTCATAAGGAAGCGGATAGAGAGCTTTCCACGCGGATACGGGAATGTCGCCGAATTTTCGCGCTTCAAAATTAGGAACCGCCGTGCGGCCGTAGGCCATGCCGGTGCCGAAGTGTCCCTGCTCGAAGGCGACTTGCGCAGCTTCGATCAGGAACCTGGGAAAAGTGGTGGCGAAATAAGCGGCCTTCAGTTCAAGTTCGGCGGAAGCATCGAAGGCAATAGTGCGAAGAGCTTGCGCGCGGTTCCATCGCTCGACAGCTGCTTCTGGAATAGGCTCGTCAAGAGAATGAAGCGGCGGAGGCGGAGGAATTTGCGAAAGAAACTCTGGCGCGTCTTCTTCGCCGGGGCCGAGCTTGATCAGACGCGCGGACGCGGCACGCGCGAAATAAGTTTGCGGGAAACGGTCGACGGTCTTGGCATAAAGGCTACGCGCGCGAGGGATATTGCCGGCGCGCTCGGCATTGCGGCCCAGCCAATATAGAGCATCGGAAGCGTCGGAAGAGATGGGATACTTTCTGAGAAACGCGGTGAGGCGATCGTCCGCGTAGGGCTGGCGTCCGAGATAGGCGACCCACGCGATGCGCCATTCCGCATTAAACGCGTTCTTGCCTCCGGGGAAAACGTCCAAGACACGCTGGTAATACGCGGCGGCACGCGCGCGATCCAGCGAAACCCAAAAGTAATTTCCCGCGGACATCAGACCTTCTTCGGTCCAGCGGGATTGCGGAAATTTCTGCGCGATATCTTCGATGGCGGAAAGCATTTCCGCTTCTTTTTTCTCCGAGCGATACACCTGCGACAAGGTGTAGAGGCGCTCCGCTTCCACTTCGGGATCAGCGAGCTTAAGACCTGTCAGCAGCGAAACGGACCCCTTCGGTTGCATGCGTGCTTGCACGACGCGCAACTGGGCATGCTGGCGAACCGGGTTCGCCGGATCACGCAAGATATTCGTTAATTTTTCGAACTCGGAGCGAGCTTCTTTCCATTTATGAGCTTCGTAAAAGGCTTGGGCGCGCTGTTGCTGAAGTTCCGCAGTGGCATAAGGAAATTCACCATGCAACTGCTTATTCAATTGGGTAAGGGCGGTGGAAGCGGCTTTAGCCTCGTCGGAGAGAGCGAATTTGTAGTAAACGGTCTGGTAGTCTTTGGCGGCAAGAACCGGTTTACCGGCCAGGTTATAGGCGCGGGCGCGTTCGATAAGCAGACTTGGCTTGGTGGCGGTGGCGGAGTAAGAGTTCAGAGCGTCGATAGCCTGCTGCGGATGCCGCGCTTCCGAAGATTGCGCGGCAATCGCGATGACCACTTGTTCTTTGAGCGCGGTGGCGGGAAAGTCTTGTTGTATGGCAGCCAAGTCGGCGAGTGATTCGGCATTACGATTCAACGCGTGTTTCGCTTGCGAGGTCCAATACAAGACGTATTCGGTGAGGAGTGGATCGGCTTTTGCCTTTGTGAACCAAGCGAGCGCTTGCGGCGCATGACTTTTTGTAAGGTCGTCGTAGCCGAGCGCCAAGGCTGCGCGCGCGCCCCATGCCGTAGCGGCATTTTTTGTGGCGAACGAAGAAAGTTTATCGTACGCGCCGGGCACGCCCAGGTGCAGATTAAGCGCCAGGAGCGAGAGTTCGTGTTGGGCAGCCTCCGCTTCGGGCGAGGTACTTGAGAATAACGGATCGGAAGTGGCGGGTTTGCAGCCGACACGGCAGGGAGGAGATTTAGGCTTGCTGGATTTCTTTATGGTTTTTTTGTGAGATTGCGCGAAAGCGTCAAAAGAGCCGCCAGGGAGCGTAAGCGAAAAAATAAGCAGTAGCGCGACGGTCGAACGCACTATTCCCGCCGCGGCACGCAGTTTGAAAAAGCGGCGTGGGGTTATAGAAGTGCACGGGCTAATTATGGCGAGCGGGCGTGGAGTAAGGATAGTCGCCGAGCGCATGAGGGTCGCCTTCGCCAAGTATTTCCACCATCCAGCGGTAAAAATAATCGACGGGATGATCCATGATGGGCTTAAAGCGGCGGTCGTATTCTCTGTGAGCTTTCTCAATGTCGTCTTTCAGTCTGATGCAAAGATCCCGATTTTCGCGGCCTAGCCGGACCTGATCGGGTCTAAGCATTTTTATATCCTGCATGGAAACTTTGGCAACGCGATTGGCGCGGCGGTGAAGTTCTTGTTCGCCGGGCGATAGGCGATTGACGTCGAAATCGCCTTCAAATTCCGTTTCGGAACCAGGAGCCTGGACAGGTATTTGTATTGCAGCGGTTTCGATTAGCGAAAGTTCGGGTTGCGGGGGCGGTTCCGGGATTGGCTCATAGTGAACGGGCTCGGGGCCGACGGGTTCAGCGTGCGCGGCTGCGGGAGGCGGCGGAGGTGTTTTTGCCTCAGGCAATGCGGCGGAACCAATCAAACGAGCGACTTGCTCTTCATACTGGCTGCGTTGATTCGGTTGCAACGAGAAGGCGATGAATCGCGAAAGGACTTCCAGGGCCGCAGCCATGGATGCGGCAGAAGTTTGCGCGCGCAGCATATGGGGCAGCGCGTTACCAGGCTTGGTACTAGCGCAAGCGGAAACAACGTCATTTATGGCTTGATGGAGCTCGTCGGAAGTTTTCTGAATGCGTTCGAGATTATCCCGAAGAGCGCGGGATACGGCTTGCTCGAGAGGGTTAGGCTGTTGGGGATCTTTTGCCATGCGATTGTTGGGTGGTGCGCCCGCAATCTCCCTTTTTGCAATTCTGGGAGTTTAGCTGCATAGAGTCAACGGATTGGGGGGTTAGGTGTGCCCAATTGTTGCTTAGCGGTAAATGAGCAGAGTGGTTGCCGGGGCGGGAATTGGCGGAGAAAGGGCCGGGGTACACGAGACTCTTACGGGAGGGAGAGCGAATCGCACAGTG
>DATNME010000047.1:0-2850 GCA_035602385.1 Candidatus Dormiibacterota bacterium
TGGTATTGCCCGTCGGTTGGAGCTGGTTAAATGCGAAGCGCGTGACATTGAAGCGCGCCTCGTTCACCAGAAGAGAACTGATTGTGCGAGTCCAGCCGATACTCGCCACGTAATTGTGCGGAAGAAAAGCCACGTCCTCGATTGGACGGTTGCCTCCGTTTAAGTTATTCAAGGTGACATAGTAACTGCTAAAGAAGAATTGATTCTTGCCGCGGTTGTAATCGACGCGGCCATTAAACTGATTGCCTTTGCTTGAGTTCGGTATGCGAAGATCGTAAATGCCCCAGTCGGGAATTCCATCTGGCCCGTTACCGACAGCCTGTCCCATCTTTGGTGTGTTCCCCGGCAAATACCACTGCCCGAGTTGACGGAAGTTAGGATCACTCGGGTTTGTAACAAGGGAGCAGCAGTCAGTTTCCTTCGTCGTCGTGGAGATGCGGGGAGCGATTCCCGGCATATTGAAAATCTTAGCGGCCAAACTGTTAGGGTTCACCTGTATGACATACTGGCGAAAGGCCGGGGTTTCCAGTTTAACGTCCCGCTTGGTCTGGGAATCCGTTTGCCGTATCCCTTCATAGGAGAAGAAAAAGAAAAGTTTGTCGTGGACAATGGGTCCGCCCAGGCTACCTCCGAAGTCACGGTATTTCTGGTCATTGCGCGTCGGGCAGTGGCTGGCGACGATGGTGAAGGCCCCGCCCTCACAAGTAATCGAATGCAATGTAACGTTGTTCGGGCCATAAAACTTATTGAATGCGTTCAGTCCTTTGTCGTTGAATTTGATGAGAGCGCTTCCGTGAAAAGAATTTGTGCCACCCCTGGAAATGACTTCGACTTGTGCGCCTGAGTTTCGGCCCTGCTCGGCGTTGAAGGATGCCGATGTTACAACGATTTCCTGCACCGACTCCTGGTTTGGTGTGATAACGGCAGCGCCACCGTTGCTCAAGCTGTTGATGCTCACTCCGTCTAAGCTGTAAGTGTTCGCGGTGACGCGCTGGCCGTTAGCGACAACTGGGACCTGGTTTTCCACCTGAAAAATCTGGTTGTTGGAGCCGCCTGGCCCGACCTGTTGCGGAAGTGCAAAGGAATTCCCATTGCCCTGGCGTGCGGCGTCGCCGAAAACGCCCGGGGTAAGGCGGATCAACTCATAGGGATCCCTGCCGAATTGCGGGAGGGCCAAAATCTCTTGCGAACTAATAGTGTTCGTCGTGCTGGCGTTCTCCGTTTGCAAACCTTCGGCGGAAGCGGAAACCGTGACTACGTCTGATACTGCGCCGATGTCAAGGATCACGTCATACCCTCGCGCCTGTTCCGCGTCGACGACGATGTTCTTGGAAACCGTTTGTTTGAACCCACTCGCCTCGACTGTGACAGTGTAGGTGCCAGGTGCCAGTTCATTGACCCGATAAAAGCCTTGATCACTGGTGGTGGTTTCGCGCATGGCGCCTGTGCTCTCATTTGTGACCGTGACTTTGGCCCCCGCGACGACCCCGGCCTTCGAATCCTGGACGGTGCCCTGAATACTAGCTTTGAATTGCGCATAGGCGGAGACGGCGAAAAGAGAGAGAATAACAACGAGAAGGACTTTCAAGCGCATGGCATCACCTCAAGATCGATCTTGGCAAACATTGGAAAAACAAATTCAGTAAATCGATTTATCACACCCCTGGTGAGCATGGAACACCCGTTGCACAGCCGTTGTCAAGCGTAAATTTGAAACTGGAAGATGGAGCCCTGAAATCGGGGAATAGGATGTCAGCGCAGGAAGCCGGTTGTCTGTTCACTTTTGTACAGTTCGTGACCGCACTTCGACCGCACTTCGCCGCTTGCCTGGCCAACTTCTGTGTGCCAGACTACGCCCACGAAACACCCCATGATCCGAGCGAAAACGGTTGCGTCTTCTCCGCTGCGCGGAAACACCTCAGCGCGGTCCGTCAGCTTGAAGTTGTTGGCAGAGCACCTTGGGCTTTCGCCGGCTACGGTGTCCCTTGTCATTAATCGATCTCCCGCCGCAAAATCAATTCCGCATCGCACTCAGGAGCGCATCAGACTAGCAGCACGAGAGCTGAACTACCGGCCGAACTTCATGGCTCGGTCGCTGCGCGCGCAGCGGAGTTTTACCATCGGAGTGGTTGTGCCGGAGATCAGCGAAGGATACGCCGCTCTGGTAATGTCCGGCATTGAGGACCACCTGCTGGAAGAGGGCTATTTTTATTTTGTGGTCAGCCATCGGCACCGGGCCGATTTGATCCTGGAATATCCGCGGTTGCTGCAGCAGCGCGCGGTTGAGGGCTTGATCGCCGTGGACACGACGTGCCAGAAGGGTGCGCTGATTCCCGTCGTGGCAGTCTCCGGGCACCGCGAAGTGGAAGGCGTAACCAACATCGTATTGGACCACGCGCTCGCCGCCAAGCTCGCCATGGAGCATCTTGTGCAGCTTGGACACAGCAAGATTGCGTTCCTTAAAGGGCAGGAGTTCAGCTCGGACACCGAAATACGCTGGGAGTCGGAGCAAGGGGCCGCGAAGGAATTGGGTCTGGAAATCAATGAACGGCTGGTGGGGCAGCTCGATAGCGGATCGCCTTCGCCCGAAGTGGGGTATGGTGTCACGCGAAAGCTGCTTGCGACGGGCGAAGCGTTCACGGCGCTGTTCGCGTTCAATGATATTTCCGCGATCGGAGCGATCCGCGCGCTGCGGGAAGCAGGGCGGCGCGTGCCGGAAGATGTTTCCGTTGTCGGCTTTGATGACATTCAGAGCGCAGCGTTTCAAAACCCCGCGCTGACGACGGTGCGACAACCCTTGCGCGAAATGGGCGTCATCGCGGCGCAGATTCTGCTGAGGCGCATCAATGC
>DATNME010000048.1:0-20314 GCA_035602385.1 Candidatus Dormiibacterota bacterium
CCTTTGCCAATGGAATGGAGTTCTTCAGTACTTTTGGCGGAAACCCAGTCGCTGCCGCAGCCGGAATAGCTGTGCTTGATGTACTCGAAGAAGAAAAGCTGCAGCAAAATGCGTTGCAGGTCGGGAAGTTTCTCATCGCGGGCCTTCAAGAACTACAAAAAAAACATGTTTTGATTGGCGACGTGCGCGGCTCGGGATTGTTTCTGGGAATAGATCTGGTCCGTGATCGCGAAATGCGTTCGCCGGCCACTGACGAGGCGGATTACGTAGTCAATCGACTTCGCGACTGCGGCATTCTTGCGGGAACCGACGGCCCTCATCACAACGTCATCAAGCTGCGGCCGCCTTTGGTGTTTTCTGAATCGGACGCCGAATTGTTTTTGCGCACGTTTGAGTCCGTACTCACGGAAGACGCCGCGCAACCCTGGAAAACCTAAGTTAATGCCCAAATTCTAAATTCATTCGCAAAAAATATTACGCAGGTTCGCTCTCCGGAGGTTCGCTGGAAAAGAGCCGCACCAGCTCCGCATGCTCAAGTACCACGGCGGGATCGCGCTGAATAGCGTCATAATATTTTTTCTGAAAAGCGTCCCCGGATTCCGTCGGTAGAAACATTTTCCGCGCTAGCGCGATGGAGCTCTTCGTATAGTCCTCGGCGATGAGTTCTTCGCCGGCCAGCATTTCATCGATTCGCACCACAAACTCCGAAATATTGTGCAGCCATGCGAACTGTTCATGGTCCACCACCAGGCGGAACAACTCGCCCACGCTGACGAAGCCATGTTCGCGCTGGTACTCTCGCCGTTCCATCTCCAGCAGCGATTTGTGAAGCTTGAGCAGCGCGTTCCGCAACGCAACAAGCTTTTGCCGGGCCGGAGAAGTATCACTGGAATCTGAAAATGGATTGGGGTTTTTGCTAGTCATAAGAATTATTCGTGATAGCGCCGCTCTCCCACTGGCAGGGCGATTGGTAAACGGTTTTGCGGCGGCGGCAGCGGGCACGTGGCATACGGCGTGTAGGCGCACGGCGGATTTTCCAACTTATTGAAATCGAGCTCCAACGTCCCCGGCTTTTCAAGCCCGTGATTTGGAAATGCCGTGTACAGAAACCTGCAAGCCGGATAAGTGGCTGAAGTGCTCGTCGCATCGCGAAAAACAAAAAAAAGCTGTGGAACTGCGGCATCCTCCAGGACGGGCTCGATCCGGTAGGTTTTTCCATCCAGAATGAACTCCGCGACTCCGGGGACCGGCTGGTCATAGGAAATTCCTGAGAGCGATGTAGCCAAAGTGATCGTTCTCGCCGGGACGTACGGCGTCCATTTGGCGGTCACGTCAAACTTAGCCTGGGGTGGGAACCATTTCAATCCATGAAATCCAGTTAGCGCCGCGGATTTTGAATCCTTAATTCGCAGCGCGAACCGATCTGCGCGGCGAATTACATACATGTTCAGCGTTGCAATTGTGAAGTGCGGCGCATTTTTATCACTATCTGCGTCAACCGGAATAACCCGCGGGGTCACCGGGACTCCTCCGACCAAAAATCGCGCATGGAATCCTTCTGCTGGCGTACGAAGTTCCACAGTTTTATTCGTACTTAGAACTAGAATGCCGAGGTGTGCAGGGGCTCCTGGTATTCGAATTTGGTTATCCGGCGCGGATCCAAAAGAGTTTTCGCCAGGTTGTAACCACTCAAGCCCTACCAGGGAAAGCCAGCCGTCAGGCTTCTGCAACTCGATCGCATGCTGCGCACGCCAGTTGATCAGCTCCTGCTTCCAGTTTTTATTCCCGCCTGGCAACCTCGAATCTGCGGAACCTGCAAACGAAAGAGTCAGCAGAATCGCAGTTGCAATCGCGGCATGCTTTCGTGAAAAGCGCATAGCAAATAGTATAACGCGAAGCCGAAACGCCCCTCACGTGCGTATCAAGCAGCGAGTTTCGTCTGGTTACGAAACCGGAATCGGTACCACGCGAACAAAAGAATGAACCCAAAGAACGCACCGGTGGTGTCCAGCAGTGAATCATAAGGTGAAGCTGTGCGGCTGGCCACGAAGGACTGATGGAATTCGTCCAGGCCCGAATAGATGGCCGCTGTCAACAACGCTGCGATCGCTGACTTCCAGAGCCAGCCTCCGTGACCGGCGCGGAATCCACGATAGAGCAAAAGAAAAAAAATTAGATATTCACTGAAGTGCGCGCATTTCCGGGTAAAAAAATGTATCGTATCAAACTGACTTTGCGTGATCGACGGTATCAACCACTTAAGAATCGGTTCCAAAATTGACCCAGTGTGCGCGGCGGAAAAAGCGTCGGTCGACATCGAAAAAATAAGCACGGCCCACATCACCGCGGGAAGCCATGCGAGCACCCAACCCGGCCTAAGTTGATTTGGCAGGCGCGCGCGTACATCCGAAATGTCCGGCGCTCGGCGCGGATTGCGCCATGGCTGGGGATCGGGCAAGTTCATTCCATCCGGTAATTCGGAGATTCACGGGTAATGATCACGTCATGTACGTGGCTCTCGCGCAATCCAGCAGCGGTAATGCGAATAAACTCACTTTTTTCCGCCATCTCCCGCATCGTCGCCGCGCCAACATACCCCATGCCACTTTTCAATCCACCCACAAGTTGATCGGTTAACGCGCCCAACGCGCCTTTATACGCCACCCGCCCTTCCACGCCTTCTGGCACCGATTTTCCGCGCTCCGCGCCCTCTTGCGAATAGCGGTCCGCCGAACCCGCCTCCATCGCTCCAAGCGAACCCATGCCCCGGTAAGATTTGAAGGTGCGCCCCTGATACAGAATCGTTTCGCCGGGGGACTCCTCTGTGCCTGCAAAAAGACTGCCAATCATCACGCAATCCGCGCCGGCTGCAATCGCTTTGGAAATATCGCCTGAATATTTTATTCCGCCATCGGCGATGATTGGTACGCCGGTGCCCTCCGCGGCTCGCGACGCCTCCATAATAGCCGTCAACTGCGGCACGCCCGCTCCTGTGACAATCCGCGTAGTGCAAATGGACCCAGGCCCAATGCCCACCTTCAGCCCGTCAATACCCAGCGCAATCAACTCCTTTGCGCCTTCGAACGTCGCAACATTCCCGGCGATCAGCTGCATCTCCGGTAAGCGGTGCCGTATCGCTTTGATGGCCTCCATCACCCGATCGGTGTGCCCGTGCGCCGTATCAATCGCCAGCACGTCAGCCTTCGTTTTCGCCATTTCCACGGCTCGCTCCAGATAGTCGCCCGTAGCGCCCACCGCCGCGCCCACGTACAAGCGGCCTTGATCGTCTTTCGCCGCGTGCGGATATTCCAGTTTTTTCTGAATATCTTTAACCGTGATCAGTCCCTTCAGGTTGAAATCCTGATCAACTACCAGAAGTTTCTCAATGCGATGTTTTTGCAGAATGCGTTCCGCTTCTTCAAGCGTCGTTCCAACCGGCACAGTAACCAAATTCTCTTTGGTCATCACTGAGCCCACCAGCTGCGCATGGTTTTTTTCAAAGCGAAGATCGCGATTCGTCAGGATGCCGGTAAGCCGCGCGCCGCGCGTCACTGGCAAGCCAGATATGCGGTACTTGGTCATGATCTCCAGCGCCTGTCGCAACGTAATATCCGGCGAAATGGTTACCGGGTCTACGATCATTCCGCTTTCTGACCGCTTTACCCGGTCAACCTCTTCGGCCTGACGGTCAATCGCCATATTGCGGTGCACAATTCCGATCCCGCCTTGACGCGCAATCGCGATGGCCAGCCTCGATTCCGTCACCGTATCCATTGCCGCCGATGCCAGCGGAATATGCAGCGGCAGTTTTCGTGTGAACATCGTGCGAGTGTCAACATCCGTTGGCAGAACTGACGATTTACCAGGCTTCAGCAGCACATCGTCGAAGGTGAGCCCCTCGGTTATCGAAGGATTGATCATGAATTGCCGCCTCGCGCGATACTGGAGAGGGGAAATACCCGGCCTAAAACAGTACAGCCCAGCAGGTATCCGCCGGGCCGCCAAACAGATTCATCAAATCGAGAAAATCGCATTACGTCCATTCCACATTCTAGAGACCCGCGCTCCTCCGGTCAAGCGCTACGGTCGCCGGGCTTTTTCGTGGAATAGCCCTATCTTCGCCCTTCGAAACCAGTTTGTTATTCGGCCTCGTTCAGAGTCTTGACGTGGAGCTCGAGTGCCTGGTTGTATTGCCGCTCAATTTGCAGCTCTGTTTGCAGTTTCTTAATTTGCAGTTCGAGGCGGGCTATTTCGCCACGTAATTTCGCTACGTCTCCGCCAGCCATGGTGTTGCGTGCCGGCAAAGCGGGCGCCTGCGTGTTTTGCGGGGTTCCACCTGCGTTCTGTGGACCAGTTTGCTGCAGGAAAGCTTCAGCTAACGCGCGTGGCCAAACTGAATCAGCTGGTTTTTGCTCGACGGCAGGAGGCATGGCCGTTGCAGGCGCCGGCTTTTGCGCAATCGGACTGGGCGCAAAAAGACTGCTCAACGCGCTCGTCGACGTTTGCCTGTCCGCGTGTGCTGCCGTGTGAGTCGGCTTGGGATCGAGAAGACTCTTTACGCGGCTGATCAGTTCCTGCGGCTGAAACGGTTTGCGAATCAATTCATCCGCTTGCACCGCCACAGCGCGATCCGCGACATTCTTGTTCACCACGCCAGACATCAAAATTACCGGCGTACCGCTGAATTGTGGGTGCTGTTTCACCTGGCTGCACACGGAATAGCCATCCTGATCTGGCATGATTACGTCGGTAATCACCACATCCGGGGGCGTCTGCTCAAACTGCGCGAGCGCCGACGCAGCGTCTGCACAGGTAACAATATTGATGCTCTCCCGGCGGAATGCGATCTTGATCACTTCACGCATCGTTGCGCTGTCATCGATAAAATATACCGTTGGCAAACGTTTTGGTTCGATTTCGCCGAGCGGCGGCATCGCCATGACTTCGCTCATGAGGCCTCCTTTTCGGCCATATTGTTCGCGTCCTCATCGAATTCTCGCATCGCGTCCAGCATCAGGTCGGTTGCAGACCGTAACACGGTGTGCTGTGACGAAGAAGCGCCGTAAATAAACTTGTAAACCCCGGAACCCATTTGCTCGCAATTTTTGAGAATGTGAATCACCGCTTCGTCACCGAAGAGCGCACCGCATTCCGCGTGCGTGATGTTGCCACCATCAAAAAAAAGTACTGCGTCAGTATCGCCTGCGTTGATATTTAATGCGCCGGATTGATGCGCTTGCGCCAACATTTGCACCACACCCGGCAAATCATGGTGCGACAGATTCCCGCTCAGGCTAGTATTGGATTGGTCCAGCATCTGCGTCGGTTGAAAACCTTCCGCCTTGCTGATCAAAATATTTTTTACATGCAGCGCGATGACCGCTGGAGTAAGCCGCCGATCGATATAATCCGCGCATCCCGCCTGGAACGCTTCCATCAGAGCGCGCTGGTTGCCGTCCCCTAAGGCAATAATCAGCAATGCGCTATTCTTTGGATCAGCGTGAATAATTTTTGCCATTTCCAAAGCGCCCATTTCCCGCATATTCGTGGCACATAGAATCGCGGTAGGCATGTCATATTCCAGCGTGGTCAGCGCGAAGGCCGCCTGCGTGTTGGTGCTCACCTCAAATCCTTCTCGCTTCAATGCGTCGCTAAGACGCTTCGCAAAATAGACATTGCTGTCGATCAGCAAAATCCGGCCAGTTTTCGCCGCCACCATCATGGATGCACTTCCATTGGCCGTGCGGCCGTTGCCTGCAACGTGGATTCCCACGGTCCAGGCGTAAGAGCATTCACATTCAAGACTTCAATGACCTCGCCATTATGTGAAATCCAGGCAGTAATATGCGCGGGATCATCGGGACCAGCTGGGGTCATGTCTACGTTGATCAGTTCGCAGTCGCCCGTGACGGGGATAGCAATCCATTCAGATTGCCGCTCGTACTGCCGTATGGCGATCAAATAAAAGCGTCGTGAAGTAAGTTTCTGTCCAGTTAAAATCGTGGACACATCGCACACGGGAATAATCCGTCCCCGGCGCAAAATCACGCCTTCGGTTTCAGCGGTGCGATGCGGAAAGCGAAAGATCCGGCTGGGCGCCACTAGTTCCGCAATTTGCCAGGCGAAAAGAGCAAACCGGCGTTCGCCGATCCGAAGTAGAACCAGCGACTGGCCTTCAGGATGAAGCGGTAGCGTCATTGCGGAAGCTCCGCTTGTGCTGCGGCGGCATCGCTTTCAATTTGTGAAGCATTCAGCATCTGAAGCTCTTCGGGCGAAAGAAACCCCTCCGGGTTCACCACCGGGATCACCGTTTGGTCCAGTGCCGTAAGCCCGCGGTACCACCCGCGCTCCTCATGACAAAAAGCCAAAGGCAATGCCTGCAGACGCGTCATCGTCGTCATTTTCTCGATTCCGTCTATAAGCAGTGCAGTTTTAGTGCGCCGCAGAACAAACACCAGCGCCACCGGAGCCGGCTGAAGGCCAAAATGCACCGCGCCATTTACTACAAATAGGGATTTGTCCCCTCGACGAATTACGTGGCGCACTTTCCGCAAGCATGGATTTGGTATGTCCATCGCCCCGCTCGCGAGACTGTCCACGCTGCGTACCTCTTGGACGGATGCCGACGAAATCGCGAAAAGCTGTCCGCTCACACGAAATAGAATGACCTGCTCCGTGCGTGCCGAAACTTTTAATTCCGGAGCGGGGCGCATCAATTCGCTCCTACGGGTGTCACGCGGCAGATACTCAGAACGCGTTTCTCAATCGCCGCATAAATATCATCAATGCCCATTACCTGATCAACGACCCCGATCTTGATCGCTTCAGCGGGCATGCCAAATATCACGGACGTGGCTTCATCCTGCGCCAGCACCAAGCCACCAACTTTCTTAATAGCGCGCGCCCCAACTGCCCCGTCGTTGCCCATTCCCGTTAGTACCGCGCCGATGCTCATCGCACCCGCGAAGTTCGCTACGGATTCCATGGCCACGTCGATATTGGGCAAATAACCGTTGATTCGACCCGTCGTCGCGTCCAGAGAAATTCTGCCCGACGACGTCAGACGCAGATGTTGTCCACCCGGGCAGATATACAGCGTGCCTGGTCGCAATGATTCATTCGGTTCCGCTTCCTTGACCCGAATTTCGGTAAATTCCGCGAGCTGCGCCGCGTATTGGCTGGTAAACGCAGCCGGCATATGCTGCACAACGATGACGGCCGCGGGAAACTCACGTGTAAACCCAGGTGCTAGGCGCATTACCGTTGCCGGCCCGCCGGTGGACGCACCCAGAATTACAACTGGGAATCGTATGTCATGTGCGCTGCCAGAATCTTTAGCTGCGTCGGATTGTGGGGCCGGATTCGCAGTAGCTCGATGGTTGGAAGCTTGCAAAGTCGATGCAAATCGCGACGCCGTGCGCACCACCCGGACTTTCGCGGCCATGCGCACTTTGCGCAGCAATTCTTCGCGCACGCTTTGCATATCCAGGTCAATCGCACCCGAGGGCTTACCGACGAATTCGATGGCGCCCAGTTCCAGGGCCTTAAGCGTACTTTCCGCGCCTTCTTTGGATTCCGAGCTCACCACCACAATCGGCCGGGGGTTGGTGGTCATTATCTGCGCCGTCGCCTGCAGCCCATCGACATGTGGCATGTTGATGTCCATGGTGATGACATCCGGCTTGAGCGATTCTGCAAGCGCCATTGCTTCTCGCCCGTCCTTCGCATGGGCTATCACTTGAAACTGTGGATCGGAATTAAAAATTGTCTCGAGAACTTTCCGCATAAACGCCGAATCGTCCACGATCAGTACACGGATTTTTTTGATGGAGGTGTCTGCCATACGCGCCTAGCCGACCGGTACAACTGGCCGCGCCGCCTCCGATCCCATAAGTTGTTCGACCGCCGCAATCAATTGATCTTCTTGTACAGGTTTTGTCAGGAAAGAAGCCGCGCCCTCTTTCATGGCGCGGTCACGATGCTTGGCTCCGGCTCGCGAGGTAACCACCATCACCGGAATGCGCCGCGTCGATGGACTCTGCCGCAACTGCGCCATCAATTCGTAACCCGTCATGCGCGGCATTTCCAAATCGGTGATAACCAGGTGACAGCCGTGCTGCGCTACCAGTTCCGCCGCTTCCAGTCCATCGCCCGCAAGTTTCACGCGGTAGCCGTTCTTTTCCAGCAAGCGGCCCACAAATTTGCGGACGCTGATCGAGTCGTCGGCAATAACGATGAGGCGCTCCTGCTCCACCCGGTCAATCGCGTCGCGAGGAATTGTGCCGCGAGCCACCGCTTCGGACCCGGGCGCGAAAATCCGCGCGGCGCTGGCATTGGCTAGCAGCGAGCGACGTTCATTCGGCTCGGTAGCCACCATGCGGTTCAGATCGATGAGCAAAATCAAGCTGCCGTCGGGCGCGATGGTCGTGCCGGGGAAAAGTTTCACGCGGCGAAGATACTCGCCCAGATTCTTAATGACGATTTCGTCCTTGCCGAGCACTTCCTCGACTACCAGGCCGATCTGCCGGTTACCCGCGTTGGCCACCACCATTCGAAAGTACCCGTTGATTGGCTCAAGCGGCGGAAGGCCCAGATAGGTATCCAGACGAATCACTTCGGTAACCACGTCGCGGACCTTGGTCAGTAACTTTCCGCCGACGTCTTCCATTTCATCAGCGCGCAGCCGACGAATCTCTTCAACCACCGCGAGAGGCAACGCAAAATGCGATGTGCCGCAACGAACGAAGAGCGCCGGCGAAATGATTAGCGTTAGAGGCACTTTCAGCGTAAATTTCGTCCCTTGCCCAGTGGTGCTGCAAATTTCAATTTCGCCGTTGAGTGCGCCCAGGTTCGAGCGCACGACGTCCAAGCCCACGCCGCGACCCGCCAATTCCGTTTTTACCGTAGCGGTGGAAAACCCTGGATGGAAGAGCATTTCGCGAAGGTCGCGCTCGGTAAGCCGGTCCGCGGTTTCCGGAGAAACCAGCCCGCGGTCGGTAGCGCTTTGTTTTACACGTTCGTAATCGATGCCTCGCCCATCATCCTCGACTTCGATGTAAATGTGATTTCCGCGATGGTACGCGCGCAGGCAAACCTTGCCCAGTTCCGGTTTTCCCGCCGCGGCACGATCTTCGCCGCGTTCAATGCCGTGCGCCACGGAGTTGCGCACCAAATGAACCAGCGGATCGGAAATCTGCTGAATGATGTTGTTGTCCAGCTCGGTTTCGCTCCCGGCGAAATCCAGTTCAACGTTTTTCCCGGAAGATTTCGCTGCGTCGCGAACCGCGCGCGATAGCAGCGAATAAAGTGTGCCGATAGGTACCATCCGGGCCGCGGTAATTTCGTCTTGTAAGTGATGCGCAAGCTTCGTGAATTCATCAATGTCGCCTTCGACGCGCCCGATGAAGCTTTCAAGTTGCGTAAGCACTTCGTTCACGTCCGCCGAAATTTCCGCCATCGAACGCGAAAGGATGCTGAAGTCATCGTAACGATCCATCTCCAGTTCGCTGAACTCAGACAAGAACGACGAATCTCCCGCAGCCACGCTGGTAAGCAACTGTGGCGTTGTATTTTTGTTCCACGGGCTAGCCGAAGAAGATGATCCCAGGCGGCTGAACTCGTATTTGTCCTGGAATTCGGCGACTTTACCCTGGAGGCGTTCTTTCGAAAAGCCCAGAGTATCAACCAGTTTCTCGAGTTCCGCGACGCGGCCAACCATCTTGGTGCGGTTGATCACCAGCTCGCCCACCGTGTTCATCATGCGATCAAGGCGCGCAAGCGCGATACGAACCGATTTCGCCGTGGCCGATTGTTTCGGCTTGTGTTTTGCCGAATTCCCGGAAAAATTCGCTGCCCCATTTTCCGCGTCGTCCGCCACACCGGAGGCACTCACAGAAGAAACCGATTCTTCTTCCACGTCCAATGGGGCAAATTCAGCAATACGTCCGAGCAGGGAATCCACGCCATTGCGCATTTCGGATTCGGAGGCCCAATCGCGATGCAGCGTTTTTTTCAGTACGTCGACCGATTCCAGGCATAGATCAATGACTGTCGGGGACGGCTGAATCTCGCGATCGCGTAATCTGCCAATCAGATCCTCGATGCTATGAGCGATTGCTCCCAGCCGGCGAAGCCCAACCTGCGCCGCCGACCCTTTAACCGTATGGATCGCTCGAAACAAACGATTGATTTCTTCGGGATTGTTATTGCCCTCCAGCGAAAGCAGGCAATCACCAATAATCTGTAAATGTTCCTGTGCTTCCGGCTGAAAGAATTCAAGAATTTCGTCAGGAACTTCTTCATCTGCGGGCAACGCGTCGAAGTACGAACCGGTGAAACCCGCAACCTCGAGTTCTTCAGCCGCGGACAATTCCGGTTCCATGCGCTGTTGCGAAAGATTCAAGTTCGCCGGTAGCTCGACGGGGAATGCAAAGCGGTAGCGTTCCTTGAACGCCGTCACGTCCTCGGTATTTTCTTTTCCGGAGTCGCTGATTTCCAGAAGGTCCGTTTCCAGCAGTGAGATCCCGTCGGAAAGAAACTCGGTGAGCGGGCCGTGGAGATCGTCGCCCAGCGGGGCATTCAACGCGTATTGGAAAATGTGCGAAAGTTTTCCTGCGATTTCAGAAAAGTACGGGAATCCGTAACTTCCTGACGTACCGCATAGCGTATGCGCCGCAATATACAGCCGTTCCATGTCTTCGCGGCGCGGCGCAATTTCCTGAAGCACCCCGACGTATTCCCGCAAATATTGCAGGTGCTCTGACGCTTCCTGAAGAAATACTTCGATGGCTTCGCGCTCTGGCGTGCTCACGCGCGTCCCTCCGCCACGAGTTCGGGCTTCTGCTGCTCTTCCAGGGTTGGCTTGCGATAGAGGATGCAATCGTTTAGAACGATGGCTTGAAATTTCACCGGCATTTTTGAAATGGATTCCGAATGCCCCAGAAAGAGGTATCCGCCCGGCTCCAGCGAATCGTAAAACCGTTGTACCAGCATGCGTCGCCGTTCTTCGGAAAAATAAATCATCACATTCATGCAAAAAATGATGTCCATGCGGCCCACGTAAACCGCGGAAGCCAGATTCATCTGTACAAATGAAATCATTTTGCGCAGGCGCGTCTTTACCTGGTGCCCGCCAGCCACCGAATTAAAATGCGCCGTCAGTTGCTTCTCGCTAACGCTTGCGATGCTTCGGCCGGAATAGATTCCGCGCTCGGCGAGTTTTAACGCTTGACGCCCTACATCTGAAGCCAGGATCTCGACGTTCCAGGCGTCAGCGAAAGAAAGCGTGTCGGCCAGCGTAATGGCGATGGAGTACGGTTCCTCGCCAGTCGAGCAGCCCGCGCTCCAGACGCGCAGCGTACGCGGGCTATTCCAGAACTTTTTTGCGTGCAATTCAGGGAGTAATCGTTTCTCAAGCGCCTCATAAACCGCTGGGTAGCGAAAAAAGGAAGTTTCTTGCGTCAGCAAGCCTTCCAGCAACGATTCGTATTCCACATTGGTCTTTCGCATCGCGCGCAATAAGTCTGTCCCGCGGGCATATCCCTTCGCGCGCAGATGCTCCTGCACGCGCGTGGAAAAAAATCGTTCCCGCGATTCATCGAAGCAGATGCCTGTCCGCTCTTCAATCAACATGCGGATCTCGCTTAATTCGTGTTCACTGAGGCCCTGACCAGATCCCTGGCGTTCGGTCATCATCATCACGTTTCAGCCCCGGCCCGCGCCACGCGCGGCAATAAGACGGAGCAGTAGTTCACCGCTTACCGCGACGCTCCGACTGGAACCAGCCGATCGGCTTCTGCTGCCGCGGCATTGTGCTTGGATTGCGCCCGGAACTGGGCGAGCGCTTCATTCAACTGGTCGGAAAGTTTTACCAGTTGGCTTACCGTGGCCACCGTACCGCGTGTGCCTTGCGATGTCTGCCGCGTGATGCTGGAAATAATCTGCATGGCGTGCGCTACGCCCTCGGTTCCGCGTACCTGTTGTTTGGAAGCGAGTGAAATTTCCTGCACTAGCTCGGCTGACTGCCGCACCACGCTCGAAATTGCATCGAGTGCTCGACCAGCTTGATCCGCCAGGGTTGCTCCACTCTCCACTTCCTTCGTTCCTTCTTCCATAACCACAACCGCTTCGTTCGTCTCCGCCTGAATTGCTTTGATAAGTGCCGCGATGTCTTTTGTGGCGCTGCGCGAGTGTTCCGCCAACTTGCGGACTTCATCGGCGACCACCGCGAAACCGCGCCCCGCTTCGCCCGCGCGCGCCGCTTCAATAGCGGCGTTAAGCGCAAGCAGGTTGGTCTGTTCCGTGATGTCGTTAATCACGTTGATAATTTCTGAAATTTCCAGCGAACGATCGCCGAGCGATTTGATTTTCTTTGCGGTGGCTTGCACGGAAGCACGAATCCGTTGCATGCCTTCCAGCGTGTCGCGCACCGCGCGATTGCCCTGTTCCGCCGCGTCAAGAGCCCGTCGCGCAGCTTCCGCGCTGGCTTCGGCGTTGTTAGAAACTTGTTTCATCGATACCGTAAGCTCTTCCACCGCGCTCGATGTGTTGGTAATTTCCTGGTCCTGTTGCGTTGCGCCTGCCTGCATTTCATCCGCGGCCACAAGAATGTTGTTCGAGCACGCCGTCACTTCCATAGCCGCCTTGCGGACGCGTTCGAGCACCTTGGTGAAATTGTCGAGCATGTAGTTTATGGAGTCAGACACATTGCCAAGCGCGTCGCTGGTTACCTTGCCGCGCAGCGATAGATCGCCTCGCGCAACCTGGTTGATGACCGAAAGAAGGTCGGTAATGCTGCGTTGCAGAGACTCGTTGGCTTCTTGATTGCTATTTGCCTTGGACACCCGAGCGACGGCGCGATTGAGGTTCTCCGCGATATACCCGAGCTCGTCATCTGTAGAGACATCCGCGCGGGACTTCGAGTCTCCGGCCGCAAATCGCTCGGAGAATTCAGCCAGGTGTTGTACCGGCGAGAGAAATGAACTGCTCAATCGCCATCCAACGAACACCGCCGTTCCGAGCGCCAGAAATAGCGCGATCAGCACCGAGCCCGTCGTACCGCTCGGTAAAGAGCCAAAGTCCATCAGCGATACTCCGCCTGACTGTCGCCCGGCGTTATACGCGAGTCCCAGTACAGCGAATAGAACAATGCTGTTCAGGATGACTAGCGTCCAGATTGTGGAACTCAGTCGCGATTTCATGCCTTCCTCCAAAACGTTTTCTGGATGGCCCCGTCCGAACGAGCGCCGTTCCAGCAGACTCTATATTCCCGGTCCCGGAAAAACTTCGAGCAAGCGCGCAAGGCTTAGAACCAATGCCAAGCGGTCGTCATGTCGCAGCATGCCCACGCAGTGCGGCACATTTTCCGGCGCTTGTTCGAGCAAATCCTCTGCATTCACTGAGTAAGTTCCGATCACTTCGTCGGAAGCAATACCCAGGCGCACATCTTCGTGCCGCCCATCACCACGCATCGAGGCCACCACCACATGCTTGGGAAGCAAGCCGGGTCTGCGGCCCTCGGTCATGGCAATATCGATCAACGGAACAATCGCGCCGCGCAAATTAAAAATGCCCAGCAGATACGCCGGACTTAGCGGCACCCGTGTCACCAGCGGCCAATCCAGCACTTCCTCAACATCCAGCACCGGAAAGCAGAAACGTTCCCGCCCGCTGCGAAAAACGCAATACTGCGATTCCGGCGGATGCTCTTCGACCGGGCCTAACGCCTCCAGCAAGTCGACGGAGTTAATGTCGGCCGGTAGCGGCTCGAGATGGAAGTCTTCGTTCATTCGGTCCTTGTTTTCTTCTAAGCAAATCTTCGAACGGCGCGTAAAAGTTCGTCACGCGTGAATGGTTTCGTAACGTAACCATCCGCGCCCTGCTGTTCGCCCCAATACTTGTCGCTCGGCGTTCCCTTGGAAGTAACCAGAATCACCGGTATGGAATTAAATTCCGCGCTGCTTTTCAATTCCCGGCAAACCTGAAAACCATTGCGCTCCGGCATAACCACGTCCAGCAAGATGACGCAGGGGTGTTCGAGGGCAATGGTTTCTTCCACCAATTTCGGGTCGTTGATGCCCACAAACGTGTAGCCTTCTGTTTCCAGTAAGCCTTGCATCAGCTTGATCTGGGCTGGTGAATCGTCAACGATCAGAACTTTTTTCAGCAGCACAGAAGTCTCCCGATGGTTCTCCGCGATAAAGAGGTGCACGTCAGCGGCCAGGACTACAGGGTTTGGCGTCTTTGTGTTTAATTCGTGCAACCGATAGAAGAGGAAAGGTTTACGGCTTAAAGTCGGTGACCTATCGCTGCCTGGTAAGCTCTGCCGAGTCTTCTCTCGTCTCAGCTTGAGAAGCCGTCTCAGCGCTGCGCATCTCGCTGGAAAGTGATGAGAATCTTTGCATAATTTCGTTAATGCGCAGCGCCATACTGTGAATGGTTTTAATTTGCGCCAAAGACTGCACCGAAAGTTGCCCGGGCTCCAGCAGTAACAGTTCGGCATTGCCCAGCGTGGAGGTCAGCGCGTCGTTGAGGCTGTGCTTCATTTCCATCATGTAGCGCCCGAGAGTTGCGCAATGTTGGTTCTGCGCGGCTCGATCTTCCGCTCGCCGCGCCAGCTTAATTGCTTCAGATCGCCGCAGCGATTCGCCTGCGACCAGCAGAACCGTTTGCGTCCAGTCTTCTCGCAGTGGCACGTTCAGAAGATGCGGATGCTTGTTGCGCAACCGCGCCAGTTCGCCGGCATCCGCCGACGCACACAAAATTACCGCCGCGGCAGATTCCACAGAACCCAGGATGGCTGAAAGCTTTTGCTTTTTCACCGGTCCCAGCACCACCAGATCAGCGCTAGCAGCTTCCGCAGCTTGCCAAAGATCGCTGGTAAGCACGGTTATCCGCGGAGCATGCCGCTCCGCTTGCCAGCAAGCCGTCAACAGCCGGGCAAATTCAGCTTCATCGGTAAGAATCAGTACATTGGCGTGTCGCAAAGAAGCGCAGCTCCCAGAGAACTCTAATCCCTCAACAACGCAAGCCCGTCTTACAGTTTTTCAGCTTCGTCCAGCGCCGATAGCAAACGCTTTGCGCTGATTCCTAAATTCACAGCGGTTTCCGTGTCTTTGGCGCGTTTCGCCGAATCCACTCGTTCTTGCAATCGAGACACTTCAACACGTGCCACCGGCAGTGCCCGGTCGAGCCACGAAGCGTTTCCCGACTCTTTCGCGAATTCGATTGCCGCCGTCACCAGGGCGCGCGCTACCACGGCTCGCCGTAAATCTTCGGCGGACGCGCCATCTTCGCTGACAAAAGCGGAAACTTCCCACGAAGACATCAGAATGCGTGCCGCTCCCAGCCGAATGGTGGTCATGGAGCGCCCGCGCGAAGGAGGCGCCGCGATAAGTTGCTCCCAAATTTTCTCAGTGCACGTATCAAAGTCCAATTCTTCTGCGGGAGCTGCTGTGGCGTTTTTCTGAGCTGTGCCCGGCTGCTCGGTTGCCCTCTTCTGCCCCATACCGCCCTTAGTTTCAACTTTGGCGGATGAATGTGCCGGCTTTGCAGGGGTCGAAGCCATGCCGCCTAGAATCGGCGAGGGCGTTTTCTTTTGCAGCCGTTCCAGCGCAGCATCCACATCCGCCCGCAATCCAAGCAGTTTTTCAAACGACTGCGTCACCGACCGCTCCGTATATTCTTTTTGGAACGGCTGTTTCCACTCGTTGGCCATATCTAGAATTTTAGCGACTGGCTCGGAAGCCGATAATCCCAGAGACTGGCAATCGATCACCCGGACGGAAGCCGATTCCAGCGCCGCAAGCCCGGCCCGGATGGCAATTAGATCCGCGTGCATCAACTCAATGATGGTGCGCCGCAAAAGAAAATTAAATCGCACGAAAGTAATCATCGCGCATGGGTCATAGAACATACCGCCCGCGGATTCCTTAACCGCTCGCCCCTGGATGATAAAATTGGTTTTCAGGATCTCTCTGAGGCTTCGCAGTGCGCGAAGCGATTGAATCATTTGTTCGAGAGGCTCGCACCACGAAAGTAGGGTGACCTCCGCTTCGCCCAGAACCGGCTTCATCACCTGTGCCACGTCGGCAAGCTCGATTTGCTTGTGATAGATCTTCGGAGGCGCGCACAGCGCAAAATATTGAACCAGCAGGAAATCAATCTTATCGCGATCCACGGAAGACTTAGCCGGTTTGCGCAAATGACGATGAATCAATGCCCGCAAGCCGCTTTCGCTGGCGTTTAGCGTGGTCATCTGCAGCAGATGGCGTAGCTGATAAACCAGAACACGCTCGTCCATCGAATCAAGCCATACCTGAATTTGCTTCGAGAGTTCGGCGTCTACTTTCTCAGAAAGCACCCGCCTGTTCTGTGCGATCGGAATTTCAAATTGCAGTTGTTTTGCTAGCGCGATATAAATCGGGAAAACAGACCGCAGTTCTTCCCACTGTGCCTGCTTGGAACCAGCCTCTTTCGCGGCAGAAACCGGTCTAGGAATGGTCATTGATTTGTTCACGGCTTCGTCACCCAGTTGCTCGGACCGTGTAGCAACTTCACCGCGATGGCCTTGTTCCCCTCGTAATACTGCAACGCCACCACGATTGCTTCTCCAGCGTTCCCATGCCCCTGTTTTTCGATACGAACATGATCGTCAAACTCCAGAGGCAGCGTTGATGGAAAAATAATGATTTCGTCCGTCGCAAATTGCACGGATGTGGATTCTTGAAGCCGGGATGTGCCGCGTCCCAGGGCCGTCACACATATTGGAATGCGCCTTAACTCAACCTCGGGAAAAAACCGAGCGAGTTGTTCGCAACATCCGGTTTGTCCAGCCGTCAGCGTCATAGCTTAAGTACCAACAGCGAACCGGTTCTTTTACGAAAAGTACGTGTAACGATGCGACGACACACGGACTCCCGCGACGAGCGCACGGTCCCGCTGGGGAAAGCTGCACGCCAGACGCCAAAGCACGCAAAAAGTGGAATCCGTTGAATGCTAAGAAAAAAGAGCAGTTAGGAGTCGTCTTGAAGAAGCTAAGCCGCAAACCGTCTCAGCCTGAAACGTCCGTGTCTCACGCATGCAGCCGCAATTCTAGAATTGCCTACGCAGGTTGAGATTCTGTCTCAGTGTCGTTGGCTTCGGCCTTGACCGGAATGTTGTAACGCTTGAGCTTGCGATACAGAGTCGCGCGGCTTATCCCCAGCATTTTCCCCGCGAGAGCCTTATCGCCGTTCGCCTGCTCGAACACGCGAAGGATCGTCATTTTTTCCATTTCCGCCAGCGCTGTCGTCGATAAAGACGCGGCGTCACTGGATGTAACCATATTTGCGTCACCCGGTTCAGTACGAATCGCCGGCGGCAAGTCCGCAACATCAATGGTCTGCCGGTCACCGAGAGTAACCGCTCGTGCAATGCAATTCTCAAGTTCCCGAATGTTACCCGGCCATTCATATTGCAAGAGGCTCTTCATGGCTGCCGCGGTTACCTGAATATTCGCGCCTTCCGCATAGCGATTCAGAAAGTGGTGCACCAGCATGGGAATATCGGAACGGCGTTCGCGCAGCGGCGGAAGATGCACGGTAACCACATTCAGCCGAAAATAGAGATCCTTGCGAAAAGTACCCGCGCGGTAAGCGGCTTCCAGATCGCGATTCGTCGCCGCCACCACGCGCACATCAACAGTGATGCGATCGTTGCTGCCCACCGGACGAACCTCTTTCTCTTGCAAAACACGCAGCAACTTAGCTTGCATTTCCAATGGAAGCTCGCCAATCTCATCGAGAAAAATAGTGCCACCGTGAGCCGCCTGAAAAAGTCCCGCCTTCGTTTTCATCGCGCCGGTGAACGCGCCTTTTTCGTACCCGAATAGCTCGCTCTCCATAAGCGTCGGAACCAGCGAACCGCAATCCACCGCGACAAAAGGCGTTTGCGCCATGGTGCCGCGAAAATGAATCGCGCGCGCCGCTAATTCCTTTCCCGTGCCGCTTTCCCCGGAAATAAGCACTGGCGTCCGCGTATCCTTAAGTCGTGAAATCATGCGCAGCACATCCTGAATGTTTGCCGCCGCACCGATGATTCCATCCAGGTTGTCTTCGGTATTCACTCGATCGCGAAGAAACTCATTTTCTGTCACCAGCCGTATTTTTTCCGCCATGCGCTGCAACAGCAGCCTCATTTTTTCTACACGAAACGGTTTTTCAATGTAGTCGTACGCACCTAGCTTCATCGCATCCACGGCTGATTCAATCGAGCCGTGTCCGGTCATGATGGAAGCTTCGGCCCGCGGCAGTACGCTTTTTACGTGGCGGAGCAGCTCTACACCCGACTGATTGGGAAGTTTCAGGTCCGTGAGGATCACGTCCGGTGGGTCCGTCTCCAGCCGCGTCATCGCCACTTCGGCGCTCTCCGCCTCAGAGCATATAAATCCTAAAGTGTTGCCGATGGTCATACAGAGCTTGCGAATGCTCTGTTCGTCATCCACCACCAACAATTTAATTTTCATTGCGTTATTGTTCATGGTTTACCAAACGTTTTCTCCACCATCGAGATCAGTTGTTGTACGCGAAATGGTTTTTCAATGCACGGAGTCCCGCTGTTCGCAAGTAAAGCCTGAGTTTCCTTGTTCGCCGTGTCTCCGCTGATCAAGATGATGCGTGCCCCTAAATGTGGCTGGTTTTTCTGAATCCACGTGTGCACATCCGCCCCATTAATTTCTCCGGGCATGCGAATGTCAGTGATCACGCCGGAGTACGCTTGCTTGGCTAGCAGGCTCAATCCTTCTGCTCCCGATGAAGCTTGATCCACGAGGTATCCCTTTCGTTCCAATGCGGCACGCAAAAACGCGCTCACCGATGCTTCATCTTCAATAAGTAAAATTGCCGTCCCAACTCGCGTGTCCCCTAACTGCGTCATCGCCCGGCCTCTTTTGCTGACGCGCTGGCAACATTTTCTACCGCGACAGGCAGGCGAATCACAAAACGGCTGCCTGGAGAATCCGCGTTGTTCGAACACGTGATTTCTCCGCCGTGTGCGCGCACGATTCCGTAGCAAATGCTCAATCCCAATCCGGTGCCTTTGCCGGCTTGTTTGGTGGTGTAAAAAGGATCAAAGATTCGCTCGGCGTTCGCGATTCCAGTGCCGTTGTCCTTCACCGATATCTCAATCGAATTTCCGCTCGCGCTCGTCTGGATCAAAATCGCTCCCCGTCGCCCGGATTCCTGTACGGTATCGTAGGCGTTATTTAAAATATTCAAAAACACTTGCTGCAGCTGCTGCGGATCGCCAACCACCGGGGCCAGCGCCTCGTCGAACTGTTCCGTTACTTCCACTCCGTGGCTCGCAAAATCGTAGCTTCGCAGTTTGATGGTTTGCCGCAATATCGCGTTTATTTTCACGGACTCGCGTTGCACCGGACGCTGCCGCGCGAAGCTCAACAAATCCTGAACAATAACCCTCGTCCGCTGTGTCTCCTGCAAAATAATCTGCAGGTCTTCGCGCGCCGGCGCCGGAATATCCGGATTTTCCAGCAATAAATCCGTAAATCCAAGAATAGCGGCTAACGGATTATTCACTTCGTGAGCGACGCCGGAGACTAATCGCCCGATCGTCGCCATTTTCTCCGAATGCGCTAATTTGGCTTGCAACAAAACAGCATCCGTAATGTCCGTCATCACCACTACTACGCTGTTTACGGTGTCCGATTCATCCCGCATCGGGCTAAGGCTGATCGAAAAGTGCCCCATCGACGCGTCGCCCCGCCTCACGCGCAGCTCCACGTTTTCCACTTGATTGCCGTGCGCCGTCGTTTCCAGCGCCGCCTCAAATTCTTCGCGATGCGTATTCTCAACCCACTCCACCAAACGATGGCCAATCAACTCATCCTCGCGATAGCCCGCCTCGTAGCATCGGCGATTCGCATAGCTGATCAAGCCCGCCGTATCCAGCACCAGAATCATGCTCTGCGTGGTGTTTAGGATTTTCTGATTGAAGTCGCGTTCGCGCAGCAATTGTGACTGAAACATTTTCTGCTCCGTCACATCCAGCATCAAACCGCGAATCTGTACGATGTTGCCCCGCGCATCCCGCACCGCGCTGATATTTTGCAATGTATGCAGCAGCGTTCCATCTTTGCGGCGTAGCGTATCCTCATAGTTCCGCAGCACGCCATGCTCGGAGAGCGCTTGCAGAAAACGTTCGCGAGCTGCCAGCGCCGGATACAAATGCGGCCCCACATCCGCGCGAAGGAGTTCTTCACGCGAACTGTACCCCAGCATCCGCACCATGGCATCGTTGACGTCCAGAAATTGCCCGTCCG
>DATNME010000049.1:0-24751 GCA_035602385.1 Candidatus Dormiibacterota bacterium
ACTGCCATTGCGTGACAACGCGGGCCGGCGCTAATTTCACGCTAATTTCAACTTGCATCTGCGGAATGGTCTAGGCACAGTAACGTACGCCAGATGATTCTGCGAATATCCAATACAGCCACGCGCGGAGCGATAGTCGCGATCGCGTTGGTAACGCTGCTGTGGCTTTCTTTCTACGGCATACGCGCGGCGCGGGCAACGCACTACCGAGAATCCGGACGCGCGTCTGGAATCGAACGCGCGGCAAAACTAGAGCCTGAAAACGCGCGAAACTGGTATTTTCTTGGGCTATCCCGGCAGTACGACCTCGAACAACAAGACTCGCCAGGCGCGATCGCGGCTTATAATCGCGCGCTTTCCATTTATGGAAATTCCGCCGACACGTTGATGGAATTGGGGACGGCGTACGAACTCCACGGAGATTTTGCAGCGGCACGTGCGGCGTTTACGAAGGCGAAGGCAGTTTATCCGGCATCGGCGGATGTGTCGTGGAGATATGGGAATTTTTTATTGCGGCAGGGGAATTTGCCGGAAGCATACATCGAAATCAGGCGAGCGGTGCTTGCCGATCCGAATCGCGCACCGGAGGCATTTTCGCGCTGCTACCGGGCGAATCGCGACGAGGATTTGATTTTGAATGAGGTTCTGCCGCCTTCGACGACCGGTTACGTGGAAGTGATTCGAGACATTGCCGACACACAAACCGAGATTGCGGTGAAAGTATGGAAGAGGCTGGCGGCCTTGCAGCCGCGCTTGGTCGTTCGCGACGTTTATCCTCTGGTGAACGCGCTGCTGCAAAAACATGACTATGCGCAAGCGCGGCGGGTGTGGGATGAAGGAGTGAATTTTACCGACGCGCAGCCTGCTGCGAGCGATAACGGAGCGGCGCTGTGGGATGGCGGATTTGAAAGCGGCTTAAACGGATATGATTTCGCCTGGCATTTCGATGCGATGCGCGATGGCGTACAGACAAGTTTTGATTCGCGAGAAAAACATTCGGGGGCGCGGTCGCTTCGGCTTGATTTTGGCGGGAAGCGCAACGTTCAACTGGAGAACCCTTGCACCATCGCGGTGGTTGAACCGAGGGAAACATATTTACTTTCAGGCTGGATAAAAACCGACAAGCTGACGTCTGAGGAGGGAGTAAAACTGCGCATCAGCGCTGACGGCAGTGAACTGAGCAAAACGCAAGCGGTGTTGGGGAGTACTCCGTGGAGCGAGGTACAAACAAAATGGACGGCGGGGAGCGGCGCGCGGATTGCGCAAGTGTGCGTGAGCCGCGAACCGAGCGAGCGGACGGAGGGGCGTATACGCGGCACCGCATGGGTTGACGATGTGGCTTTGACGCGAGTTGCGCAGGGAAGACCCAAGCAATGAGATATCTCCGCGTAGGGATTTGCGCGCTGGTTACGTTTGCGGTGGTGGCGCACGGCGGTGTCGAAGACTGGTCGCGCGCGGTGATTGAGGTGGGGGCGGGATTATTATTCCTGGGCTGGGCAGTTGAAATTTATCTGAACAAAAACGAGCAACTGAATATTCCGGTGATTTTGCCGCCGCTGGCGGCGTTGGTGCTGGTGGTGATTGGACAATTGATCTTCCACGGCACGGTATCGCCGTATCTGACACGGGTGGAATTGCAACTGTTGGTGGCGTATGTATTGGTGATTTTCGTGGCGGGACAAGCGTTTCAAACGCTGCAAGATTGGCGCGGATTTGTGTGGTTTGTAATGATTCTCGGTTTCGTAACGGCGGTCTTCGCGATTCTGCAACATTTAACGTTCAATGGAAAACTATATTGGTTTCGGGAATTGCGCTATGGAGGAGTTCCTTTCGGCCCGTACGTGAATCGAAACCATTTCGCAGGATTTGCCGAACTGGTGCTGCCGGTTGCGCTGGTGCCGCTGATGCTGGGGAAAGTCCGACGGGAACGCCGCGGGCTAGTGGGATTATTCGCAGTAATGATATTGGGAGCGCTGTTTTTGGCAGCATCGCGAGGCGGGATCATAAGCTTCGTGGTACAAATGGGAATTCTGGCGCTATTGGTAATCGTGCAGCGAAGTTGGCGAAAGCAAATGGTGGCGGGCGGCCTGGTGGTGCTGTTCTCGTTTGCCTTGGTCTCGTGGTTAGGGGTAAACGAAATACTGAATCGGTTTGCGGCGCTGCAATCGTTGGAAGTCGCGGTCGGGAAGCGGACTTCCATGCGCAGCGACACCTGGCATATTTTTGTGGACCATCCGGTCGTGGGCACGGGGCTGGGGACGCTGCAAAGCGTGTTCCCGGGGTACGAGACGGTATACGACGGAAAAATCGTTGACCACGCGCACAACGACTACATGGAGGGGTTGGCGGAGACGGGAATTGCGGGCGGGATTTGCTTCGCGTGGTTTCTCGGGATCCTCTTCCTGGAGCCGCTGCGTCACCTGCGAAACCGTGACAATTCGTTCGCGGCAGCGCTGCAATTGTCTGGACTGCTCGCCTGTTGCGGCATCCTGGTGCATAGCACGGTGGATTTCAACTTACACATCCCGGCGAATGCAATGCTTTTCGGGTTAATGGCGTATTTAGCGACAACGGAGATCCCGTCGGGGATGGAGCAAGAAATTGCTCGACAAGGCCGACAAGGCAACCGAAATCACTAACTACGCTCGTCCCCGTGTCGTACAATAGACTGGGGGTTATTTACCATGCACGCCGCAAAAGCGCGGTGGCAGGGCTCGTGTGTTTTCGGGACTGCCATATTTCTCTTTTTCACCACCGCGCTACCGTCACGCGCCCAAACAGTTCTTGAAACGCCCCAGCAGACCAACGAGCGGATACGGTCGAAGTTTGCGGATTTCCATCCTGCGCAGCATGATTATGTGCTGGGAAGCGGCGATGTCATTGCCATTCATGTGTTTGATGTTCCGGAACTTAGCCGGGACGTGCGCATCAGCCAAACGGGAACGATCGGCCTGCCACTGGTGCCGGTGCGTTTGCACGTTTCTGGTCTGACGGAGATTCAAGCGCAACAAAAGATTGAAGAAGTATTGGTGGCCAACGGTTTAGTGACGCACCCGCAAGTCGACGTAAGCGTAAAAGAACGACGGAGCAAACCGATCACGATTGTAGGAGCGGTGGTGCACCCGATGGTGTACCAAATGGATAGACAGGTAACGTTGCTGGAAGCTCTGGCTGAAGCCGGAGGGATTGCGCCGGATGCAGGGGACACGTTAATCGTCGCACGGCCGGAAGTGACAGTTAAGCCGGAATCCTCCGCGACTGAGAATGCCGGAGAAAAAAATTCGCCGACTTCGTCTTCTACTGCACCGGAAAAAGAATCGGTACCCGGGAACTTACCTGGTGGGGCGAACGAGCCGCCGCCCATTTCCAATCTGATCACGGTTAATTTGAACGATTTGCTGGAAACGGGGAATGCGCAAAACAATATTTTGCTGCAGGCCGGCGACATCATTACCGTGCCGCACGCGGGGATCGTCTATGCGCTGGGTGCGGTGACGCGTCCGGGGGGCTTCGTGGTAACCAGCGATAGGCAGCAACTGACCACGCTAAAAGTTTTGGCACTGGCAGGGGGCATAAACCGGACCGCGAGCTTGAGCCACGCAGTGCTTATTCGCAAAGACGCGACGGGCAAACAATCCGAAGTTATGGTGGATTTGAAAAAGGTAATGCATCGCGAACAGGAAGACGTTCCCATGCGTCCGAGCGACATTCTGTACATACCGGATAGTGGTACCAAGCAGGTGTTGTTAAAAGCTTTGGAAGTGGCCACCTCAGTAGGAACCGCGGCCGCAGTTTTTCGGCTAGGTCGCTAAATATGGATGACCTCACAAAAATAATTCCCGGGGATAACGGCGCGAACGGAAATCAAGTATCGCTGCCCTTCCGGGGGCGGCCTCTATCGTGGGAAGTATCGCCTCAAGAACCCCATCTGTATGACTATCTTTTGACGCTCCGCAAGCATCAGTGGGTGATCCTGTCCTTTGCCTTAACAGTCGTAACGATTGCGGCTATCGCTACGTTTCGCATGAAGCCTGTGTACTCAACCACAGCGCGAATCGAAATTGACCGGGAAAATACCAGCGTTCTTCCGTTTCCGGGCGATCCGTATCAGTTGGCGATGGACATGGACAATTACATCGAAACACAATCGAAGATTCTCACGAGCGAAACTTTGGCCTTGCAAACGATACGGACGACGGTACTAGCAACGCATCCTAATTACGCGGCTGGTGGAGCGCCTTCGGAAGCGATAGCCGCGGGGAGTTTGGCGAACCAGAAACGGCCGCCAGAACTGAGCGCGTTTTTGAACAGCCTGACGGTGAAACGGGTACCGAACAGCAGGCTATTAGACGTAAGTTTTGAAGAAACGGATCCGCAACTCGCGGCGCAAATCCTGAACAAGCATCTTGACAACTTTATCGAACAAAATTATCGGGGCCGGTATGAAGCAATGACGCAGGCTTCTAGGTGGCTTGCGGATCAGCTCGATGAGCTGAAAATTAAAGTGCAACATTCCGAAGATGCACGCATCGCGTATGAGCGCAAAAACCAGATCTGGGCCGTTGATGATAAACAAAACGTCACCACGCAACGATTTGCGGATCTGAACAAGGATTTGAGCGAAGCACAGAGCGACCGGATGAAAAAAGAAGCACTCGTACAATACGCAAAGTCCGGAAATATGGACGCAGTGCCGCAGCTACAAAACGACACAAACCTTACGGATTTAAGCAAGAAGCGAACTGAAGTATCTACACAATATACCGAAGCGGTGAATCAATATGGTCCGAACTTTCCCAAGGTTTTGCGGCTTCAGGAGGATTTGAAGGGGATCGACCAACTTATCGAGACGGAAAAGAAGAACGTTGTGGACCGCATGGAAAGCGACTTTCGTGCCGCGAAGCATTTGGAAGAACTGCGAATGCAAGCCATGGAAAGTCAAAAGAACGAAGTTAATGCGATGTCTGAAAAAATGGTGGAATACAACATTTTGAAGCGCGAGGCGGAGGCGAATAAGGCGCTGTACGAAGGATTGTTGACCAAATTGAAGGAAGCAGGAATTTCTGAAGGACTTAAATCATCGAATATCCGGACTGTAGATCCGGCGATGATACCTTCGTTTCCGGTGCGTCCCGCGAAAGCTCGAAACATTGGTTTGGCGTTGTTGATCGGATTGGTAGGTGGCGTAGGATTAGCGCTGATGCTCGAATATTTCGACAATACCGTAAAAACTCCGGATCACATTGAGGCGCTTATAAAACTCCCGGCGCTGGCGGTGGTGCCAGCGTTTAGGGGCGAGGACACCGGCCGGTTTTCAGGGTTGTTCAGGGGAACCACGTCAAACGGCTCGGATAAGCGCATCGAACGCGTCGAATTGGTAGCGCAACATTTGCCCAAATCGCAAATGTCCGAAGCTTTTCGCGCCCTGCGCACCTCATTGCTTCTTTCGCAGGCGGGACACCCTCCTCAGGTGATTCTGGTTACCAGCGCGTTGCCACGTGAAGGCAAGACCACGACCGCGGCGAATCTCGCGGTCACGCTCGCGCAATTGGGAGACAGCACTCTGCTGATTGATGCGGACCTGCGCAAACCCGGAGTAGCGCGGATGCTGAATATGACTTCTGGAAAGTACGCGGGACTCAGCTCCTATTTGGCCGGGGTTTCCAGTCTAGAGCTGGTTATCGTGCCGCATCCATCAATCCCGAATTTCGCGGCAATCCCGGCTGGGCCATTGCCTCCTAATCCTGCAGATCTTCTTTCCTCACGCAGAATGATAGACGCGATCAACGAATTGCGTAGCAAGTATAAGTTTATTGTGATCGATTCTCCGCCAGTATTGGCGGCAACCGACGCGGTAATTCTGTCGGTACAGACGGATGGTGTTTTGCTCGTAGTACGTAGCGGAGAAACACCGAAGCTAGCATTCGCGCGGACACGTGATTTACTGTCCACCGTGAAATGTCATCTTTTGGGCGTCGTGCTGAACGCCGTGGATACCAGAGGACCGGACTATTACTACTCGTATCGATATTATCCGTACTCATATGGTTACGGTCAGGAAGAATCCCTTGAAAATGGGCATGAGGCTTTTCATGATAAGAGCCATGCAAGCTATTCAGGCAAGGACGATTCAGAAACGTTATAAGGAGGCACTTTGCGTTATCTCATAACCGGCGGAGCCGGATTTATTGGTTCGCACCTGGCAGATCGACTAATAGAACGGGGCGACCGCGTAGTGCTGCTGGATAATTTATCCACCGGCAGCATGGAAAACATCAGGAAACTAAAGGATTCTGAGCGGATGGTCTACCATCTGGATGGAATCGAAAACCGCCAATTACTGGCGGAACTTGTTGATGATGCGGACGTCATCGTGCATCTGGCAGCAGCTGTGGGCGTGAAGCTGATTGTAGAAAGTCCGGTGCGCACGATTGAAACGAATGTGAACGGCACGCAAATGATTTTGGAAGCAGCCTGCAAGAAGAAGAAATTGGTGCTGACAGCCTCAACTTCGGAAGTTTATGGAAAGAACACCAATGTGCCATTCCACGAAGATGCCGACCTGGTGCTGGGGCCAACAACTAAAGGTCGATGGAGTTACGCAGCATCGAAAGCGCTGGATGAGTTCCTCGCACTATCTTACTGGAAAGAAAAAAAACTTCCAGTAATCGTGGTGCGATTTTTCAATACCGTCGGACCCAGACAAACGGGACGCTATGGAATGGTGCTGCCAAATTTCGTGAAACAGGCGCTGGGAAATGCTCCCATTGATGTATACGGCAGCGGGAAGCAGTCGCGATGTTTTTGCGATGTTCGTGACACGGTTGAAGCAGTTATACGGCTAATGGATACGGAAAAGGCCATCGGAGAAGTGACTAACATTGGAAATACGGAAGAGGTAACGATCGAGGACCTTGCGCGCCTGGTGAAAAAACGGACGGGCAGCAGTTCCTCGATTCGGTATATTCCATATGACCAGGCGTATGAGCCTGGATTCGAGGACATGATGCGGCGCGTTCCGTCAGTCGATAAGCTGGAATCGTTAACCGGATTTCGGCCGCGAACATCGCTTGCAGAGATTATTGACCGCGTGACGCAATACTTCCAGGAGAAAGACAAAGAAGAAAGAGTGGTGGGGCATGCCGCGGTGGCCATTGGATGACTCTTTCTAGGTGACTTGAATCTAATTGCGCGAACAAACCTCAGCCATCGCGAAAGACAGGAAAATTGCGGCTCGACGTTCCTTGCCGGGACCGATGTGGCTGCTGCTTTTACTGTTTCTACCTTCCCTTTTCCTGATTAATCCGTGGGTCCGCGGAGACGGCGTGGGTTACTACGCGTTTCTCCGCGCGCCATTAATCGAACATAATCTGGATTTTTCGCAGGATTATCAAAATGCCAATCCGGGATTCCGCGCCGGACTCCTGGATGAAAACGGCGCGCCCAGGGACGTCTTCCGCTCATCGACGGGGCATTTAGATAATCACTTCACGGTAGGACCGGCGATTCTGTGGAGCCCATTTGTTGTGATCGCGCATGGTGGTGTTCTGCTGGCGCGCGCGATGGGAGCGACAGTCGCCGCAGACGGCTTTTCAGCCCCTTACCGAGTGGCTATGGCAGTCGCAACGGCTCTATATGCGTTTGCTGGTTTGCTTTTTTCTTTTTGGCTCGCGCGGAAATATATTGACGAAACGTGCGCGTTACTGGCGACCATTGGCATATGGTGGGCCAGTTCTCTGCCTGTCTACATGTACTTTAACCCCTCGTGGTCGCACGCGCACTCCGCGTTTGCGGTAGCTCTTTTCCTTTGGTACTGGGATGCAACCCGAGCGGCACGCACGACCAGGGAGTGGGTCTTACTGGGGATGATGACGGGATTAATGTTGAATGTTTATTACCCGAATTTAATGGTACTCGCAGTATTAGTGGTGGAAGCGATACGGCAGTATGCGGCCGCGTTTGGGAAAAAAGAAGAACCTGGAACCACTCCGCAACAGCTATTGCTCAAACATTTCGTGTTCGGCGCCGTTGTTACGATTTGCCTGGCGCCGACTTTTATTACGCGGGCGATTGTTTACGGAAGCCCTTTTGCGTCGGGCTACGTTTCGTTGAAAGACTGGTTGTGGAGTTCTCCAGTATTTCTGAAAGTACTATTTTCATCCAACCACGGCCTGTTTTCCTGGACGCCACTATTGTTGCTGAGTGTTGTCGGGCTGTTTATATTTTGGCGAAAAGTTCCGGAAGTCGGGACTGGATTATTATGTGCCGCACTGGCTTTTTATCTTTTTATCGCCTGTTACCCGGACTGGGCGGGAATTTCGTCCTTTGGGAATCGTTTTTTCGTATCATTAACCCCAATTTTTATTGTGGGGCTCAGCGCCTTACTGGAACGATTTGCGATTCTGTTTCGTTCGCGAGTTCGATGGCTGGCGGTTACTGCTGTCGTTCTTGGCTGCTTTATTTTGTGGAACTTGGGTCTTTTATTCCAATGGGGAACGCACCTTATTCCGGCGCGAGGGCCAATTCAGTGGAATGAAATGGCCTACAACCAGTTTCACGTTGTGCCACGAAAATTGGCCGCAGATGTACAAAGTTACTTTTTTCGACGCCGGAACTTCATGCAGCAAATCGAACACCGAGATATGGAGCAACAACGCGAGGCGAAGCCGTAAGAGTTCCAACTGGTCGTTTGAGGCGATTTGCACAATCACAAATACGTACAGCAGAAATAGACTGCACTTTTGGCACATCAGACGCGTAGTGATCAGCGGCGGGAACGGGTTTCTTCTTTGGTTGTGGAAAAGCTGCGGGTTGCCGGGAAGTGTCTGTCCTGCGAAGCAAAGAATACGATTTGCGGGAAAAGGAACAAGCGCTGCGCCTTTTCAAGACGGAGAAGCCGGATATATTTATTCATCTGGCCGCAGTGGTTGGGTTGGGAGAATAGGATCGAATCGCGCAAATCCAGGGCGATCTTTTTAATGGTCTTCTGCACACGGTATTCTTGTTCCTCAACCCACGCTCTTACCCCGACCGGCGTTTGGCCACCAAAGCAGCGCCAACGAATTTATCCTCATGCTCCGGTCTCGCACAGGTGGCGTAGTAGTCGAACGTAACGGGATTTTGAAGTTGGTCGTGAGGTCTCACAGCACTCCGGGCAGTCTGGTCGAATCGAAAACACCGGATTCCGGGAACGTCGCAGCGTACTTCAAATTGATAATGAGCGTTCCAGTGCTTCAGGATGCCGGAAGGAAGTCGCACTTCAAATTCATACTTCTCAATCGGATGGTCTGTGCGATTAGCCAGTGTTATCTCCAGTCTTCGGATGTCGTGCCCCCTCTTCTCGCCCCGCTGCTTTGGAAATAAGTTGCAACTCAACGCCGGAAGGCTGTAGGGACCTCCATGCCGCAAGTCGCTTGGGAAGTTCGGTCAATTTCTCGGATTCGCCTGAGAATTCGAATGGGTTCAAGTGGAGTAAGTCCCTGATTCCCTCTCTACCCACCGACTTGTGGTTGAACGCGATGATGGGCAAAATCTGCTTAAGCAACTCCTGCGATGCGGCCGGGCCAAGTCAATTCCGGCGCGGCGGGTAAGATAACTTACGGCGTCAGAAAAACTGAGGTTGAAATGGTACAAAACGTTTCCTCAGGGTGAATATTAGAAATACGGTGTGGCAGATAACTCAGTGTATTCTATGTATGAGCTCCTAGCGAGGGTTAATGAAAACTTCTAGAAACGATGCCAGCACTGCGATGCGCCAGGATTGGAACGAACGTGCCCAAAAAGATGCATTTTATTATGTCGCGTCCTGGCGCAAGGACTGGACCTTGGAAACATTCCTCGAATCCGGCGAGGAAGAGTACCGTAAGCTTGTCCAACCAGTCTTAGATGAACTGCAATTCGTGCCGGAGGGTAGCTCGATGCTCGAGGTGGGATCCGGCGCAGGCCGCATGACAGCGAGTTTCGCACGCCGTTTTGCTTCGGTGTACGCTCTGGACATCTCCGAAGAGATGCAGAATCTGGCAAAGCAACATCTGTCGGGCTTCCGGAATATTCATTGGGTGTTGGGCGACGGCAAGAATCTGTCAACCATCCCGACCGAATCCGTCGATTTTGTGTTCAGCTATCTCGTGCTACAACACTTGCCCGCCGAAGATCTCGCTACGGCGTATGTAAGGGAAATGCTGCGTGTGCTGAATCAGGGGGGGATGTTCTTGTTTCAGTTTAATAGCGCCAAGCAGCCAACAATGAACTGGAAGGGTAGATTGGCATGGGGAGCGATGGACACACTCTGGGCGCTCAACCTTAAGCAGGTGAGCAGGGCCATAGCGCGGCGACTGGGTTTCGATCCGGAAACTGTGGGAAAGAATTGGCGTGGGGCATGCCTGGATGTGGACAAAGTTGTGGAAGCAGTTCGAGGGGGTGGCGGTTCTTCCGTGGTAATCACGAACGAAGGAAGCCCAATGACGTGGTGCAGAGGGCTAAAATTACCTCGGGGCGGCTCGGTGAATTTGGCGCACCGCTTCCGGGGGAGCAATTCAGCGGGAATCTGATTGCAGTGTCGGGGGAATCTGCGGGATGGCAAGAACGCCATCCTTGAACGGGGAGCAGGCATATCCTAGACCCCGCAACAATGCAAGCACGTCCTCAGGTTTGCGATGGTCACGCGCCAAACAAACTGCGTTTAGCTCAGCAACAATAACTGGTCGAAAGCGGGACAGCATTTCCTGCGCCCCCTGGAGTGCATGGAACTCTCCTCCTTCGATGTCCATTTTCATAAAGTCGACGCGGTTGACGGCATGGTCGCGTACCCAATCATCCAGGCGAATGACATCGATTTCGGCTCGCCGTTCAAGATCGTTGCTGCCCAACAGTGATGCCCAGCCGGCTTCTAATTCATTGAAATAAATCACAGCTGTCCCTGGTGCATCCCCAACGGCATTGGGATAGGAATGCGCCCAGCAAAATGCACTTAGATTCTGTCGTAGACGAGACAGATTCTGCGGCATAGGCTCGAAGGCGTGAACTTGGCCCGAGTTGCCAACCAGGCCGGAAGCAAGGGCCGAGAAGTAGCCGATATTGGCGCCCACATCCAGTACAGTCATCCCGGATTTTAGCGTCCGCTTCATTAGCTGGACGAGTTCGCGCTCGTACGCTCCAGCCCACATCCATCTTTCAATTCTTTGATTTGTCCTCAGAGATACTGTAATTCCCGGCAGAGGATGGCAGTTGACTTCTCGAGGTCGCATGTGGCGAAGAATAGATTCCGCGAGCCTTCCCTTTCCGGGAAGCGGAAGCGGTTCGAGAATTCTTTGGAGGATATTCAGAAAATGCATAGCCAACTATCACATGTCTTGCCCATGTAACGATATGGTTACGCCAATTTTACACTGGGCAAGACGAATGATGATGCCAGTTAAGGCAGAAATTATGGCTGCAGTTATCCTTCAGAGACTAGCGGCCTGTACCAACCGATTGTGTACTGATATGGTACGATAGAGCGGTCTATTCCACTTCAACGTACGGGGCGATTTGCTGTACTGACGGCAGCTCCGAATTCGTAAAAACAATCGTGTCTCTCATGGACACGATCATAATCTATATATGGATGTTACGGTCCAGCAGGCCGCCTTGATTAACTACTGAGACGGCTTAATTTGCTACATACTTATAGCCGTGAGGTTAATATGTTGTCTCTTGGGAGAGAATCTCAACAAGTGGTGTCGCGACCGTCGTCTCTTATGCAATAGCAAGACTATCTTGGATCTATCGGTTGCGCGAAATAGGGACGTGTTCAGTAATCATTTAATCTATATATTTATAGGTAAACAATGTGAGGGTTCTCCATATCGGGGAAGTAGCAGGTCTGGGCGGTTTGCAGAATTGGGTTTGCAGTGTCGCCGAAGCCCAAGCAAAGCGAGGCTACGAAGTAGAATTGATGCAGCCTCCCTGGATCGATCCGGCGAGCCAGGTATTTACGCATCTGCCTGTTCATAGCTGGGACTTGGGGAGGACACATAACTTCGATATTGTTCACACGCATGGAGTGTCTGGTTTTCAGAACCGGAGAATCCGGAGACTCACACCGCGGCCCATCGTGCATACCTACTACGGCACTATCGTGGGCATACAAATCGCTCTGCGCTGGTTTCAAAACTTCCTCGGGTGGAATGGCTGCGGCGTCCCGCGCAAAATTATGAGAGAGGCCGCCGGGGGGCGGGCCGCGGATGCTGTGATTGCCATCAGTCCGAAAGTTCGGTCGGAGATCATGCGCTTCTATCGAATTGGTGAGAAGAAGATCTCAGTGATTCCTGGTGGATACTTTCGGGATCAGGATGATATGCCAAAGGAGTCTCTTCGGCGCGCCTTGGGTCTCCCTGAGTCCGGATTCTTGTTTCTATTTGTGGGCCGGGCTGATCCCGTGAAAAACTTTTCTGCCGCCCTCGCAGCGTATCATTCGACGAGATCCCGGTTCCCCGAGAGTTACTTGGTATTAGCGCCGAAGCAGAATTTGTCCCCTGCTGATGGAGTGATTGGGGTCGAGCTGGCGCCGCAGAAAATGAGCCAACTCTACCGCTCGGTGGACGCCTTGATTCACCCGGGGTTTTATGAAGGTTATTCTTTGGCGGTTCACGAAGCATTGGCAAATGGCCTTCCCGTGATCGTCGGCCGGAACACCGGCATCGCCGATTACTGTCATTCTCAAGTGAATGCTCTAATCCTTCCTCGTAAGCGCGGTTCGGAACTCGTCCATTCACTGAGCCAGATGATGTGTTCCCTTGTCGAATCGGATCATCTGCGCTTCACGCTGGGCAGGGAAGCAGCTCAGACGTTTGGCGCGATGGATTGGGACTGGGTGGCGGCGGAAACAGAGAGGGTCTATTCATCTCTATGAGCAACAAAATTTCCGTCGTGATCTGCGCCTATAATTACGCCCGGTTCCTTCCACGCTGTTTGCAAAGCGTACTTTCGCAATCCCGGCCAGCGGATGAGATCATTGTGGTTGACGATGGCTCTACGGACCAAACGCAGGATGTCGTAGCTGGTTTCCGGTCCGTGCGTTATGTACGCCAGGAAAATGCTGGGAAGGCCGCGGCGTTCAATCGAGGGTTTCAGACCGCAACGGGTACAATACTTTGCCATTTGGATGCTGACGACTATTGGTTGCCGAATAAGCTTGAATGTGTAACCACTATTCTCGCGACGACGACCGCCGGAGGCATGACGCACGGCGCACATTATGTTGACGCGGCAGGCAATCGACTCTACCAAACCTGGCCAGAGACTGATTTACCAAAAACACCAGTTCGCCTGTCATTCCAAGAGGTGCTCTGCTCCTGTTTTCTGTATCCCCCTCGAAATTTAGTGCGAAGCTCCTTTGGAGTTGCCAATACCATCTGTGTTTGGAGAGAAGCTGTTGCAGATCTATTTCCCTTACCTGAGGATCTTGGGTTGGCTGTGGATGGTGCACTCGTCTTCGCTGCAGCCCGGAACGGACTCATCTATCTTCCTGAAGATCTCTCGGCATATTGTCATCATGATGCCAACTATTATGTTCGAGACTTGAGCACTCGTAAATTCCAGAGCCGCCTCTACAGGTGGCTTTTTCAGGCAGTTGATTCTCTGCAACCAAGAGACAAGGGTCTATTGCAAGCCTTAGTCTTGGAGACCGAGGCGCATTCCTCCATGTTGACGGGCAAGAGGCCAGTCGCGGCGGCGGGCCAAGCCTCTGAACTTATTGGGAAATTTGTCCAACTCGGTATCTCCCCACACTGGAAGCATTGGGGATTGCCCCTGGCTTGCTTGCTGAGATGGGGACAACTTCGGAATGTTCTCCAGCAGCTCAAGAACAATGCCCCGCCTGCTTGATTCTCGCATCCTGCCACATGGCGCACATTTGATAGAAAAGTCTCTGGTCGGCTGGCATCTCCCCGCCTTCCTATTTCTGGTACTCTAATCAAGGATTTAGCCAAACACTTTTAGATTATTTTCGATACCCATGGCCTCGGTCACGCATTCCAATGTCGAGCTCCCGCACCGTTCTGGCGCCCAACCCACCTTGCGCATCGAGCCCCCGCGCGATTGGCTCGAGTTGCGCCTCAACGAAGTTTGGCAATACCGCGAGCTCCTGTATTTCTTCGTATGGCGCGACGTCAAGATCCGTTACAAGCAGACCGTAATCGGCATCGCTTGGGTGGTTCTACAGCCGCTAATGACTATGGCCGTCTTCACACTGTTCTTCGGCCGTCTCGCCAAGCTCCCCTCCGATGGTCTCCCCTATCCAGTTTTCTATTTTTCCGCGCTCGTCCCCTGGGCCTACTTTTCCACCGCTCTCCAGAGCTGCACTAGTGTCGTTGTAGACAATCAGCGCGTCATCACCAAAGTTTATTTCCCACGCGTCATTCTCCCGCTTTCTGCCGTTGCTTCCGGCCTGGTGGACTTCGCTATAGGCTTCGTCGTCCTATTCGTGGTAACCGCTATATATGGCATTAAGCCCACACTCGCCGCGCTGTGGCTCCCCGTCCTGGTGCTTCTTGCCGTGCTCACCGCCCTCGCCGTCGGCCTCTGGGTGTCCGCGCTCAACGCCCTTTATCGCGACGTCCGCTATGTCGTGCCCTTCCTTGTCCAGTTCTGGATGTTCGCTTCACCCGTCGCCTATCCTGCCTCGCTCGTTCCCTCACGCTGGCGCTGGCTTTATGGATTGAACCCCATGGCCGGCGTCATAGAGGGTTTCCGGTGGGCGCTTACCGGGCAGGGGAGGCCGCCTGACTCGATCGTTTTTGCATCCGCCGCCATGGTGCTCGTGATGCTCCTCGGCGGGCTGATTTACTTCAACAAGATGGAGTCGACCATAGCGGACGTGGTTTAGCCTATGCAAAAAGTGGCCATTCACAGTGAGGGGCTCGGGAAGCGCTTCGCGATCGGAGAGCGCGCGCGGTACGTCGCGCTCCGTGACGTTCTCGCGAACGCGATGAATACACCCAGGCGGCTTTTCGGATGGAACCGTCGAAGCGGCGAAAATCGCAGCCGTGAGCAACTCTGGGCGCTCCGCGACGTTTCCATCGACATCAACGAAGGTGAGATCGTTGGCCTGATTGGTCGCAATGGAGCTGGCAAGACTACGCTGCTCAAGATCCTCTCTCGGGTCACACGCCCTACAACCGGATTTGCCGAGGTTCACGGACGGATGGGCAGCTTGCTTGAGGTCGGAACTGGTTTCCATCCCGAGCTAACCGGCCGCGAGAACGTTTTCTTGAGCGGGGCCATTCTTGGCATGCGCAAGCGTGAGATCGAGCGCAAATTTGATGAGATTGTGGCGTTCGCCGAGGTGGATAAATTCATCGATACGCCGCTCAAGCATTTCAGCACGGGCATGCAAATGCGTCTGGCCTTCGCCGTTGCTGCTCAGCTCGAGCCCGAAATTCTGTTGGTGGACGAGGTGTTGGCCGTGGGCGATCTTGAATTTCAGAAAAAGTGCCTTGGGAAAATGAGCGAGGTCTCTAAAGGAGGTCGCACTATTGTCTTTGTAAGTCACCAGATGAGTCAGATCCGGCGGCTGTGCGAACGAGTGATTTGGGTCGACCACGGCGTCGTCCAGCAGGACGGACCGACCCTCGATGTCGTCTCCGCCTACGAGAGGGCTTTCACGGAGCGCACCGAGGTGAATGCACATGGGGAGAGTTCCGGCCAAAGAATACAGTTTCTGAAGTGGGAGTTAGTCGTTGAGGATGGTGCGCCGTCGAACGTTCTCAAGCATTTTGACCCTGTTAACTTCCGCGTAGTGATCCACCTGCCGGAGGCAATTCGGAAGGGGAGCTATGCAATCCAACTGTGTGAGGGTAGCGGTCAAATTATGTGGCACGGTAATTTTGATCTCTTTGCTCTAGGGCCCGGGACGTTCGAGTTCCTGCATCATCTGCCAACGTTACCAATTAAACCCGGGGCGTACAATTGGAAGGCAGGAGTTTACGATGGTCACCGGTGGACTGACGTGTGGTGGGCCGTTCCCGAGTTGGTTGTGGGCACCAAGCCAATTACGAGCACCGCGGACGAATTCCAAGGTATTCTGAATCTACCCTACACAATTGAGGTCCGATCGCTCGAGGTATCTCGGGAGCAAGACTAATGGCTCGATTTGCTCTATCTCGAGCGGTACGGGGGTCTTGGCAGTGAAACCGTTTAGGCATTTACGCAGATTCATCCGCGACGTTGTTGTAGCGGGCCTGACGTACCAATCGCAAGCTATGAAGCGGTGGGAATTCCGCTATTTTCAGCGTTACATCCTCTGGCTTTTGTTTCGACTTGAGAGCGCCGAGGTAGTTGAGGTGTGCGTCGGCCCTCCTAAGCGGCGCTTCAAAATGCGACTGGGTTGGCGGATCCACACCGGATATGTAATTGGCATGTACGAACCGAAAGTGATTGATACGCTGCGGAGGCATCTCAAACAGGGCGACACTTGCATCGACGTGGGCGGCCACATTGGTTATCTAACCCTTTTCATGGCGCAAATCGTAGGACCGGAAGGAAAAGTTGTAACCTTTGAACCGATGCCTGACAACTGTGAACTACTGGAGGAGAACATTCGTTTAAACGATCTTACGAATGTAAGATTGGAACGGGCCGCTGTCGGAGAGAACGAGATGATGGGGTCGCTCATTTTCGCCGCAAATGAACGGTGGAGCTGGACACCGTCGGCAACAGGCTACGGCGTAGTCGGGGACAAGAAATCTATCAATGTACCTTTCATTTCGCTCGACCACTATATTAGGACGAGAGGGTTACATCCAAGTTTGATCAAAATCGATGTTGAGGGCGCAGAACTTGGCGTATTGCGCGGGGCGCGGGAAATGATTCGGAAGAGCCAACCGGCCCTGCTCATCGAGGTACACGACCGGGGAGGCGAACATGAAGAGGCGGTCCTAGCTATTCTCAGGAAATGTGCGTACCGAACCCACGCATTGGAAATCAGAAGTCGTGAGGTTCTATACCTTGCTCTCCCCGATCGCGACAAATGCGTCGCAGACAGTAATGGCTGAAAATCCCCGAGCTAAAAGGACTTAGGTTGCACGACTTCTAGTAGAAATTCGTAAAGCGCCGCATTGAAGATACCGATGCCAGAGGGTGTAAACACGGCAGCATTAGCTCAGGAAGTAGCAGTCGATCCTCGGCCTTTCGTTGAGTCTAGCCACCCGGTGGTCAGTTCACAGATTCCTGAACTTGACGGCCTCCGAGGAATTGCAATTGCCTTGGTGGTACTATTCCACTGCTTCTATTTCAATCCCGGCCCAGATTACAACAAAAGAGATTTGGCGCACCGTATAATTTTGTACTTCGAGCGATTTATCGCCGTTGGGTGGAATGGTGTGGATCTTTTTTTTGTTCTTTCAGGATTCTTGATTGGTGGAATCCTGCTCGATGTTCGCGATTCTCCGCGATACTTCAAGACATTCTATCTGCGTAGATTCTACCGAATCATTCCCGTTTATTATGTATGGATACTTTGCTACATCGTAGTAGTGGGCGTCGCAGGCCGTTTTCTTGCGGCGCTGGTCCCACACGCAAACAATGACTTACCGAGCAGCCGCTATTGGCTCTTGAGCCAATTTCTGTTTTTGCAGAACTTCGGAATCCTCAACAGTCTTCCTGTCATGGCAGGGGTCTGGTTTTGGCCGACATGGTCTCTTGCAGTTGAGGAACAATTCTATCTCATCGCACCATTTGTCGTTAGGTTCTTATCCAAGCGCGCCCTGTATGTGTTTCTTGCCACTGCTATTGTTATGGCTCCGGCGTTGCGACTTTGGATCTATTACGCTGTGCCAGCACAGAGACTTGGCCTCGGTATGATATATACGTTAATGCCGTGTCGTGCCGACGCTCTTGGAATCGGCATTCTTGCCGCGATTCTATGGCGAAATGCCAGTTTCCGGCGGTGGTTATCTAACCATGGAGGAGCACTGTACGGTTTGTTTGGGTTATTTTTAGCTGGGTTCGTGACTCTCGCGAGGTGGTCACCTGCTGATGATTCGATACAGATGCAATCCGTTGGCTACACCTGGATTGCTCTCTTCTACGTTCTCGCACTGCTACTCGCATTAGTTAGGCCAAATGGGCCAATCGCATGCCTCGGACGTTTATCGGGGCTTCGCGAGCTTGGTCGTGTCTCATATTGCCTCTATCTCATCCACTATGGAGTACGCTTTTTATGCCAAACCCTTGCGGCTGCGATTCTGAAACATGTCGGGTCCTGGGAGGGAATTGCCAGTAGTTGTGTGGCGGTTGCCATTTCGTATGCCATAGCAAGAATGTCATGGACTTATCTAGAGGATCCGCTCCTGCAGAAGGGGCATGCGTTCAAGTATTGGAATTCGGCGGAGGCTTCTAGATAGAAATTATGAGGGTCATCCATATTGGCGAAGTAGCAGGACTGGGCGGGTTACAGAATTGGGTTTGCAGTGTCGCCGAGGCGCAGGCAAGACGAGGCTACGGAGGTGGGAGTTGATGCAGCCTCCGTGGGTTGCCGTGGATAGCCAGGTATTTATGTATCTGCCTGTTCATAGCTGGGACTTGGGGAGGACACGTAACTTCGATATTGTTCACACGCATGGAGTGTCTGGTTTTCAGAACCGGAGAATCCAGAGACTCACACCGCGGCCCATCGTGCATACATACTACGGCACTATCGTCGGCATACAAATCGCTCTGCGCTGGTTTCAAAACTTCTTCGGGTGGAATGACTGCGGCGTCCCGCGCAACGTTGTGAGAGAGGCCGTCTCGTGACCCTCGCAAACTTGACTAAAGCCTCTGATATGGATACATAGAGCCAGCACGCGAATCCTTCTGTTAACTATTTTTATAAGTAATTGACAATCTATTAATTAGAAGTTATTTTATCGTGTGTAGCAAAGGGGCAACCCCGAGCTCAATCATAGTGGCCAGAGCAGGGAGGTAGCCCAAAAAGGGCCGCAGTCGCGCGGCCCTTTTTATTGGCAAGCAACCCAACAACTTGTTCAATTTGTCCAGGCGTGGTCCGCAATCTCCGCTCCCATCGCAGGCGTAACGCGCAATACAAGTGCTGGCAAACGCGCCGAACCGACAAAGATTATCGTCCTTGTGAACATCATTGTGATATTATCATCTAGTGAATATCGGTCATCGCCTGCGGGCACTCCGCGAGGGAAAGAACCTCCCCCAAAGGGACCTTGCAAAGCGGGTCGGCCTGCTTGGCAACTACATCTCACGTGTGGAAAATGGTCACAGCATTCCGCACCTAAAGACGCTTGAGAAAATTGCACGCGCTCTAGAGATCCCCCTCTACCAACTGTTCTATGATGGCGAAGACCCGCCACAATTGCCGAATTTGCGAAAATCCAAAGCTGATGGAGAAGACACCTGGGGCACATCGGGCAAGAGCGCGAGATATCTAAACAAACTTCGCAGCTTTTTGGCTAAGTCAGACGACAGAAACCGCAAGCTGTTGCTTCAATTGGCACAGAGAATGGCCCGTCGCTAGAAGAAACATTCTGCTCCCTTCGAGTTAATCATCATCCCTTGCTAGTTAAATACAAAGTCAATAGGATGGGACCATGTTGGAGTCGGGCGCGAACTCCTCAAACTCGCCACTATTGCCGGGCGCGTTCGCATGAAGACGTGGAGCCCGCGCGAAAATATCGCCGGGAAGATTGAGGCTATTGGACGCGCTTTTAGCGAGGTGAGAAGGTTCTCACCTCGCAGCAGCCAGGACTCGGCTTCAGTGAGCGCGCGCGTTCGGGACTCCATGAAGTCACCAATTCTCTTAAATTCTCGGCCGCTGAGCGCATCCGCCTCGGCAAACCTTGACTTGATTCGCACGGTTGCCGCGTGGGCAGTAATGTGGGGACACCTGCGCGCCTTGTTCTTCGTAAGATATTCAGACGTAGAACATCCCCGCTCTTGGGTCAAAGTTTTCTATTTTGTGACCGGCTTCGGTCACCAGGCTGTAATCATCTTTTTTGTCCTAAGTGGATTTCTGATATCTTCGTCCGTATTCAAATCTTACGCGGCCGGAACGTGGACATGGCGGGATTACGCGATTAATCGCTCTGTCCGGCTATATGTGGTGCTTATTCCGGGGCTGCTATTCGGATTGTTTTGGGATTTAGCGGGCACTCAGTGGTTTACGTCAACTGGTCTTTATTCTCATCCACTACAGGATCTGATCTTGACGCCCGTGCAAAACAATCTTTCATTTCGGACTTTTGTCTGTAACGCACTATTCCTGCAGACAATATTGTGCGCAACTTTCGGCTCGAACGTTCCACTATGGAGTCTTGCGAACGAATTCTGGTACTACGTATTGTTTCCAACTTTATTTTTTTCGATAACTTATTTTAAACATGCCATTCGATGGGGAATCCCTCTTATCTCTGTGGCGTTTATTGTGGCAGTCTTTTTGGGTCCCGAAAAACTGCTGGGATTTCTCGTCTGGCTAACGGGTTGTGCTCTAGTGATTATAAGCGGGCGTTCCCCAACTCTGTCGCTTGTACGGTTGATTCCATACGCCTTCTTTTCATTCAGTGTCTTCGCAGTGTGTGTCGTTGCTGCTCGCACCGGAAGTTTAGGTGCACTTGGCAGCGATCTTACCGTCGGTTTCAGCTTCGGCCTGTTGCTTTTCGCGGTACTTCAAATAGATATAGGTACCCGACACGCAGCCTTGGCGCATTCCTTGGCGGATTTCTCCTACAGTTTGTATGTGCTTCACTTTCCACTTTTGCTTTTTCTCCGAGCATGGATAACGCCATCAGAAGTGTGGCGGCCAAATACATTGAACGTAATCTTAGGTGTTATGCTAGGAATCGCGGTACTTTGTTTCGCTTGGGTAGTGTCTCTTTTTACCGAGAAAAAGACCCGCGTGGTTCAGGCGTGGTTCAGGGACGGGATGCGAGGGAAGAAGTAATGAATCAAATCATGCAGGGAAACTGCTAAAGAATTTAACCGCGCATCTTGGTTGGATGATTCGAGAAAGACGGAACCGACGTTGTTTATGCCATGAATCCAGAATTCTATTCTGTAAGGTGGTACTTCAGACGTAGCCCTGCGGCGACAGGCGCCTTTATAGTTATTGCGGGTGTCATTGCTTTTACCCTCTCGAGATTTATCGTCGACGAAGATTTTGTTGGGATGGCTTATGCGGCCATGATAGCGGCTGGAGCGGCCGCGATCGTCGCGATTCTTAGAAATTGGCGAAATGGTCTTTATTTCTTTCTCGGATGGCTGATGTTCGAGGACCTGGCTCGCAAGTACCTGGGCAACAACATGGCCATTACTTTCGGCAAGGACGTGTTGCTTTGCGTGGTCTATTTGTCCTTTTTTCTGGCGTATCGCCGCAGGGAAACGCAACACTTCCGGCCTCCGTTTTTGGTTCCCTTGCTCATATTTTTTTGGTTCGGAGTATTGCAGGTTTTCAATCCAGCGTCTCCGAGTCTCTTCTATGGGTTGTTGGGCATGAAAGTATATTTTCTTTACGTGCCGCTGGTTTTCATCGGCTATTCACTGGTGCAAACCGAGCAAGACGTCAGGCAGTTTTTCAAATTCTGCCTGGCGATTGCCATTGTCATAGCCAGCCTGGGGATTGTTCAGGCGGTGATGGGACATACTTTCCTGAATCCGACGGTAATTCAAGAGGACATCCGTGGGCTTTCGGAGAATTACCGCACCGCCCCAATTTCCGGGGCGCTGCTTTATCGTCCCAATTCCGTTTTTGTGAGCACCGGCCGCTTTATGTTTTATATGTTTCCCGCATGGCTGTTGTCGTTTGGTTTCGAGGGATATCTTTTCCTTCGCGACCGCAGCCGCGGAGCCATCGCTCTTGCCACTGCCGCCCTGGGGTTGTGCTCCATCGCGGTGGTTATGGGCGGTTCCCGTGGAGCCCTCGTGTGGACCATCAGCAGCGCGATCATTGGCTCTACTGCCCTCATTTGGGGTGCTCCCTGGAAGGAGGGAAAAGGCTTGAAAGTAACGCGTGCACTTCAGCGCGCGCTTATTGTGGGAGGCCTGGCAGTAGGATTGATGATTACCTTTTACCCGGAAGCGGTCGCATCGCGATTCGAATTCTATTTCGAGACGCTTCTTTCTGCGGGCCCCCAGAACGAACTGGCTTATCGAACGCAGACGTATCCTTGGATAAATTTTTTGTTGGCATTTGATTATCCAGGATGGGAACTTGGCCATGGAATCGGAACAGCGTCACTTGGCATTCAGTATATCACTCGCATTCTCGGAGTCCCTCAGCTGGGAATGGGGGCCGAAAGCGGTTATGGCGTCCTGGTTATAGAGCTGGGAATCGGCGGATTGATTTTGTGGTTGGCGATGACCACAGCTATTGTGGTGACTGCATTTAAGGCAGTTTTGAAACTACGGGGAACGGTATGGTTTCCGATTGGTTTTGTGATCGCATGGTTCGCCTTTTTGCTTTTATTTCCGCAGACCTTCAGTGGAGTCCAGCCTTATCAGGATTACCTGCTAAACGCGCACTTGTGGTTGTTGCTCGGAATACTATTTCGCTTGCCAACCATTCCACTTTCCGACCGGTTTAATTTTAAGAGTTCTAAATTGCGCGCCGAGAGTCTCTGAAACCCGACCACTGAAAGAACTCTGTTCTCTAGCGGTCAAGAAAATCGACTCTTGAGCGTTAGAAAACGATCTTCAAATTGCCTTCGCGATAGATAGGCAAGCAGCATAGACAGGCAGCCCACGTATGCAAATCTCACTATCAAGTCCGACAGCTTACCCCAACCCATCCCGGGCACACGGTGTTGCTTTGCGAACCAGTCGAAACCGTCAAACACTAGGACGTGAATGAGATAGAGACCGTAGCTTATTTCATTAAGCAATTTAAGAAACGGCACCTGCACGAAGTATCTTTTTGGGCCTGCGCCAATAACAATGCAAATTCCCAAAAGAGCGACAAATAGCAAATGCCAGGGAACCACCTGTAATGCCGTTCCGAAAGGCGTCAGCCGCGAGATGATGCCGAAAGGAAGACCAAAACTCCAGATGATCACAGAGAGAAGGATACAAAAGTAGCACAGCCGGAGAAGTCTTTTTTCGTCAACCGCGTACTCGCGCAAAACAATCGCCAGGACTGCGCCGCATGCTAAACCGTCACTCGAATTCCAAGTATAGTCATTTATTTCATAGGAGACATGATCACTTTTCTGCGCTATGTAGAAACTGAGTAGTCGGAGAATCGGGGATAGGACGATGATAGACAAGGAACAATAGAGTAGTGTTTTCGCCTTGAACCATCGGACGATTGCAGGCCATACAAAATAGAAGTGCTCTTCGACTGCGAGGGACCACAACACGGGATAGCCGATGGCTACTCCGAATAAAGGGGTAAGATTCGAAAGGTAGGCCAAACTAAAAATAATAAAAGCGATGGACGTGTAATGAGTGGCAACCAGAATCGTAAGGACCACAAGATATGCTGGCAGAATCCACAGGCCGCGCCGAATATAAAAGCGACGAAAATAATCTATTCGGTTACGCGAATCTAAAAGAAGCCCCGTAATTAGGAAACCGGAAAGTACAAAAAAAAGATTAACCCCTAGGCGCCCAGGCCAAAAGGCCGTAATAAACAACCGCTCGAAATGAGGGAAAGCCGTTAGGTCTGTCTTCCAGTAAAACGCGTGATACAGCACTACGCCGAGGATGGCAATTCCTCGAACTGCGTCAAGTTCCGGCATCACCGGGCGGAGCAAAGGTTCCCTTAGGGGTTGTCCATTAAACGGGATTATACGTACCGCAGGCTAATTTGAATAATAGTTCCTAAAACATTATCCCCAAGACATGGATTATCATATCCGTGCAAGCTAAGCATTGAAACTTTTCCTTGCGGCGAGATGTTCCAAACGATTGGGGAAATTTGAATTACTTTAAGAATTCTAAATTGCGTCCTGAGGCCACCTGAATTGCGTCTTGCGGTGATTTCCCCATTCGTGGATCGCCGGCATGGCACGGAACGCTGTCTAGCCGAGCAACTGGAGCGATTTTGCAAGATTTCTGAACTTCTGGAAATTCACCTGTACGCGCAACGCGTTGAGGATTTGGCGGGAGTATCCGCCGGCAAATTCGATTCGTTTTCCGGCAAAATTTTCTGGCACAAGATATCGCGCCTCCCGGGTCCTCACCTTCTTGGATATGTCTGGTGGGTTATGGCTAATCACGGCCATCGTTGGTGGGATTCCCGAATCCGGGGATTGCGGTGCGACCTGCTCTATTCGCCGGGAATTAACGCGTTTGATGCCGATGCAATCTCCATCCATGTAGTGTTCCATGAATTTTATTCGCGGGTGCGCTCGCGGTTGCGCCTGCGGGATACCGCGCTGAAATCATGGCCAGTGGTGCTGCACCGTCAAATGTACTACCGGCTTATTTGTTTGCTCGAATCGTGGATCTACAGCCGGAGGAGAACCGCTCTGTCTGTGATTTCGCGGCATGCGGCGGAATCGGTTGCAAAAGCATTTGGCCGTGACGCCACCATAATTCCTCACGGAGTGGATCTAGCCGTTTTCAATCCTGGCGCGCGCACCGCCGCCCGCGAGGCGGCGAGAACCGCGCTGCAACTCCAACCGAAAGATTTTTGTTTTCTGCTCATTGGCAACGACTGGAAAAATAAAGGCCTGGATGCCCTCCTTCGCGCCGCCGCTCTCTGCCGCGATCTCCCTTTGAAATTGCTGGTTGTGGGGTCCGACGACCAGCGCCTTTATGAACAACC
>DATNME010000050.1:0-20268 GCA_035602385.1 Candidatus Dormiibacterota bacterium
AAGCCGATGAAGCGCTGTTGCGCGCGCTGCGCGACGAACTGGAAACGCGACTGGCAAATGCCGCGGCGCTGTTTCCTCAGGATGGGCAAGGCAATGGACTGGGCGAAAGGGCCTGGCTGCAACTTCTCGAGAAGTGGGACAACACCCTGTCCAACGCGTTGCAACTGGCGCCGCAAAAAGGCCTGATTGCCGAGGATCTAGACGCCGAGACAGAACGGTTATACACCGACCACGTAGCGCCACAACGCGCCCCGCGACGCGTGGGCGCTCCCGGGAGCCGGGCGGCGGTGCGCAACTACTGTTCTCAGGTATTTCGCCAGGCGCGGCTGTGGGAACGCTTGCAGAAATCCGTGCGCGTCGCGCCATTTACTTTTCCGGGTGATCCCATGCGTCTGGACTACCTGTATCGCCGCAATGGCACGCAGGGATTTGTACAAACGCTGAGTGTCACGCGGGCGCCCGGGGACGCCAAACTTTTTGCCTACACCGCCGAACGCATCGCCAAACTGGCTGCCAGCGAATTCACCGCGGTTACCGACGTGGCGTTGCGGCCGGAAAACGACCGGCACCGTTTTGTGCGGGATACTTTGCGCGATGCCGGCATTGAACCGGTGCCCATGGAAGGTTTTGCGGTGTGGGTGGCGAAGTTGCGGCCCATGCTGCAATAGCGACGCGGATTCGCGCTACCTTTTTGATCTCAAAGACGCACGCAGGGTGGCTTCAAAAAGGCAGTAAATACTTGCTAAGCGGGAGCAGAACTAAACCAGCGGCTCGCTCCAGTTTTCCAGCGTTTCTTTTACTTTGTGCAGAAACTGATGAGCGATGGCGCCATCGACCACCCGGTGGTCATAGCTGAGCGTGACGTAGCACATGGAGCGGATGGCGATGGAATCGTTGATCACCACCGGCCGCTTCTCGATAGCGCCGAGACCCAAAATGCCGACGTTGGGCTGGCTGATTACCGGCAAGCCAAACAAGCCTCCGAAAACTCCGGGATTGGTAATGGAAAAAGTGCTCTCCTGAACTTCCTCGGGCTTCAGCTTCTTGGACCGAGCGCGTTCGGCAAGATCGTTCATGGTGCGCTGAATTCCGAGCAGATTTTTTTCGTCCGCGCCCTTAACGACCGGAACTAGCAGCCCCCAATCGAGCGCCACCGCGATGCCGATATTGATCTCTTTGTGCATCACCACATTGGTTCCATCGAGCGAAGCGTTCAAGGTGGGATACGCGCGTAAACCCGCAACCGCGGCTTTCACGAAAAAGGGCATAAACGTCAGCTTGGTTTCGTAGCGCCTTTCGAACTCATCCTTGGCTTTGGCGCGAATCGCGGCCACCTTGGTCATGTCGATTTCATCGACGGAATAGACGTGCGGCGAAACGTGTTTGGACATCACCATGTGCTCGGCGATTTTCTGGCGCATGGGGGTCATGGGAACGACTTCGTAGTTGCCGAAATAAAGTTTTTCGCGTGGTACGCCAACTTCCAGGGTGACTTGTGATGGCGCTCCCGATGATGGCGGCGGAGGTGTTTGCCGCGCCGGTGCGGATGGCGCTGCAGATGGGGCCACGCTGCGGGCCGCTGGAGCCGCTTCGTCCTGCTTCTCGGACTGGGCGAGATACGCTTCGATATCTTCCTTGGTTATGCGTCCTGCGGCGCCGGTGCCTCCGACCGCGTTGAGATCGATGCCATGTTCCTTGGCCATGCGGCGGACCAGCGGCGAACTGTGAATGCGTTCGTTGCCGGACGGGGGTGCTGCGGCGGCCGGCTTAGGTGCGGACGAAGCCTGGGCGCTCGGCGCGGGAGCCTGTTTTGCCGGGGCAGGAGGAGTGGCGGAAGCCGCTGCTTTTTCCGTTTTTTGCGCTTGCGGAGCAGGCGCGGAAGCGGCAGGCGCTTCGGCGGCCGCGCCACCAGCGCCGTCAATTACGGCAACGACGGTCTGGATCGGCACGGTCTTGCCTTCGCCAAACTTAATTTCTTTGAGCACCCCCGCGGTAGGAGAAGGAATCTCGGCGTCCACTTTGTCGGTGGAAATCTCAAACAAGGGTTCGTCGCGTTCGACTTTGTCGCCGGGCTTTTTCAGCCACTTGGTGATGGTGCCTTCAAAAATGCTTTCCCCCATTTGGGGCATTACGACATCTACGGGCATGAGCACTCCTCTGATACGGAAATTATAGCTCACCACGACCGTCCGCACCGAATTAGCCGGCGGGACGGTCCACCCTGCTTTCTTAATACCTGGCCTTTTTAATACCTAACCAGGGCTAGGGCGGCATCAAAAATCTTTTTCGCGTTAGGCAGAAAATATTCTTCCAGCGACGGTGCGTAAGGCACAGGCGTGTCCAGCGAGGTAACGCGCATCAGCGGCCCGTCCAGGTCACCGAAGGCCTTCTCGCAGAGTATCGCGGCAATCTCTCCGGCGATGCCGCCAGTTTTTGTGTCTTCATGGACCACCAGGCAACGGTTGGTTTTTTTCACGGAAGCAAGAATGGTTTCTTCATCGAGAGGCAACAGCGTGCGAAGGTCGACTACTTCGGCTTCGATGCCTTCTTTCGAAAGAGCTTCGGTGGCTTCCAATGAAGTATGCATCATGGCTGCGTAGGAAAGAATGGTGAGGTGGCGGCCTGCGCGGCGGACCACGGCTTTTCCGATGGGCACGGTATAGTCTTCGACGGGCAACTCTTCCTTGATACGGCGATAAAGATATTTGTGCTCGAAAAAAAGCACCGGATTATTGTCGCGAATCGCGGACTTGAGCAATCCTTTGGCGTCATACGGCGTCGAGGGATAAACCACTTTTAGTCCCGGGGTGTGCACGAAATACATCTCAGGATTCGCGGAATGAAATGGTCCGCCGTGCACACCGCCGCCGGATGGCCCGCGCACCACGATGGGCGCCGGCGCTCCCCAAAGATAATGTCCCTTGGCGACATAATTGGTGAGTTGATTGAAACAGCAGGCGATGAAGTCGATGAACTGCATTTCCGCGATGGGCCGCAGGCCGAGATAACTCATGCCGCAAGCCGCGCCAATGATGGCGCTCTCGCTTATGGGCGTATCGATAACGCGCTCCCAGCCGAAACGCTCGAGCAATCCTTCGCTGGTTTTGAAGGCGCCGCCATACACGCCCACGTCTTCTCCCAGGAGGACCACGGTGGGATCGCGTTCCATCTCTTCGAACATGGCTTGTTTGATGGCTTCGAGAAAGGTGGTTTCCACGATGGTTGCGGTGGTCATCGTCGAGCCTTTCTTTTTGGCTTACGAGCCGCAACCGAAGCATTCTTCTTTTTGCCGGGCGAAGGAGTTTTCACGGGCGAACGAGTTCCATTTGAAGACGGAGTATCTCCAAAATGAATTGGAGCATTTATGCCGGTGGACGATTTACCAGAGCCGAAGCCTTCCACCTTCCAAACCGCTTCGACGCGCGACTTCGGCGGAGTGACTTCCGCGAGCGGGCGTTCCCACCGCGCGGCGATTTTGTGGCATGCGTCTCCGGTGCAATAGACACCTGTTTCGGCGAATTCCGGGGGCGGCGATGGAGAATCCTCCGCGTACTCACGCTCGGCATCGAGCAAAGTTGCGATTTTATCCGTGATTTCCTTTTTGCTTTTGTGGTCCAGCAACTTTTCATCGAATAAATATCTTTCGTGCAACGCGATGGGGTCGCGCTTCTCCCAGTATTCCTTCTGCGCCACCGGGACGTAGCCGGCGGCATCGTGCTGCGCGTGACCGCGGCGGCGAAATGTTTTGGCTTCGATCAAGACGGGGCCATCGCCTGCTCTGGCGCGGTCGACCGCTTCCTTCGCGGCGGTGTACATGGCGACGACGTCGTTGCCATCGACGATATAGCTGGCAATCCCGTAGGCTTTGGCGCGATCGGCGAGATTCTCAAGCGGAACCTGTTTGCGCACCGGAGTGGAATAAGCCCACAAATTATTTTCCAAAATCAAAACGAAAGGAGCTTTTTGCACCGCCGCGAAATTTAATCCCTCGTGAAAAACGCCGGTGGAACTGCCGCCATCGCCAATCCAGGTCATGGCCACAATTTTCTGCCCGAGGTAGCGGCCGGCCATGGCCACGCCGGTCATGACCGGAATGAGATCGCCGAGCATGGAAATTGGCGAAACGATATGCAAATTATCGAGATCGCCGAAATGGCTGGTGCCATCCTTGCCGCGGGTTGGCGAAGTGTATTTGGCCATGTGCTGGGTGAAAATATCGCGCGGGGGAACGCCTTTGACCAGCAGCGCGCCGATATTGCGGATCATCGGCGCGAGCCAATCTTTTTTTTCGAGGGCGTAGGCCGCCGCGACAGAGACAGCCTCCTGCCCCAGGCTGGAATAAAGTCCGCCAACAATTTTATTCTGGCGGAAAAGATTGGTCATGGTGTCTTCGACGGCGCGATTGAGACGCATGTAGTAATACAAATCGAGATGCTGGGCGCGGGTCAATTCGCGTTTCATAGCGTTTCCTGAAGCGCCGGTATTTCCAGGGACGGCAACGAACTTTTTTGCATTTGCAAACCAAATACTTCGCCGAACTGACGGGTCAAGCTGGCGGCGATTTCGGTACTTGGAACTGATCGGCCCAATAATTTTTCGAGCGAGGTGGCTTTTCGTCCCAGAATTCCGCACGGCACGATCAAATCGAAATAACGCAAATCGGTTGAAACGTTGTAGGCAAATCCGTGCGAGGTGACCCAACGGCTGAGGTGCACGCCGATGGCGCCCAACTTTTCGCTGCGCGCCGGCGCGCCAACCCACACTCCGATCTTGCCTGGCTCGCGGCCGGCGGCGATGCCCAGTTCCGCTGAAGCGCGAATCATGACTTCTTCCAATGAGCGCACGTACCAGCGGACGTCCTTGCGCAAGGCGGCCAAGTCCAGAATGGGGTAGCCGACGATTTGTCCGGGTCCATGATAGGTGATGTCCCCGCCGCGATTGGTTTCCTGAAGCTCGACATTTTTCTGGCGCAAAACATTTTCGGAAGCGAGCAGATGCGCACGATTACCATTTCGGCCGACGGTAATGACGTGAGGGTGCTCGCACAGCAGGAGGACGTTGTCGATGGCGCCGGTTTTTCGCGCGGCGACTAGCCGCTCTTGCACCTCGAACGCCGCCGAATAGCGGATAAGGCCGAGGTCGATGATGAGGCAGGTGCTCATGAATGATTGCAAGAAGAGAAACTTTTTCAGAAATGATGGTACGCGCGGAGGACGTTGTTAAACGTTAATCTGCAAACCCCGCACGGACGCAAAGGCATCGCCCATCCCTTCCCAAATTGTGGGATGCGCGTGAATCATGTTCATCATGTCATCGATGGTGCCTTCCAGGTTCAACACCGCGGCAGCCTCCGCGAGAATTTCGGTGGCCAGCGGGCCGATAATGTGAATGCCAAGCACTTCGCCAAATTTTTCGTCGGAAACCACTTTGATGAATCCGCCGTGATTACCGAGAATTGTGGCTTTGCTGTTGCCCACGAAAGGAAACTTCCCCGTCTTCACGGCATGTCCTGCGTCGCGTGCCTGCTTTTCTGTTAATCCGATGGAGCCGATCTGCGGTTCGCAATAGGTGGCATTGGGAATGCGCGTTTTGATGATTTTGTGGACGGGCTTTCCGGCGATGCGCGTTACCGCGACGATGCCTTCCATCATGGCCGCGTGCGCCAACTGCGGCATTCCGGCGACGATGTCGCCAATGGCGTAAAGCCCTTTCTCGGCGGTTTCCATGTTTTCATCGACGTGCACAAAGCCGCGGTCGAGTTTGGCTTTGGATTTTTCCAAGCCGCAATTATCGGTCATAGGTTTGCGGCCGACGGCAAGGAGTAATTTTTCGGCCTGGAGCGTTTGCGTTTTCCCTTCTTTGTCCTTGAAGGTGACGTTGACACCGCTGGCGTCTTTCTTTACCGATTCCACGGTGCTGCTGGTGAAAATATTTATGCCCTTTTTCTTGTAGGTTTTTTCCAGTTCCACGGAAATTTCCTCGTCTTCGACAGGAACAACGCGCGGCAAGGATTCGAGAATGGTTACCTGCGTGCCGAAAGACTGATAAATCGAAGCGAACTCGACGCCGACGGCGCCGGCTCCTACCACGATCAAAGTTTTTGGAATTTCCGGCAATTCCAGGATGGAGCGGTTGGTCAAGATAGTTTTGTGGTCCGGCTCGATGCCTGGCAGCGCACGCGCTTCGGAGCCGCTGACCATCAGAATATTTGCGGCCTCGATGGTGGATTTCTTTCCGTCTTTATCGACGCTGACGCGGCCTGGACCTTCATAGCGGCCCCAACCCTGCACGAATTCGACTTTATTTTTTTTGAAAAGAAATTCAATGCCCTTGGCGTGCTTGGTTACTATCTTATTTTTGCGCGCGAGTACGTTAGCCCAATTAATTTTAAGCCCGCTAACCTCGATCCCCAGCTCCGCGGCGTTTTTCATGTGGTCGTAAATATCCGCGTGGTGGAGCAAGACCTTGGTGGGAATGCAACCGACGTGCAGGCAGGTGCCACCAAGAAATGGATCCTTTTCCACCACCACGGCTTTCAGGCCCAGTTCACCGGCACGGATGGCCGCCACGTACCCGCCGGGGCCGCTCCCGATAATCGCCACATCGTATTTAGGCACTCGCCCTCTCCTTCCGGGCAGCGCCCGGGTATGGCTGTCAGGTGTTGGCCAAGAGAGACATTCTCCGGCAGCCACACGACAGCAAACTGGCAATATTACCAGCCGCTCACGACGCTAGCAACTTCCCGCGTTGAGGCTAATCCGTTGCATGGGCCGCGATTAACAAATGCGGGACGGAAAATTTACAAATTTCAGACAAATCGTCCGCGTGATTGAGATTAAGATGCCCGCGTTAGCTGCGAGTGAAAGGGCATCGCGATGAAAACCGTTCTAGCTGCAGGGATATATCTGACATTGGCGCTAGGCTTGCAGGCTCGCGCGGAGACAGCTCAGGGCCTTAGCACCCCCGTGGCGGCGGCCGAACGCGGGTTATCCGGCTGCTCCGGCCCAAACGGCAATATCTTCAATCTGGAACCGCGAAATAACGCCGTGACGCAATCCGCGATGTCGGTTGCGTTCCTGCCTAATCGTGTGGCGCCCAATATAGATCTGGTGGTGGCTACCGCCGCGGATGGCCGCGGCGCCAGCACAAACCCGAACCAAACACTTGCGGCCGCGGACGCTTACTATGGACAACGGTCCAATTCCAATTGTGCTCCGGATTTCGAAGGGGGGCTTCCGGCGATTAATAATGTATTCGATCTGTTTCTGCCGTTTGGAAGTCCCACGGTGGTTGCGGACCCCGCGCGAGACGCTTTTTTCATCGTGGACCTGAGATTTGGACGCACCCACGACAATAACGGGGTCGGTGTGGTGCGCGCCACCGCGGCGAACTTGCTTAACCCAGCATCCTGCCCGAACGGTACAGAGCTAAAGTCGGCGACTTGCTGGAACACCGGGGCGGTGGTCAACATCACCACGCTCAACGCGTTTCTGTCGAGTCCGCACATGGCGGTCGATCCTCGAACCAGCGGGACCGGAGCGGGGGACCTGTACTTGACGGTGACGGAGCAAAACCCAAATGGTTCGAACACTCATATTTCACTGACGGCCTGCACGAATGCCACGTTCAATTGCAGCGGGGCAATTAACCTAACGGGAGCGGATGTACACGCGGATTTGTCATGGGTGGAGGTTCGTCCCGATGGCTCGATCACGATTTCTTATAGAAACACTACGTTCCCGGGCATCAACGCTGAAGATATAAAATTTATCAATTGCACGCCTCGCGGCGCGCCGGCCACGCCCATATGCAGCTCGCCGGTTCTGGTAATGCACGAGACGCAACCCATCTTCGTCGCGTCACCCGGGAATGTGGCGATCAGCGACGTGCTGTATCCCAAGCATGCGCATCGGCCGGAGTCGGGCAACGCAGTGACAACTTTTCTGGTTTATGACCGCTGCGAAGTACCGGAGCGCGTGCCGGGCGGTGCGAGCGGCAATTTCTGTCCGAAGACCGACGTGGTGATGACTTTCTCGACGGATGGGGGTCGTTCCTGGTCGCCGATTTCCAAGGCGTCAAATGGCGCGGGGCAGCAATTTTTTGGCGCTATCGCGCTGGACGCGTCCACGCGAACGATAAACATCGCGTACTATTCGACGGAAAACGATCCTTACGCTCAACGATTGCAGGTTTTTCTGGCACCGATACTTCGAAATCAGACATGGGTGAGCAGCACTCAACTGCTAACGACGGGAGTCGCGGATCCACAATCGGTCTCGCCGTTCGTGGTGGGTTCGCCGGTGACGGGCTTCGGCGATCGAATCGGCGTGGCCGCTGGCGGTACGGGAAGCGGAGGACACAGTCATGTTTACACGACTTTTTCGTGGAACAGCGTTCCTGGAATTTATGACGGTGTGACAAATCCGGATATCAACAATCATTTGACGCGTTTTGACTATTAGAGAGTGCTGATTTCCCGCTGAGGAGAAAATTCGATGCGCAGATACCAAATTGCAGCGATCGCGATTGTGGCTACGGTCTCGGTCGCCGGAGTGAGTGCACAAGAGGCAGTGAAACCGGGAAAGGTCGGGCAAACTGCGGTTGCGGACAAAAAGGCCGCGCGTGTGCCGCAGGCCTTTCAAAACTTCCGTATCAGGCCTTCCGCACCGCTACGTTTTCTGGCGTCGGGCGAAGGCCGAGGATATTTGGAGGCTGTCGATCATCCTCTCGCTCAGTATCTGTCAACCGCTTTTGGTGGAAAGGTAGAGCAAGCGATTGCGCCAGAACCGCAGCTTGCGGAGGAACCTCTCACGAATGAATCAGTGCAGCCGGAATTGACTGCGACGGCGCCAGTAACATCTTGCAAGGCGAATCTTGGGAAGCGATTCAATCTGGAACCACGCGCCAATGCTGTGCCGCAAAATCAAGGGTCGGCGGATTTTATCATCAACGGAATTGCGCCGAACAACGATCTGATCCTGCAGGTTGCCAATGATTGGCGCGGAAATCTGACCTCTGGCGTCCGATGGGATCAAAGCGTGAGCGGCTATTACGCGCACAGATCTTCGGTGGGAGATTGCAGCGTTCAATTCGAAGGCGGCTTTCCGAGCTTTTTATTTCAAGGGAACACGGAGATGGGGGTAGGCGATGCGGTAGTGGTGGCAGATCCGGCGCGCAACGCTTTTTTTGTTGCCGACCTGCGTTTCGGGCCGATTATCGGCGTCGCTCTATTCCGCGCTTCGGCGGCGACGCTAAGCAATCCGGCATCGTGCCCCGCAGGCACTCATACAGAAGCTCAAGCGGAATCCTGCTGGAAGGTTACGGCGCCGGCGCTTCTTTTTCCTCAGCCACAGACGGATTACGCGGGCGATCAGCCGCGCCTCGCCGTGGACGAACGCAGCGCGGGCAAGGGCGCGGGTGACGTATACGTAGTGGAAACGGAATTCGATTTCAACGCGCAGACCAACCGAATTTACCTTGTGGCGTGCACTAATTTGTTGAAGTGCGGGAAGACTCTGCTTATCAGCGGTCCGGACGTCGCGAGCGGATACCCTTACGTGCAAGTGCGGACGGATGGGATGATCACCATCAGTTATGTGGAAGTGAATTCGAATGGCAGTGACAGCGTGCGGTTCGTTACGTGTCGCCCCGCTGGCGCACCGTTATCTCCGGTTTGTGGCGCGGCAAACACGGTTACGACAATCCTCAGGCCGGTGACGTTCACTGGAGGCAACGGACAGTTGGTCAATATGAATTTTCCTCTTGCCGCGACGTATCCCAAACACGCAAACCGCTTCGAGGCGGCGGGTAAATTCACAATTTTTCTTGTTTACGAAGATTGCAAAGATGTTTACAGCCAAGGCCACGGGAATCCGGACGTGTGCATGAATGCCGAAGTGCGAATTACGCATTCCACCGATAACGGAGCCAGCTGGTCCGCGCCTGCATCGCTGGATACCACGGACGGGCATCATTTTTTTCCGGGTATCAGCACGGACGAATCTCGTGGAACGGTGAACGTGGTTTACTACAGCACGGAAGGCGATGCCTTCAGACACAACGTGCGGGTGGTATTGAATCAGATCGCGGCGCACTCGACGGCGCCCGGCGCTGCTCAACTGATCACCACGACGTTCGAACCAAGCGACCGGGATCCGGGAAATCTGGGCGCATTCCTCACAGACGGATTCGTAGGAGTAATCGCGCGGGGCACGGGGATGCCCGGAGCCAGCCGCTTATACATTTCGTTTGATTCGACGAGTTCCAACGGAACGTACAGCGGCCAACCACTCTCGGAACAGAACAACCACCTTCGTTTATTTACTTTTTAAATTGAGATTTTTTCAACTGAGGGCGGAGCGGAATTACTTATTGTCGCGGCCCCTTGAAATGGTGCGGGATTCCGGACTCCTCGGCGACCAATCTTCGGGAGGGAAAGCGATGCGCCAGAAAGTTGGTCGCGCCGCAGAAAATTCCAGCCCAACTTCACATTTTCCCCCGCGGACCGGGCCGAGAAAAACGATGTGGCATTCCTGGTCTTCCAAAGTGCGCTGATTCTTCAATGTTACGGTGCCACCGCTGGTCAGGCGCGTTCTTAATAGAATCAGCGCTCCGTGAGCGTTAATAGCCAGTGTTTCGGCTTCTTCCTCGAAGCGCTTATGTGCCGCGTCCTCGCCAGTGATCATCACGCGGACCTGCATGAGCACTCGCTGGCTTCGCCTGCGGGTGAGGGGATTGTTCGTGTTGGTGGTGGGATTGCCCATGCCGCTCACTTCACTATACCTGCTGCAAGGGCGTTGTCGAGTCGCTTCCGGCGGAAGGGTGCGAAACGGAAACCTGGCAGCTAAGCTTCTTTCGCTACGGGATTTCGTTCAGCGCGCTTTTCTGTGCCCGGTTCCGGGCGTTGTTCCGAACGCTGCTCCGTGCGTTGTTCCGTGCGCTGCTCCACGGGAATATACCGGCGTTCGTCTGCGCCAAGATAAATCTGCCGGGGACGGGCGATTTTTTGTTCCGGGTCCAAAAGCATCTCTTCCCACTGCGCGATCCATCCGGAAGTACGTGGTATGGCGAACAGCACCGGAAACATGGTCATGGGGAAACCCATGGATTGATAGATAAGGCCGGTGTAAAAATCCACGTTGGGATAAAGTTTGCGCTTCACGAAGTATTCGTCTTCCAGCGCGATGCGCTCGCACTCCAAAGCAATCTCCAGGAGCGGATTCTTGCCCATCAGGTCGAATACTTCATAAGCAATTTTCTTGATTATGCGCGCGCGGGGATCATAGTTTTTGTAAATGCGGTGGCCGAAGCCCATTAATTTCGTTTCTCCCGCTTTAACGCGTTTGATGAATTCCGGCACTTTCTGCACCGAGCCGATTTCCATCAACATATGCAGTACTTCTTCGTTGGCGCCACCATGCAGTGGACCATAGAGCGCGGCGATTGCGGCGGCCATTGCCGAATAGGGATCCACATGCGAGCTGCCCACGCCGCGAATGGTGTTTGTCGAACAATTTTGTTCGTGGTCGGCGTGCAAAATAAAAAGCACGTCCAAAGCGTGCTGCAGTGTGGGGTTGGGCCGGTAACTCGCTTCGCTGGTGCGGAAAAGCATATTCAAGAAATTTCCGGGATAACTCAATTCATTGTCGGGATAGATAAAAGGCATCCCGAGGGAATGACGGTAGGAAAAAGCGGCAATGGTGGGCATTTTTCCGATAAGCCGGTAGGTCTGCTTCTTGCGCGAGTCAGCGTTAAACACATCCTTGGCATCATGATAAAAGGTGGATAACGCCGCAATCGTGGAGATCATCATGCCCATGGGGTGGGCGTCGTAGTGAAAGCCATCCAGGAATTTCTTGATGCTCTCATGAACGAACGTGTGGTGCGAAATATGGTAGGTGAAATCCTTTAGCTGTGAGGCGGTGGGAAGCTCGCCGCGCAAAAGTAAATAAGCGGTTTCGAGGTAGGTACTTTTCTCGGCAAGTTCTTCAATGGGGTAGCCGCGATAACGAAGGATGCCGGCGTCGCCATCGATGTAGGTCACTCTGCTGATGCAGGACGCGGTGTTGTTGTAGGCCGGGTCGTAAGTCATCATGCCAAAATCGTTGTCGTGCACCTTGATCTGGCGCAGGTCCATGGATTTTATGGTGCCGTGGGTGATGGGAATTTCGTAGCTTTTGCCGGTGCGATTATCGGTGACGGTCAAAGTTTCACGGGGCATGAAAACAGCCTCAGACTTTCTTTTCGAGCGCAGCAGGCATGGCGGATGGGTCCGCAGGCTGGAGCGAAAGCGGCGGTAAGCGCCTGCTTCTTTTCTACTTTACACCAAAAGAAAGTCGACCGGAAATGGGAGGGAAGGTTGCGGGGAAGAAAGGGGTGGGGGTGGAAAGGAGGGGGGCGGAGTGAGGCGAGCACCCAGAAATATGCCTCTTGACAATAGTCGTTATAACATGTATTATTGGAGGCGTTGGGAATCAAGGAGGCGCATCATGATTCAGGTTCGCAAGAGCAATGAACGCGGCCACGCAAACCACGGCTGGCTGAACACGCGATTTACGTTTTCGTTTGCGGATTACTATGACGCAAAATTCGAGCAATTCCGGACGCTGCGGGTGATGAATGACGACCGCATCGCCGGAGGCGGCGAATTCGGGATGCATCCGCATCGCGACATGGAAATTGTTACCTACGTTTTGGAAGGCGCGCTGAAACATAGCGACAGCATGGGAAACGGCTCGGTGATCGGGCCGGGTGACGTGCAATATATGAGCGCTGGGACCGGCGTACGGCACAGCGAGGCGAATGCCTCGAAGACCGAGCCCGTGCATCTCTACCAGATCTGGATGTTTCCGGAGAAGCCGGGGATGAAGCCGGTCTATGACCAGAAAAACTTCAGCACCGACGAAAAGAAAGGCAAATTACGTTTGGTAGTTTCACCGGACGGGCGTGAAGGCTCGGTGAAAATCCGCCAGAACAACGAACTGTACGCGACGGTGCTGGATGCCGGCGAATCAGTGCGACATACGCTGAAACCGGAACGATATGCGTACGTGCAAGTCGCGCGCGGCACGGTCAAGTTGAATGGGCAGGAACTGGCTGAGGGAGATGGCGCGGCCATTTCGAACGAGAAAGCGCTGGACATAACCGGCGTCAAAGATGCCGAGGTGTTGTTGTTCGATTTGGCGTGAAGCGAGGTGGGGAAACTGCCCACTGCCGAAAAAGTGGAAGGGACAGGATGAATCGTCAGGCTTGGTAAGCGCTGACAAAAATCCTGTCCCCGAAATTTCAAGGCAGATTCAGAGTATCGCCTTCCGGCACGACGAGCGCCTGCTCCTGGTGATGAAAGCGGTAAATTACGATAAGAATTTTTTCGGCACCCTGGGCGGGATCACCGCCTAGATTGGTGTTGTTCACCTTCATGGAAATACCCTGGTGCCCCCGGGCAAAGGAGCGCAAACGTTCCGTGACATTGGCGGTGCTGCCATTCACGCCATAAAACGCGCGAATAATCGTGAAGGCTTCATAGTCATCGCGGTCGCGCCAGTCATCGTTTTGGTAGCGATCGTCGGCGTCGCGGACTGTTTCAGGAATTCCTAGCGGTTCTCTGCGCACTAAAAAAGGGTAAATATCCAGGGAAGTTTTTTCCTGGTAGGTGAACTCGCGTTTTTCGTTTCTATAGTTTCGCGCAAAAATGCGAAGAGTTTTGACTCTTTCCGGAGCGGGATCGCCGCCCAGAGTTTCGTTGCTGATAAAAATTTTTCCGTCGGTGCCGCCTCTGGAAATCAAATCGAGTAAAAGCGCGGTGACATCGGCAACCTGGGTACGATAGCCGTAGGTGGCGCGCACGATGCGCCAGCCTTCGTCCTGGCCGGCAAGACTGGTGCTAAATAGCGCGGCGCCGGCCACAAAAAAGAAAACGGCAAACAAGACCCTGGAATATTTTTTCAGAATACTCATGGTAAGGCTCCTCCATACGCGGCGAAAATCGACGCAGTTATTTCTACTGTAGCTCTGAGCCGGTACCAGGAGGCGGCCGGTTTCTCAGTGTTTAGCTAACTTGTTAACGCTATCCGCGGGTGCGCTGAAATTCGCGCATGAAGGTAGTAAGAGTTTCGACGGCGGCCGGTTCGACAGCGTTATATAGGGAGATGCGCATACCGCCAACGGAGCGGTGACCAGGCGTCCCCACCAATCCAGCGGCTTCAGCTTCCTTGGCAAATTGCTTTTCCACGGCCTCATCGCCGCGCGCCACGCGGAAAACGACGTTCATTTTCGAGCGTGAAGCGGACTCAACCGGGCAATTGTAGAAGCCACCGCTGGATTCGATGGCGTCATAAAGCAGTTTTGCTTTGGTGTTGTTGCGTTTCTCGATGCCGCTAATGCCACCTTCCGAAGTGATCCATTCCATAACCAGACCGAGGATATAAATCGCGAAAGTTGGAGGCGTGTGGTACAGCGACTTTTCTTTGACGTGGGTGCGGTATTGCAGCAACGTTGGCAGATTTTTGTCGGCGCGTTCCACAAGATCTTTGCGAACGATTACCACGGTGACGCCGGAGGGGCCGAGATTTTTCTGTGCGCCAGCGAAGATCAGGCCAAATTTTTTAACATCGATGGGTTTGGACGCGATATCGGAGGACATGTCGGCAACCAGCGGGGTTTCCCCTGTTTCCGGGAGAGTGTGCCACTGCGTGCCCTCGATGGTGTTGTTGGTGCAGATGTGAACGTAAGAAGCGGCCGTGGATAACTTGATTTCGTCCGTTCGCGGCAATCGTGCAAACTTTTCAGCTTCGGTGCTGGCCGCAATATTGTGAAGCACGCCTTTTTTCAATTCGCCAATGGCTTTGGCGGTCCAGGCGCCGGTGTGCAGAACATCCACGGGCTTTCCCGGAAGCGCCAGATTCATCGGGGCCATGGTGAACTGCATGCTTCCGCCGCCTTGCAAAAAAATTACGGCATAGTCATCGGGAACGGCGAGGTGCTTGCGGAGCGCGGCTTCCGCGGCAGCGATTATGCTTTCAAATTCCGGAGAGCGATGGCTCATTTCCATGACGGACATGCCGCTTCCGCGCCAATCGAGCAATTCTTCACGAATGCGCTCCAGGACCGAAAGCGGCAGGGCGCCCGGGCCGGCGTTGAAATTGGAAACGCGATGAGATTTGTGCTGGGAGACTATGGTTGAACTCAAGTTGAGATAATCCTCTCGTTTTAGTAGGCGCGCGGGAGACATGCGCTGACAAGTTCGGTAGTCCAGAATAACAGAAAACGTCAGCGGAGCAGAGTTCAGACATCGGCGTTATACTGAGCGCCGCATATAATTCTCTTTGTTTACTTCAGGAAAATATTTCGTGAAGGTCAAAGGTCAATGAACTCACTCGAATCGGAACGCCGCTACCGGGTTTTGGTAATTGCTTCACATCCGGTGCAATACCAGGCGCCTCTTTTGCGCCGCATGGCTGTCCACCCTCAGCTGGATCTCGAAGTAGCGTACTGCTCCTTGCGGGGAGCGGAGCCGGGGCTTGATCGGGAATTTGGCGTTACCGTGCAATGGGATATTCCGCTGCTGGAGGGCTACTCCTGGAAGCTTGTGCCCAACCGCGGCTCCGGTGAAGATTCGTTTTGGGGGCTGAATAATCCTGGACTGTGGCGGATGATACGCGAGGGGAAATTCGACGCGGTATTTTGCCATACCGGTTATATTCGCGCTTCGTTCTGGATTGCGTTGCTGGCATCGAAGCTCTCGGGCTCGGTTTTTATTTTCGGCACGGATGCCAACCGTCTGGATTCCATGACTGGACCGAAGTGGAAGCAACATGTAAAGCGTGTGTTTTGGCCGCTTCTTTATCGCCTGGCGGACCAGGCTTTTGCGCCCTCCGCGCAAACCCGTGACATGCTGCATTCGCTCGGAATTCCGCTGAATCGAATCACCGTGGTTCCTTTTTGCGTGGATAACGATTGGTGGAGCGAACAATCTTCACTAGCGGACCGAGAGGCAGTGCGAAACAGTTGGGGTGCGTCGGCCACGACCGGCGTTGTTTTAATGAGCGCGAAGCTGCAACCCTGGAAGCGGCCTCTGGATCTTTTGCGCGCTTTCGCTCGGGCAGATTTTCAGGATGCGCTTTTGATATTCGTAGGCGATGGCCCACTACGGGCTCAACTGCAGCAAGAAGCTGCAGCACTCGGCGTTGCCGACCGTGTGCGCTTCCTCGGGTTCGTCAATCAAACGCAACTCCCGGCAATCTACACGTCCGCGGACGTAATGGTGCTTCCCTCGGGTTACGAGGGCTTCGGTGTGATAGTGACTGAAGCGATGCTGTGCGGTCGTCCGATGATACTCACCGACATCGTCGGCTGCATTCAGGACTTGATTGCGCCGGTGGCGCCAGAGTTTGTTTATCGGCCTGGAGATGTGGACGCCCTAACCAAACTACTTCAGCGTGCACTTTCCGACCCGTCCAGACTTGCCGCTATTAGCGACGCCGCGCGCCTTCGCATGAAGACCTGGAGCCCGCGAGAGAATATCGCTGCGATAATTTCGGCCGTGGAAAGCGCCGTGGCGAGACAAGATGGCCGAGCGTCCGGCCGATAGAGACGTTAGGTAACCCTAGCCGGTTCCTGCTAAGATCGTGCATCGCGTTGGCAGAACCCCAAAGGAACTTCACGACTAGCCTCATGCTCCGCCAAGCGGAAAATTTAACAAAAATACTTGCCTGTCCGATAGACAAAGGCCGCCTCCATAAGGCCGACGGCACTCTGCATTGCGAGCTGGGCCATGAGTTTCGCGTCGAAGGCGAGGTTCCCGTATTCGCTGAAACTCCGCGCAGAGAAGAACAGCCAAGCAACATGGCCCCTTGTGATGTCGATGCTAAGGGTACCGTAGATCCTTTTGTGAACGATTGGATTGTAAACACGAATGGGAATCTCTATTGGCATGTCAGGGGCCGTCTACCCCGATATCCCTTCCCGCAATGGCCATTCGAAAGGGGTGACGGGAAAGTTTTCGTCGAGCTCGGCTGTGGTTGGGGCAGGTGGTCCGCGGCAGCCGGCAAGGCGGGGTTCGCGACGCTCGGATTAGACGTACACTTGAATGCTGTTGCCGCCGCATACCGCGTCTCGAGAGAAATGGGTCACCACGGCGAATTTGCATGTGCGGATATCGAGGCCCTTCCGGTTCATTCAGGCACCGTCGACATGATTTTTTCTTACAGTGTGCTGCAACATTTGGATAAGTCCAAAGTCGCCAGAATCTTTAGGGAAGCGTGGCGAGTGCTGAAACCGGGCGCGGCGATGGTGGTTCAGTTACCGAACACTTTTGGAATTTACAATTTACTACTGCAACTCCGCAGGGGCTTCCGTGAGGCGAAAACGGGCACATTTGAAATGAGGTATTGGTCCAGGCGAGCGATTCTCGAAGCGGTGCATACGGCCGGCTTCACGGACGTAAAAATACGAGCCGACGGATTTTTTAGCCAGAACCCGCAACTCTCCGATTTGGATCTTTTGACGCCGATGGGAAAATTGGTAGTGCTGGTGTCACATGCGGCGGTGGCTACCGCGAACCGGGTGGCGCCGCTGATAGCGTTCGCCGATAGCCTCTGGGTGGAGGCACGGAAACCCGATTGATCTACCCAAGGACGCGGCTCGCTCGCGCATCCCGCGTCCGGCAAGCACAGGTTTTTACAAGCCCACTTTTTATGCAGGACTACAGGGATGCAGGGACTGTTCTAAAGCCACGCCCGTTGAGCGCATCGGCCTCCGCGAATCTTGACCTGATTCGGGCGGTTGCCCCCTGGGCGGTTATGTGGGGACACTAGAAGGAAGAGCTAGCGTGCCAATGGATCACATAGTTCGAAAGGGAAGGAACCTTTGTTTGTGATGATGACTCGCGAAATCCAGAGTGTGGCCGCGGAGTTTCGGCGCCGCCCTGCGTGGACAATCGCTTCGATAATTATTGCCGGCGTGACAATTGTGGTGGCGTCGAGGCTTATCGTTAACGAGGATTTTGTTGGGATGGCTTATGCGGCGATGATTTTCGCCGGAGCAGCCGCGGCTGTTGCAGTTCTCAGGAATTGGCGCATTGGTCTATATTTCTTTCTGGCCTGGCTGATGTTCGAGGATCTCGCTCGCAAGTATTTGGGGAACAACATGGCCATTACTTTCGGCAAGGACGTCTTGGTTTGCGTGGTGTATCTGGCCTTTTTTCTTGCGTTTCGCCGCAAGCAAACGCAAAGCTTCCGGCCCCCGTTTTGGATTCCGTTGGCCATATTTTTTTGGTTCGGAGTCATGCAGGTTTTCAATCCGGAGTCTCCGAGTTTTTTCTTTGGGTTGTTGGGGCTGAAAATATATTTTCTTTACATACCGCTGATGTTTATCGGCTACTCGCTGGTTGAAACCGAGGAGGATGTCAGGTGGTTTTTGAAATTCTGCCTGGCGATTGCCATTGTTATAGCCAGTTTGGGGGTTGCTCAGGCGGTGATGGGACATACTTTCCTGAATCCGGCGGTAATTCAGGAGGACATCCGGGAGCTTTCGCAGAATTACCGCACGGCGCCAATTTCCGGGGCGCTGCTTTATCGTCCAAATTCAGTATTTGTCAGCACGGGGCGTCTTCAATTCTATCTGGTTCCCGCATGGCTTCTGTCTGTCGGATTCGCGGGATACCTTTTCCTTCGCGACCGCAGCCGCGGTGCACGCCTCCTTGCAACAGTTGCGCTGGGAATCTGCACGCTGGGCGCGATGATGGCTGGCGCTCGCAGCACTATCATGTGGGTTTCCATCAGTACGATTATCTGTATAGTTGCTTTTCTTTGGGGTGCGCCGTGGAAGGAGGGAAAAGCTCTGAAAGTAACACGTGCAATTCAGCGTGTACTGATTGTGGGCGCCCTGGCAATAGGCCTGATGATTGTTTTTTACCCGGAAGCGGTCGCATCGCGATTCGAGTTCTATTTCGAGACGCTTCTTTCTGCGGGCTCTAACAACGAACTTGCTTACCGGACGCAGGCGTATCCCTGGCACAATTTTTTGCTGGCTTTTGATTATCCTGGATGGGGACTCGGGCATGGCATCGGGACAGCGTCGCTTGGGATTCTGTATATCGCCCGCATTCTGAAAGTCCCGCAGCTGGGAATGGGCACCGAAAGCGGTTATGGTGGCCTGGTCATAGAACTGGGGGTGGGCGGATTAATTTTGTGGTTGGTGATGACCACAACAATTGTGATAACGGCGTTTAAGGTGGTTCTGAAACTACGGGGAACGGCCTGGTTTCCGATTGGTTTTGTAATTATGTGGTTTGCCTTCGTGCTTTTATTTCCCCAAACCTTCAGTGGACTCCAGCCTTATCAGGATTACCTGCTGAACGCGCACCTGTGGTTGTTGCTTGGAATACTATTTCGCTTGCCGAGTATTCCACTTTCTGACCGGTTTAATTTTAAGAGTTCTAAGTTGCGTCCTGAGGCAACCTGAATTGCGGCTTGCGGTGATTTCCCCATTCGTGGATCGCCGCCACGGGACGGAACGATGCGTGGCCGAGCAGCTCGAGCGATTTTGCAAGATTCCGGAACTTTTGGAAATTCACCTGTACGCGCAACGCGTTGAGGATTTGCCGGGAGTATCGGCGGGAAAATTTGATTCGTTTTCCGGCAAAATTTTCTGGCACAAAATTTCGCGTCTGCCCGGGCCTCACCTTCTCGGATATGTCTGGTGGATTATCGCAAATCAAGGCCATCGTTGGTGGGATTCCCGGATCCGGGGATTACGGTGCGACCTGCTCTATTCTCCGGGAATTAACGCGTTTGATGCCGATGCCATCTCCATCCATGTAGTGTTCCATGAATTTTATTCGCGGGTGCGTTCACGGTTGCGCCTGCGGGATACCGCGCTGAAATCTTGGCCAGTGGTGCTGCACCGTCAAATGTACTACCGGCTAATTTGTTTGCTCGAATCGTGGATCTACACCCGGAGCACAACTGCACTGTCCGTGATTTCCCGGCACGCGGCGGAGTCGGTTGCAAAAGCATTTGGACGTGACGCCGCCGTAATTCCTCACGGAGTGGATCTCGCCGTTTTCAATCCGGGCGCGCGCAGCGCGGTTCGTGGCAACGCGAGAAAAGCATTACAACTCCAACCCGGAGATTTTTGTTTTCTGCTCATTGGCAACGACTGGAAAAATAAAGGCCTGGATGCCCTCCTTCGCGCCGCCGCTCTCTGCCGCGATCTCCCTTTGAAATTGCTGGTTGTGGGGTCCGACGACCAGCGCCTTTATGAACAACC
>DATNME010000051.1:0-2581 GCA_035602385.1 Candidatus Dormiibacterota bacterium
CGCGACGAGGCACGTCCCGAAACATTTCCAGTTTGGCCATCAGTAAAGCGCGTCCGCGATGCAGCCGCGAACGAATCGTCCCAATCGGGCATCCGGCCATTTGCGCCGCTTCCTCGTAACTCATTTCTTCCAGTTCGCACAGCACCACGGCCTCGCGAAACTCCACGGGTAATTCCTGCACGGCGGCCCTCACTTGCTGCCTGCGTTCGCGTTTTTCCACCCACATCGCCGGCGTGGACGCGTCCTGCAAAACAATTCCGCTGCCCGTGCCGTCTTCGTTTTTTATTTCGAGCGATATTTCCCGCGGCAATCTTTCCAAGTGTTTCATCACGCGGTTGCGCGTCACTCCGTATAGGAACGCTCCGAGCGCTCCGCGTGTCGCGTCATACTTTTTCGGAGCACGCATCAGGGTCATGAATACGTCCTGCACAATCTCTTCCGCGGACCAGGTATTTCCCGTCATGCGCAGCGCAAAGCGGTACATGGCCGCCTGGTGCCGCCGGTAGAGGAGCGTGAATGCCTCCTCATCGCCCTTGGCGGCCCGCCGCAACAGAACGTCGTCTCTCTCTTGCTCGGCGATCCCCATCTCTCCTGATAAGACGTTCTGCCCGGTTTCCTATATCACTTCCCGGAGCAGAGCGAAAAAGTTCCCACCCGATGTCGCTCCCTGATACCCAAGGTGCGATGCTTTGCTTTAACAATAAGTTAGACGTGGGTGAGGGCTCCCGCGTGTCGAGGAAGCGCTTGCTGGTAACGGGGGCTGCCAACTTCATTTGTGATCGGTAGCGCCCGGCGGGAGGGGGCTCTCTATTTCTTCTCGGGCTTGAACATTCCGCCGGCAATTCGGGTGACGAAGCGGCGGGGGACGAGGCGTTCACCGTGAGCGCCGAGATAATTTCCAAGGCCGGAGATGACGTAACTTTTGCCGGCGGCCAGGGCTTTCAGCCCGGTATGCGCGACTTTTTCCGCAGTCTCGGCGTTGCGTTTGAATTTTTCCTGGCCGGAAACGGCGTGGAATTCGGACTCCGTCGAGCCCGGGCAAAGAGCGCACACGCGGATTCCATATGGTTTCATCTCTTCCGCCAGGCCCTCCGCAAAGAGCAGGTCGAATGCTTTTGTTGCGGCGTAGGTCGAGATGTAGGGAACGGCTTGGAAGGAGGCGGTTGACGCGAGAATGAGCACATCGCCGCGCCGGCGCGCGACCATCTCCGGAAGATAGAGGCGAGTCAGGTGCACCACCGCGTGGCAATTTACCTGCACCATGTCCAGCAGGCGCTGCTTTTCAACGGAATGAAATTCGCCGTAGTGGCCGAATCCGGCGTTGTTGATCAGCAGATCGATCTCGATTCCTTTTTCTTTCGTAAAAGCAAAAATCTTTTCCGGAGCGCTCGGATCCGCCAGATCCGCGGCAATCACTTCGGTGTTGATTTTGTAATTGGCGGCGAGGCCGCGGGCCAAGTCTTCCAGGCGATCTTTGCGCCGCGCCGTCAAGACAAGATTCGTTCCGCCAAAGGACAATTCTTTGGCGAAGGCCACGCCGATTCCCGCGCTGGCTCCGGTGATTAGCGCCCATTTCCCAGACCAATTTGCCGCCGTGCGCGGCATCGCATGTGACAAGGTGCCCTCCAGAAAAGATGTTTTCCGCTACTTTCCCGGGCGGAGAACGGCGTCTTTCAAGCGCCCGCCTTCGTGCTTGATGCGCTCCATCAGGCGGCGCGCCCAAACAAATTCAGCGGCCAACAGACCAAGCCCGAGAAAAATCACCAGCATTCCCGGCCCAGGAGTGACTAGCATAGCGCCACCAGCCAAGAGCAAGGTGAATCCAGCAATAATGAGGAAGACCCGGCGGACCTGCTCGACCGTGCGGAGGATCATGAAACTCTAGTGAAACGCCTTTATGGCGGAGAGGGTAGGATTCTACCTCAGCTGGTTGATAATTTCTGTAAGGCCGACGGTAAGAGTTTGTATGGAGAATGAAGTCAACTCCGTGTCGCTGAGGACCCGAGGAGTGCCGAAGTAGGGACCTCGTTGGTCTATGCTGGACGGAGAGTAACTATAACGGCCGAACAGGCCAAGCTTGGAGTTAATCACTTGATCGATCCGGATGCTGTAGGCGTCAAGCGAAGAAGGATTCGAATAGCTGACGTTGAATTCCGCCAACCCTGTCCCGAGCTCGGGGCCGTTCGCAACGGGAAACGCATTTAAGTATGGCCGGATAGCTGCCGGAGCCTGCTGCCGCGATGAGGAGTCTGGGACGACTGTTTTCTGGGTCAAGGGCTGACGCAGCCGCAGCCCCTCGTAGGAGAAGAAGAAGAAGGTTTTGTCTTTGATCACTGGGCCACCGACTGCACTGCCAAAGTCGTTCTGCCGCTCTTCGGGCTCTGGCAAATGATTGTAGTTCGCGAACCAGTCGTTGGCATCCAGTACGCTGTTCCTAAAATACTCGAACAGCGTGCCATGAAAGCCGTTCGTTCCGGAACGCGTCAAAATAGAAACCTGTCCCCCGGGGGTGCGTCCGAATTCTGGAGCAAACGAAGACGTTTGGATGCGAAACTCCTGCATGGCATCCACCGACACAAGA
>DATNME010000052.1:0-48865 GCA_035602385.1 Candidatus Dormiibacterota bacterium
GCCTGACGATAGTTCTCAAGCGCGCCGGTCCAGTCACCCTTTTTCTCCAGAGCAAGCGCCAAATCAAGGCGCGCCTGAAGTTCCTTTGGAGCGGTGGAGAGCGCCTCTTTGTATTCGGCGATGGCCGCATCACGATCACCGCTGCCTTCTAGGGCTTCTCCTCGAAGAACGTGGCTGCGCCAGTCAGTTGGATCGATTTCCTCAGATCGCTTAAGTTCCTCGATGGCAGCAGAGAAGTTCTTCTGTAGAAGTAACACGCGGCCCGCGTTCATGAATGGTGCGGCGGAACTCTCGTCGAGTCTTTCAGCGGCGTGGTATTCGACCAGCGCCTGGTCGTAGTTCTTGGCTCCTTCCTGGATTACGCCCAAACCGATATGCGCTTCCGCCAACGTAGGATCAAGCCGCACAGCGGCCCGATACTCCTTTTCAGCATCGGCCATTCTGCCAGCGCTATAGAGGGCACTGCCGAGGCACTGATGACAAACGGGGTAATCCGGCGCCAGGGCCACAAGCTCGCGAAATTCGGTGATAGCGGCGGTGGGATCTTCGTGCATTAATGCGGAAGCCAAATTCTGGCGAACATCGAGATTTTTAGGATCCAGCCGCTTGGCCTCGCGATACTCGCGGATGGCCGATACGTGGTCCCCATTACTGGCGTAGGCCCAACCGAGGCCATTATGTGAATCTACATTGTCGGGGTTGAGCGCGAGAGCTTTCTTGTATTCGACAATTGCCCCGTTGTAATCATGCAAGTCGGAAAGGACGTAGCCAAGCCCGCCATGTGCCAGTTCGTAGTCTGGTTTGCTGCGGATTGCCTCGCGTAACTCGAGCTTGGCGGCGTCGAAGTTGCGCATTTTGTACAGGCTCATCCCGGCATTCAAATGCGCCACAGGATTGTTGGGGTTACGCGCCAGCGCAGCCTTGGCTTGTTGAAGAGCGTCCTCAAAATCCCCCAAAGTGAAAGCGGTGTAGCTGAGCCTGGTGTGCAGCTCAGGGAAATCCGGATCCAGACGCAGCAACTCGGTGTACACCTGGCCAGCTTCGTCGACCCGTTGCTGGTCAATGAGAATGTTTCCCATGACGAAACCCGTTTCGACCTTGCCGTCCTTGCTGGTGGCGAGCGAGCTAGTGAGTTCGCTAATGGCCGGATCGAACTGCCGGGCCTTGATCATGTGCCCGGCGCGGCTTAGGTGGGCAAGGAGAGCGGGATCCTCAGAACTGTCCGGAGCCTGCGGATTTGCCACCTTGGCGGTATTCAGCGCGGCCAAAATTCTGGGGTCCGCGCCAGCGTCTTTCAGCAGCGTCATGTACGAGCTGTCGAGAGCAAAACTGACTCCGCGCGAGTGGATCTCGGCGATGACGTTTTCGGGCATAGCCTGGCCCGCGACCAGGGCAAGAAGTTCGCTGCGTCGTACCGGCCGGGTTGCAGTTTGCGCCTTGGAAGAACTGCAGCCGACTGCGATGTAAACCATCAAGATAAGTAAAAAGTAAGTTATCTTGTGCCGCATGTTTCCCCCTTGATTCTAATTGGAGTGTTTTGTCTACTTGCGGGCGAAGCGCTCGAAGTCGGCCATTTGGCGTTCCATCTCTTCGCGAGCGGAATCGGAAGCGGAACGAATGCCCTGGATGCGCAACCGGAATTCGTCGGCGTTGGACGCGCGCGAAAGCGCTTCTTCCAGCGTGATCAACTGCCTGGTGTACAAATCGAATAGCGATTGATCGAATGTTTGCATGCCGTACTGGCTGGTGCCGGCGGCAATGGCGTCGTGAATCAGGCGCGTTTTGTCGGGGTTGATGATGCAATCGCGAATGTATCCCGTGGCAATCATAATTTCGCAAGCGGGCACGCGGCCTTTATCGTCGGCGCGGCGAACCAGGCGCTGCGAAATTACTGCTTTCAGTGTCGCGGCAAGCTGCAAGCGAATTTGTTTTTGTTCCGGCGGCGGAAAAACCGCGATGATACGCTGAATGGTTTCCGTGGCATCGAGGGTGTGCAACGTGGAAAACACCATGTGGCCGGTTTCCGCGGCCAACAGCGCGGTAGAAATGGTTTCGAGGTCGCGCATTTCGCCGACCAGAATCACATCCGGGTCCTGACGCAAGCCGGCTCGCAATGCGGTAGAAAAGTTCGCGGTATCCACTTCCACTTCGCGCTGATTGATGAAGCTGCGTTTGTCGCGGTGCAAAAATTCGATGGGATCTTCGACGGTAATAATGTGATCGGAGCGCGTGGCGTTGATGCGGTCAATCATGGCCGCAAGCGTGGTGGATTTACCGGAGCCGGTTGTGCCGGTGACCAGCACCAGCCCGCGTTGCTCTTCGCAAATTTTTCCAATTACCGCGGGCAGATTCAATTCTTCGGCGGTGCGAATCTTGGTGGGAATCACGCGCAGGACCATGCCGACGTTGCCGCGCTGTTGAAAAACGTTCACACGAAAGCGGCCAAGGCCCGCAACGCCATAAGCCATATCCAGCTCAGCGGTTTCCTTGAATTTTTGTTTCTGGCGGTTGGTCATCATGCTGAACGCCATGGAAAGCATTTCTTCGGGCGTAACGCGGGCCACGTCGGTTAGAGGCGTGAGCAATCCATCGACGCGCAGATAGGGGTGATTGCCAACCTTGAGATGCAAGTCCGAAGCTTTGCTTTCAACCGCGCGGCGCAGCAAATCGTCAATGCTGAGGGCCATGTCGTTCCTAACTTAAACTTGTGAATCTCAGGTGACAGTAGCATCGCAAATGGAGGGGAGCAAACAATCCGGAGTGCGCGGTTGCGAGCTAGTAACCTGCGCGAGAGAACAGTAACGGCACAATGAATCGCGTGTTTTTTTCTCGCCTATTCGGGGCAGCGTAATTAGCGAGAGGTTTCCGTTTTTCTTAGGAATACCGCGTCATACAACAAACCGGCGAGAAATCCGCCGCCCAGCGGTCCAACCCAATAAATTCCCTGGTTGGCCCAGTGGGTGGCCGCCAATGCGGGGCCAAATGCCCGCGCGGGGTTCAGTGCGCCGCCTGTGAATGGTCCGGCAACCAGGATGCCCAGCACCAGGACAAACCCTATGCTGAATCCAGCGCCAGTCGGGAAAACATTTTTTTGGTCCACCGACGTCGCAAAAACCGTAAACACCAGAAAAAATGTCGTGATGGCTTCGAGCGCCATCCCCGCCCATCGCGGAAAATCTCGAACCAATTCCGGTGTACCGAGCAGCACCGCCCGCCAGGTTTCCTCCGGCACGATTAATTTAAGTAGAAACGACGCCGCGATGGCCCCAGCGAGCTGCGCAGCCCAATAAAGAATCACATCAAGGGTGTTCAGTCGTTTTGTGACCCAGAAGCCTATCGTAACCGCGGGATTAAAGTGCCCACCCGAAATATGCCCAATGGCAGTGACCATGACGGCAATCGCCAACCCGTGGGCCATGGCAATGGCGAACAATCCGATACCGCCGGTGCTATGCAAAAACCGGTCGGCACAAATTGCGCCGGCGCCGAAAAATAGCAGAGCGAAGGTGCCGATAAATTCAGCGGTAAGTTTTTGTGCAGTGCTGTACATCAGAAGGCCTCCGCGCGGTCACAAGCGAGGGTGATTCTATACTGAAACGCTCCGGGTCGCGCCAGCATTCGACAACACTAGGTTTCCGAAGAGTGAAGGAGCGGGGGCAAAAACGTTTAGCATCACAAAAAAAGGCGCCTCTGCTGTTGAGGCGCCTTTTTTGAACGGACCTTAAGTTTGCGGTTATCGCGCGGCGGCAACCGGTGCGTTGACAGGGGTCAACCAATTGTGGCGGTCCGGCTTTGTTCCGCTGGTAATACCGAAAAATTCTTCTTGAATTTTTCGGGTAACCGGCCCGGCCACGCCTTTGCCGATTTGGATGTGGTCGACGGAGCGAATCGGCGTGACTTCCACGGCCGTACCCACAAAAAAAAGTTCATCAACGATGTACAGCATCTCTCGCGGGATGACGTGTTCCTTGACGGTAATGTTCAAGTCCTCTGCAATCTTCACGATAGTGTCGCGTGTAATGCCTGGGAGAATGCTGGTCGCCAACGGCGGCGTGTAAAGCACGCCATCGTGCACCAGGAAAACGTTCATCCCAGAGCCTTCGCTGACGTGTCCGCCAGTGTCCAGCGCGATGCCTTCGGCGTACCCGTTGAAGTGCGCTTCCATGCGAATCAACTGCGAATTCATGTAATTCGCGGCGGCCTTGGACATGGCCGGCAAAGTATTTGGCGCGATGCGGGTCCAGGAACTGACGCCAATTTCCACGCCTTTGGTCAGCGCCTCCGGACCGAGATACGCGCCCCACGCCCAACACGCCATGTAAATCTCGATGGGTGAATTCAGCGGGTTCACGCCTACTTCGCCGTAGCCGCGCATCACCATCGGCTTCACGTAGCAAGACTTCACGTTGTTGAGGCGAACCAACTCGCAAGCCGCGTTGCTGAAATCCTCGACGGAGAAGGGCAGGTCCATGCGATAAATTTTTCCGGAGTTGATTAATCTTTGCATGTGTTCGCGAAGACGAAAGATCGCCGGGCCCTGCTTGGTTTCGTAGCAGCGAATGCCTTCAAACACGGCGGAACCGTAGCTGACGACGTGGGAAAGCACATGAAGTTTCGCGTCGTCCCATTGGATCCATTTTCCGTTGTGCCAGATCTTATCGGTCTTTTGAATTGGCATGGCCTGCTCCCTTATTTGATGGTGCCACTTGCTGATATTCGTCTGAATCGCAGAATACGGTAGGTAGAGGACGACCGTCAATGCAAGTCAGTGTCCTGGAGTTCTTTGGTTAAACCAAATTGGCGTTATTCCTGTTAGCGTGACGGCGAAACACGAGTTAGTTCAGTGTTTTTTGGCGGGCTGATCCGTTTTCGCGGGTGCGTCAAGCGACTCAAACATCGCTTGCGCCTTCGCCATTGTGCGATTCGACCTGTTTTGCCAAATCCCCAGGAGGACAAAAGGAATGGCCGTCGCCAAAACGAGTAGCTTGGCTTTGCGAGGAATCTTTCCTTCGGGCTCCCAGCGAAAGAGTTGCGCGGACAAGAAGAAAGTCAGGATAGCCCAAACCGTCAGCGAACCTATAGCGAGCAAAAAGTCTCTGCTGCGTGGGGAGGCAGACCAGTACACCGCGTCCTGAAGTTCGGTGACGAGATATGTGGCCGGAAGGAACAGCCCCACGCGCTTGGCGACCTGGGGAAGACTTGCGAGCGGCACGGTGGCGCCCGAAAGAAAAATCAAGGGGAACCATATGAGCTGATTGATGACCTGGGTTTCCTGCATGGTGTTGGTTACGCTGGCGACCACCAGCCCCAGGGAAGCGAAAGACATGGTTCCGATGGCGATCAGGATAAACGCGGAGAACAGATTGCCGAAAGCGGTTACGTGAAAAAAGAAACGTGCGAACAGCACCTCAACGAGAATTGTCGGCAGGGTCAGGACGAAATTTGCGACGATGCTGGAGGCCAGCATGTCGCTGGCGGTCACGGGCGTGACGTGGAAGCGGCGCAAAATGCCTTGCTCGCGAAAGGTTACCAGCGCGGCGCTGAGACCCCAAAAACTGCCCATCACCGTCAGAGCCATGACCGGGCCCAGAAAATAGCGAACCAGGAGTGGAATTCCCTTTGCGAAAACACCGGAGTACAGAAAGAAAAAACCGAATGGCATGATGACGCTGAAAAAAAGAAACATCTTGTTGCGAAGCGTCAGTTGGATTCGCATGCGGGTGAGGGTGGCAAAATTTTTCAATCGCGTAGTCTCCTTCCCGTCATTTCTATGAAGACGTCTTCAAGCGAGGGTGTGGCGATCTCCAGGCCGACCAATTCGTTGCCTTGCGATTCGAGGTGCTTCACCAGCGAAACAATCGCAGGAGCCGCGCGCCGGCAGTGCAGCACGTACGCGCCGTCCAACTCCCGAGCATCAACGACTCCGTCCAGGGTTCGCAGCTTTTCCAGGGATTCGACTTTGGCTAATCGCACTTCCACGCGCGTGGTGTCCGCTGAATTTTGTTTCAATTCGTGGGGAGTGCCTAACGCAATAACTTTCCCGTGGTCGATAATCGCGACGCGATCGCAGAGCCGTTCCGCTTCCTCGATGTAATGCGTGGTGATCACTATGGTTTTCTTTTCCTTCTTCAATTCTTCGATCACGTCGTAAATCTCGCGACGAACTTGTGGATCGAGTCCGGCGGTCGGCTCGTCAAAAAAAAGCACCTGGGGGTCGTTGATCAATGCCATGGCCAGGGCCAGGCGTTGCTTCTGGCCGCCCGACAGCTGGTTGTAGAAGGCGTTGCGCTTTTCTTCGAGCCCGAAGCGCTTGAGTAACTCCTCGGGCTTGCGGCCGCGCTTGTAGAAGCTGGCAAAAAGTCGCAATGCCTCCATCACGCGAAGCTTGTCGGGCAGGGAAGTGGATTGCAGGGCCGCGCCGATTTCGTGCTTGAGAGCGGATGAATCGCGCTGCGGATCCAGCCCGCATACCGAAACGCGGCCACTATCCAGCGTGCGCAAGCCTTCCAGGATTTCGATGGTGCTGGTTTTTCCGGCGCCGTTCGGGCCGAGCAACCCGAACACTTCGCCTTCTTTCACGGCGAAGCTGACACCGCGAACAGCTTCAACGTCGCCGTAACGTTTGACTAAATCTTGAACCTGCAGGATGGGAGGGGTCATAAATGGGAAACAAGAGTCTACAGCAAAATCGTTACTGGGAACGGTCGCGGCGTTTTGGGTGAGCTTTGCGCTTGCCGTGGCTGGCTTTTGTAACTTTGGCGCTTTTCTTCTTGGCTCGCGGAACGGCCCAGCGGTGCAATTTCATGTTGACGCGATTTTCCGTCGCTTGCACTCCTTCGCTTTCCAGAAGTTTTCGTTGGAGTGATGCGTAGGGTTCGCGAATGAGCAGTTTCCCGTCAGCGCCCACCACGCGATGCCAAGGTATTCCTCTACCGCTGGGACAGGCAGCCATGGCGCGTCCTGCGCTGCGAGCGCCACCGCGCAATTTCAGAGCTTTAGCTACGTCCCCATAAGATAAAACACGCGCACGGGGAATTTGTTTCACCAGCCTATAGACGGGTTCCCAGGTCATTGCTTATTTACTCCCAATTTACTCCCGCGTGACAAAGCAGCAAAACACCACGCTAAAATGGACCCGCGGGCGGGAGCAAGTGGAAATTCCTAGAATGGGGTTATATCCCTTGAGAGTGAATCGATGCGTAGAAACAATCGATGCGTAGAACGAATGGAACGAATAGAAAAAATGAAGGGGACTTCCGAAGGCAAAAAAGAATTGTTGTGTTACTACTTGGATGCATCCCTTTCAGAAATACAGCATCAAATGATTGACGGCGTAGTGGACCGAAAGTACACTACACGCAAGTACGGTCGATTTACTTGAGGCTTTGCAGCAAGTAACGCGAGGTTTCGTCATGGCTTTCATTCGCCGCAAAGGGAACTCGTTCTATCTGGTGCACAACGTGCGCCGGGGCGGAAAAGTCACTCAACTGCACCTGGCAAAACTCGGCGACCGCGCCCGAATCACCGACCAAGTTGTTCGCGATGTTACCCGCAAACATCCCTTCATCGATCTGAATTGGCCCGCCCTTCGCGAACAAGTTAACAGTCAAATGGATTTGAGCGATCCCGAGTCGCCCGCAATCCAGAAGCTGATCACCACCTTGCGTGGCCTCAATCTCGATTTGGCGGACATTTTTCCGCCGATTCTTCGCGTTTCGGAATCCCCGGCGTCGGCGCAAGAGCTGCTGGTTCATTTGCGGCTGTTGCACGCAACCCTTCAGGTCAAGCTGGACCAATTTGATCGAATTCGCAGGGGTTTCAGGCAGGCGAACCTGAAGTTCCGGGTTCACTAGGAGGCGGTGATGGGCACACAAATACTTTCACTTGATCCCAGTGTTCGCAGCAACGACAGCGTGGAATTTGAGACAGCGTTGCGTTCGAAAATTGTGGGGCAGGACGAAGGAGTGCTGGCGCTCGTCGATCTGTACCAAGTGTTCCGCGCTGGCCTGAACTCACCGGGCCGTCCCGTCGGCAACCTCCTTTTCCTCGGGCCCACCGGTTCGGGCAAAACCAGGCTGGTGGAAGCGGCCGCGGAAATCCTTTTTGGCGATGCCAAAGCCGTCACCAAAATTGATTGCGCCGAATTTCAGCACTCACACGAGATTGCCAAGTTGATTGGTTCGCCCCCAGGGTATTTGGGCCACCGCGAAACGCATCCCTTAATTACTCAGGAAGCGCTTGCCACGCATCACACCGAGGATTTGAAACTGTCGTTTCTGCTTTTCGACGAAATCGAAAAAGCCAGTGACGCCCTTTGGCAACTGCTGCTGGGCATGCTGGACAAGGCAACGCTCACGCTGGGCGACAACCGCCGCGTGGATCTCTCCAGTACGGTTATTTTTCTGACCTCCAATCTGGGCGGCGGAGAAATTTCCGAGCTCATGAACGGCGGCTATGGATTCATTAAATCGTCGGATAAATCCGCCGAAGGCTTGGATCAAAAGGTGCAACGCACCGCAGCTGAAGCAGCGCGCCGTAAATTCTCGCCGGAATTCATGAACCGGCTGGATCGACTGGTCGTTTTCCATCCGTTGCAGCGCGAACAGCTCCAGTTGGTGCTGGATATCGAGCTGGGCAACGTACAAAAACGCGTGTTGGAAACTGCAAAGCGGCAATTTCTATTTCGCGCCACGAGCGCGGCTCGCGACTTCCTGCTGCAGGAGGGAACTGACCAGCGCTACGGTGCCCGCCACCTGAAGCGCGCCATTGAGCGCCATGTGGTGTATCCTTTGGCGAACCTGTTGGCCACCGAGCAAGTTTCGCTGGGCGATATGGTACGCATCGATTGGGATGGCGAACATAAACAGTTGACGTTCGTTCGCGAGGGTGAGGCGGCAATCGTAAAGCCAGAGCTGCCGAATTTGGAAGAAGTGGGCGCTACGCCGGCCACCGATGGCAAGGGAGAGGACACTCCGACCGAGTTGGTCGCGCCTCCATCGCGCCGCCGCGTTGCGGTGACCGCGTCGTTACCCGCGCCCGTGCCACAAGGGCGCAAGAAAGTGAACCGTTAAGCACCGGAGAATGATAGATTTACGCTTTCGTTTTAAGAGAGAGTCTTCTGCAACCCGCCAACGAGCCCCCGTCGCCAGTTTTAGTCCTATTCCGATTGCCAAATCCTGTTATAAGTCTCGGAATTTGGACGGCGTTGGAACACTGTCTCATCCCCTGAGACGGCATCTACCGTGGCAATTTTCGTATCTCATTGGGTATACTGCTGTTATCAGCTTTCATTCCAATCCGCTGGATTGGCACGCGCCATGCAGTGAATCAGTTGGTCTCGCCGCTGAGACGCTGTTTGCTGTTCGGAAGCCGCAGCTTCCAGTTAGAATCACCGTGATGCAGGAGTCGCGTCAAGTGAAGCCAGTTCATCGGCCTCGCGCTTCTGCAAAAGGACTGAGGAAATGAAAGCAGCCGCCCGTCAGCAACTTGACCCGAGCATCCGCAGCAGCGATACCCGCGACTTCCAAGCCGCGCTGCGCGCCAAGATTGTGGGCCAGGAAGAAGGCGTGCAAGCGCTGGTAGATTTGTTTCAGGTATTTTGCGCGGGGCTGAATTCTCCGGGCCGTCCGGTAGGCAATCTTTTATTTTTGGGCCCGACCGGTTCCGGCAAAACGCGCATCGTGGAAGCTGCCGCGGAAATTTTGTTTGGCGATCCTCGCGCGGTAATTAAAGTGGACTGCGCGGAGTTTCAGCATTCCCACGAAATCGCCAAACTGATCGGTTCGCCTCCGGGTTATTTGGGACATCGCGAAACTCATCCGCTGATTACCCAGGAAGCGCTCTCGGCTTCACACACCGACAAACTCAAACTTTCTTTTCTGCTTTTTGATGAAATTGAAAAAGCCAGCGACTCGCTTTGGCAATTGCTGCTCGGGATGCTGGATAAAGCTACTTTGACGCTCGGCGACAACCGCCGCGTGGATCTGTCGCAAACCGTTATTTTTCTGACTTCGAACCTCGGCGGCGGAGAAATTTCCGAAATGATGGGCGGCGGTTACGGATTTATCAAGGCCGACGACAAGCCCATCACCGGCCTGGCTGAGAAGGTCGAACGCACCGCTGTTGAGGCGGCTCGCCGGAAGTTTTCTCCGGAATTTATGAATCGCCTGGACAAGATTGTGGTGTTCAAGCCACTGCAACGCGATCAGCTTGAAAAAGTTCTGGACATCGAACTGGGCATGGTGCAGCAACGTGTGCTGGAAACCGCCAAGGGACAATTCCTGTTTCGCGTGACCGACGCTGGCCGCGATTTTCTTCTGCAAGAGGGAACCGACCAGCGCTACGGCGCTCGCCACCTGAAGCGCGCCATTGAACGCAACATTGTTTATCCCCTTGCCAATCTTTTGGCCACTGAACAAGTGCACCTTGGCGACCTGGTGTGCATCGACTGGAATAAGGAACGCGACCGTCTGACGTTTGTCCGCGAAGGCGAAAATCTCGCAGTTCCGCCCCGCAGGACCGAGCCTGCAGTTCCGCCGCGCACCACTCAAGCGCGCAGTGGTAAGGCCGTTGATGCTCCAGGCGCTGCAAACTCACCCGACACGCCGCCGCGCATGTCGCGTTAAAACGACCAATTCCTTTTTGCAAGCGCCCGGATTGTTTCCCAGCCGGGCGTTTCTTATTTCCGTACGCTTCCTGGCTGGTCTTTATTATCCGGGCTTGCGCAACCTAAAGGGTCGTTTCACTATCATATATACAGCCCTGACGCGGGTTGGATCCATGCCCGGGTAAAGGACTCCACCATGTGTACAGAACACCGAATTCATCGCCACCTGCAAAGCCAACCCTCGCATAACCATAAGGGCTTTCGCACGTTCGCGCGCGGGGCCGCGACGCTTGCTGCGCTCCTGGTCATCCTTTGTCCGGCGAACGCGCAACGAACTAAGTTAAAGGCGCCCTGGAATCTGTATTCGCCGCAGACCGATATTCAACAAGGAAAACTGTTTGCCGGGCAGGTGCAGAAGCAAGCATCGCTTTGTAACGATCCCAAAGTTGACGCTTATCTTACGCAGCTGGGCTTGCGCCTGGCTTCGAAGCTGCCAACCAACGGTGTGCAATATCCCTGGGAATTTCATTGCGTGAATGACAAGCAGATCAACGCGTTTGCCCTGCCAGGCGGCTACGTTTTCATCAATCGCGGCGCTATCGAGGCTGCCAGCAACGAATCACAGCTGGCGGGAGTTATGGCCCACGAACTTTCGCACGTGGCTTTGCGTCACGGAACCGCTCAGGCGTCCAAGGCTTCGCTCGTTCAGGGAACTGCCGCAATCTTTGGCGGAGTATTTGGCGGTACGACCGGCGGCGATTTACTCACGACAGGCGTAGCGCTGGGAGGCGGCTCCGCGCTGCTGCACTATTCGCGTGCGGCGGAGACTCAGGCGGATGTAATGGGCACCCAGGTTCTGTATGACACGGGCTACGATCCGCGCGCGCTCGCGCAATTTTTCGAAAAACTCGAGGCGGAACACAAAGGCAAAAATCCTCCGCAATTTTTCTCCGACCATCCCAACCCGGGCAATCGACTGGCGCGCGTGGACGAGGAAGTCACCAGGCTGGGTGGCGTGCCGGAAAACGCCAAGCGCGATTCAGCCGAATTCGAAGACGCCAAGCGGAGGGTCATGGCGTTGCCGGTGGTAAAGAAACCGGTGCCGGGCGTTTTGGCTCCGGCGGCCCCGCCCAGCGCGCCTTCGGCGAATTATATAGAGTACCGAGCGCCTAATTACGGGGTGCGGTATCCAGACAATTGGAAAAAATTTGGCGAAGGGAACAATGTGACCTTGGCTCCCGAGGGCGGCCTTATCGCCGCGGCAGACGGCAAGACCTCTCTCGCGTACGGAGTCTCGGCAAGTGTGGAACAATTGCCGGCCGAAAATGGCAACGCTGGTCTCGATGCCGCTACACAAAAATTAATTCAAAGCCTTCAGCAAGGAAACCCGCGCATGAGGGTCGCCCGCGACTCGCGGCAGATCACGCTTAATGGTCAACCCGGTCTTTCCACTTACCTGGATAACGAGTCGGCTGCCGGCGGCGTTGAAACCGACTGGCTCATCACCGTGTTGCAGCCGGATGGCAGTCTCTTCTATGTGGTTTGCGTGGCGCCCAAAAACAAGTACGCGGACTTTGAGAGGGCGTTCAACGATGTACTGGACAGCGTGAGGTTCACCAACTAAGTCGTCCGGTAAAAACAACTAAAAAAGGGCGCCACGATTAAATCGGGCGCCCTTTTCTACTGAAATTCCCAATCTTAAATTTATTCCTGATTGACCTCTTCGCCGTGGTCGAAAACAAAGGGTAGAACCTGAGTATGTTCCTTCCGAACAGCGCTGAGTTTATTGGGGTCGATGCCAAGAGCTTTGAGGATCGTAGGAGCAACCTGCGAACTAAATACCGGCGTTTTCACCACGCGCGTGCAACTCCGGGTTAGATACGATAAGGCCCACGTTTGTATCGGCAAAACTCATGCCGCCATGTTCGGCGTTTTTCTTTGACGAAGCAGTGTAAACGGTGCCATAAACCGGCTGCACGATGATGTCCGGCGCGCGGCTGTCGTTGTCTGGGCCGCTGAACTTCAATTTGAGTTCGTCTCCAAAAAGTACTTCCTCGATGAAAAGTTCGTTGGCATTGGCATTCAGGTAGGCCGCGACCGCGGCTGCCTGATCCGCGTCCTTGTCCGACAGCCAGATCAGCGCGATATCGTCGTCTTGCACGAAGCCGCAAGGTCCGCTGGTGCAAGCGTTGGCATTGGCGATGGCAATGGCCGCGGGGTTAGTGTGCCCGTCATGTAGAGCGGCAACCAGGTCGGCAAAGTGGCCGGGCTTATTGACCTTTTTCGGGTTGATCGGCGATTGGCCGTGCTTCGCGCTCACGATAAACAGCGTCGATTCATAAATGTTTTCTGCCTTGAGAGCTTGAATCATCTTTCCCAACGCTTCGTCGGTTTTCTGCAGGCCGTAGGCCAGCACTGCGGTTGGGGTTCCCGAACCGTCCAGGTAACCGCCGGACTGCCCGTTCAAATTGGGATCCACATCGTGAACGCATTTCCCGTCTTTGTTGTCTTTGGCAAGTTTCTGACCGACGTTCACCGCCTGAAAATTCATGCCAAACATCCCTGGAGCGCCCGGTCCCTTCGAACCGTCGTGCCGCAGGCCGTGAATCTCGTTGATGATTGCCGTAACCTTTTTTTCATCGTTCTCGACGGTGCAAACGACGCTGCCAGCGGCGTCGAATCCATTTATGTTGGTGATTTCCGGTGTGTACAGGTCATCTACTCCCTTGCCAGAGGGCCCGTTCAGCAGATCGTAAACGGGGTGTTTGTCAGCCCAAGCCGTGTTTTTACCCGCGGCTTTCACGACTTCAAAAATCGTATTCGATCGGATCGCGTTGTGCGGGTATAGCGCTACGCAGTTCCCGTTGGCGTCCTTCACCCGCGGGAGGGCCGCCGGCTCGATCACGTCCAGCGAGACGTTCGCAGCGGTGTAGCGGGTGATGCTCTCGTCATAGACCATCCTATTGCCGGCACCGGCTGTGCACGTTACGTTTGTCGGAGCGAAAATCTTGCGGTCGTAGCTCACATCGTAGAAAATACCGTGCGATACAGTCGAACCGCCGGTGACCATTGCCAGAAGGCCAGGAAAAGAGTCGGAAAGAGAAGGAGTGCGGGCGTTCGAATACGTTATGCCGTGTTTTGCGAGTTCGGCGAGTGCGGAATCGGGGTGGCTGCTGACGTAACGCGCCACATCCAGAGCGTGCAGCCCATCAACGCTGATGAGCAGCACGTGCTTGATTTTAGGTTGTGCTGAGCCCTGGTCAGCGGCGCGCACGGGAGTCGAAAATGCGGTTCCGATCAGACCAAGAGACAAGACGGCAGCGAAAAACTTTTGTTTCAATGTGTTTTCCTCCTGTTACCTTGTTCCCGATTGATCCCTGCCCGCTTACTCCGCCGGTTTCCATCTAAGGATCGGTTTTCGCGCCGCGGTTACTTCATCAAGCCTTCTGACGCGCGTGGAGTGCGGCGCGGTCTTCACTACTTCCGGGGTTTCAGCGGCTTCTTGCGCGATTGCGCGCATTGCCTCGATAAATAAATCACACTCTTCTTTCGATTCCGATTCCGTGGGCTCGATCATAAGCGCCCCGGGCACGATTAAAGGAAACGCGGTCGTGTAGGGATGAAAACCATAGTCGATCAGGCGTTTGGCGATATCCATAGTGCTGACGCCATTTCTTTTTTGCTTGGCGTCGCTGAAAACCACCTCGTGCATGGAAGGCCGCGTATACGGCAAATCAAAAACACCTTCGAGGCCCTTGCGAATATAGTTGGCGTTCAGCACCGCGTCTTCGGTGGCCTCGCGAACCCCGGGACCATACGCCAGCAAATATGCCAGCGCGCGCACCAGCACGCCAAAATTTCCTGAAAAAGCTTTTACTTTGCCGATCGAATCCTTGCGTTGATAATCGAGTGCAAGCTCGCCGCCTTCTTTTTCCACAAGAATCGGCACCGGACGAAACGGCTCCAGCATTTTCTTCATCGCTACCGGTCCGGCGCCCGGTCCACCACCGCCGTGTGGCGTGGACATGGTTTTGTGCAGGTTCAAGTGCATCACATCGACGCCCAGATCGCCCGGTCGCGTTACACCGGCAAGCGCGTTCATGTTTGCGCCGTCCATATAAAGTAAAGCGCCTTTGGCGTGCAAAATCTCGGCGATTTCCGGGATGCGTTGTTCAAAAATTCCCAGCGTGGAAGGATTCGTGATCATCAACGCCGCAACGTCGCTGGTCACCTGTTCGCGCAATTTCTCGATGTCTATCTGGCCTTCCGCGTTCGAGCGGATATTTTCAACCTGGTAGCCGGCGATCACCGCTGTTGCGGGATTTGTGCCATGCGCGGAGTCGGGTATTAGAACTTTTTTGCGTGCGTCGCCTTGTTTCTCCAGGTACGCGCGGATCATCAGCAGCCCGACGAGTTCGCCTTGTGCGCCCGCAGCTGGCTGCACCGTGACCGCGTCCATTCCGGTAATTTCCAGCAAGCACGATTCGAGCAATTTCTGAATTTTCAGGCAGCCTTGCGACAATGACTGCGGCTGCAAGGGATGTTCCGTAGCGATTCCGTCGAGTCGCGCAACAAATTCGTTTACGCGCGGATTGTATTTCATGGTGCAGGATCCGAGCGGATACATACCCAGATCAATCGCATAGTTCCAGGTGGATAGCCGGGTGAAATGACGGATCACTTCAATTTCACTCACTTCCGGAAAACCTTCTACACCGTTTTTGCGATACGCCGCGCCCAAAGCCGCGGCACCATCCGCCTCCGGCACATCGAGCGGCGCAAGATCGAAAGCGCGCTTGCCCGGCGAGGATTTTTCAAAGATCAATCCTTCATTCTGGTTGGTGTGTCGCGTAGCCTTATGAAATTCTTTGGGGAACTGCTTGCCTTCGTTTCGCTCGTTCAATGGGTTTCCTGTTCCAGAAAGAAAAAATATTAAACGGGTTGCTGCAAAGCGTTACCGATTGCCGCAGCGAAGCGTTCGATTTCCTGGCGTGTTGTGGTTTCGGTAACGCATACGACCGCGTGCTTCGTGAGTTCGGGATAAGCGCCGCCAAGCACGTAAGGCCCGACGATTTTTTCCCGCAGCAGGTGGCCGTTCACTATTTTCACCGAGCGCGGAAATTCCACCGTGAATTCGTTAAAAAATGGGGCCGCGAACGCCCGCCGCACGCCTGGAGTCTTTTCCAGTTGCTGCAAAGCAAAATGTGCTTTGGAAAGATTTTGCTGCGCCATTTCGCGCAAACCTTCTTTCCCCAGCAGAGAGAGGTGCACCGTCGCTGCCAGCGCGCACAGGGCTTGATTGGTGCAAATATTTGACGTCGCCCGCTCGCGGCGAATGTGTTGCTCGCGGGTTGCCAAGGTCAACACAAACCCTCGCCGGCCATCGGAATCCACGGTTTGTCCCGTAAGCCGGCCCGGCATTTGCCGCACGAATTTATCTTTTGTGGCAATCACTCCCGCGAAGGGACCACCGTAGCTCGGCGCCAGTCCAAAACTCTGCGCTTCCATCGCCACGATGTCTGCTTCCACGGGCGGCTTGAGCAGCCCTAACGAAACAGCTTCGGTAATGGCCACCACCAACAATGCGCCGTGGGCATGCACGCTTTCGGCGAGCGGCGCGACGGATTCGATCGCACCAAAAAAGTTTGGCGATTGCACCACCACCGCGCACACATCGTCGCGTAGCGCGGACTGCAGCGCCTTGCCATCCACCGTTCCGTTTGCGGTCCACGGAATTTCTTCCACTTGCAAACCGGAATTCTTCGCGTAGGTTTTCAGCACGTCGCGATATTCCGGATGCACGGAACGTGCGATCAGCACCCGGCGCTTGCCGGTTAAGCGCTCGGCCATCAGCACCGCTTCGGTCGTTGCTGTCGATCCGTCGTACATCGAAGCGTTTGCGACTTCTTGCCCAGTGAGCTGGCACATCATGGTCTGGAATTCAAAAATCGCTTGCAGCGTGCCTTGCGTGATTTCCGCCTGATATGGTGTGTAGGAGGTTAGAAATTCGCCGCGCTGGATAATTGTGTCTGTAACCACCGAACGCAGATGGTTGTAGACGCCGGCTCCGAGAAAACTGGTGTACCCGTAGGAATTTTCCGCGGCTCGCGCCTTGAAATATTCAATGATCTCCGCTTCGGAATACGGTCCGGGTAACGACAGCGGCTTTTTCAGGCGAAAACGTTCAGGAATCGTGGAGAAAAGTTCTTCGATCGATTTTGCGCCAACCGCCGCCAGCATTTCCTTCCGCTCCGCTGGACTTTTGGGAAGATAGCGCATCAGGCCGAGGCTTCCTTTTCCTTTTCGGCGATAAAGGCCTCGTAAGCTTTCGCATCCATCAAGCCCGAAATTTCCGCTGGATTGGAGAGCTTCACCTTAATCAACCATGCGGCGCCCTGTGGATCGGTGTTGATGGTTTCCGGCTTATTCTGAAGTTCCGCGTTGGCCTCTACCACCTCGCCCGACGCGGGGGCATAAATATCGCTGACCGCCTTCACGGACTCGATGGAACCAAAGGATTTTCCAGTCTTGATTTCCGCGCCTGATTTGGGCAATTCCACAAACACCACATCGCCCAAAGCATGTTGTGCATAATCCGTGATGCCGATGGTCGCAAGATTATTATCGCTAGCGTCGATCCACTCATGTTCCTTGGTGTAGCGATACTTCGCCGGGTAAGCCATTTCGTGCTCTCCTGAAAAAATTAAATTCAATTCGCTACGGGTTGCGCGGCTGCTTTTCGTGCGCGTTTATAAAATGGCGTGGCAACGACCTTGGCCCTGCATTTTTGCGAGCGAATTTCGACCAGAATCGTGGTGCCAAGTTCAGACATCTCCGGTTTTACATACGCCAGCGCAATATTTTTACCTAGCGTTGGCGAAGGCGAGCCGCTGGTAACCACCCCGATTTCTGCTCCAGCCTCACCCCAACAACGATACTCATCGCGAGCAATTCCGCGCTCGACCATTTCCAGTCCCACTAGAGTTCTTGTCAGCGGCTTGCGCTTGGCCTCTTCCAGCGACGCTCTCCCGATAAAGTCTCCCTTGTCCATTTTGCAATAACGGTCGAGCCCCGCCTCCCAAACATTTATGCTGTCGCTGATTTCGTGGCCGTACAGCGCCATTTTTGCTTCCAGGCGAAGCGTATTGCGCGCGCCCAGGCCGCAGGGAACAATTCCATATTCACTGCCTGCATCGATGACGCTGTTCCAGGTTTTCTCGCTCGCCGCCACATCCGACGGAATATAAATTTCAAAACCGTCCTCGCCGGTGTACCCGGTGCGCGCGATAAGTGTATTTGCAAAACCGCATACCGTCCCGTGCGTGAACCAGTAGCCCTTTATCTGAGAAAGGTCCGCGGTGGTCAATTTTTGCAGCACCTCAATCGCGCGAGGTCCCTGGATCGCCAGTTGCGTCCATGCGTCACTCAAATCTTCCACCACGCAATCCAGGTGCGCGGTATTTTTCCGCACCCAGCCGATATCCTTCTCGCGCGTTCCGGCGTTTATTACCAGCAGAAAATCATCCTCGCCCAGCCGATGCACGATGACGTCGTCGACGAAAGTTCCTTCCGGGTACAGCATGGCGGAATAGTGCGCTTGCCCCACCGCCAGCTTCGACGCATCGTTCATTGTTAGGTGCTGCACCGCGGCGAGCGCCCCACCCTTGGTACGCGCCGTCTTGATGCGAATGTCTCCCATGTGACTGACGTCAAACAGGCCGGCGCCATTCCGCACCGCGCGATGTTCCGCAAGCAAACCACCGGAGGACGGATACTCCACGGGCATATCCCATCCGCCGAAATTGACCATCTTGGCGCCCAAGCGCCGGTGCAAAGCATTGAGAGGAGTCTTGCGCGCTTCGCTCATGAAGGAATATTTAGAGGTTTCCGTTCTGTTCTGGTTAGCAAAAATTGATGGTAACACGCGTTCCTTCATAGCGTCAAAAACGCAGTATTAAACGAAATTTATCTTCAGCGCGCGAAGTACGGCTACGCAATGACAAGACGGCCGTCGAGTCCACACACGCCATAAACTCCATCTTGCCGCGCGGCTCATCGCTCAGGTACAGTTTCTGCGGAGGCTGCGATGGCACTTCACGCTCCGATTGTTTGCGCGCAATGCGATCAAGTTGAAGAATATTGCAAGTGTGACCGCTACTGCACCATCTGCAAGGGCCAGCACAATGTCAGGCTGTGTTCCGACGGTCTTTACTATTGTCCCGAGTGCCGTGAAGCCTGCGACGTTTCCTTGGCGAACAAATAGTTATGGCCGCGTCTCCCACTCGCGTGGTGCTGAATCTTGATGCTGACGCTCGTCTGGCCGCGGCCGCCGGTGGCGTGGCACGCTATTTTGCCGACGCGGCTGGAGTGGAAGAAGAACCATGCCGTGAACTTCAGATGGCTGTGGTTGCCGCCTGCAAGGAATCGTTTCAAAATCTTAAGGATGGGAGCGCAAAGCTGGTCGTGGTCCTCGAGCGTCTCGCGGATCGCATCGAGGTTGCGCTCACGCATGAAGGCGACGCCGCTCCGGCGGTTGGTTTGCACGCGGTTGCCGGATTTTCAGGGGCTGACACTTCAGGTAAGCAGGTTTTTTCTGGACTCGATCGCATGCAGTTCGAGACGATGGGAAGCTCGACTACCACTCGGTTGACGAAATTTTGGAAACGAACGGCAACGCCGCAATAACGCGCGCGGCGGGTTAGCCTCTGCCGTCCGCCCTTCCCTTTATCTCTCAATCTTTACATTTTTAAAGCAAATGTATTGCGCCGGATCAGCGCCGCCATTTGCGAATCGCTTATCGCCATGCGAATCACAACCCGTTCGCCCGACGGCGTAACGTTGGCCTGGTCCAGCAATTGCGCCAAGTCTGGATTCTCTTTGGCCGATTGAAAACGCTTGTACATCAACCCCGCCTGCATCAGTTGCGACAATGTATTTGCGTCCTCCGGCGAAGCGCATACCGCCTGAAATTTGCCTTCCACGCCGCTGCTCGCCGTGATGTTAATAATCATCGATTCCATGCGCTGCACTAGTTTCGCCGCCTCGGGAAATTGCTGAACCTCCGGCGCCAACTGATGCATCGCCAAACGCGTATACGCCGGGTTCAACACCGCCCAGACTATGCCGCTGCCGTTCGCTTCGTTAATCAGCGGATAAAGTTTGTCGTTCCGCAGCAACCCCTCGTCGCCGCCAAAACGGATCTCAATCATTTTCTCAAGTAACTGGCGGTGCCCGAATGCCGCTTTATTGCTGTCCAGGAAAAAGAAAAATAAATCGTTCGCTCCCGAACCGGTGCCAAACGCATACAGCGTATAGCCATGCGATTTAAACGTGGGCAACTTTTGCTTCTTGAAGTACGCCTCCGTCGAATCCGGGCTGTAGTTTCCCAACGCGATTCCAGCGATTTGCTCGCCCGTGGGTTCGCCGGTGCCGTTCTTTTCATCCTTCGCCGTCAAACCTTCCGGAACTAATCCCCACGCCAATTCCTCGACCTGCGAATTCGGATCCACTCCAGCCGAAGCCAAAAATTTTTCGAATTGCCGAAAGCGGTCCGGCAGCATTTGTTCCTGCAATTGCGGAAACCACGGCAAAGATCTCGCCTTCTTCAAATCCGCATACGCAAACTCGCCTACTTCTTTTGGAAATAGCGCAATCGTATCGGAGCCCAAGCTTCCCGCGGCGGCACATTTTGCTGTCGCCAGGCCCATCAGCAATAACATCGCCAACGCCATTGTGGTGCTTGCCAGTCTCGAAATTCTCATCGACTACTCCTTTGTAGTTCACCTGATTAAAATGTCTCAATCCGCTTGCGCAGTGCGGCTACTTGTTTTCGCACCGTTTGCACGTAGCTCGCGTCTGTAATCGCGTCCAGATTAATTTCCACGTTCGCGATTGCGCCCCGCGCTCCAGCGGATGCCACGAACCGCGCTACCTGTAAGTCTGACTTCATGGATGCGGCTGCGATAGTCTCCAGTTGCACCAGGCTTTCCAAGAGAGCAACGGTGCGTTTCGCCACATCCAATGGTACTTCGGTCGCCCCGCGAGTCGCGCGCTGAATGGCTTCTTCGCGCTGCCTGCCTTCTTCAGCATTTCCCGGAGGCAGTTTGAACGCGTTCATCACCTGATCGTAGGACTCCGCGTCCCGATCAATCGCGCGCGCAAGTTCCTCGGTCGATTTACGCATCGCTTCAAGATGCTCGGAAAGTTTGTCGACGTGCGCCGCTTGCGATTTCTTTTTTCGCGAAAGTCCCGCCACCATTTGTCCTAACGCCCCAGCCAGTGCGGCGGCGAACGCGGACACGCTTCCTCCGCCAGGTGTTGCCGAAGGCGCAGCTACCGCCTCCAAAAATGGTCGAGCCACGCTCGCCAGGGCGCCATCCTTAACGGCCTCCAGCGGCGAGCCGCTCAGCGCCGCCTGTAACTTATTTTCAAAAATCTGCGACGGTGAAAAATTTTCCAGTTGCAGAAAATATTCCGCGGCCATCTCCACCGCTTTTTTCGGCACCAACCCGACAATTTCGCTGCCCACCGGCATCGCGCCGTAGCGTTCCGCTTCGCGCTTCACCAATTCATACACCCGATGCATCGGCGTCTGCTCGAAATCCGTTAAATTAATCGACACCTGCGCCAGATTGCGCGCTTTTAGCTCCACGCCCATCGATTTTACATAGCGCAATCCGCCAGACGAAAATCGGATGGCCTTGGCAATTTTTTTCGCAACCGCAATATCCGCGGTGTTCAAATTTACGTTGTAGGCCACCAGAAATTTGCGCGCCCCCACCACCGTTACTCCCGCCGTCGGATGAAGTTTCGGCTCGCCCACGTCCGGTTGCCGGTCGTGATTCTTTTTCAAATACTCGCGCAATCCTTCAAACTGTCCCCGTCGCACATTTTCCAGATTGACGCGATCGGGCCGGTTCGCCGCCGCTTCGTAAAAAAACACCGGAATGCGATAACGTTTCCAGATTTCATTTCCCACGCGCCGCGCCAGCGCAACGCAATCTTCCAGCGTTACACCTTCAATTGGAATAAATGGCAATACATCCGTAGCGCCAACACGCGGGTGCGCGCCAGTATGGTGGTTGAGGTCGATCAATTCGAGCGCCTTGCCCGTGCCCAAAAGCGCCGCTTCGGCCACTGCGTCCGGTTCGCCGGCAAGTGTAACCACGCTGCGATTGTGGTCCGCGTCCATCTCGCGGTCCAGAACGTACACGCCAGGGACGCTGCTCATGGCCTTAACGATCGCGTCCACTTTCGCGGCGTCACGTCCTTCAGAAAAATTCGGCACGCACTCAATCAATCGATTCATCTAGTTATTTGCCCTGGTCGCGTGAATAGTTTTCTGCATATCGTTTTACTGCGCGTTCCAGATTATTTCCCCTCGCTTCATGGTCATCCAGCAATGATTCACTCCAAAATAATAGGGAATTTCCCGGTAATCGGCCACGTCGAAAACCGCAACATCCGCTTGTTTGCCAACTTCCAATGTGCCAATATTTTTTTCTCGCCGCAAAGCATAAGCGCCATTGACCGTCGCCGCCGTAATCGCTTCCGCCGGCGTCATCCGCAATTGCGTGCACGCCAGCGACAGAATCGTTGACATGCTCACCGTCGGGCTCGTTCCCGGATTGTAATCCGTCGCCAAAGCAATAATCGCTCCCGCATCAATCAATTCTCGCGCAGGCGCATATTGTTTCCAGCCCAGATGAAAATCGCACCCGGGCAACAAAGTTGCCACGGTATCCGATTTACTCAACGCGCGAATGTCAGCCTTATTTATTTGCTCAAGGTGATCGCAGCTAGCTGCTTGCAGCTCCACAGCAAGCTGTGTTGCTCCCGTGCGCGAAAGCTGCTCAGCGTGCAAGCGTGGGGCCAGGCCATGAAGTTCGCCTTCGGAGAGGATGCGTTTTGCCTGCGCCAGCGTAAACGCTCCTCGATCGCAAAATACGTCGCAAAACTCCGCCAGCTGTTCATTCACTACTTCCGGAATCATCTGTTCCAGCAGCAGCGAAATATATTTCTCCGCTCCGCCGGCCTTGTTACGAAATTCCAGCGGCACAACATGCGCGCCAAGAAACGTTGAAACAATTTCCACCGGTTGTTCTTCGCGTAACTCCTTCTGTAGCCGGAGAATTTTTAACTCGCTCGCAACGTCCAGCCCATACCCGCTCTTGGCTTCAATCGTGGTGGTTCCGTGCGCCGCAAATAACTCCAGTGCGCGTGCCGCCCGCTGCTTCAACGCACCGCTGGTGGCAGCGCGCAATTTTTTTACTGAATTGAGTATTCCGCCACCCTTGCGCGCGATTTCTTCGTAGCTCGCGCCTTGAATTTTCAGTTCGTATTCTTCCGCCCTGCTCGCCGCATGGATTAAATGGGTATGCGAATCCACAAATCCCGGCAGCACAACTCGTCCGCCAAGATCGAGTTTTTCCGCCGCCCGGGCTTCGCGCGATTTTTCAATTTCCGTTCGCGTGCCCACCGCCGCGATTGCGCCGTCGCTCACCAATAGCGCTCCGTCTTTGATAATCGACAAGTTGGAAAGGGAAGCGCCACGTCGCGGACCCCGCCCGCGCAGCGTCAGCAATTGCGACGCACCTGTAATGAGAAGTGTTTGGCTCAATGCCTTCGTATTATGCCGAAAAGAGCGTGCGTGGCACAGGCTTTAGCCAGTTATTTTTTTTTAAATCTCGCTCCGTCAAATCGCCAAACTTCGGTCTGCGTTCTGACCGGCTTGACCGGCACATCTTTAGAATCGCAATCGTCCTGATCATTTTGCATACATTCAAAGGCTGCTCGTTCGACGATCAAGTCGAAAAACTGCCTGCCGCTTCGAATCGTTGAAACCATTGAAGTGGTTTTCAAGATCACCTGCGGACCGCCGTTGTGAACGTTCGGGTATTCCCGATCTGTTACCAGTGTCTGAAACACTTTCCTCAAACGTCCGCGCTCCGCGCGAAACAGTTGCAAGTTGGTATTGTAAATCGGGCCCGGCATCCACATATGCTCAGTCCGGACGCCGATCAACATCTCGCGTTCAGTCAGTCTATAAGGCGCAAGGTCAAGCGCTATTGACTCGTGGCCATTGTAGGAAAGCGAGCCAAAAGTTTCTGACATCCGTTCATCGAAAAGATAGGAACGCGGCAGGATTTGTCTCGCAACGAGTACCAAACGGTTTCCATCTACTTTAAGCACAGCCAAGGGTGTGTTGAGCGTACAGTTACCGCACAGAGATTTAGGGGCTATAACCGTCAGCACAACCAGGTATTCACCGCCGGCAGCGCGCCATAGCTTATCCTCGAGAATGGAAACTTTTGTCAGCTGATTCTCACGATTCCGGACCGTCTTTGTGTTGGGATCGTAACCATCGAAGATCTTCCCCAGAATGTCGGCTTCCGAGAAATTAGAGTAAGCGCCAGGTAGCTGAATCGGTTTGCGCGTTTCATCGGGGCGGTCAACTGTTTGTGCGCAGCAATTGCTAGCCATCAGCAGAATGAAAGCTAGTCGAAATGTTTTTTCTGGCTTTCCCATGCTTACCCGCGGAGCAATCCTCACAGCATCGGCACTTTAACGCCATTCTTTTTGGCGAACGCTATCGCTTCCGGATAGCCGGCATCCACGTGTCGCGCGACGCCCATTCCCGGATCATTCGTCAGTACGCGCTCAATTCGCTTCGCCATTTCTTTTGTGCCGTCCGCCACCGTCACTTGCCCGGCATGCTGCGAATATCCAATGCCCACGCCACCGCCATTGTGAATCGAAACCCAGGACGCGCCACTCGCCGTGCTGACCAACGCATTCAACAGCGGCCAGTCGGCGATCGCGTCGGAGCCGTCCAGCATCGCTTCAGTTTCACGATAGGGTGAAGCCACCGAGCCGCAATCGAGGTGGTCTCTTCCAATTACAATCGGTGCTTTCAATTCGCCGCGCGCCACCAGATCATTGAGCGCCAGCCCGAATTTGTCGCGCTCGCCATATCCCAGCCAGCAAATGCGCGACGGCAAACCTTGAAATTTAACACGCTTTTGCGCCAGCTTGATCCATCGAGCCAGGTGCTCATTCTGCGGAAACATTTCCAGAACCAGTTGATCGGTCCTCGCGATATCGGAAGCCTCGCCGGAAAGCGCCGCCCAGCGGAACGGCCCTTTTCCTTCGCAAAATAGAGGACGAATGTATGCGGGCACAAATCCTGGAAAGTCGTAAGCGTTCTTCACGCCGTGTTCGAACGCAAACGTTCGAATATTATTTCCGTAATCGAACGTGACCGAGCCAAGTTTCTGCAACTCCAGCATGGCTTGCACATGCTGCGCTATCGCCGCTAGCGAATGTTTGCGATATTCCTGCGGATCTTTCGTGCGCAGCGCCAAGGCCTGTCCCAGCGTCATACCGTTTGGAACGTATCCGCCGATGGGATCGTGCGCGCTGGTCTGGTCCGTCAAAACATCGGGCACCACGCCGCGTTTCGCCAGCTCTGGAATTATGTCCGCGCAATTTCCCACCAGGCCCACCGACGTGGCCTCGCGCTTGCGCACCGCATTCTTCAAAATGCGCAGAGCCTCGTCGAGCGAAGTGACCATCACATCGCAATAACCGGTCTTCACGCGCCGCTTGATGCGCTCCGGGTCCACATCAATCCCAAGAAAGGCCGCGCCATTCATCGTGGCTGCCAGTGGTTGCGCGCCGCCCATCCCGCCCATCCCGCCGGTCACCACCAACTTGCCCGCCAGGTCGCTGGCAAAATGTTTTTGCGCGGCGGCGGCGAATGTTTCATACGTGCCCTGCAGAATTCCTTGCGTGCCAATGTAAATCCAGCTTCCCGCGGTCATTTGCCCGTACATCATCAGACCCGCGCGATCGAATTCGTTGAATTGTTCCCAGTTATTCCAGTGTCCTACCAGGTTGGAATTGCAAAGCAGCACACGCGGCGCATACTCATGCGTGCGAAACACCGCCACCGGTTTGCCGGACTGCACCAGAAGCGTCTCGTCATTTTCCAGCGCGCGCAACGATTTCACAATCGCGTGAAAACAATCCCAATTCCTCGCGGCTTTTCCGGTGCCGCCATAGACCACCAGCTCCGCCGGATTCTCCGCCACTTCCGGATCCAGATTGTTCAGCAGCATGCGCAGTGCCGCTTCCTGCTGCCACCCTTTGCAGGAAATCTCAGTACCGCGCGGCGCGCGAAAAGGTCCTCGCGAAACCGCCGGATCATTCAGCGTCGTTGACGACACGCTCATGGACTTCGCTCCCCGGCCCATCTTATCGCAGCACTTCCGTCTTTGCACAATCTCAAGCTTGCTGCATTGCGCCGGCCTCAGGCGTGCGGTAAAGTCTGAAAATATCCAATGAACTACGGCACGCTTCCCTCAAGATTTCTGCACGCCGTCACCGAACTTCCTAATCCGCGCGCGCAGATGATTCGCCGCGACGGTGCATGGCAATCCGTGTCCTCTGAGGAATTTCTGCGGCGCGTTGCCGGCCTCTCTCAGGCGTTTGCGGAACTGGGCGTTAAAACGGGTGATTGCGTCGGCTTGTTCGCCCCCAACTGTACGGAGTGGCACACCGCGGATTTTGCGATCACCGGCATTGGTGCGGTTACCGTTCCCGTGTATTTCAATGAATCGCCTGAGCGCATGGCTTATATCCTTAAGCATTCACAAGCCAAAGTTGTCTTCGTTTGCGCTGCCACTCAATTGCACAAACTTTTGGCCATTCGCGCGCAGCTTCCGGAACTCCAGCAAATTGTCGCGGCGCAAGCCGGTGAATCCCTGCCAGCGGCTTGCCTCCGTTTTGAAACATTAATTGCCGCCGCAGGCGGAGCAGAGATTGCCTCGTACCGCATGAACGCTGCGCAAGTTACATCCAGCCAGCTTGCATCGATCATTTACACCTCGGGAACCACCGGCGAACCCAAAGGCGTAATGCTTACGCATTCTAATTTTTGTTCCAACGTGGAAGATACTTGCAAGGATTTTGCCCTGAACAGAAAAACCGACACCGCGGTTTCTTTTCTGCCTCTCGCGCACGTTTACGGGCGTACCCTTGATTACGTTTATCTCTTGCAAGGTGTTACTGTCGCGTACGTCGATGTGGTTGAACAAGTCGCGCAGGCGCTTGCTGAGGTTCATCCCACAATCATTGCTGCGGTTCCCCGCTTTTTTGAAAAAATCTATGCGCGCTTGATGGAACAGGGCGCTCGTGCCACCGGCTTCAAACGCAAAATTTTTGACTGGTCCATGAAAATAGCAGGTGAATCTGCATCATGGCGCTGCGGTGAAAGTCACGCCGGATTGGCTTTGCGGCTGAAGTGGAAAATTGCTGACAAATTGGTCTATTCAAAGATCCGCGCAGGCACCGGCGGAAAACTTCGCCTGGTTTTCTCTGGCGGCGCTCCGTTGTCCAAAGGGCTCGCCGAATTTTTCTGGGCCGTCGGCATTCCCATTTATCAAGGGTATGGCCTGACGGAAACTTCTCCGATTGTTACTTCGAATTTTCCAAGAAACCGTGTCGGAAGTTCGGGCACGCCGATCCCCAACGTGGAGGTTCGTATCGCCGGCGATGGAGAAATTATTGTTCATGGTCCGTGCGTGATGCAGGGCTACTACCAGCGGCCCGAAGCTACCCGCGAAGTACTCACGGACGATGGCTGGTTTTCTACCGGAGATATCGGCTACCTCGATAAAGATAATTACCTGTTTATCACCGATCGCAAAAAAGACTTGCTCAAAACGGCCGCCGGAAAATTTGTTGCCCCACAACCAATCGAAAATGCGCTCAAGACCAGCCCGTACATTCTTAACGCCATGGTAGTTGGCGACAAACGGAAATTTATTGTTGCGTTGCTAGTTCCCAATGTCGCCACCGTGACCGCCAAGGCCGCGGAGCAGGGAATTCGCTTCGCTTCCAGCGCCGAACTGGCCGCGCATCCCTGGGTGAAATCGCTTTTGGAAGCCGAAGTGAAGCGCTTGACCTCCAACCTCGCGCAATATGAAACCATCAAACGGTTCGCCCTTTTGCCTGAAGACTTCACCTTCGACAATGGCGCTCTAACCTTTACGATGAAACTCAAGCGCCGCGTCGTCGAACAGCATTATCACGAAGTCATCGAATCCCTCTATGCCGACGCCGAGCCTCGGCCAATCCTCCAGGATTAGCCCCTCCGCCATCATAGGCTGGCCTCTCATAACACACCCGTATCGTTTGAGGCTCCACATCGCTGCGCTATATGCCGCTTGTGCCGGGAATTGTGGATCTTAGCCTGTAACTTTCGACAGCTAAACTCATCTAACAAATGATTGGGCTCCATTGAATCGTAAGGGAGGATACAAACTATGACCTCAACCAAAACCAGCACAGTCCGGGCGTACAAAAGCAGCGTTGGTGTGCCGGAGGCGAACCGCCAGGCCATTATCGCTTTGTTGAATGCGCGGCTTGCGGACAGCGTTGATCTCCGCAGCCAGGTCAAGTGGGCTCACTGGAACGTCAAAGGCATTAATTTCATTCAGCTTCACGAATTGTTTGATTCAGTAGCAGCACACCTTGAAGAACAGACCGACACAATTGCCGAACGCGTCGTCACGCTTGGCGGCGTCGCCAACGGGACCACGCGCGAAGCCGCAGCCCATAGCGGCATCAATGAAGCGGATTTGAAGGCCTCCGACGGTCCGTCTCAGTTGAAGTGGCTCGTCCACAATGTCGCTCATCACGCGAATGCTCTTCGTCAGGCTGTCAATGCGAGTGATGATCTCGACGATAAAATCACCGCTGATCTCTTCACCAGCGTTACCCGGGAACTAGACAAGGATCTTTGGTTTCTGGAAGCTCATCTCCAGGCGTAACCTTCGTCAACGTTGTCTCTTTGGCCTAACAGGGGCGGGCATTAGCTCGCCCCTGTTTATTTTCTTTTCTTTCGTTACGCCCGTTTTGTCTTCCGGCCTCGCGGGTCTAGAATGGCGATGGAGACTCCCGATGGCAGATGAACTCATCATTGCAGGCCGCGCCTTCAAATCGCGCTTGATTGTCGGAACGGGAAAGTACCGCAGCTTCCCGGAAATGGCCCGCGCCCACGCCGCTTCCGGAGCGGACATGGTCACTGTCGCCGTTCGCCGCGTCAACCTCACCGACAAATTAAAAGAATCTCTGCTCGATTACATCGACCGGGAAAAAATTTTTATTTTGCCAAACACCGCGGCCTGCTACACCGCCGAGGAAGCCATTCGCACCGCGCGGCTGGGCAGGGAAGTTGGACTTTCCAACTGGGTCAAACTCGAAGTGATCGGCGACCAACAAACTCTTTTTCCCGATACCGCGGAATTAATTGAGGCCACCCGCGTTTTGGTGAAAGAAGGTTTTGTTGTGCTTCCCTATACCAACGACGACCTAATCGCCGCGCGCAAACTGATTGACGTCGGCGCGGCGGCAATCATGCCGCTTGCCGCACCGATCGGCTCTGGACTCGGCATTCAGAATCCGGCAAATCTTCGCATCCTGCGCGAACGCATCACCGAAGTTCCCATGATCGTGGACGCTGGGGTTGGCACCGCCTCCGATGCCGCGCTGGCTATGGAACTTGGTGCTGACGGCATTCTTATGAATACGGCGATCGCGGAAGCGCAGGATTCTGTGCTTATGGCTGAAGCGATGCGTCACGCCACCATTGCTGGACGCCAGGCGTACTTGGCCGGGCGGATGCCCAAGCGTCTTTATGCCGCGGCATCGAGTCCATTGACCGGTGTGGTCCGCTGACGCGGCTCGCGCACATATTTTCCTCGAATTTATCCCCACAACATTCAACCAGTGCCACAGAGCAAAATCGCATGCGAAAGCGGCTGAAACTCTAGCATAATTCATTGCGCAAAATGGCCAGCCCGATTCAACCCCGGAATAAAATAGCAACGAGTCGCTTCGCCTATATCGACTGGATGAGAGGACTCGCGTGCGCACTCATGTTTCAAACGCATTGCTATGATTCCTGGCTCAAACCAGAAGCTCGGCAATCGCGTTTTTTTATGTGGTCGCAGATGGGAGGAATGCTTCCAGCACCGATATTTATTTTTGTGGCGGGAATTTCCGTTGCGTTGATTACCGTGCGGCTGCGCGAAAAGGGAATCGATCGAAACAGTATTGCAAAACAAACAATTTTACGTGGCGCGCAAATTCTCGGATTGGGTCTGCTCTTTCGGGTGCAGGAATTTGTGATTGGTTATCGGTTTGTTCCCTGGACAGATCTTTTGCGCGTTGACGTGCTAAATATTTTGGGAATTTCCATCATGCTGATGGGAATATTTTGCTGGATCATCGGAAATAATTTCGAAGACAAAATAAATTCACGGCAAATTGCGGGAGGGATTTTTGTTGGCGCGGTTATCGCCATGCTTACTCCGCCAGTGTGGACGACACACCGTTTGAGATTTTTTCCATGGCCAATCGAATCGTATTTGGATGGTGTGCACATTTTTGCCGAGCCGCAATCGTGGCTGTTTCCAATATTTCCGTGGACGGCGTTTGCATTTGCCGGGCTAGCAGTGGGTTTTTACCTTTTTTCTGATTTTGCAAAAACCAAAAATGTTCTGGCTTTTTTATTTCTTGGAGCCGCGGCGATTTGCGGTGGAATTATTTCCATTATTCTGGATCGCTCGGCGGTGACAATTTATTCCGTTCATGATTATTGGCATACCAGTCCAAATTATTTTTTGATGCGCTGCGCGGTGCTGGTGATTATTTTGTGTTTTGCATATTTTTGGTGCCGCTGGGGGTTCGGAGAAAAAGGGTTTAGCCCGCTTATCCAACTGGGAAAGGCTTCGTTGCTGGTGTATTGGGTGCACATTGAATTTGTGTACGGGCTGCTTTCCATTTTGCCGAAAAAACGTTGCTCCATTCCGCTGGCGACTTTGGGTCTGGTGATTATTTTTGTTTCCATGGTGGCGCTGTCGCTGGCGCGGACCAACTGGAAACTCAGGGCTTCGCGGAAGCGCTCTGCGGAGGCTGCGGGTTAGCCGGCAAACGGATAATGATTTCCCCGGGCCGCGCGAGCTGACTATCCTCGCGCGCAATTTTTTCAATCAGGCGCGGATCGGTTTTCAGATCTCTTACTTCCTGCTCGAGTTTTAAATTTTCCTTGTTGAGATTTTGCAACTGCAGTTCGGTTTTTTCAATTTCGGCGCGGGTGTGGTGCAGGGCGAGAAAACCATGCGCGCCAAAAGCGTTGTGAACCAGCAAGATTACGATGGCCAGGGCGAGCAGGTGCGGGCCGTATTGCCGGAAGGCACTTCGCACGTTAAATGCGGGCACGTTAAATTCGCGTGCGTTACGTTTTTGATTCGTGGCCATTACTTTTGCAAAATCCAATCCGTGGCGTCGCGCACCAGTTTTGTTGAGGCCGCGCCGCTATCTGCTTCCACATAGATTCGCAATAACGGTTCGGTGCCGGAAAGACGCGTGAGCATCCAGGAACCGTCATCGAAGCTAAATTTTGCACCGTCAGTACGGTCCGTCGACACTACTTTCCTTCCGGTTAGTGTCGAAGTGTCCACCGCCAGCTTGCGGACCGCGTTTGCCTTCTGTTCGTCGGTGAGGTGCAGATTTTCGCGAATGGGATGAAATTCGCGCCCAAGTTTTTTGAATGCGGCGGCTATTTGTTCCTTGAGAGATGAGCCACGGGCCGCAATCATTTCCGCGACGAGCAGGCAGGCGAGGATGCCGTCTTTTTCCGGAATATGGCCGCGAATGGTTAAACCGGCGCTTTCTTCACCGCCGAAAGCAATTTTGTCTTCGCGAATCAACTGGCCGATATATTTAAAACCGACGGGAGTCTGGTGGACGGTTTGGCCGTGCGATTTTGCGACGGCGTCGATCATTTGGGTGGTGGCCACGCTGCGCGCCGCGGGCATTTTCCAGCCACGGGTTTCGACGAGATAATCGTAAAGGAGAGCCAGGATCAAGTTGGGTTGAATCCAAGTGCCGTCGCGATCGACGATGCCGAAGCGGTCGGCGTCGCCATCGGTGGCAAGGCCGGCGAGGGCGTTGGAGTCCGTTACGCTTTTGCAAAGCGGGGAAAGATTTTCTTCGCTCACGTCGGGGCCGGTACCATCGAAGAGGCAATCGCGATTGAGGCGGATGGATTGGATGGGGATTCCGTGGTCCGCAAGGGCTTTGTCGAGGTAGCCTGCGCCGCAGCCGTGGAGGGCGTCGAAAACAAATTTGGCGTTGGCTTTGCGGATGATATCGAAGCGGACGAGTTCATTGAGGCGTTTCAGGTAGTCGTTGCGAAGATTGACGGTTTCGGTTTTTTTGCGGGCGTCGGTGTGGTTGGAGTCATCGGCGTGGTTGAAATGCAGGGGAAAAGGGCCGTCTTTATCGACGGCGGGCTGATTCAAGATTGTGGCGACGCGCGCTTCGATGTCTTTGGTGACTTCCGGCAAGGCGGGACCAGCATCGGAAGAAGAAAATTTGAGGCCGTGGTACGCGGCGGGATTGTGGCTGGCGGTAAAGTTGATGGCGCCATCGAGTTTGCTGCGCTGAATTTCGTAAGCGACGGCGGGAGTGGGAGTAAATGTTTCGCAGAGAAGGGTGCGGATGTGGTGCTGCTGGAGAACGTCGACGGCGAGCGCGGAAAATTCTTCGGAGTAGAAGCGAGTGTCGTAGGCGACGAGGATGGTGGGATTTTTGGATTTGGAAATGATGTGTCCGGCGATGGCGGTGACGGCGAGACGAACGGTGTCGATGGTGAAATCGTCGGCGATAATGCCGCGCCAGCCGGAAGTGCCAAACTTGATGGGAGAAGGGGCCATGGAAGAGTATTCTAGCCCGGCTGCGCGGGAGGATGTCGATGAAAAAGGGCGGTGAAGCGCGAGTGGTGCTGGTGACGTGCGGATCGTTGAAGGAAGCGCGGATGATTGGGCAAAGCGTGGTGACAAAACGGCTGGCGGCTTGCGTGAATGTTTCGCTGGCGACGGTGGAGTCTGTGTACCGGTGGCGCGGGAAGGTGGAAAAGGCGCGGGAGCATTTGTTGATGATGAAGACGACGGCGGGGCGGTTGGTGGAGTTGGAGCGAGAAGTGAAGCGGCTGCACAGTTATGATGTGGCGGAGTTTGTGGCGTTGAAGGTTTGGAAGGGGAGCAAGGAGTATTTGGAGTGGATTGGGGAGAGCGTGGGGAAGGGGCGGAAGGGTTCGAGGTGACAAATTTGTCGTGGCTGCATGAGGGATACCCCCACCCCCGGGGGTGCATAGATGTATCAAAGCAAAGGGTTTGCTGGAGGGCATTTTGTAGATGTATCAAAGGAAAGGGGTTGCGGGAGGGGTGCTGTGGAGATGTATCAAAATAAAGGGGATAACAGGAGCTAGTTGCGATCGTAGGCAATTCTAGAGGGTGAAATGCGAGTGTCACAATCTATAATATCATGCGAAGGTAACCTAGTCAATTATTATAATTAGGTAGTACATATTCGAGCTTCGCGGACGTGGTCCGCAAAGTCCCATTCTGGCAGTTTGAAAATGGTTAGTTATTCCACAACAAAAAATTCCATCATTACGGACGCGGAAACCGGCCACCGTCCGCCGCGCGCTTCGCTTTACTTTCGCTTAGTGGTATGATGGCGTTACTTAACTATGGGAAACACAAGAACGATCCGCATTGATCCGCGAGACTTCATCATGAAGCCGTTTCTCCGATGCCCAAAGTGTGGGGTGGAAGAATACGGCGTGCTAAATGTAAGCCACACTCGGTGTGAACGTCGCTGCCGCGCTTGCCGGCATACGGCCACGGTGTACTTGCCCCAGATTAAAAAGAAGGTTGTTTACATTGACCAGTTTGCGTTCAGCAACATCATGAAGTTTTTAAGTCCCGAAGCGAAGGGACATGAACGAGCTGCCGCTGAACCATTTTGGAAGCAGCTGTTTGAAACACTGGACGTTGTGCGTCACCTGCAGCTGGTGGCGTGTCCAGACTCACGCGAGCATCAGTACGAGTCTTTAACTTCTCCTTTCTACAAAGCGTTAAAGCACACTTACGAACACTTCTCCGGGGGCGTGAGTTTTCAGGATGCGGAGACGATCAGAATTCGACAGATTGCCCAACTTGCTAGGGCTTGGCTCAAAGGTGAACCAGCAAATTTCGACTTTAGTGCTGAATCAATCAGTTCGGGCAGGCTTCATGAGTGGAGTGGCCGTATTTTCGTCACCGTGGACGGAGTACTACCCGGAACTGTGGATGAGCTCCGCATACGAAGGGGCAAGACTCACCGGGGTCTTCAAGAACTATTTGAGCAGTGGCAAAGAGAGAAAAAATCATTCAAAGAAGTATTCGAGGCCGAGAAGAACGCATACGGGGAACGGCTAGTCCAAATGTACGCAGAGAATTACCGGCAGAGGGCGCAAATGGCAATCAGGATGATGCGCGGCCAAATGCCATCATTAGAAGATGTCCTGCCATCCCGAACAGAGAATATTGTAGCGACCTTGCAATTCACGTTTGCTGTAGAGGCTGGAAATGAACAGGGAAACTCGAAAATTGGCCAGTTTTTCAAGTCAGGTGCAATAAATGATGTCCCGTTCAACCGCATCAGCGCTGCAATGTATGCTTCGCTGGCATCGATGGCCGCCGCTGGCCAGAAAGAGATTCCGAACCAAGGCACCGCAACGGATATAAATATAGTTTCAACTCTCCTGCCCTATTGCGATGCGATGTTTGTGGACAACAAATGCAGGGCGCTCTTGCACAACATTCCGAAGGATTGCGCGCTACCCTATGCTTGCAAAGTGTTTTCGCCAAAGACCGGACTGGATTTTATTCAATACCTGAGTGAGATAAGGGACTCGGTCGAACTTGAACACTTGAGGCTGATTGAAGAAGTATACGGTCCCGATCCGTTGAAGCCCCAAAGCGGCATCTTTGGCTTGGGTAAACACAAGCTGGCGGCGCGAGAGTGTTGAATTGTTGCTTAGTCCCTCTCCTTTCGGCGGCTCTGCTCACGGGCGTATACGGGCTGTACTTTAGGAGGGAAGCGTGAGCGAAGAAGGGAAGAACGAAAACGTCGGCGCGTTGCCAAGCGTAGCCCCGGACGAGCAGGAAGGGAAGATTTATTTCAAATATAGCGCTACGCTTCGAATTTTCGGGGCCATTCCGAGCTTCGACGAAATCACACAGCGTCTTGGAATTGCTCCTACTGAGACTCATCGAAAAGGCGAGCGCGGTTGGGGGCCCAGGCTACCGGCGTACGAACACGACATGTGGAGTTACGACCCTCCGGTGAAAGAAACGGAGCCTCTTCACGTACATATCGACACGCTTTGGGACACGCTCAAAGAACGCAAAGAGTATCTTCTTGAGCTGAAGCAAAATCTGAAAGTGGATGTGTTCTTGGGTTATCAGAGCAATTGCGATCACGCGGGAGTCGAAGTGCCTTATCAAAGTTTGGAAATGTTCAGGGAGTTGCGGATACCGTTCGGGCTTTCAATCATTGTGGTCTGAGGATGGGCGGGGGAGAGATTCATTGCCGCAAAAGGCGCGGCAATGGTGCGGAGGTCCTCACTGCGCAAGCCAAAAGTGGAAGAAAAAGTTGGCCTGCTTCGCCTGCCTGCGGCAGGCAGGTTCAGAATGACGGGGTGGGGGTGATGACAGACATGGTTGTAGCCGATGCAAAAAAATGAGGCGAAAAGTGCGGCACCCGCGTCGAAGCCGAAACGCTGGTAAAGTATGCGGATGAGAGCGGCGTGGGGACAATCGGTGGTGGCGCTACTTGTTATTAGCGGCGTGGCCTTAGCGTCTCCACAAACAACTGTTCCCGGCGCGAACTCCCGACAGATTTTCGTGCAGAAATTAGTGGGTGCGGCGATTGAGAGAACGAACCATACGGTTCGTTACGATCCAGCTTATGTGCGAATCGTGTACCCTGGCGGCGACGTTCCAGCGGATACAGGTGTGTGCACGGATGAGGTGATACGCGTCTACAGGGCTTTAGGCGTTGATCTGCAGAAAGAAGTTCACGAGGATATGGTTCAGAACTTTTCCGCGTACCCGCACAAATGGAATTGGTTTTCGCGGCGTCCGGACTCCAATATTGATCACCGACGAGTGCCAAATCTGATGGTGTTCTTTCAGCGCAAAGGCCAGGCTTTGGGGATCAGCGACAAAATGGACGACTATTCTCCCGGAGATCTGGTGACGTGGGATTTGGGAGGAAACGTTCCGCACATTGGAATTGTTGTGGACAAGCGAGGCCCGCAAACGGGGCGATACATGCTGGTTCATAACATTGGGCAGGGACCAAAGATGGAGGATGTTTTGTTTAATTGGAAGATTACGGGCCATTACCGGTACCTTGGACCCGTCCTTTCTCGAAACAGCAGCGGCTCGAACGACGTTAGGGAGTGGGCGAAGCGGGAACAACAGTGATGGATTTGAGCATCCTGACCCAACGTGCGGGACGCTTGTCATGTGGCGCTACAAGTTTGAAGGGACCTTGGTTTGGGCCAATGGGAGCACTGTCCATGGTGTCGGCGACCAGGACATCGGAGTCCAGGAAGTCGGGATCAAGCTCAGCGAGTGAGAAGACAACGCGATAGCCGTCGTCGGCTTCCATGAGGACGTAGGTTGCCATCAGTGGCCCGCGAAGCTGCTCACCGTGAGGAGCTCCAGCTTTTCGGAGCAAGTCTTGGAGCAAGACACCTTCGTAAGTCTCGGCTTTCTTGGTGTGCGGGTTCACGACGCTTAGCGTCTTGCGAGGCAAGTTTTTTAAATCCGCGACGGTCAACGTAAGTGGCGTCGAGACCTTGCCGTCAATCTTGAGATGGGCTGCGGCCGGAAGATTCTGCGCAGAAGAATGCTGTGTGCCTGCCGAAATGAGTACGATCGCACTAGAAAAGGCCACAATAAAGAAAGCAATTCGGCTCGATCGATTCAGCATCTTGCTCCCCTTGGTATTGCGGGAGAAACGTAAGCGTGTCTATTTCTTTTCCAACATGACCTCGGTGGATTTGATTACCGCCGAAACAGTGTCGCCCACCTTCAGCTTCATTTCATCCGCGCTGCGTTTGGTTATTACGCTTTCGATTAGATTCTTGCCCACGCGAATGACGATGTGGGCCATAACGCCACCGAACTGAAGTTCTATAATTTTTCCCTGGAGACGATTGCGCGCTGAGAGGGTCATAGGGTCAAGCATGCTTCCGTTGAAAGGGTTTGGTCCACGGCTTCCGGCTGAGTTGCGACGAGTCTCGACGAACGCAGTGGCGTCGTGGGGTGGCGCATTCCCGGGCTGTTGTTGCGCGCTTAAACCGTCACTTCATCCTTCGGGCCCACGAATAGATAGCCGGAACCGTTGCAGTTTGGGCAGTCTTTATTGCGGTAATATCCGGTGGCTTGACATTGTGTACATTCGCTCCAATCAGAGGCTTTGGTAGCAATAGCGTTAATGCCGGTGCAGCGTTGTTCGCCGGTGGTTTTGCAACAACGAGCGTTTGCGACCCTGGCGTTGTAACCGGCGCCGCCACACTCTGTACAACGGGTAACAGGTAGTTCTCGCTTCATGTGGGAATGATACACCCGTAGTGGCGCGTTAACGTGTTCCATACAGGACGCCGCTCGGATAAAACGTGCAATATTGCACGTTTATGCTATGCACGGCACCAACGGCGTGCTTAACTGCATACTCCGAAGTTTCCTACCGAGACGCCTCAAAAACACGTCTTACCCCGTCGGGCCGGGAGCTGGCCTGGAAGGGAAGACCATGAACAAAATGGGAATGTTTGTTGTTCAGCGGTGGCATAGGCCGTACGGCAAGGCTTTACTCGAAGAGGCTTCGGCAAGAAGAGGTGCACTGATTTCTGAGGCGCAAGATGCAATTTTTACTCGTTATCTAGAGTTGTGTGTTTCTGTGGCTCCGACCGATGAAGATCTTGACCTGTTGCGTGCCATAGACGCGTTGTCACAACTTAGGGACACCGACAAACTTGTAAGGACCCTGGAGATCAAGTTGGATGACTGCCGCGAAGGCTCTGTGGGAAAAATCGGGATGAATGGAAACTCGAAATGATTGGCAAGAACACGGAAGAGGGCTTTGATGATTGAGAATACAAGCGTTCAAGTGCAATACGTTGGTTTCGAGGCTAAAGTACTCAGGCGTGAGTATAGATTTATCGTGCGGGGAGCGCTGAACGACGTCAGCGAATTTACCCTAGCAATTGGGAACGAGGCATTTGGTTCGAGGCGCGTGCGCTTCCAAGACGCTCCTGAAATATGCTCGCTTAGGCTGCATCGTGAGCTGACGAGTTGCGGGAGCAATCCTCCGGAGGAGGTTATCAGCATCAGCGAGACAGACCTGGAGGAGTACCGCAGCTCCCACGCGCCAAAGGCCAGGGGTTACACGTATCAGCGAAAGGTTCCCGACGACCTGTAGAAGAAAAACCATCATCGAGAGGTACCGGGTTAACGATTCGGCTCCGACTCGTGAGCGAGCAAAGGTCCGAAGTAACATCAAAAAAAGTGGCCGCCAAGCGAAGGCGGCCACTTTTGGCGTTTCGACTAAACGCGCACTTCTAGTTGCTTACTCGACTGGCTGTTCCAGAGCAGCAGCAGCAGCGCCGGGCGGTGGTGTAATGAATCGCGGTGCGATCGGCACTACTTCCAGGGAGATGCCGTGAATCTCTGGTGTCCCTGCCGATCCCTTCACAGGTGGTGGCTCAGACGAATAGACGCCTACGACGTCCAACTCGTGCGTTGGAGGATTTGTTGCGGGAGTCGGAGGAACAATAATAACCACAAATCCCTCGATGAACGCCGGAGCAGGCGGCGCCTTAGTGCCGAGAAGCTCCCTAATGGTCTGGCAGTCCACTTCCTCCGCAAAATCGTTGTTCAATATATCCTTTTTCAGTGGCGACGGCGGGATTGGCGTGACTCCTTCCGGTTGGGACAGAACCGCTTTCTTCATGAAAGATATAGGAGGCTGGCTTGCAAAAATGTTGGGGTTATGAATGTTTATGGCTGTGGCGTAATTGCCGGGCTTAACACCTTCACGCTTCATCTCGTCCGCGGCCGGGACTCCGCAAAGAAACTTCGCGGAATATTCCACAAACGGGGGACGAGTTTGGGCAGAGGCCGAGAAGGACCCAAAAACAATAGGAATCAGGGCCGAAACGGTGCAGAAAACGATTCTCCTTCGATTTTTTGATGGAAACATGGGGGACCTCCTTTTTTGGGTGGAAATTAGCTCCACGCTACTCCTACTCCAGGGCGATTCGCAAGTGATTACAATTTGTAAGAGTCAGGTTGGAAGTGTATAAAAAAGGCCGTAACGAGACATGGAGCCAAAGCCATCCTCAGCCAGTTTGCTTCGCACGTCAAGGAGTAGGAACTGTGACCAAGCGTCCAGATAAAGTTCAGACTGAACTGGGGCGAGCGGCGGTGCGAATTTTTGCGGCCAATGAGCGCATGAATCAGATGGTTATCGAACATCTTGATCCTGCGGCGTGGCGAGCAAAACCTCCAGGCAAGGTGCGGACGATTGCGGCGATCTTTACGCACATGCACAACGTGCGGTGCAAGTGGGTCAGGCTTACGGCGCCGCACCTGAAGGTTCCGCGACAATTGAATCGGGCGCGCTGCACGCCGCGGCAGGTGCGTGCGGGATTGAGAGAGAGCGCCGCTCGTTGCGAGGAGATGCTCGGTGAAGCGATTGGCGGGGATGGGGGCCGCATCAAAAAGTTTCGCAGAGATGGCTGGGCGCGGCCGTGGCCGGTTGGGCCTGAAATGCTGTGCTACATGCTGGTTCATGAAGCGCACCATCGCGGGCAAGTGTGCATGCTGGCGCATCAACTGGGATTTCCGTTGCCGAACGAGGTGACGTCGGAGATGTGGAATTGGGAAAAGGTGTGGAAGCGCGATTCGTAGGGGAAAAGCCGACACTCTGAAAACCGGGCACGATGTATCGTGCCTCTACAAGGAGGAGAAGAGGCGGGCGAAGGGCGGGAGAGAGATTTCTCTCTGCGCAGGCCAACCTTTCGCCGGAGCGAAAGGGAAGAAAAAATTGGCCTGCTTCGCTCGAAATGACAGGATGTGAGGGCATTTGTATTTGTAGATATAGCAAAAGCGAGGGGCATTGCGTATATGGAGTAAGGGGCCACAGTCGAGAGATAGTGAGGAGGCGTGATGAACTCCATTGCTGGGTCTACCGTTCCATCTGGTGAGGTGGCATCGCGCGCTGGGGTGCCCGAGGTTTCGTTGTTTCGCCTGTACGCGTTGCGGGCCGCGTACCTTTTGATGGCGGTTGGCTTGGCGTGTATATCTGGCCCGTCGTGATCCATCACACGAACGAGCTGGCGGCAACTAAAGGGATTCAATTCGGTTTGCTGGCTGGTCTCGGTGCGACGGCGGCATTGGGGCTGCGATATCCACTGCAGATGTTGCCGTTATTGTTGTTCGAACTGTTGTGGAAGGCGATATATCTCATAGCGTTTGCGCTGCCACTGTGGTCCGCGCACCAGATCACCGAGGCGGCGGCAGAGGATATAAAAGCGTGCCTGATGGTTGTTATTTTTATCCCGATTATCCCGTGACGCTATGTGTTCGCGAATTACATGCTGAAGCATAGTGAGCGGTGGAAATAAGGGAATGCGAAATGGAAATATCGAAAGTGACTCGATTCGGTGGTGAATCAATACCGCAAGAATCCGTAGACACGGGAAAGTTGCCATGACGAGAGAAGAAGCTGGGAAACTGGCCGAGCATTGGATTGCCGCGTGGAACGCTCATGATCTGGACTTGATCATGACGCACTATGAAGAGGCAATCGAGTTGACGTCGCCGGTTGTCGCACAATTGCTGGGAACGCGGGATGGGAAGGTGATCGGGAAGGCGAATTTGAGAGCTTACTTTCAACGAGGGTTGGAAGCCTATCCGGAACTGCATTTTCGCCTTGAGGACGTATTCGTGGGGCTGAACAGCGTGGTGCTCATCTACACAAATCAAAAAGGCGGACGCACGGCGGAATTCATGGAAATATCGGCAACTGGGAAAGTGGAGCGAGTTGTGGCGAACTACAGTACTTAGCAGGCGTGATCCCACTCAGAAGGGCAGAAGGCAGGAGAGAACGCGACATGGAAATTAAAAGAATTGGCTCGCAACCATCGGGCAAGGGGCCGTCAGATTGGTTCACGGGGACGGTACGGATTGACCCGCTTTTCCAGGCGCCTGACCCGGCGCTGGTGCAATGTGCCAGCGTAACTTTTGAGCCGGGCGCACGGACCGCATGGCATACGCATCCTTTGGGTCAGACTCTTATTATCACGGCGGGCTGCGGTTGGGCGCAGCGCGAAGGCGGACCGACTGAAGAAATACGAGCAGGTGATGTGGTCTGGTTCTCCCCCGGCGAGAGGCACTGGCATGGGGCCACGCCGACTACGGCGATGACGCACATGGCCATTCAGGAAAAGCGCGATGGCAAGGTTGTCGAGTGGATGGAACAGGTTAGTGAGCAGCAGTACCGAAAGTGACCAAATCAGGGCGACTCATATAATTAGTTCCCGCGACAATGACATCGAAGGAGTTCATGCACGGCCGCTAGGCAGCCACCGGCAATGAGGCTGTGGCGTCCAGGGCTAGTGGCTTGGCGCCCTTGATGATGAGCCACAGCATGAGTGCCACTTCGCCGAAGAAGGCTAGCTGAGAGTAGCTAAACAACTTGTCGTAATATGGCGGCAACAGTAGACCCGTAAGGCTCAGGATCACCCAGGCGAACCCATCGATGGCGAGCCAAACGCCCAGGAACCGGGGCAGGAATCGCGACCGGTACACCAGCAGGGCAAGGGGAAGAAGCCACAGACCAAAAAATATTTCGTCGATAACAATTCCGTCAAAATGAAGATTAAGAAACAGCATAGCCAGGGCGTCGCGCTGAGGCTTTTCGACTATGGATAGAAAATCAGCCCCGCGCACGAGGGCCAGGGCAGCGATGGAGTTCAGCTCGTTGAGAAACGCTATGGGGATCGCGACCACAACGAATGTCACCATGAGCGAGGCGTGCCGCCGGTTGATTCCCTTGAGCAGCTGGTACAAAGCCAGGGCGACGAAGATAAAACCGGCCTGGCTGATGAGTTGGGCCGCGATGCCGAGGCGAAAAAGCGTCTCGGAGGCCGCGATGTTGTTGGCGGTCGCCGCTGCGTTTTCGTTGACGATCAGCTTGCCGGGGACATACACCATGGCGAAAAAGCCAGGTATGGACATGAGGATATACAACAGGCCTGCGAATCTGCCCGGGTTCTTAGTGAAAGTCATATGTCCTCGCTTGTCTGCTGGCACTACCATTTCAGAAGCTACGCACCGGCTGGTGATATGCGTTCGGCTGATTGCTTTGGCGGAGCGAGCGCAAGCAGAACCGCACCGATGGTCGTAAACACAGCGGCGGCGACGAGCAGATCTTTGCGCTCGGTTGCAAGGTGGAGCGACATGACAGCCATAACGAGGGCATGAGCAAAACTCGACCATGCGGCGAAAGCGATCACGCTGCGATTTGCGGATGGGTTACGCGCTGCCAGCAGCAAGAAAATGCCAAGCGTCATGTAGAGGCTAAGCATCATGGGCAAAGCATCCTCTTTATTGGCTTGCCAGCCATCCCGTACAGAGGTCGCCACAGGATAGATAGCAGCCGAAAACACCAGTCCCACCAGGACCACCACAATTTTCAGGGCGCGTTCTCTACGCATGTTTCCCTCCTATTAAATTGCGTAACGTGGCAGGTAATGCGGAAAAGGCCTGTCAGCCTTATACGCCACATACCTTCTAGCGGCAAGTGTTGCGAACATGCGGTAACGTGAGATGGTGTCGCTTGGTCGAGCCTGGTTTTCAAGCGGTTCTCGGTAAATTATGAGAGATTCGGGCTACGCAAATTGCATTCTCCCCCAATGGAGAGCAAGCCCTGGATGGTGAGATTACTCGTGAACGGGATTCGTTTAGCCCATTAAGTTTGGCCGGTGCGCAAGGTGACTCTGGGATGGCAGCGCCAGTAAAGACGAAGCCGGAAACTTTGCCGACTATCGTGGAAGCCTATCGCGATTACTCTCCGCCTCCTGAAGTCAGGCAGATAATCCAAGATTTGTTGAAAGGCGTGCCGCCGCGATATTTGATGGGATTGGAAACTATAGTTCTGACAAATCAGGCCGGAGAAACACGCGACCGGAAGCGGCAGAAGGTGTGGAGCAGAAATCGAAAGATTAAGCTGGCTGATGCACTGGGATACTATGAGGCCTCTACGCGGTCATCACAGGCGTCGATTGTTCTGCATATTGACCACATATTGAAAGGAGTGGAGCCCTGGGAGTTGAAAACGCCTCTGCGCTATGGCCCCTTGGCGAAGGTTCTCTACCACGAAATCGGTCACCACATTCATGCGGAGCACAAGCCTGTTTTCAAAGGGAAAGAAGATGTCGCGGATGGTTGGAGTGGAAAACTTTTAGGACTTTTTTATCGCAGGCACTATTGGTATTTGATGCCGCTGTTTTACCCGCTCAGGATGTACATGAAGATCCGGAGGCGGATCGGCAAGCGGACCTAGGCTTCGGCTTCCACTAATGGGAGCAGGGTGACTTGTTCGACGGGGCCGACCAGGAAGAGCCAGACGAGGGCGCCGGTCCAGGCGATGGCGGTGGTTAGGACGAAAGCCCAGAAAAAATTTCCGGTACGGTCGACGATGTAGCCGGTGATGGGTGGAGCGACAATGCCGGCAAAATTGCCGATGAAATTTTGCAGACCGGTCCAGGTGCCGGCGAGGGTTGGTCCCGCGAGAGTTTGAGAAACGGCGAAATTATGCGGAGCACCCAGACCGAAAAAAAAGCATGCGGCGAGCAGCAAAATTATAGAAAGAGTGTTCGGCGAAATGGAGGATAGCAAGAGCAGAGTGCTTGCGGAGAGGAGGCCCACGCACAAGCAGCTTTTGCGTACGAGCGTGGGAGTGGCGCCGGAGGAAATCCATGTGTCGGAGAACCTGCCGGAGAGCAGCGCGCCACTTCCAACGAGGAGAAAGGCGACTCCGCCGATTTTCGCGGTGGCCGCGAGAGAAAAATGGCGATCGTGGATTAAATAAAAGGGTAAGAGAGTTAGAAGCAAGTACAGGAAATAGTTGCCGCAAAAAAGTCCAAAGCAGGTGCCCCATGCGGAGCGGTGAGTGAGCACTTCGCTAATTTGCGCGAACGGTTTGGTGGGGCGTTTTTGTGGTTCCGGCGGTCGTCGCGGCATCCAGCGAAACCACACCGGAAGCCACAGCATGCTGATCAGACCCAGAGTAAGGAACAGAGGCCGCCAACCAAATTTGCCGATGAGCAATCCGCCGCCGAAAGTGGCGAAAGCGGGGCCGCAAACCTGGCCGGCGTTGATGACGGCGTTGGCAATGCCGCGATGGGTTTCCGGGAAGTAGCGCGCGAGGATATTTCCGTAAGCGGGATAGGCGACGGCTTCACCCATTCCGAGGATCAAGCGAATGGCGAACAGCGCGGCAAATCCGTGGAGGAGACCGGTGATGGAGGTGGCGAGGGACCAAAGGAAAAAGCCTCCGGCGAGGATCCATTTGACATCGTAGCGATCGATGAGCCAGCCGACCGGGAGCTGGAGGAAGGTGTAGGTCCAGAAGAAGGCGGAGAACAGCAGGCCAAGTTGCGCTGCAGAGAGATGAAGTTCACCTTTCAGGAGCGGGCCGGCGATGGATAAGTTGGCGCGGTCGACATAGTTGATAAAAACGGAGAGGGCCAAGAGAGCGAGGATGCGCCGGGAAGCAGCGGGAAGTTTTTGCCGGGAGAATGGTTGAAGCATGAAATGTGAAGATATTGTGGGTGCGGGGCAGCGGGATTACAACCTATTTCCTGCGGGTTTGCTGCGCGGATAAATTGTTGAGAGAGAAGCGCGGGAAGCGGTGAGTTCATTCCACCAACTCATTCCACGACAAAAAATTCATCGTTCTTGATGGCGGCTTCGATGGCTTTGGCGAGGGCTACGGAGGCTTCGGATTTGGGGACGTACGCGCGGGCTCCGACTTTTTTTGCTTCCGCGATAAAACGCTGATCGATGTCGGTGGAAAGAATAACGATTGCGGTCTGGGGAAGTTTCTGGCGGATGCGTCGAGCGGCTTCGAAGCCGTCGAGGACCGGCATGGTGATGTTTAGAACCACCACGTCGGGTTTGAGTTTCTCGGCTTTATCGACGGCTTCCAGACCGTCAGCCGCCTCGCCGACGACTTCGAAGTGAGGTTCCTGGTTCAACGTGGATTTTACAATTTGTCGGATGAGCGCGTGGTCATCGGCTACGAGGATGCTAATGGGCGGGTTATCGGGCTTAAGTGGATTAGGCGCACTTGTTCCTGGGCTCATCCGTAAAGAATTAACAAAATTTATCCACAGGGAAAATCGGGTAAATACCCTAAATGCGGCAGAGTGACGGACAGGCCTGTGTAGTGACGATTTATGCCGGAACGTGTAAACCCCCTTGTATCCAATTGGACATTGCCGGGTTCCCGATGGTGAGAGCATAAGCCCAGCTAACTACAAGGGACCCTATGAAACAGTGCTTCAGAATCGCGAAGTGCGCGTCGCTCTGCGTGCTGCTTGCGACTGGCGAGTCAGGCGCGGCCACGAAGGAGCACACGAAAGAGCGAAGGCGATTAGAGAACTGCGGCGTGGTGATGCAGGAAATATTGAATATTCCGGACAATTTGCCGAGACAAGTATTGGCGAAAGCCGAGTGCGTGATTGTTTTTCCATCGGTGCTGAAGATTGCCATGGGAATGGGAAAGGATTACGGGCGCGGGGCGATGGTGTGCCGCAAAGGGAGGCAATTTAACGGGCCATGGGGTGCGCCGGCCATGTATGCGCTGGAGGGCGACAGCATCGGCATGCAGCTTGGAGGAGAAGCCACGGATTTGATTTTACTGGTGATGAACCCGAGAGGCGTGCGATCGCTATTGAGCAGCAAGATCAAGTTGGGCGGAGATGCATCAGCGGCGGCTGGGCCGAAGGGGCGCGATGCGTCGGCGAACACCGATGCGTGGATGCGGGCGGAAATTTTGAGCTACTCGCGATCGCGGGGGTTATTCGCGGGAATATCGCTGGAGGGTTCGACGTTGCGGCCGGACAATAAGGCGAACGAGCGCGTTTATGGGCGGAAAATTTCCGCGAGAGAAATTTTGCTGGGGAACAGAGTGGGCACTCCACGGGCGGGACGGGGGTTGGTACGGGTGCTGCAAGCCAGTGCACCGCGGAACGAGTCGGGTAAGTAGCGAGGCAAAAGCAGAGCCAGAAAAAGCAGATTCCTCCCTGCGCCTTGGGCAGGCAGGTTCGGAATGACAGACGGAGAGAGAACAACCGCCACTACAGGGGCGTTTGGGCAAAAATCAGGTGAACTCGGCATAGACCCCACGACGGGGAAAGTGAAAAGATGGTTTGCCCACCCACAAGTGTGAATCGTTGAGGAGAGGACGAATGATGAAACCGATGCGTCAATTTGCGATGGTTTTTGCCGCGTTACTTTTGATGGCAGGGATCGCGGCCAGCCAGGATTATTACGGTGCGGCGGAAAAATCGAAGGAACACGGGTATCAACACGGTTACCGGGAAGGACTGCGGAACGGGCGCGCGGATTTGGTGCGCAACGCTCCACACAATTTAGAGAGCGAAGAATTTCGCCGCGCGGACATGGGTTATGACTCACGATTTGGCGAGCGAGATGATTTCCAAGAAGGTTTCCGCAGCGGCTATAAAGACGGGTACGATGACGGCTACTATAGTAAGCCGATTCGGCATTCGGTCTACGGATTGAACGAAAGCTACGACCCAGACCGGATACCACGAACTGATGTCGATGCTCCGCGGTACCAAAATTGGACCTACGAAGATGTGGCCATGGACACCGGTTACCGGGACGGCATGCAAGCGGGTCTAAGCGACCTGCGTAACCATAAGGACTTCAAACCCGAGAAGCATGAAGCGTATGAAGACGCCAAGCACGGTTACCGCAAGGAATATGGCGATAAGAAACTCTTCGTTGAACAATACCGCAAGGGATTTTTGCGGGGCTACGAAGACGCGACAAACCGCAGGTACCAGCGATAAGAGCTGGTAGTTCTGAGGATAGAAGGCGTGGCGAGACGTTTTGCGCCACGCCTTTTTTTTTATGCGGTGACGAAAATATTTAAGACATAAGGTCCAGCAGGCTGAGCACCGTCCGCCAGTTCCTGGAGGTGCCGATCGTCCCAAGTTTGGTGTCAAACCAGGCGTTAGTAAGTTTGCTGTTTCCCGCACCGTTCGGAAGATGCAGGAAGATTTCTTGTCCAGAAACCGCGAAGGAATCGCCTGGCGAACGAAGCGGGTCCAGTGATGCGACACGGGCGCGGTCGGGCAAATTGGCTAAAAACATGACGTACAAATTATTTTCGGCTGCGCCAGCTTTAAGGAATGGGTTATTGAGAATGATATTTTGGAGTTGCGGCCTGGTCCGCAAGACGACGGGGATCTGATAGCCAAAGCGCTTCTTAATCTGCGCAGCGATGCTTGAGGAAAGTGCGGAGGAATTTGAGGGAGGAGCGGAGAAAATCACGTTACCGCTCTGAATGTAGGTTTGGACGTTGCCGCATCCGGCAGTGATACACACTTCGAGTAAATCCTTCATAGGAAGTTTATTTTTGCCGCCGACATTTACGCCGCGAAGTAGCGCTACATATTTGGTGTGTAAGGTCGAAAGCGTTTTTGGCATCGGCGAAACCACAGGTCCCGATTTTCGAAGGCGGGACACGTTTGATGGCTAGATTTGGAGAAGGGCCTGGTCGAGATCGGCGATGATGTCTTCGGCGTCTTCAATGCCGACGGAGAGGCGAACCAAACCATCGGTGATACCGATGCGCTCGCGAACTTCCTGCGGCATGGAGGCGTGCGTCATGAGAGCGGGAAGGGAAATGAGGGTTTCCACGCCGCCAAGACTTTCGGCAAGAGCGCAAAGTTTCAACTGATGCAGGAAGCGGCGAGCTGCATCGAGTGATCCCAACTCGAAAGAAATCATTGCGCCGGGGCCTTTCTGTTGGCGGCGAGCGATGTCGTGTTGGGGATGGCTGGTCAATCCCGGATAAAAAACCTTTTTAACTTTGGGATGCGCGTCGAGATGACGGGCAACGGCTTGACCGTTGGCGTTGTGTTGCAGCATGCGCACCGCCAGGGTCTTGATTCCACGCGAGATGAGGAAGCAGTCCATGGGCGCGAGGCCGGCTCCGGTGGAGCGCTGCAAGAAATAGATTCTTTCGGCGTCGTCGTTGCGCGACAGGATGACGGCGCCGCCGGTGGAGTCGCTGTGACCGTTGAGATATTTGGTCATGGAATGAACAACGATATGAGCGCCAAGTTCCAATGGACGCTGGAGATAGGGGCTGAGAAAAGTGTTGTCCACCACCAGAGTGGCTTTGTGTTCGTTTGCGAGCGCGGCCATTACGGAAATATCGGTGAGCCGCATGGTGGGATTGGTGGGCGATTCGATGTACAGCATGCGGGTGTTGGGGCGGAGCGCGCCCATCACCAGCGCAGGCTCGCCGGTATCAACAAAACTAAATTCAATGCCAAAGTGCACGAGGAGCTGAGTCGAAAGGCGGTAAACACCACCGTAGACAGCTTCGGAGAGAACGACGTGATCTCCAGGACGGAGGAGACGAAAAACTGCGTCGATGGCGGCCATGCCTGAGGTGAAAACGTACGCGCTCTTGCCACCTTCGAGTTTGGCGACGGTGCGTTCCAGAGCTTTGCGGTTGGGATGATTCGTGCGAGCGTAGTCGTAACCTTTATTCTTGCCAACCTCTTCATTGACGTACGTGGAGGTTTGATAGATGGGTGCGACGATGGCCCCGGTGGCGGGATCGGGTTCTTGTCCTACGTGGATGGCATTGGTGGCGAAACCCATGGCGATTCTCCTACGGGCCGCAGTATGAAGGCGGCGAAAAGATTTATTAGCGAAATTTCCAGTATTAGGGTGACGGAATTGCCGGGCGTAACGGCAGCAGCTTGGAATCCGTTGAGCGAATACATTTGTGAAGTTACAGGAGCACGGGAACGGAGTCAAATGAGTAAGCGGAGGCGGTTTCGTAAGCAGAGAAAGCAGCAGCAGGAGGGGCAAACGGCATCTCAAAAGAGACACACTTGACCAGCGATGCGCTTGCGGCGAGGATAAGACGGTGAAAACCATGAGGGTTAAGAGATTGCTGATGTGCAGCGCGGCGGTGACGCTGCTGGCGATGGGGGCGCTGCGAATCGTG
>DATNME010000053.1:0-27352 GCA_035602385.1 Candidatus Dormiibacterota bacterium
CTGGACAGCCTTGGCTGGATTTATTTCAAGGAAAACAAGCTTGTGGAGGCCGAAGCTACCCTGCGTAAATCGGTGCAACGCGAAAGTCATGACGCGACCATCCATTCTCATTTAGGAGATGTTTACGCAAAGACGGGCCGCATGGAGCAAGCCGCAATTGAATGGGAAAAATCCCTGGCGGAATGGCGGCGCGTGCTTCCGGCAGATATGGAACCGGAACGCGTCGCGGAGCTGGAGAAGAAATTGGGACAGGTGAAGCACCGCGTAGCGCAGAAAAACGTGCTGCCAGACGCAAAGCAACAATAGTCCATGCGCGAAGTTCGAATTCCCGCATACGCAAAAATCAATCTGAGACTCGAGATACTCGGGAAACGTGCCGACGGATTTCACGAGTTGCGAACGATATTCCAGACCATATCGCTCCACGATGAACTGCGCATGCGCGCGCACAACGGAAAAACAATCGAATTGAAAATCATAGGTAACGAAGCGCTCTCAAGCGAGCCGGTACAGACCAATCTCGTGTACCGCGCCGTGCAACTCTTGCGGCTCGAACTCGAAGACACCGCCGGCGTGCAGATGGAGCTTCGCAAAACGATTCCAGCCGGGCGAGGATTGGGTGGTGGGTCGAGTGACGCGGCCGCGGGGCTGCTGGGATATTTGAAACTCACCCGCAAAAAAATCAGTATGGAGCGGTTGATCGAGATCGCCGCATCCTTGGGCGCAGATGTGCCGTTTTTTCTGTTTGGCGGGCGGGCACTAGGGATAAGCAAGGGAGACGAAATTTATCCGCTCCCGGATGTGGACAAAATGGCGGTATTGGTCGTCTCGCCGAAAGATATCCATGTATCGACCCCAGACGCGTATCGCTGGCTGAAGGCCCGTCGATTGACAAAAACAGTATCAGGCCCTAAACTTTGGAAGTTCTGTGCTCTTTGCTGGAGTGCGCAGGTAGATAGCCTCTCCAATGATTTTGAGGAGGCGGTTTTCCGGCGTCATAGGCGGCTTGATGAAATCAAGCGGGCCTTGCTGCAAAAGGGAGCTGCAGGAGCCTCACTGGCGGGTAGCGGTTCGGCGGTGTTTGGAGTTTTCCCGAGCCCAGTGATGGCGCGCCGAGCCGCTGTTGGGTTTCCGCACGAGTCTACTTTTGTTTGCGAGACAATTTCTCGCCAGAGGTATTTCCGCGCCGTCAATGGCGCACGTGTTGGCTGAGCCGCAGCGTCCTCAACCGTTTCGACGGTTAATCGCGTCCATCCTGAAAGTCAGAGCCAAAGAATCGGATCGGGATTTCTTGCGCGGCCGTTAACCGGCCGCATGGAGAGCGCGCGGCTTGAACGACGAGCGATTCAAGATTTTTTCAGGAACCGCGAATCCGACATTGGCGGAGTCTATCTGCAGGAATTTGGACGTGCCCCTCGGCAAGGCCCTTTTAGGCCGGTTTAGCGACGGGGAGATTTATTTTCAGGTATTGGAAAATGTGCGCGGCGCGGACGTTTTTGTGGTGCAACCGTGCAGCTATCCGGTGGACAACCACCTGCTCGAATTATTGGTGATGATTGACGCGTTCAAGCGCGCATCCGCTTGGCGAATTACCGCGGTTCTGCCGTATTACTGCTATGCGAGGCAGGACCGCAAAGATAAGCCGCGTGTTCCGATCTCCGCGAAGTTGGTGGCGGATTTGTTGACCACTGCGGGAGCGAGCCGGGCGCTGACATTGGATTTGCATGCGCCGCAGATTCAAGGATATTTCGACGTGCCAGTGGATCACCTTTATGGATCGCCGGTGCTTGTTGAATATTTCCGAGAGTTGAAACTGCCTAACCTGACGGTGGTATCGCCGGATGCGGGTGGCGTAGAACGCGCAAGATTTTTTGCCAAGAAACTTGACGCTCCCCTGGCCATCGTCGACAAACGGCGCGTGGACGTCGATGTGAGCGAAGTGATGAACCTGATCGGCGATGTCAGAGGCCGCAGCGCATTAATTGTGGACGATATTATTGACACCGCGGGAACGCTGGTGAAAACCGCGGAGGCGTTGATGCGCGAAGGCGCGACGCAGGTTTACGCAGCATGCACCCACGCGGTGCTTTCCGGCCCCGCGGTGGAGCGCATCGCGAACTCTTCCATTAAGGAAGTGCTCGCGACAGACTCGGTTCCATTGTGCGAGGCGGGAAAGCACCTGAAGAAGATCAAAGTGCTTAGCGTGGCGAATTTATTGGCGCGAGGAATACGCTCGATTCACGAAGAAACCTCGATTAGCGAACTTTTTATTTAGAGGGAAGGACAGAAATCATGGCGGACAAAATTGTAGTGGAAGCGGCTCCCAGAGAGCAGCGGGGAAAGAATGAAGCGCGCAGGCTGCGACTGACCGGCAAAGTGCCGGCAGTGCTGTACGGCGGCAAGGGCGGCGCGATAGCGTTGGCCGTGAACACCAAGCAAGTGGGATCGATTTTGCGCTCAGAAAGCGGCTCGAACACCTTGTTTCAGGTGGATCTCGGTGGCAGGCAGGAGCCGGCGATTCTGCACGACTGGCTGGTGGATCCGGTTACGGGAAATTTGCTGCACGTCGACCTGATGCGCGTAGCCATGGACGTGCGCATGAAAGTGCGAGTGCCGGTGCACACCTTTGGTGAGGCCGCGGGCGTGAAGCAGCAAGGCGGTGTATTCGAAATTGTGACCCGCGAAGTGGAAATCGAGTGCTTGCCGGCGGATATTCCCACGGAGTTTCGTGCGGATGTAAGCGGATTGATGATGGGCGATCAACTGCGCGCCAGTGATTTGCCAATCGACACTTCCAAGATGAAGCTGGTTACCGATCCCGAACGCGTGCTGGCACACGTTGTCGCTTTGCGCGTTGAGGAAGAGAAGCCTGCGGATGCTGCCGTGGTTACGACTCCTGCGGAGCCTGAAGTCATCAAGAAGGGCAAGAAGGAAGTTGAAGGCGAGGAAGCCGCCGAAGGCGCTGCGAAGGCCGAGAAGCCGGAAAAGACCGAGAAGAAGAAGTAATCCGAGGAGACGGCGTGCGGCACGCAGGCCGTTGGATGAAGGAAAATGCGGCTTATTGTGGGGTTGGGAAATCCTGACCCGGAATATCAGTGGACGCCGCACAATCTCGGATTCTTGGCCGTCGACGAAATCGCGAATCGTGCTGGGATTCGCGTCGAACGCCCCGAAGCAAAGGCGCTGGTTGGCCGCGGGAAATTTGCCGGAGAAGAAGTGATTTTGGCAAAGCCGCAGACGTACATGAACCTGAGCGGCATCTCGGTGCGCGATTTGCTGGAAAAGTACGACCTTGCGCCCGAGGATGTGCTGGTTCTCTACGACGAGCGCGATTTGCCCTGGGGCATGATTCGCATTGGCGAACGCGGAAGCCCGGGTACGCATAACGGGGCCAAGTCCGTAACGAGTGTTCTTGGAACCCAGGCTTTTGCGAGATTGCGGTTGGGTTGCGGGCCAGACCATCCAGTAAGCGATTTAGCCGCATATGTTTTGCGGCCGATGAAAAAGGCTGAACTGGAAACTGCGGCGGAAATGATCGCTGAAGCGGCCGACGCGGTGGAAGTAATTCAGAAAGAGGGAATCGCGGCGGCGATGAACCGCTTTAACCGGCGGGTACCGCCGGCGGAAGCCCCAGGGCAGCAAGATTGAATTTCCCGGGCGAAGCGCCCGGACAGAAAAGGGAAACGAGGTCAATATGCAAGAACGTTTGTACGACTTGATTTTCATCGTGCGGCCGGCAACCCCGGAAGAAGACATCAAGAAGGTGCTCACGACGCTCGAGCACACCGTCGCGGAGAAGAACGGAAAGATCGAGAAGACCGAGCATTGGGGTACGCGGAAGCTGGCCTATCGCGTGGCCAAGCATCGCGAAGGAATTTACGTCTATCAGCAAATCCGCACCGAGCACGGAGAATTGATCGCGGAACTCGAACGCCGCTTGCGCGTGCAGGACGTCGTGATCAAGTACATGACCGTGCGGCTCGACGAAGATATCAAGCGGCAGAAGAAACTCGGCGGCAAACGCGAGAAGCGCGCGGCGCGCCGTCCAAAGCGTACTGCAACGCCCGCGCCAGTTCCAGCACCGGTTGCGGCGCAAGAGCCCGCGCCAGCCGCAAGTTAAGTAGACATTTGTTTGAGATTGGAATTGTTTGAGATTGGGAAAAAAAGTGGCTGCACCCCCAGTAACAGGGAATGACCACAAGCAATGAAAGGTGGATGGAATGGCAGACGAACAGAGACAATCGGCACCTTCTGGCGGCGGTCACGGAGCACCTCGCCGTGAAGGCGGCGGACATGGTGGACCACGCCGCGAGGGCGGGCCAGGCGGCGGTCCTGGAGGACCGGGCGGACCTCGCCGGGGCAAGCGTCAGTTCTTCCGCAAGAAGAAAGTTTGCAAGTTCTGCGTTGAGAAGATGGATATGGTGGACTACAAGCGCGCCGACATACTCTCGCAGTTCGTGCAGGAGCGCGGGAAGATTCTCCCCCGGCGCATGACCGGCGTTTGTTCCCGACATCAGCGCTGGCTGGGCGTGGCCATTAAGCGCGCACGCAATATCGCCTTGCTGCCCTTTGCTGGCAGCGCCTCGGGCACACAACAGCCTCGTCAGGTGGTCCCCGCGGGCACCGCGCCGGCGCACGCAGCCCCAACGGCAGGTATATCGCACGCGGCCACACCTGCAGCCGCCGCGGCCCCCGCAGCACACGAAGAAACGCCGAACTCGTAACACAACAGGAGCGAAGGGAAAAGGACCATGCAAATTATTCTGCAGGAAGATATTGATAAGCTGGGCCATCGCGGTGACGTGGTGACCGTGACGCCTGGTTACGCGCGCAATTTTTTACTGCCGCAGAAGCTGGCCATTGAAGCCACGAGTGGCAACATGAAGGCCCTCGAACGTATGCGCACTTCCATGGCGAAGAAGACCGCCACGGAACTGGAAGCGGCGCAAAAACAGGCCGCATTGCTGAACGGCATTTCATTAAAATACACGCGCAAGACCGGAGAGAACGATCAGATGTTCGGCTCGGTGACCTCCGGTGACATCGTTGATGGATTGACGGCGCAGGGATTCAAGATTGACAAACGTCAAGTGCAAATTGCCGATCCGATCAAGACGCTCGGAGAATTTCCGGTGACCATCAAAGTCTTTCGCGACGTTACCGCGCAAATTCAGGTCCGCGTGGAGAAGGAAGGGTAGTAAATTTTCCTTCAACGCTTCGTTTTTGTTTTCGTCAGGTTCCATAGCGTAAAAAGTTTTTCAGAGATTTCCGACGCGATGCACAGGCACGTAGTAAGACTTCGATTGACGCACGCCGTGCTTCTGCGCACAATGACGCATCGCCTTCACAGGGAATATATCCGCTACTGAATTGAAGGACTTCGCGCTTGCCCAGGCGCGAGAATAATGGTATCTATAAGCGAATAAAAAGCGAAGGACAACGTACGCATGGCTACTTCTGATTCCTCCCTCGAAAAACCCCTTCCCAACAATCTGGAAGCAGAGCGCTCCGTGCTGGGCGCGATTCTGCTCGACAACAACGCTCTGAATGCGGCAATCGAAAACTTGCGCCCGGACGATTTTTTCCTCCCTCAGAATCAGCGCGTTTATAAGCAAATGATTGCTCTTGGGGAAAGCCAGCAAGCCATTGATTTGGTGACGCTCACGGAAGAATTGCACCGTAGAGGGGAACTGGATGCTTCAGGGGGCGCACCCTATTTAGCTTCGCTGGCCGACGGCATGCCCAGGGTCTCCAACGTTGAGCATTACGCGCGGATCGTCAAAGAGAAAGCGCTCCTTCGCAACTTAATTCACGCCACACACAATATTCAGCAGAACGCATTTGACGGTGAGGACGGCGCGGACGCGATTCTGGACAATGCGGAGTCCTCCATCTTCGCCTTGGCTGAAGACCGCGTGAAAGCCGGCCTCATTCCGGTGAAAGACATCGTTCGCGATAATTTCGAGCGCTTGGAAAAGATTTTTCGCGAAGGAAAAAGCATCACCGGAATGCCCACGGGATACAGCGAGCTCGATAAGCTGCTTTCGGGGTTGCAACCTTCGGAATTGATTATCCTCGCGGCGCGGCCGTCGCAAGGAAAGACCGCGTTGGCGCTAAACATCGCCGAAAACGTGGCCATTCGCGGCGGAGAGCCGGTGGCAATTTTCAGCCTGGAAATGTCAAAGGAGTCCTTGCTTCAGAGGTTGGTGGCGTCCGTGGCGCAGATTGACGCGCACAAATTCCGCTCGGGGCACCTGAGTCGCGAAGACTGGCGGCGCATGACCGAGGCTTTGGGGACCATTTCCGCCTCTCCGCTGTGGATCGATGACGCTGGCTCAATCAGCGTGCTGGAGATTGGTGCCAAAGCTCGACGCCTCATGAAGGATAAGGGCCTAAAACTGTTGATCGTGGATTACTTACAACTGTTGACCGCGCGCGGCCGATTCAGCAGCAGGCAGGAAGAAGTATCCAGCATTTCGCGAGGATTAAAAGGTCTCGCTAAAGAGTTGAAAATTCCGGTGCTGGTATTGAGCCAATTGACGCGCGCACCCGAACGCGAGGAACGCGGGCCGCAGCTTTCGGATTTGCGTGAATCAGGCGCGATTGAACAGGACGCTGACGTGGTGATGTTTATTTACCGGCCAAACTTTTTCAAACTTGACGTCCCCCAGGAAGAGCGCGACCTTGCCGATATATTGATCGCGAAGCAGCGGAATGGACCTACTGACAAAGTTAAATTTGTATTCCGCAGTAGATTAACGCGATTCGAAGAAGCTGCCCCTGATGCGTTCTCGCAATTTGCTCCCGACGATATGTAGCTGATTGCCGGGGTAGCGGAACGATGTGTTCTCTGCGTGGCGTATTGCCCACAATGTGCACAAACCGACACAACCAAAATGTCTGCAGACGCATGGCAAGGTCGTTGGGGTGTTGTCTTTAACGCCCCGTCCAAAGTGGCCGTCGGTTTGCTCCCCAGCAATGTCGTAAAATAAATCCTTAACTCGTTTACAGGATTGCGATGCCACCATCTAAAAAGAAGGATGCAGTGTCCGAAGGACGTCCCATGTGGGCCGAAGTGTCCCTGGGAGCGCTGACCAATAATTTTCGCGCCATCCGCGCGCTGGTCAATCCGATTGAAGAAAAACGAAAAATAGCCCGCAAGGTTTTGTGCATTGTGAAAGGCAATGGGTACGGGCACGGCGGACCGCAAGTCGCGAAAGCCTTCGAGAAGGCAGGCGCTGACTGGTTCGGCGTGACTGCCGCGCAGGAAGGCGCGGAGCTACGCAGAGCGGGCGTGCGCAAGCCAGTGCTGGTGCTGACAAGTTTTTGGCCCGGTGAAGAAACTAGTTTGCTTAAAAATGATTTGACGGCAGTTGTGCATCGCTGCGAGCAGTTGGAAGCGCTTGATCGCGCGGCGAAGCTACAGCGGCAAAAAAGGGTGCGCTTTCATTTAAAAATTGATACCGGAATGAATCGGATCGGAATCATGCCCGGAGATGTCGAATGTTTTGCGCGGCAACTCGCGAAATGCAAGCATCTGGAATTGGGCGGCGTGATGTCGCATTTCGCCTCCTCGGAATCGTTCACGAAATCGCTCGCCGGCGAGCAGACCAAACAACAAGAAGAACAGTTTTATGCCGCACTGGAGAAACTGCGCAAGCTGGGTGTGGATACCGGGATCGTGCATCTCGCGAATAGTGGAGCAATCGTCGCGCGGCCCGAGACCTGGGCAGACATGGTCAGGCCGGGCGTGATTTTATATGGCTACCATCCCGGATACGAGCCTGAAGAGCGGCGCGAAGAGTACGAGTCAAAGCTTCCGTTGGAGCCGGTGATGAGCCTGCGGTCGCGCATCATCAGTATAAAAAATGTGCGGCCTGGCGACGGAGTTGGTTATGGCGCGACGTGGGTGGCAAAGCGAGCCACACGCGTGGCAATAATTGCAGCGGGATACGGCGACGGAGTGCACCGCTCGTTGGGTAATCGCGGAAGCGTACTGGTGCGGGAAAAATTCGCGCCTTTGGTGGGCATCGTTTCTATGGACGTGAGTATGGTGGATTTAACGGACGTACCCGATGCGCAGTGGGGCGATGTAGTCACAATTTACGGGAAAGACGGCGAACGCGTGAACGCCGCCAATCGTATCGCGCGAAGCATCGGCACGGTCACATCGGATCTCCTTTGTGCGGTAAGCCACAGGGTGCCGCGAATCTACGTCGCGTGATAGCGATCGTTTTCCGAAGACAGCCTTTCATCCGCCAAACTATTCGCGAATCCCGCCTTGAGGTACACTTTACACTCTACAAAATCACTGTGAAGTGAATGGATATCTTCGCTTTATAAAAATGACTCGCATCGCTGCCATTTTACCCGCCGCCGGAATGGGCACCCGCATGGGTGCCGACACTCCAAAGCAATTTCTGGAGCTGGATGGCGCGCCCATCGTGATACTGAGCCTGCGCAGAATCGCGTCCTGCGCGGAGATTACAGATATTTTTGTAGCCACGCGCAGCGACGAAATTCCCTGGTTGGAGGAGCGGATTCGCTCCGAAAATTTCAAACAGAAAGTCCGGGTGGTGCGCGGAGGCGATTCGCGGCAGGATTCCGTGGCTGCGGCATTGAACGAAGTAACCGACGACACCGAGATAGTGCTGGTACACGACGCCGTCCGACCATTCGTAAGAACCGAGCAAATTGCGCGTGTAATTGAAGAAGCCCGACGCTGTGAGGCGGCGATTTTGGGCATCCCCGCGATGGACACCGTAAAGGAAGTGAAACGAGCGAGCTTGCCGGAAGACGTCGCGCTTATTACCGGCACTGTTCCGCGAGAGCGAGTGGTACTTGCCCAAACCCCGCAAGCTTTTAGCACGAAATTGTTGAAGCACGCGTTTGCGCAAGCGCGTGAGGACGGCGTAAATGCGTCGGATGAAGCGGGCCTGGTCGAACGCCTCGGCCGGGACGTCCATGTGGTCTTAGGCTCGGAGCGCAACATCAAAATCACCAAGCCCGCGGATATGGACTTGGCGAGATTTTATCTTCAGCTTGAGCAGAAAAAGGCATGAGTACCCGCGTGGGAATTGGATATGACCTGCATCGTTTGGAGGCAGGCCGCCCACTGATCATCGGCGGTGTAACTGTGCCCTTCGATAAAGGCCCAGTGGGACACTCGGACGGGGACGTCCTGGCGCACGCGATGTGCGACGCATTGTTCGGCGCGGCGGGGCTTGGTGATATTGGCTCTCACTTTCCGGATAGCGATCCGAAGTGGAAGGGCGCGAACAGTCTGGTATTTCTAGAACACGCGCGAAAGCTGCTGGATGAAAACGCATTCACAATCGAACATATCGACGCGGTCGTGATTTTGGAACGGCCCAAACTAGGGCCGCACTTTCCGAACATGCAACAAGCATTGGCGAAAGCGTTGGACGTGAAGCCGCAGCGCATACATCTGAAAGCAAAAACCAACGAGGGAGTTGATGCCGTTGGACGAGGGGAAGCCATTGCGGCTCAGGTTGTGGCAACCATAGTCAGCCGTTGAGCCCTGGTTATGAACCCCCAGCAACAGCCTGAAACGTCGGCCCCCGCTGCCGGCAGTTTATTTGGCGCGACAGACGTAGCAGAGATTATTCGCGAGAAAGGTTGGATGGCACAACCTGCATCTCCAGAACAGCTAGCATGGTGCGAGCGTGCTGCTTCATATTTGAGCGGACACGCAACTGACCGGGGAAAGTTGGCTGAGCTATTAGAACTGGTTTTCTGCCATGACGCCCAGGCAATTTTAGCAAAGGTGGAATCCCACGCCGTGTTATCGAAGACGGCAGCGCGCGACGTTCTTAGACAGTTGGCTCTGTTGCTACTGGATGGCGAGCCTTTGGACTCGGATCTGTTCAAGAAAATAGTAAATGCCTTGAAAGAACAATTTCATTTTTCTGGGCGCGAACTATTTCAACCATTGCGATTGGCGCTTGCCGGACGCGCAGGAGAAGGCGATTTGGATCGGGTCATTTTGCTGCTGGATGAGGCTGCGCGGCTGGAATTTGCAGTGAAAGTGAAAACGGCCCGGGAACGAATTGTGGAATTTTGCGCCGCGCTGGATTGATTTTGGTTCTCCATGGATAAACTGACAGGAATCCATGCGGTGCGCGAGGCGCTGGAAGCTGGCCGAGCCTTCGACCGCATACTCATCGCGAAGGGCCGCCAAGACACCCGCGTTGAAGAAATTGTGCAATTAGCGCGTGGGCGGGATATTGCCGTTCGCTTTGAGGATCGCGGTCAATTAGACAGGCTGGCCGCCACGAAAGATCATCAAGGGGTCGTAGCGCTGGTGGCTGCGCGTGCGGCTTCTTCGCTGGACGAAATTGTCGCCAATGCCAAGAAGGAAAACGTCCAAGGGCTGATTGTCTTGCTCGACGGTGTAGAAGATCCTCACAATTTGGGTGCGGTGATCCGTACCGCGCTCGCCGTGGGAGCGCATGGCGTCGTGATTCCAGAGCGGCGCGCGGCGGGCCTCACAGACACGGTAGCGCGGGCATCCGCGGGCGCGTTGGCGCATCTGCCGGTGGCGAAAGTAACAAACCTGGTTCGAGCGATGGAAGAATTGAAAGAAGCGGGCTACTGGTTGGTTGGTCTGGATGAAGAAGGCGAGAAGAATTATACGGAAATAGATTATCTGTCGCCGACAGCGATAGTGTTGGGCAGCGAAGGAAAAGGCTTACATGATTTGACGAAGAAGCGCTGCGATTTTGTGGTCTCGCTACCCACCGTCGGGCCGGTCAAATCGTTGAACGTTTCGGTTGCGACCGGCGTAGTGCTGTTTGAGGCCATCCGCCAGCGCAGCGCAAAACGTGGCACAGTCCGCCAGTGAAATTTAGCTGTGTTGTTTTCTGAAGCGCAAAAACATTATTTGTCGTACTGCATCAGGGAAAAGACATCGAGAGTCGCGAGGCGCGAGCGGCCTTTTAAAAAAGTAAGCTCGACGGCAAAAGCAGCGCCATCCACAATCCCGCCGAGGTTCCGCAGTAGTTGCACCGCCGCAGCGGCGGTCCCGCCGGTGGCCAGCAAATCATCGCAAAGCAAAACACGCTGGCCCTTTTCTACCGCATCTGCATGAATTTCTAGCGTGTCCGTACCGTATTCAAGAGCATAGCTGATGCCCGCGGTTTTTCCCGGAAGCTTTTTTGGTTTGCGAATGGGAACGAACCCGGCGCCGAGACTGTACGCGAGTGCGGGAGCAAAAATAAATCCGCGAGCTTCGATTCCCGCGACAATATCTATGTGATGGCCGGAGTACCTTTCGCAAAGGCGGTCGATCAGCAGGTGAAATCCCTTTTTATCTTTCAGCAAGGTTGTAAGGTCGTAGAAGAGGATGCCCGGTTTGGGATAGTCCGGCACTTCGCGAATCAATCTTTTCAGTTCGTCCATTCGAACGGCTCCTCTTTTCCTCAAGCAGTAAGTAAAATCACGAAAGCTTTTTCAAATTGCGCATCCAAACTGGCAGGTTCTTCGCTTACTTCCTGCACGCTGGAAAAACTGGGGCCATCTTTCAGAGTACTCTTGAACCCGGAAAGTTGCTCTTCCACGCCGATGGCGTAAACTTCCACACGTCCGTCCCGCAAATTTCTGACATAGCCGCAAATAGAAAGTTTTTCCGCGGCGCGCTGGGTAAAGTAGCGAAATCCCACGCCCTGTACTGACCCGGATATGAAATAACGTTTAGCTTGTTTAGCCTGGTTCACGAACCCAAAGATTCTAGCAGAGATGAATTTTCTTTTCTCATAGCTAATCCGTTTGTGCGCCGCCCGATCGTTTGAAACGGATCGAACAGCGATACACTGATATCTGAGCAAGAATAGTTTAGGCGGCTAGAAGGTGTGCAGGCGCATCAAATTGACTATGCGTATAGAACCCATCGGAAAACCGTACGACCAAGGAAGAAGGATGCGGAAAGTGTGCATGCTTTTGGTGCTCTCATGTTTTGCGACGTCGGTCGTGAAGGCTCAGGACGCCCCGAAAGGGCCGTTGGCGCCACCTCCGGAACATGAAGTGCACCGGACGACTGGAGCGCCCGAACCGGAAGCTCCGCCATCCATTCCGGCAGCAGAGATGGTCAAGCGGTTTTCACAAAAGGAAGATCAATACTTGGGCGCGCGCGGCCGCTATGGGTATCACAAGACCATCCGAGTGGAAGAATTCGGCGAAAACGGAAAACCGTCTGGAGAATTCACGGTGGAGTTGGACGCGCGTCGAGGCGCCGACGGCACGCTATACGAAAGATTTGTTACTTCTCCACATTCCACGCTGCATTTTCTGAAGCTGGAGGCCGAGGACGTCGTGGCGCTTACGCGGCCTCCGGCATTCCCAGTCACGACAAGTCAGCTCGCCAAGTATGATTTGAAATATCTCGGCAAGGAAAAAGTTGACGAAGTAGATTGCTATATTTTTCAGGTAAAACCAAAATCGGTGGAACGCACGCATCCACTTTTTGATGGAATCATCTGGGCGGACGACAAATATCTGGAAGTGGTGAAAACCTACGGAAAATGGGTGACAGACCTGGGAGATGAGCACTCCCCGACTTTGCCCTTCAGCATGTTTGAAACCTACCGTGAAAATGTTGATGGAAAATACTGGTTCCCGAGTTATACGCGTTCGGACGATACCCTGCACTTGAAGGATAAGGACGTTCCTATCCGCGTGATTATCAAGTGGACGAATTTCAAGCCATTTGCAGACGCCACTGTCCCTGCAACTCCGGCAGCGAATCCCAAACCGTAGTTCCGCCTGAAAACATATAAACGTTACTGATCAAGCTTGCGAAGCAGCGCTGGCAACTCCTTTATAGAACGCAGAAGGAACTCTGGCTGCGCCGCGCGAAGCTGGGTTTCCGTTGGAAATGGTCCGAGCACGGCAATCGATCGTACCCCAGCACGTTTCGCCATTAGCAAATCGTGAGGAGTGTCTCCCACATAAATGCAACTCTCAGGTTTCAGTCGCATTTTATCGAGCGCAAGTAGCAGCGGTGCGGGATGCGGTTTTTTCTCAGTGGTGTCCCCGCCGCAAATGCGAGGACTGAACAGTCGTGTAAGACCAAATTCGCGAAGTTGTCGCATTACCCGATCGCGATCACCGCTGGTTACGATTCCGATGCGATGGCGAAGGCGAATTGAATTGAGAACCCCGCGAACTCCCGCGATCAGCCGCGGTTTATAACCGGCATAGTGCCGGCGCCAGAGCTGGTCCGCGGATTTCCAATGTTCTTGCGCGAGGCCTGCGGCGCGATACACATCGTACCAGTTCGGCGAATAATTAATTTCCAGTTCCTTGAGCGTCCACGCAATTCCCAACGCGCGGAACATCGCCAGGTAGGCCTGCGAATCGGCCTTATAAGAATCGAGCAGGGTGCCATCCCAGTCGAAAAGGACGCCTTGAATGGAATGCGGAATGGAGCGCGAGGACCCGGATTTCGCCACGCATCAAAGGTAGCAGAAAAAATCCATGTCCCGACACGTGTGCGGAAATATTTATAAGTCGCCGAAGCGAAGGGGCAGGCTGTCGTCGCGGCCAAACTGGACATCATCGAAAGAAACCGCGATTCCGTACCATCCGGGCATAGCTGCCTGTTCCTGACGCCGAACATGCGCGCTGCTCGCGATCACAACATTGCCGCGGCCCATCGGCCGGCTGACCAGCACAATTTCAAGTTCGATGGCCGTGCCTATCGCGATATGTTTGGGGCAAAGAAAAAACACGCCCGTTGAACTGACGTCTCGCGTGACCAGCGTAATTGGGAAATTTTCGGCCACACCCGCGACGCTGCGGAGACGCAAAGGAAGCTTCAGCGAAGCACGTGGGTATTCACGCTGCTCAGCCGACGAAGACACCTTGACCGCGTGAGTCGGAACGCGAACAAACCGGCGATTTGGACTGGGTACCAGCAGAGGCATAACGCGCAACTCCGGCGCGCGCGGCTGCGTAGGAAACGGAATGGCGCTCGCCACTTTGGGGCCGGCTACCGGCGGTGGGACCGCTGCTCCACGCGCACTTGGATTAATTAAGACTGCCCGATTCGTTGCGCTCATCTCAACCCTCAGATGGACCGATTGCAAATAGTCCTGTGCAAATCGTGTCCAGTAGAACTTACGACCTTGTCCCCAATCCGGCCTGCTGCGAAACAGACCGTGCGGGGTTGTAAAGATGTCATTCTAAAGAGGAAGCGTCAACCTATGGAAAACAGCGAGCGTGTCCTAAATAGAAACACCAGGTAACAGTACCCCCCTTAAGCCACGGAATACGCGGCATGTGGAAATATTTCCGTCACACTTCTCCAGAAGAGGCAAGTCTCACTCGGGCTGCGCTCTAACAGAAGAGCCAAATACGCTTTGAAGACATGTTCCGGATAGATTCGGCCACCAACATACGTTAATTTATGCCCAGCATGATACGCAGAACCGATCGAGCACAAGGAATCTCAGGACCAGCAGCCGTCAAATGCTGGCGAGCCAGCTTAGCGCGAGATACAAAAGCCGACGGCGCATTCGTTCTAGCGGTGAAGACCACACACATTTATTGTCGGCCTTCGTGTCCCGCCAGGCGGCCGCTGCGACGCAACGTGGAGTTCTATCCGACGCGAGAAGAAGCGGAAAAGCGCGGATTTCGTCCGTGCCGCCGCTGCCGGCCAAATGAAATATCACGTGATGCAATCATCTTCAATCGCGTGACTCAAGTTCTGATCAGCAACACCGACGAACAACCACGATTAGGACCCCTCGCCCGGGAACTAGGCGTAACAGTCGGCACAATACGACGAGTTTTTCAGCGGGTTGCTGGAATAACTGCCGCTGAATTTGGAAAAGCTTTACGAATAAAACGGTTCAAGCAACTTCTTCGCGCCGGTAAGGGAATTTCCGAAGCGCTCTATGAAACAGGGTACGGCTCGCCGAGCCGGGTATACGAGCGGAGTAACGCGCAATTGGGGATGACACCAGCAATTTATCGCAAGGGAGGACTGGGAATGAAGATGGAATATACGATGGCGAACTGCGCGCTGGGCAAAGTCCTGGTCGCGGCTACCGATCGAGGTGTATCGGCGATCTATCTCGGGGACGAGGAAAACGCCTTAATCTCGGAATTGAAAAGTGAATATCCCAAGGCAGACATTGCGCAGGCACACGACGGGCGCCGAGATTGGGTGAAGGAGATCGTCGAAAGAATTGCGGGGAAAGCTCCCCGGGCGGAAGTACCCACTGACTTGCAAGCCACCGCCTTCCAGCGACGGGTTTGGCAGGAATTGCAGCGTATCCCGCAAGGAAAGACGCGCACGTATTCGCAGGTTGCGCGCGCTATCGGACAGCCCAAGGCGATACGCGCAGTAGCCCGAGCATGCGCGACAAATCCCGTGTCAATCGTCGTTCCATGCCATCGGGTAATTCGTGAAGACGGAAACCTCGCCGGTTATCGCTGGGGGCTATCGCGCAAGGAAAAGCTTTTGCAACACGAACAAGCTGCGGCTAAGTAAAAGTAAGAGAAACAAATTAACCGTGAGGCTTTTCAACCTTAACGTCCTTCGGCCAGTTAGGTTTAAACTTCGCATCGTTAATTTTCAGATTTTTCATGACATTGGTGTAGTGCGAAAGAAAATAATCGCCCGATCCAGTCTCAAAAAATTTCTGCTGTAATGGCAGCCAGGAAGATTCGTCCACCCACATCTGGATCTTGGTGAGCTGTGCGCGTACGGATTCGGACTTGGGTATCAACTGAAGCAGAATGATCTTCTTGCCGTCAAATTCTTCTTCGCCTATCAAGGACACCTCGTACGTTTTTTTGAGGGTGTCGCTCTTGGTTCCGAATCCAAGCGCCAAATACTGGTCGGCCATCGCTCGATTCTTACCCAAATTATATTCTTCGACACGACTGATTTTTGGAGTGTAAATATACAGCGAATCGCCGTTGCGCAGAATCGTGCGCGGATCCGGAGATTTGAAGTCGATGCGCATCTTGCCGTCTTTGCGCACGCTAATCTGGCCGGTTTCCGTGGCCGTATCGCGCACCACCGCGGTGTACTTGATATGTTCGATATCAGCGGTCAGGCTATGGAAGTCCTTTGCAGCGCTATCCATCAGCTTGAAAACCGTGTCGAGATTTGGGGCTGAGGTCTGCGCTGCGGAATTCCCCGCTATTGCGGAAAAAATCAAGACGGAAGAAAGTGCTGAAAAAAGAGCGATTCTATTCAAAACCTTACCCCTGGCAAGCCCGGAATGCGCTAAACATTATTCGACATCTAAAGCGTAACATATAGCCGTCCATTGAGGCTGCAATCACATTTTGAAAGGGAACAAATACGAATCAGTTATGAACTTCGACGCGATAAGCGACCACGATGCCTTGCTCATCGCGTACCGCCTCAATTTTGGTAATGGAGAAGTGGCCATTTTGCAGTTTGGGCAAAGATTTCTGTAAAGCGATGTGCAGTTGATTTTGCAACACCGGTATGGTTTCCGGAAGCGCGAGCAAGCGCGAATCTACCTGGTAAACCTGTTTGTTGTCACTGGACGATAAAAGTAAAACCTGGCGTGAAGTCGCGGTCGAGTTACCAGAGGCTTGATTTGGTTGATCGTGAAACCAATGGGCTGGCGTCGCCAGCACAAAAATGAGGATGAGAACAACCGCGAGATCGTATTGCCACACACCTCGCTCATAATTCCAGAAAAAGATCCGCGATAGGATGTGCCTCGGGCCGGGCATGTCAATCGGCCGGGATACCGTCGACAATAACGCCGTCGCGCATGTGCACCACGCGGTCGAAATACGTCGTGGCTTCAGGATTGTGCGTGATCATCACGATCGTCTGGCCCAGATCCTTATTCAGCCGTCTAAGCATCTCAAGAACGATGTCAGAATTCTTGGTATCAAGATTTCCTGTTGGTTCATCGGCGAGTAGGATTTTAGGCTCGTTGATGATGGCGCGAGCAATGGCCACCCGCTGCTGTTCTCCACCAGACATTTCCGAAGGCTTGTGGCGCAAGCGCCCTTCGAGTCCCAGCATTTTGGTGACAACGTCGAAGCGATGGGGGTCAAATCCATCTCCGTGGATAAACTGCGCGATGGCGATGTTACCCTTGGCGGTCATTGTTGGCAGCAGATTGAATCGCTGAAAAACGAAACCTATTTTGTGGCGTCGGAGCTTCGTGCGCTCCCCATCACTCATGGCCGCAAGATCGTTTCCGTCCACGAGCACTCGCCCGCGAGAGGCCTGCGCCAACCCGCCAATGACGTACAAAAGCGAAGACTTGCCGCAGCCCGAAGGCCCCATCACTGCGACGGATTCGCCGGGCAAAACCTCAAAATTAACGCCGCGCAAAGCCGGAACTTCCACTTTGCCGGCGCGGTAAAGCTTCCAAAGATTTTCCGCTTTGAGTATCGGTTCCACGCTTTTATGTCCTGAAAAAGCCGTACCCTGCGAAGGCCCCGGTATTGTAGCTGTGATTTCCATAGCTGCCTAGCAGGGCTCCTTGATGGATTTTAAGCCTTTGGAACTAATCATACGAAAGCGCTTCCACGGCATCCTTGCGGCTGGCGAGCCACGCCGGATAGCTTGCACCAAATAGAGCCCCTGTCAGAGCGATAGCGCCCGCACGCAGAATCCAATCCGGAGTAATTAATATGGACAGCGTGGGAAAGCCTGCGAGAAAAGCGGCACGGACAGCATAGCTGATGGCCACTCCCGCGCCGATGCCCAAAAAGCACAAAACTGCGGATTCTGTAAGCAGAGCCCGCACAATAAAAGCGCGCCCTGCGCCGAGGGACTTCAAAACTCCAATGTCGCGAGTACGTTCGATGACGGTGGTATACATAGTCAGGAAAATAACCAGCAACCCGATGGTTACGGCCAGACCTATCATGGCATTTATAAACGTTTGCAAGCCAGGAATGTTCGTGGAGGTCATAAGCGACAGAAAATCTTTTAGCGGGCGGACGGGATAACCGGGAAATGTCGAGCGCATTTGCTGCATCACGTCTTCGGTGTGCTCCGGCCGTGTGCACTTCAGAAGAAAAATGGAAGCCTTTTCATGCGCGCCAACCAGGTCCTGCAGCGTGGCGAGAGGAACGAAAAGCCGAGCGCCTTTGCCGTGCTCGATGATTGCCGCGACATGCCAGTCGTGATTCAGAAGCGTATACGTATCACCCACATTAAGGTGTTTCGCTTTAGCGGCCCAGTCATCGACAAGAAGATCGTCGGGTCCCTCCATATCGTGACCCTGAAGGAAAACAAAACCGCCGGAAACATCGCGGAAGCTCTCCCGATCAATCCCATAAATCACGTCGATACCCCCGCTGGAATTGAATTGCAGCAGAGCGGGCGCTACCGCTTGAACATATTTCAGTTCGCGAAGCTTGTCAGCGATCTTGATGGGCATGGGTGAGCCGCTGAAGGCCAGAAAAATTTGCGCCGAGGGAGACTGCAGCATAATGTCGGCGCCGATGCCCTCGATGCGCTTGGCAGTTTCCGTGAGCAAGCCCGATGTAAGCCCCACAATCAGAACCACCAGCGCAACTTCAACACCTACAGCCATCACGCCGATCAGCGTCCGCAACGGACGATGCAAAAGATTGCGGAAGACCAGTTCGGTCATCATGGATGTTTTTCGTCCGACGTCGCGCCCACGCGGACCAATTCCGCGCCGGTTGGCTGCTCAAGCGTGAAGCGGTCAGCGGATATTTCTTCGTTCAAAGAAATTTTTGTGACCACCATGTCCAATCTGTAGTCGTCATGCGGACGCTGCAGGCGGATCGTGCGCGGATAGGAAGCGGTAGCGTCGCCCCCTGCAGAAACGAACGATGCGGAAACGGGCGATGCAGTTACCGGTTGCCAGTCTGCATAAGAAACGTCGGACAGCAGCAGACCTTTAGGGCCGAAGTATTCTATGCGCGCCACCGTCAGATCGGAGCGATCGAACCAGATCTTGCGCAAAATTTCCGAGCGGTACCCGCCGCGAAGAACCGTCAAAACGTAGTAACGCGCCTTTTCATCATTGAACTCCTCGAAGAGCACCACCTCTTCCTTACGGATTTCCTGCCACAATAGCGCCTCCACAAGGTGTTGCGGCCGAAGATTCTCAATTGGCTTGTCGCTGACCCGGTCTACGTTCACGGCCCCAACCAGGAATTTATTCCTCGACGGAATGGAGACGCGAAAAGTTTCACCGTCACTGGCCATATCGAAAATCGTTTTGCCGATTACCGGAACCTGCCCGACAATTCGGATTTGCGCAGGCCTCGCCGCCAGCAGGAACGCCTTTACTTCGTGATATTCATCGATTACCCCGCTGTATTCGGACCCCGCTGTTGTTTTTAAATCTACCGTGGCGTTAATAGTCTTCTGGCTTTGCGCTATGGCGTTGAATTTATCCAGAAGTTCTTCTCGCGCGGACTCTTTGGCGACGGGCCGCAAAGCAACAGGCTGAACCTTGACGGTATGCACGCCCGAACCGCCGCCGCAGCCGCTGGAAAGCGCCGCCAGTGTCACCCAAACCGTGCATGTCAACACACGTTCCATCCGTCTATTCCGATCTTTCGAACCCAGGCTGCAATTGCGTAACCATTTGGATGCCGCCGAGCAAGGATCGTTGCAAATCTAAAGAGCATGCCGCCTCGGCTCCAAACCTCTGGACGTTCATTGTGGTCTGGCAATGTATACATCAAACGGTTGCACAGCGGGACGCAAGCGCCGAATTATTTCGCTGGGCCAGAGAGTGCCGCTGAGAACCGTCACCCAGCCATCTTCAGGTTCGCAAATAGCGCAAAAAGTATAGCGAAGGTAGCCGCCTTCGTAAGCATCCAGGCCGCGACGCGAAAGTTCCCCCTCCAAAGAAGGATCCTGCAATTGCTCCTGTTTGCCGGTTCGTATGCCAAAAGTTTCTTTTTCGAAACGTTCAAAAATTTCAAAAAGGGTATTTTCTGACGGCTGCGGTATTACCAGGCAACGATCCGCGGCCTCGCGAAATGCGATGCTGCGCCCATTGCAGAATTCGCGCACGCGATCGATGTGGCTGAAAAAATCCACAACATACGGTTCGCAGTTGGCCAGCGCGGGAAATACCGCCGACCAAATTTTCGCCGCGTCCGATCCGCGAACCGGTTCCCGGCTTTCTGTTCCCAGCAGCTCCAGCCCAACGGCTTTCGTGTCCGTACCCAGATTTAGCGCTTGGACATCGAGTGAAAACGGAGGTAGTTCAGGAACCACCGGTCCGGCAGCAGCGGTCATTCCCCAGACTCCACCGACGGAAATTTTTCGCGGAATTCCGCTGTCTGTTTACGAATATCGAGCCAGTTAAAGAAAGCATCGGGTTGCTCAAGCCAAATCCGGAACCATGAAGCGATCTCCACTTTTTCAGCCCGTTTATGCGGCTCTACCTTGCGGTTGCGGGAAATCATTTCAGCGCGCCGCTTCCCGAGCCGGGCCACATTTAGCACTCGGTTTACCGCCGCTTGCTCATGTTCCGCGGCGAATTTGCGCATGAGTTCGTCGAGCCGCATGATACTGACTTCCGCATCCTCCAGTGTTTTGAAGTGCAGCAAATCCTCGAACTCATCTTCGTACTGATCCTCGGCTTCCTCCTGCTGAGAAAGCAGAATTTTTTGCCCAGCGTCTTTTAATACTTCGGCGATGTAATCGTTTTGCGTTTTGCCTGCGGCGCCATGATCCGCAAGAAGTTTGCGGCGAAGCTGATCGATTTCCGCGAGGGTCCACTTTTCGATTCCCAGTTCGTGGGCCGCGGCCATAATCATCGCTTTTTTGGTTTTTAATTCCTCGCTCATCGTGCCGCGCCTTTTCGAGGCGTATTATGCGTCTTTTTGTGCTTAGGCGCCCGGCCCGGAGCGGGAGTCACCACAGCGGGAGCCACCGCGGCGGGAGGCTCCGCCTGCTCGCCTGCCAACAAGTGCCGATATCTCGTTACGTTCTTGTTGTGTTCCGCGAGAGTGGCGCTGAAAAAGTGCCCACCCTGTGTATTTGCCACAAAGTAAAGATAGTCCGTTCGCGCTGGTTGCAGAGCCGCGCGCAAAGAAGCTTCACCGGGATTTCCGATGGGTCCGGGAGGTAGCCCGCGGTTTTCATAAGTATTGTAAGGTGAGTCGAAGTGCAGATCCCGCCCTGTTAACACGCCTTTATATTGGGCGATGCGTTCGAGCGCGTAAATAACCGTCGGATCGCACTGCAGGGGAATACCATGGCGCAGTCGGTTTTCAAAAACGCCTGCAACCAGCGGACGTTCTTCGGGTCGAGGTGTTTCGCGCTCGACCAACGAAGCAAGCGTGACGACAGACTCAACGGATTCAGCAGGCCGTGCGGGCGCCTGCTCCCCAGTCACCGCCTCGGCTGAAATACGCGCCCATTCTTCTTTAAACTTTTTCACCATTTCCGCGGTTAGCTCAATGGCAACAGGATGCCGCGACAAACGGTACGTCGACGGAAACAGAAAACCCTCTAAAGTTTTAGCGCGCGGCGCAAGATCGTGAATTAATTCCGGATTGCTGGCCGCTTGCACGAATTCATCCGCATTCATGAATTTGCCCGCTTGAAGATCGCGACCGATATCAAAAATAGTCTCACCCTCGCGAACCACGAACGGCTGGGAATAAACATCCCCATTGGCCAGCTTGTAAAAAACATCCCTGGTGTTGACAGCTTGATCGAAAAAATATTCGCCGGCCTGAAGTGAACGGCGTGGATGCCGGCGCGCGTAAATTTCAAAAACGCGGGCGCTGCGTACCACTCCATTTTTTTCGAGCTCACGGGCCGCGGTCCGTAGCGACGCGCCATGTGGAATCTCAACAAAGACGCCCTCTGAGGAAAAGCCCCGGTACGGGTTTTCGACGCAGTACCAGATCCATGCCGCGGCTCCAGCCGCGAGGAGCACAAGCAAAAGAAAAAGATTTGCAAGAAACTTCACGCTACGGAAGCTCCTTCGATGGCAGCGCTCCCTCCAGGTATTCGCGGAGAATAACCATCGCGGCTACCGCGTCCACGGAGATACGTGAATCCTCTCTTTTCCTTCTCGTCGGGTGCTCGGAATTTCTTGGAACAAATTTTTTACCCATCTCTTCTTCCAGGATGCGTTCGGCTTCCCAACTGCTCAGCCGTTCGTCGAGAAGTTTCACAGGCAATCCAATTTGCTTTCGTATTCGCTCGGCAAACCGCGCTGCTTCTTCCGCCATTTCACCACGCGAACCGTCCATGTGCAGCGGCAAGCCCACCACAATTTCCCTGACGCTATGCTCGTTCGTGAGTTCCCGCAGGCGACGCATATCCTCGTTGCGGTTGATGCGCTCTAATGTCCCGAGCGGGCGGGCCAACCGTGCTTCCTCGTCGGCCAATGCCATTCCGATGCGCGACCGGCCATAATCCAAAGCCAGTATTCGCGTGCGCTTTGCCGTCTCACGCACCGGTGCCGCAACTTGACTCTCTACTTTTGTTAACTTGTCCATCCCCTGTAAGTATAGCTCGACTCAACGCTCACGTCCGCGTGCGCCACTCGCCCATGCCGGCCAATAACCGATAATTTTCATCTGCTGATCCAGCCCAGTTTCTTTCATCTGCGTTTCGATTTCAGCCCGCGACAAACGTTTGCCCAACGCTTCCTGCCGATCCGCGATTCCCCACGCAGTTAACGCCGCCAGCGCCGTGTGCAACTTCAATGCGCGGATATCCACCTTGTCGAGCGTATCCGAAGCGGCATGATAATTGGGCAAGTAGTTGGCTTCTTCCTGATTAGCCACCAAGGTTGGAACACCCTCGAGCAGAAAGTCAAAATTATCGGTTCCAAAAGAAGCGTCGTAAGTGTGGTGGTCTATATCCCACGAGGCTAGCGGCTCCAATATCTGGCGCAAACCGGTTTCAACGTCACCACGCCCACCCAGCGAATATCCGGTCACGCGGCCGACGCCCGCGTCAAAAGTAATCATAGCCCGCAGTTTGTCGAGTTCCGCGCGGTGCGCCTTCACATATTCATGCGACCCAATCGTGCCTTGCTCCTCACCCGTAAACAGCACGAAGCGAATCGTGCGACGCGGCAATTGACCGCTGGCTTTGAGCACGCGCGCGGATTCGATAACTAACGCGGCGTTGCAACCATCGTCTAGCGCGCCCGTACCCAGGTCCCAGGAATCGAGGTGCGCGCCAAGCAGAACAACTTCATCCGGCTTTTCATAACCGCGAATTTCGCCCACCACATTTTGCTGTTCCACGGGTCCGGCGATTTTATTTGGCATGCGAAAACGCACGCGCACCTTTCCAGAATTTGCTGCAACGGTACGCGCAAGCCGCATGGCGTCCTCTCGCGCAACTATCGCCTGGGGGATTTTGTCCAATTCACCATCAAGAGAATTGGTGTGACGATATAGCAATTTGCGTTCCCGGGCACCCATCCAGAGAATCGCACTGGCGCCGCTGCTGATGGCGCGTTCAATGATCCCCGGTGGTCGAAGATATTCATTGAATAAATCACCCCATGTGGTCCCGATGTCGCTGCGCACCAACAGGATTGCACCCTTCAGGGATTTGCCGGCCCGTGAAAAATCTTCAGCAGTTCCGTAGCCCACATCCACAAGATTTGCTTCGATGCCTTCCGCTGGCGTCGCAGGCGACCAGCCCTCGGCAACCAGCTTTATGGGAAATTTTACGTTTCCCAGAAGTTCAAGTTGCGTGTCGCCTTCGCTCCACCGTACCGGCAACTTATACTCTTCAGTGTGAACATCGATGCCCGCTGTGCGAAACGCAGCGACTCCCCACTCCACGGCGCGGTCCATCTCCGGAGACCCGCTGACGCGCCCGCCAATTTCGTCGGTGAGCCGGCGCAGGTTTTCTTCCATCGGTGAGGGACCCATCACAAGTGGCAATATTTTTGCGGCAGCTTGAGCACAAGAAGAAGCCTCCGTTGCCGAACACGCCCCGGCACCCTGAATGGTTTTCACCGGGTTTAGTGGATCACTCTTGACCGGTGGTAATTGAGCGAATGCGGGATGGAAACTTGCAAGCATGCAGAAAAAAGCGAAACCACAGAAAATCAATCTATGTTCCATAGTTGCATTCACTCTCCGACGTACATAAATATCATTATTTTCGAGATTTACGAGATTCGGACCTGCTACGAACCACCTGGTCAGCGACACGAGCTACCTGAACCATTTCACACACGTCATGGACGCGGACGATGTGCGCACCGCCTAAAATACTCGCGGTTACAGTAGCAGCCGTTCCCCAGATGCGTTCTTCAATCGACGGACGCTCGCTTCCGCGATCCGACTTGCCCTCGCCGCCAAACATTGCGCTGAGAAAACCTTTTCGCGACGTTCCGGTCATCACCGGAAAACCAAGGCGAACAATTTCCGGCAATTTTTGCAGCAGCTCGTAATTCTGAGCAAAACTTTTCCCGAATCCAATGCCAGGGTCAAGAATGATTTGCGATTTGGCGATGCCCGCCCTTCGGGCTTTATTCACAGACCAGCGCAGCCCGGCGATTACGTCTTTCATTATGTTGCGCGCGAATGGGCCTTTCTGCATGGTCCGCGGAGTGCCGCGAATATGCATAAGGATAATGGGAACCCGATGTCTGGCGGCAACCGCCGCCATGCCGGGGTCGCTTCTCAACCCAGAAATATCGTTTACAATTTGCGCGCCTGCGCCAAGTGCAACTTCTGCAACCTCAGCCTTTTGCGTATCGATTGAAATCGGAATCTTCAAACGGTTGCGCAGCGCATTTAACACGGGAAGTACGCGCTTGATTTCTTCTTTGCCAGAAATGCCTTCTGATCCCGGCCGTGTCGATTCCCCGCCGATATCGAGAATATCCGCTCCTGCCTCTTGGATTTCAAGCGCGCGGCGGACCGCGGCTTTCACGTCATAAAACTTACCACCGTCGGAAAAACTGTCCGGCGTAACGTTAAGCACGCCCATGATGAGTGTGCGGGAACCGAGTGTCACAATCCCGGATGCAAGCTTCAATTGGAAACGTTTTCGGCCCTTCGTTAGCATTTACCAAATTGTAGCGCAATCAGAACACAGTTCTTAGGACTAGCAGAATGAAGAAGTTTTTGTTAACTGATATTTCTTGTATTATGCCGGGCATCAGAGAGGTGAGGACACAATGGAATTTCGGATACCGCCGGAGACGCATCTGGAGAGGCTCAAGCTTGCCGCCATGTACCTCTCGCTACAGCGGGGATTGCGGCGCTCAGGGTGGCAGAGTATCGGGTGGGGAGCGTTTACTCTGATCCTTGGATTACTGTCGAGATCACACACAATTTTCGACGCCATATGGTTCGCAATCGGGGTTTTTTTGTTGATTGAGGGTGCATGGATTTTGCGGGCTGCAGAGACAGATCCGCGTGTGCTGAAGTTTGAAGCTGCCGCACTACTGCTGCTTGGACTTTTTAACACCGTGGGACTGTATTTTGAAATTCACAGCGGAATCAAACCGCTCTTCGGCGCGCGAATAATTATTGTCGGGATTATTCAGCTCTTTTCTGCTTTCACTACATTTAATTCCTATCCCTCATACAAGAAGATTTACGAACATCTCGATCGCGCCTGTTTGCATGAACTTGAATTAATGATTGGAGATGCCTGGGATCAGAAGACGGACAGCGGCTCCGACGTAGTTGAATTCAAGATTGACGACAAGAAGTGCAAGGCCAAATTTATCTCCGAACTTGTGATCATCCTGACCAACAAGGGCAAGGGAATCACAGTCTCAGAGCCAGGCAAAGTGAGGATTGAGAACCATGGAAATAAAATGCTTTCCAAGTCACTCAAAGTGGAACTCACTCTGGAAGACGTAAAGGTCAAGACTGAGATGAAGCAGGAATGTCTTGATCGCTGGCTAGCCTGGTTGTCACAGAGCACGGCACCCAAGGTTCTTGCCTGAGGGCGGGGCAGAAACTAATCCAGATCAAAATCTCGAATCGGTTTTGTCGCAGGAGCGTCTTTGGCTTTCTTCATGGCTTCTTCGAATTTCTTGGCGAGGATATCTTCCTTATTGGTTTCCTGGAACCACGAATCCGCGAATTTGTCTTCGCGTTGCCGGGTCTGTTCATCCAGAATTTTGCCAGCTTGCGTCAGATCAACATTGGAAGGGGGCTTCGGAGGCGCTTCGTGCGAGAGCACGGCGCCAAAAATCGGATCGACCGTGAGCTTGGCCTGACAGCACGGGCAAACAATGTTCAGATTTTCGCCGTCTTTGAGCCCCATGGCGGTATTCTACGCCAATTTTCGCTCAACCAGCATCGCGGTTCGTGATGCCCATTTGAGCCTCCGCCTAACTCGACGAATTGTTAACTACTTGATGTTAGTTGAGCGGAAACAATGAACCTGATCAGGCAAATCTGACATACTCAGTGACGATCCCCTGTGACGTTACTGCGTTGCTTGGGATAGCAGCAGTCCCCCCCTTCTATCTGCATCGTCGCAGAAACATGCCCCGAAGCTTAGGTCGACGTCCGTCGTTGGCACGAATTATTTTCATCGAGCCCGTGACGAAACCATGGTCGTACCTAAAAAGCGCCGCAATAGGAATCTATGGACAAGCTCCGCAACCATGCCTTGGAAATAGAACCTGAAATGTACCAACTGGCCGCCGAGCTACAACAAGCCAAGTTGGCACTGGATACTCTCAACAAAGAACTATTACGCGAGGTATCGGAACGAAAACTCGCCGAAGACTCCTTTCGTGAGGGCGAAGAAAAATATCGCGTACTGCTCGATGGCATTCGCGAATATGCGATTTTCATGCTGGACCCCGGCGGCAAAGTTGTTACGTGGAACGCAGGGGCGGAAAGAATTAAAGGTTATACATCGGAGCAAATCATCGGTAAAAATTTTTCATGTTTTTTCCCCCCGGAGGATGTCAAACGGGGCAGGCCGCAAGAAGTGTTGCGGTTAACCGCAGCGAGCGGACAGCAAGAAGAGCACGGCATACGCGTACGCAGGAATGGATCGCGATTCCTTGCAAATATAGTTTTTACCGCCTTGCGAGATCGAGCAGGTAATTTGCTTGGATTTTCCGAATTTAGCCACGACCTCAGCGAAAGCAAGGAGTCCGAAGCAAAATACCGCGGTCTGCTCGAAGCGGCGCCGGATGCCATGGTGGTGGTGAACCAGGCCGGGGCAATCGTACTGCTGAATGTGCAGGCGGAGAAGCAATTTGGATATAACCGCGATGAACTTATTGGACAGAAGGTAAAAAACATCATTCCGGAAGGTTTTGCGGAACGGCTGATAGCGGACGGCACGCGAAGTGCCGCGGAAGCGCTGGCGCAACAGATCGGCACGGGAATCGAGCTCATTGCTCGGCGGAAGGAC
>DATNME010000054.1:0-61584 GCA_035602385.1 Candidatus Dormiibacterota bacterium
TCGATTGGACGCATGAAAGCATCGGTATAGGCATTTTCAGCGCGCAGATGGGCGAGAACTTCAGCGTTTTCCTTTTCACGCAGCCAGAAATAGGGATCGACGCGGCGGTCGCCGTGAATAACGGATTCAAAGGGTTGAATACGGGCGACGGGCGGCGCGATGTCAATAACTCGGTCCTGGTAGGTGGGCGGTGCTGATTCGGCGGTTGGAAGCTTCAAAGATTCCCAATTACGGTTCGAGTGCATACCTTAGCTATACTATCGGAACTTTGATACAGGCGAAAGTTGGGTGCCGATTCGGTAAAGAGAGCGATGGCGCAAGAAACGGAAATTAAATTGAGGATCAGGGACTTGGAGGCGTTCCGAAAGGCGCTCAAGGAACTCAAAGGCAAGACCGTGTACCGAGGAAGCGGCCGAGTTCACGAGATGAATCTGATTTTTGATACGGCAAGGAGAGGATTGGCCAAGAAAGCGCAACTGCTGAGGATTAGGACGGAAACCCGGGTGGACAATGACGGAAAAAATTTGCAGGGACCGGGGACCAGAGCAGTGCTTACTTTCAAGCGGCCTGTAGTGGCGGGGCCAAACTTTGCAGAAGCAGGGGTGCCTGGGGGGGCCGCGCCAGAAGATGCAGATAAAAGCGGAACCGGTGGGCCGGCAAGCAGGCATAGAGTTCGAGATGAGATTGAAACTGTGGTGACGGACGCAGCGACGCTGGCGACAATTTTTGAGGGATTGGGAATGCGGGGATGGTTTCGGTACGAAAAATACAGGACTACATACCGGTTGTCGGCGCGGTGGGCGAAGGGGCTGCTGATTGAGGTTGACGAAACCCCAATTGGGAATTTTGCGGAATTGGAGGGCGCCCCCAGGAAAATTGATCGCGCTGCCAAGGAATTAGGGTATTCCAAATCGGATTATATTCTGAAAAACTACCTGACCCTCTATAAGGAGGAGTGCCGTAAACGAGGCAAGGCTCCGGGCGATATGCTTTTTCGCAAGCCGAAGGATATGCTCTTTAAGAAAAAATCTCGGATTCGAACGCGAAATTGACTGTTTGACCTTGACAATGCAACGCGCACGATTTAAGACTGAAAGAACCACGCAAGATGGCATATTTTTGTGATTTTGCGGTGTTGTTTGGGATTTTTTTAGGGAATTCAGAGGCGATGACCGTTTTCAGCGAAAGCGAACCTGCGGCTAGTAGATCTTGGGCGATGTGGTCTCCCTGGGCTTACAGAGTAAGACTGCGCGTGGAAGCGGGGCTAACAGAGCAAGGCGTGGGCTGGGGAGGGTTGTCAACCGGCTAGTGGAAAGTCTATCCGTATGAGACTTCTGCCCGCTGCCGGTTTCCCGGTTTAGCGGGTTTTTTGTTTTTGAACAGGGCATTGTCAAAGAAAGAGCGGTTTTATGTTGTACGCAACCGAATTAATGGGATCTACCGCGCACGATTCCGACGGGCATTATATCGGGCGAGTCCGCGAATTTTTTATTGAGCCCGCGGAGCAGCCCAACCGGGTTTCGCATTACTTGATTTCGCGCGGCCGTTATCGTCCCCTGCTCGCGCACTACGATCAGGTTGCGTCCATAGAGCCGGGAAAACTGAACTTGAATGTTCGCGAGCAGGCGCTGCAACCTTATCAGCCGAATGAGAATTTGCTGGCGGTCAGTAAAGATCTGCTGGACCAGCAAATTATCGATACCAGCGGGCGAAAAGTGGTTCGCGTGAACGATGTGGACCTGGTAGAGCAGCACAGCAATGGAAATATTGAATTACGGCTTTCTCAAGTGGATGTAGGAATTCCAGGCGCGGTTCGCCGGCTTCTACAAGGCATAGCTTCGCCCGCGGTAGTTCGCAAGCTGCAAAGCCGGTTGCCGCACAGCACAATCCGATGGGAATTTGTGAACCTGATCGAACCGGATCCGATGCGGCGCGTGAAGCTGCGAATCACTCACGAAAAACTTGAGAATCTGCACCCGGCGGATTTAGCGGAAATGATGGAAATGCTTTCCGCGGCGGAACGGCAGGGAATTATCGCTTCGTTGGATGAAGAGACCGCGGCGGAGGTGCTTGCGGAGCTGGACCAGAGACTTACCACACAAATCGTCGAAAGAATGGATCCGGGCCGGGCTGCCGATATTATCGAGGAAATGGATCCAGACGCCGCCGCTGATTTGCTTGCGGATCTGCCGAAGGAAACTTCCGAGGGTTTGTTGCATGAAATGCCTGGAAAGGAAGCGGCAGAGGTTCGCGAGTTGCTGTCTTTCGACCCGGCGACCGCGGGCGGGATGATGAATACGGAATTTTTGTTCATGGGCGAATCGTTGACGCGCGACGAGGCATTGGCCTGGATACGCAAGCAGGATTTGAACATCGAGCAGATGGACACCATCGTGCTGATCAATCTGGAGGCGGAATATTCCGGGTCCGTGCCGGTAGCGAGGCTATTACTGGCCGCACCGGAGCAGCGCATGTCGGAATTAAAAACGGAGCCGCTTATAAGCGTGAAGGTAACCGATCGTGAAGGCGATGTCTTCGAGCTATTTGATAAATACAACCTGCGGATGCTTACGGTAGTGAACGACCAGGATCATCCCATTGGGGCAATTGCCGTGGACGATGTGGTATCGCGTTTGTTGAAGAAGTAAGGACCAAAATGGACAAGGGATTCATTTCCAGACGAATCGGCAACGTGCAAGCCGGCGGCACGGATTTGATGCGGCGCGTCCGCGGGCTGCGGCGTCGATTGACATTGCTGCTGGCAGTGATAGGCCCAGGACTGATTACGTCAAACGTGGACAATGATGCGGGTGGAATTTCCACGTACACGCAAGCGGGTTCGCACTACGGGTACGCGCTGTTGTGGTCGCTGATTCCGATGACTATCGCGCTGTACGTGACGGAGGAGATGTGCGCGCGGATGGGCGTGGTTACTGGAAAAGGGTTGTCGGATCTGATCCGCGAAGAGTTTGGATTCCGCTCGACATTTTTTGTGATGGTCGTGGGGTTTTTTGTGGATCTGGCGAACGTGGTGGCCGAATTCGCAGGCGTAGCGGCAGCCATGCAGATTTTTGGCGTGAACAAGTTCATTGCGGTACCGATTGCGGCGTTATTGGTGTGGGTTCTGGTGCTCAAAGGCACCTACCGCCAGGTGGAAGTGATCTTCCTGGTGGCATGCGCGTTTTATGTTACCTACATTATTTCCGCGATTCTGGCGAAGCCGGATTGGTTATTGGCGGCGAAAATGACGGTGATCCCGACGATCCATTTTGATTCGGGATATTTGGTGATGCTGACCGGGTTGGTGGGAACGACCATCGCTCCGTGGCAGTTTTTTTATCTGCAAGCGGGATTTGTCGAGAAGCGGGTGAGCGTGCGTCAATATCCGCAAGCGCGAGCCGATGTACTGGTAGGAAGTATAAGTTGCATGGTGATCGTCTTTTTCATCATTGTGTGCACAGCGGCGACTCTGTATACGCATGGCATGCGAAACATTGATAACGCGCGGGACGCGGCGGAGGCGTTGCGGCCACTGGCCGGGCCTTGGGCGGCGTATACGTTTGCTTTTGGCTTGCTGAACGCTTCGCTATTCGCGGCTAGCATTTTGCCGCTGTCCACGGCGCACGTAATATGCGAAGGACTTGGCTTCGAGGCGGGAATTGATAACAAGTTTTCGGAAGCGCCAATTTTTTACTGGCTCTATACCTTGCTCATCGTCATAGGGGCAGGAGTGGTGTTGATGACGAATAAGCTGTGGACCATTCTGATATTTTCGCAGGTAGGGAATGGCATTTGGCTGCCAGTGGTCGTGATTTTCATCCTGCTCCTGGTGAATCGCAAGGACTTAATGGGCGAGCACACCAACACGCTGACGTTCAATATAGTGGCCTGGGTCACGGCGATTGCCATGATTGTTCTCACGTTGTTCCTGACCTATACGGCGTTGTTTATGTCAGGTAGTCCGTCTGGTTAAACACCTTAGTTTCTCGCCAGACACCAGGCATTGCGGATGCACTGGGCGTGTGTTAACTTTGCGGCATAAAGAGGATTTGCTGGATTGAGCCTGACCGAAGCCAAATCGACGCCGCTGCTGCAAGTTTCCGCGGAGCACGGACTGGGAACGGTGAATGCCGAAGAGGCTTCGCTGCTGGAGTCCCTGGATTTGACGCGACTACCGCGCCATATCGCGGTGATCATGGATGGCAACGGCAGGTGGGCGCAAAAGCGCCATTTGCCGCGCGTCGCGGGACACCAGTCGGGGACCAAGTCCGCTCGAATCACGATAGAAACCTGCGCCCGGCTGAAAGTTCAGGCCCTCACGCTTTACGCGTTCTCAGTGGAAAACTGGCGCCGCCCGAAAGCCGAGATTGAGTTTCTGATGCAACTGCTGCGGGAGTATCTGCGGCGCGAGATGCCGCTGCTGCAAAAAAACAATATTCAAATGCGGTTCCTTGGGCGTTCGAATGAGCTGCCGGAAGCGGTGCAAAGAGATACACGGGAAGCCATGGAGGCCACGGCGGATAACACGGGAATGGTGCTGAGCGTGGCACTGAACTATGGCGGACGCGCGGAAATTGTAGATGCCATGAATTCGATTCTGGCGGAACGCGACAGTCACAATGGGCGCAACGGGCACGGCGCGGGCTCCGCAGTCACCGAGGAACAACTGGAGCGTCACCTTTATACTGGTGGCCTCCCGGATCCGGACCTCTTGATTCGCACGAGCGGGGAGATGCGGGTGAGTAATTTCCTGTTGTGGCAAATTGCCTACGCGGAAATATTCGTGACCGAAACGCTCTGGCCGGACTTCAATCGCGCTCGCTTGCTGGAAGCGCTGGTGGAATATCAGAAGCGGGAGCGACGGTACGGTGGAATCCGCGAAGGGGAGCCGTCTCGAGAAACTTCGGGGAAATAGATCTTCGGTGTGCTGCAATTTTACGCGGGCGATTTTATGCGCAGAACGGCAGCGCGACATTCGTTATAAATCGCTGGGCGTTATATATTCCTACGTTAACAATCCGTATCCATCCTAGGACTTAATCCGTTGCTATGATGACACTCTGATGTGGATTCGTCGGGAGACTGGCGTTCGATGACCTGGAAAAGAGTGGTTACGGCAGCGCTGCTAATACCGATTGTTGTGGGACTGGTTTTATACGGTTCTACCGCGGCAGTAGCTGTGGCCACAGCGGTGATCGTTTTGTTGGCGCTTGTGGAATATTTTCGCCTCGGGGACGCGGTCGGTCATCGGGCGTATCGCCTTTGGACGGCAACATGCGCGCTTGTCTTGATATTTGTGCAATACACGGCAGATGTTGTGGAATTTTTTGGAGCACGCAACGGAGTGGGCGAAGTCTTTTTTTTATTTGTTGTGGGCATCGGCGTACTGACTCTGTTCACGAAGCGGCCGATGGTAGAGGCTTTGCCCTCGGCTGGAATCAGCTCCAGCGCGCTGCTGTTGGTGGCTTTTCCTCTTACTTATGCGATCCGATTGCATGGGGTGGCGCAGGGTCCGGTGCTGTTGCTTTTCGCACTGGTGATTACGTGGGTTGGGGACTCGGTGGCTTATTTTGTGGGGGGGGCCTTTGGCAAGAATCCTTTGGCGCCGCATTTGAGTCCGAAGAAAACATGGGAAGGATCGGTGGCAAGTTTTGCGGGGTCGTTAGTGGTGGCGGTAATTTTCAGGCGGTGGCTCAATGCGTCACTTCCGTTGTTGCTGGGAATGGCTGCCGTGGGCAATGTGGCTGGACAGATGGGCGACCTGTTGGAGTCGGCTTATAAGCGCAGCGTTGGCGTGAAGGATTCAGGAGGACTGTTGCCCGGGCATGGTGGTGTACTGGACCGCATAGACGCGCTGATTCTGACGATTCCGGTTGTCTGGTATTATTGGATATTGTGCTGCGCGGCGTGACGGACCTCTTGACGAACCTGAGGGGTTGAAGTTTTTTGGAAGGAATTTCTTGAAGTATCTCTCCATATTGGGTTGCACGGGCTCGATAGGCCGGCAAACTCTTTCTGTTGTGGAATCGCTGCGTGAGGGTTTCACGGTTGTTGCGCTGGCTGCGGGTTCGAATCTTGATGAACTGGTCGGCCAGATTGGCCGACACCGCCCGGAAGTGGTTTCCGTTGCGGACGCTTCGAGAGCCGATGAATTAGCGCGGCTGCTGCGCGATAAAAATATTTCGCCGCTGCCCGAGATCCATCATGGACGCGAAGGCATGCTCGCGGTCGGCACGCATGGGAAGGCGGATATTTTGCTTTCCGCGGCGGTTGGCGTTGTGGGACTGGAAGCGACTTACGATGCTGTGAAGCTCGGTAAGACCATCGCGCTCTCCAACAAAGAGGTATTAGTTGCGGCGGGCGAATTGGTGATGCGAGCGGCGCAAAAGGCAGGGAAAGATATACTGCCGGTGGATAGCGAACACAACGCGGTGCACCAATGTTTGCGAGGTGGGACGCATGGAGAAGTGCGCCGATTGGTGTTGACGGCGTCCGGCGGGCCTTTTCGCAAAACGCCGCTGGCAGAGATGCACAGCGTTACACCTGAGCAGGCGCTGGCACATCCGAAGTGGCGCATGGGCAACCGTATTACGATTGATTCAGCGACGATGATGAACAAAGGCTTCGAGGTGATTGAAGCACGGTGGCTGTTTGGCGTGCAGCCGGAGCAGATTGAGGTGATGATTCATCCGCAATCGACGGTGCACTCCATGGTGGAATTTGTGGATGGTTCTGTTTTGGCGCAACTGGGACCAACCGACATGCGACTGCCCATCCAATATGCGTTAACCTATCCTGAGAGGATGGCATCTAAGGAATTGGCTTTGGAATGGTCTAAGTTGCGTCGCCTGGATTTTGCGAAGCCATCGACCCGCCGGTTTCCATGCCTACGCCTGGCCAGAGAAGCGCTGAAAAAGGGTGGCGCAATGCCCTGCGCATTAAATGCCGCGGACGAAATAGCGGTGGCGGCTTTCCTGGAGCAGCGGTTACCGTTTTCGGGGATACCGGAAGTGATCGAGAAAGTTTTGGCGCGCACGCCGCGTATCAAGTTTGAGAACATGGATGAGGTGCTGGCCGCGGACCGTGAAGCACGCCGAATGGCTAAAGAAGAAGTGGAACGACTGATGCAAACAACTGCCGTAGCATCGTAATATTCTGTCGAACGTTTAAAGGCGAAGGGAAGCAATTATTTATGAGCTGGATTTTCGGAACATTGCTGGTGCTGGGCGTGCTGATTACCGTTCACGAGTGGGGACATTTTATTGTCGCGCGATTTTTCGGCGTGCGCGTGGACGTTTTTTCCATTGGATTTGGGCCGAGGATTTTTGGGGTGAAGCGCGGGGACACAGACTATCGCGTGAGTGCCGTACCTCTTGGTGGTTATGTGCGCATGGCGGGGCAGGATCTTTCCGAGGTGGATTCGGCTGGACCCGCGCCGACCGGAGCGCCCGATGAATTGTCTAGCAAACCGCGGTGGCAGCGAGCACTGATTTCGCTGGCCGGACCGGTCGTCAATTTGATTCTACCCATTTTACTTTTTGGAGTGTTTTACTGGGTCCACGGGACACCGTATCCGCAGTATTTGGATCAGCCCGCAGTGATCGCGGGGCTATCGCAGAACGATCCGCTTGCGCGTTCCGGCGTCGCAGTCGGGGATCGCATCGCAGCGGTGAACGGCGTGAACACCGCGACCTGGGAGCAGGCGGATGACAAAATACTTGATCCGTCCAACGATGTGGTGCACCTGACGATTCAACGTGAGGGAAACACGCGCAACGTGGAAGTGCGCGCTAAGGACCTGGCAGATTCGAAGGCGCTGGGCAGCTACCATCCTATTCCTCCGATAATCGACCAAATCATGAAAGGGCAAGCGGCACATCGCTCCGGGATGAAATCAGGGGATCACGTTGTATCCGTAAACGGATCGCCGGTCGGAAACTGGCCGGAATTTGTGGATATCGTGCAGCATTCGAATGGCAACGCTTTGCAGGTCGGCGTGATGCGCGATTCGAAACCGGTGACGCTGACGATGAAGCCGGAATGGCTTGCTGATGAGGATGGGAAGTATGCCTACCGAATCGGTATCAGCCCGAAGATTGCGCTCGCGTATAAGAGGACTTCGTTTACGACGGCTTTTAGTTCGGCGATGGCAGAAACGTGGTCGGGCACAGTGCGATTGTTAGCGACGGTAAGCAAACTGGTGACCGGCAAACTATCGGTGAAGCAATTGCAGGGCGTCGTGAGCATTGCGGATCAGGCCGGACATGCGGTGCAAGACGGGAGTCTGGCGCTGGTAAATCTGATGGCGATCATCAGCTTGAATCTCGGGATCCTGAATCTTTTGCCCATACCGATACTCGACGGCGGAAATATTCTGCTCCTATCCATCGAAGGCCTTCTGCGCAGGGACATGAGCATGGCTTTTAAGATACGCTTTGTGCAGGCCGGATTAGTGTTTCTTTTACTGATCTTCACGGTGGTTATGTACAACGACGTGATGCGCCGCCTGCCGATTCATTCCTAGCCGCGGGTTGGGCGTGGCGAACACTTCGGAGATAGCAAATGGCTTCCTCGCCGACGCACCGTGCATCCACCGGAGAGCGGCTTAATACCGAGCAAACAACTGGAAAACTTCAGTCGGCTTTGCGCGAGCGTGGGATTCGCATGACGCGGCAGCGTCAAGCGATACTGCGTGTAATGGATGAAGCGGAGCAGCACCTGGACGTGGACCAGATTCTTTCACGCGCGCAAAAGCTCGATTCAGCGGTGCATCTGGTTACCGTCTATCGCACCATCGACCTTCTAAAAAAACATGGACTGATCGACGAGCTGGACCTGCTGCATTTACGGGGCGACCGTCATTACTACGAAACGCATGGGCCGCGAGATCATATACACGTGGCTTGCCTGGGTTGCGGGCAAGTGCGCGAGTTTGAAAGCCGCTTGTACGAGCAATTAAAAGAGCAAATCGCCCGGGACTTTCGAATGAAGGTGACGATTTCGCGGACGGAAGTGGGCGGCTACTGCGAAGCGTGCATGCAAAAGCAGCGCCACTGACACCTGGTCAGACCGGATGGCGCAGGGAACGGAAGCGCCGCAGCATGCTGAAAAATCTGTTGGCTTTGGCGATGTCTCGCGCGATTTGAAGGCGCAACTCGTCCGCTCCATTGAATTTTTTTTCATCGCGCAACCGCTTCCAGAAGCGAACTTCAATACGTTCAGGAGTAAAGTTTCCGGAATAATCCAGCAAGTGGGTCTCGACGCTTAAGGCGCTGCCGTTGAATGTCGGACGCATGCCCACGTTCGTGACGGAACGGTGGCTGCTGCTCTCGCCGTCGAGGAGTGTTCTGGTGATGTAAACTCCGCGGCCCGGTAAAAGCTCCTGCTCAGGCGAAAGATTGAGGGTGGGAAACGTGAAACGGCGTCCTGTGCCTGTCCCGCCTACAACCTGGCCAGTTAAAACAAATGGCCGCCCCAAAAGCCGTGCGGCCTTGGTTACATCCCCATCGGCAATGAGTTTTCGGATGAGCGTGCTGGAAATAATTTCCTTTTTGTAAATTACGGGCGCTTGAATAACCACCTCAAAACCGTGACGCAGGCCAAGTTCGCGAAGCAGCGTGACGTTACCTTTTTGCTTGTGACCAAAGCGAAAATTCTCCCCAACCACTACGGACCGCGCTTGCAGGTCGCGCACTAAAATTTGTTCGACGAATTCTTCGGCGGACAGCTGAGATAGCTCTTGGGTGAACGGCAGAACTACGGTGGCTTCCATTTCTTCGAGGGCAAACCATTCGAGCCTTTGCTGGTTGGTGGAGAGGCGTAGCGGCGCGGATTCTGGGCGCAGAACTTTTAGTGGAGGCGGTTCGAAAGTTAAGGCGGTGGGGACTGCGCCACTTTCCCGAGCATGCTGAACGGCGTGGTTCAAAATCATTTGATGACCGAGGTGGATGCCGTCGAAATTTCCGACTACCAGAACGCTGCCGCGGCCGGAGCGGCCGTACCGTGCCGCCCATTCTTTCGAGGAAGCGAACACGGATGCGCTGCCTGGTTGGTCTACTAGTGTGGGGACGGCGGTTGTTGGCAAAGAAATCACAGGCTTGTCGACGGCAACAAGGAACTGCAGCCCGTCGTAAGCCATTTGAATATTGTTGAAGCCGAGCTTGCGAAGGCGCTCGTTGGTGGCGGCGTGTGGCAGTTCATGGGCGATGTGCGTGAACCAGGCGCGACGCGGCTTGATGGTTTCGATCAGCGCCAACGCCTGTTCGACGGTTTGGTGCATGGGATGTGGGACGTCGCGGAGAGCATCGACAATCAAGTCGTCCAAATCCTGGAGCAGCGCGCGTGAAGTATCCGGCACGCGACTGAAATCGGTGAGATAGGCGGCTTTGCCGAAGCGAAAACCGAGGACCTCCATTTCGCCGTGGATGAGCGGAATGGGAACGAACGTCACACCCAGCAAGTCGAACGGGCCGTCAATCACGCGCAGGCTGACACTTGGGACGGCACTGAGTCGCGGGGCATCATCAAAGACATAAGAAAACGCGCGACGGAGTACACGAAAGGTTTCTTCGTTGCTGTAGACGGGCAAGGCGATGCGCTGCCGCAAATTAAAAGGCCTGACATCATCGAATCCCATAATGTGATCGGCGTGGCCATGGGTTAACAGCAGGGCGTCGAGGCGATCCAAGCCGGCGCGTAGAGCCTGGGTGCGAAAATCGGGCGTGGTGTCGATCACGACGTTCTGGCCGTTGCGGGAGAGCAAAATTGATGGCCGAAGCCGTTTGTCGAACGGATCGGCGGAATCGCACACCGGGCAGTGGCAACCGAGCGTCGGGACGCCCATGGAAGTGCCGGAGCCGAGGACGGTAAGCTGAATGGGCGCGGAATTCATTTCGCGGGATGCGGCGAATCACCAGAATGAATCTGCAACAATTGGTTCAAGTACGTGGCCGGAAGCTAGGGCCGCGTTTTTGCTTTTTGCGCGCCGGCGGTGGCTTGCGCGGCGAGCGCCTGATTTACTTCCAGATAGGTGATTTTCAATTTGCCCAGCAAGTCGAGGAGCATGGAATCTTCTTCAGGAGCGAGATTGCCTCGAGTTTTTTCCTGAAGGGCGTCGAGCATATCGATCATTTCCCTTGCGGCTTCCGGATCGATCATGGGCTGACCGGTGCGCGGGTCCGCATAGGCGCCAAGAACCATGGCGGTGTTGCTGCCGATCATGCGCACCAGATTCTCGAAGGCGGCGGAGCGCTTGGGCGTTTCGGCTGCAGGCGGAGCGGCAGCGGCAGCGGCGGGTTGAGCTGCATTCGCAGGGGGCTGTTTGGCTGCTGCCATGCGCTCTTCACGCTTTTCTTCCTCCACAATTTCAGGGCGCAACTCGCCTTCAGAAGTGAAAGGACGGCGGTCGATTACGCGAAAAGTTTCTTCGTGTCGTGGGTCTTCGTTTTTTTTGTCAGGCAAGGCTGGTTCCTCATTAGTTCAGTTCAGAATAAGTTTATCATGTCGGGTATCCGGTTGGGGACGGCCCTTGGTCCGTCGCTGGGCCAGCATAGTCTATACTGGCGAAGCACAGGGTAGTCGTACAGAAATGCCAAGGTGTCCGTTACAAAACGATGGCTTCGCGATCGAAAAAAATAATAAAAAATAAGAGGCGCAGGTCCGCCGCCGGAAAAACTTTCAAGCGCAAGGGCGGCGAGGCCGGGCAGTGGTTCGAGAAACTTGTAAAGTTGCAAGCTCGTCTGCGCGCGCCCAACGGCTGCCCATGGGATCGCGAACAGACGCATTCCTCCCTTAGAACATATCTGATCGAAGAGGCTTACGAAGTTATTGACGCTATGGAAAGCGGAGACGACGCGAAGTTTGCCGAGGAAATGGGGGATTTGTTACTGCAGGTTGTATTTCACTCACAAATTGCGCGTGAACAAGGCAGATTCACGGTTGCCGACGTCATTCGAGAGATCCACGAAAAAATGGTTCGGCGTCATCCACACGTTTTTGGGGAAAAGCGGGCCAAGAATGCGGCCGAGGTACTGAAGAATTGGGAACAAATCAAACGAGAAGAACGGCGAAGAAAAAAGGGTGCAAATGCGGAGGAAGGGAAAAAAGAATCCCTGCTTGACGGCATCCCTCGCGGACTTCCCGGGTTGATGGAAGGTTTTCAACTCACGCGGCGCGCTGCACGGATTGGATTTGATTGGGATACCACGGAAGGAATTTTTGCGAAGCTGGACGAGGAAGTGGGCGAGCTACGGCGCGCGCTCGCGGAAGGCCGGGCTGCGGAGATTGAAGGGGAAGTTGGCGACTTGCTTTTTGTAAGCATGAATGTCGCCCGGTTCCTGAAGATTGACCCGGAGATTGCGATAAAAAAAGCCAACGCGAAGTTTTCGCAGCGATTCCGGGAGATGGAAGCCATGGCAGTTACAGGTGGCGCCACGCTTCCGAATGTCCCTCGAGAACAGATGGAAGAATTATGGGAGCGAGCCAAACTTCGCTTAGGGGCCGCAAAAAAACAGGCGGCTCGATGAGTGAGGAGCTGGTCGTTCGCAAATGCGAAACGCTAGCGGACTTAAAACGGTGCTGCAAGCTGCAACAAGCAATTTGGAAGGAAGACGACCTGGACGTGGAGCCGGTCACGATAATGGTGGTGGCGGCGCGCACGGGCGGACAGGTGCTCGGAGCATTTTATGGTGGCGAACTGGTAGGGTTCACCGAGGCTCTGGTTGGTTTGAAGGATGGTCAACCGTACTTACACTCGCACGTGACGGGCGTGGCGGAGGGTTACCGCGATAGAGGAATAGGGCGGTCGTTAAAACTGTTTCAACGCACGGAGGCGCTTTCTCGTGGAGTGCGGCTAATACAGTGGACTTTCGATCCTTTGGAGACGCGGAACGCGCACTTCAATCTCAATTGCCTGGGCGCCATATCGCGGCAATTTATTCCCAATTTGTATGGCATTACTTCGAGTCCGCTTCATCGCGGGCTACCTACGGACCGATTGCTGGCGGAATGGCATTTGGACTCGCAGCGTGTTAAGAAACTGGCCGAAGCTGGGCCCTCTATGGCCGCTAACGGACAATCGAACGGGGCCACTATCCACGTTCCGGCAGAACTTGAAGAGTGGAAGAGAAACGATTTGCAGAGAGTAATTCAAACGCAGGAACGGATCCGGCACGAGTTTTCGAGCTGGTTTGCAAGGGGCTATGCGGCGGTCGGGGTGCATGTTTCGCCGGAAGGATGGGCATATCAACTGTCGAACGGAGACTGGTCCAGGCAAGGATATTGATGCAAATACGTGAGCTGCAAATTCGTGAAATTCACATGGAACTGGTCGAGCCGTTTGAGACCAGCATGGGGCGGCTGCAATCTCGACGAATCTTGCTGGTCGAAGCGAATGTGGATGGAGTCGTCGGGTTTGGCGAATGCACAGCGGGAGAGAATCCTTTTTATTCACCCGAGGACACGGATACTGCGTGGCACGTTCTGCGACGATATTTGTGGCCCATGGTGAAGGGGAAGGAGTTTTCGTCACCGGCGGAGATTTACGGTTTCGTGGACCAAGTGCGGGGCCACAACATGGCTAAAGCTTCACTTGAATGCGCGGTCTGGGACGGCGTAGCCAAGATGCAGAACGCGCCGCTGTGGAAGCTTTTGGGGGGTAGCCGGCAAGAGATTTCCAGCGGCGTGTCCATTGGCATTAAAGATTCACTTGAAGACCTGGTTGCTACGGTGAAAAAGGAAATTACCGCAGGCTATCAGCGCATCAAGTTAAAGATTAAGCCTGGCAAAGATTTGGAACAGGTTAGCCGCGTTCGCCAGGAGTTTCCGCGTATCAAACTGATGGTTGATGCGAACTCCGCCTATACGATGGCGGACTGGCCGCTTTTGAAGCGGATGGACGCTTTCTATTTAATGATGATTGAACAGCCCCTGGGCTGGGACGATTTATTCGGGCACGTAAAGTTGCAAAAGGAACTCAATACCCCGATTTGTCTGGATGAATGCATCCACACCTTTGAGCAGGCCGAAGCGGCGCTAGCACTGGGGGCCTGCAAGATTATCAACGTGAAACTGGGTCGAGTTGGCGGTCACGCGCAGGCGCGGCGGATACATGATCTTTGCGAGAAGAACGGGATGCCAGTATGGTGCGGCGGCATGCTGGAGTCTGGCATCGGCAGGGCTCACAATATCGCGATGTCCACGCTGCAAAATTTTTCGCTGCCGGGGGATGTTAGCGCCAGCAGCCGTTACTGGCGGGAAGACATTATTGAGCCGGAAGTGATGGTTTCCGGCACCGGAACCATTCGCGTGCCAACGGGTTCGGGAATTGGATTTCAGCCTCGAATCGACTTGATCGAGAAATTAACTGTGCGCAAAGAGCGCTTGGTTTGATTGCTATCGGCGGCGAGAGACAAGGGTAACGAACATTCCCAACAGGAAGCCGCCTATGTGCGCCCACCACGCAACCCCGCCCGTTGCAACCGCGCCGATGCTGCCAATGCCCTGAAGAAATTGGATCAAGAACCAGTATACGAGAATAAGAACGGCGGGAATTTCCAAGAGAAAAATGACGACGAGCGTCAGGACGCGGGCGCGTGGGTACAAGACCAAGTAGGCACCCATTACGCCGGAAATCGCTCCGCTGGCTCCTAAGGCTGGGACGTAAGACCCCCAATTGAAAAAGATATGCACCAGGCCGGCGCCGACGCCGCAAAACAAATAGAAGAGAAGATAGCCGAGGTGGCCGAAATAGTCCTCCACATTGTCGCCAAAAATCCATAGGAAGAGCATGTTTCCCAGGATGTGCATGATGCCGCCATGGAGGAACATACTGGTTAGCAGCGGAAAGAATGCCGCCGAAAATCCTTCGTGACCAGCAAAAAAGGCGGGCACCCGCGCGGGTATCGTGGCGTTCGTTAATAAGAACAGGTTAAACGCAGAGTGAGGCGCCATAATTTCGAGGTTCATCTCGTAGAAAAATACGGCTACGTTGGTGAGAATCAACAGGATGTTTACGAAAGGGAAGGTGCGGCGGGGGTTTAGGTCCTTCAGCGGGATGAACATGTGGGACGAAGTGCGCGCGCTCCACGGGACATGATTTTGGTTGGTGCGAGTCCGAAAGAAGAATAACGAAGAAGGCGGGGAATGGAAAGTCAGGAGGGCGAGAAGTGCGTCTCATAATTAATTCTAGGAAGGAGGTTGGTTAACAGAATCCTGGAATGGGTAAAACTCGACAAATGTGGGCGGATTAGAGTGCATAATCGGCTTTCTTTCGTTCACTCGGTTTGGTATTTTTCTAACCCGATCAGAGCTTTGTGGCATTACAGCTTCTCCACGGCATGCTCTCCGAGTCAGAAAAGTTTTGGAAATTTTCATGCGCGCATTGCGAAGTGAGAGAGCGTGTGATAATTATTACTGTTCCCGCGAGGCGCATGATTCGGACTGTAACGAAAGTTCGTTTAAACTGGCGTCGGCGCGCCGACAGCCCATGCCTGCACACGAGACGGAAGCAATCATTCTAAAAACTTTTCCGCTGGGCGAGGCGGATCGCGTGGTCAGCTTTCTGGGGCGGTCCTCGGGCCGGATCCGCGGGGTGGCGGCGGGCGCGCGGAAGTTGTCGAACCGCTACGGGTCATCCCTGGAAGTTTTATCGCACGTGCAGCTCTGGTATGTGGAACGCGAGACGCGGGACCTGGTGCGTATTCAGCAGTGCGAGTTGCTGGAATCGTTTCACAAGGCGCAGAGCGATTACGGGCTGGCCACCGGACTGGCGCTGATCAGCGAGATTGCCGAATTGGTTTTGCCTGAGCGCGAAGTGGCCGAACCGATGTTCCGGTTAATTTTATTGACTGCACGGGAAGTGGTTCGCACCGGAGATTGGACGCTGCCGGCGACTTACTTTGCATTCTGGACCGTACGGCTCGGTGGTTTGCTTCCGCGGTTTGATCGCTGCGCGGTTTGCAGCAAGGCGCTCGGAGCGGAGGCGTCGTTTCATGCATCCTGGAGCCCAGGACTTTTATGTCAAGCCTGCAAGCGCCCGGGCATGACGTTGCTGCGCGTGCAGGGGCGTCAACTCGGCGAGCGCTTCACCAAGGAAAAACTGGCCGACTTGGCGGCAGACGCGATACCTGCGGAATCCGTCAATGAGTTACGCGAGGCGGCACTGAGTTGGATCGAGCACCAAACGGAGCGGAAAATACGAACGCGCGAACTTTTGGAGACTCTTTGAAAACTAAAGTAAAACTTGAAGGGGAGCTCAGGGGACTAACATTCCAGGATTTGATTCTTAAGCTATCGCATTTCTGGGTCAAGCACGGTTGCGTATTGCAGCAGCCCTACGACACAGAGGTTGGCGCTGGCACGATGCATCCTGAAACGTTTTTGCGTGTTTTGGGAGCGAGCCCTTACCGCGTCGCGTACGTACAGCCGAGCCGCCGGCCGACTGACGGGCGCTATGGCGAGAATCCGAATCGGCTATACAAGCACACGCAATTTCAGGTGATTCTCAAGCCGGCTCCGGCGGACGTTCAGGATGTGTATCTGCAAAGCCTGGCGGCCATCGGTATTGACCTTCGCGAGCACGATATTCGTTTTGAAGAAGACAATTGGGAGTCGCCGACGCTGGGGGCCTGGGGGATTGGCTGGCAGGTGCTGCTGGACGGCCTGGAGATTACACAGTTCACGTACTTCCAACAGAGCGGTGGGATTGACCTCGATCCGATTTCCGTGGAACTGACTTACGGTCTGGAGCGTATTTGCGCGTTTTTGCAAGGCGTGGAAAGTGTATACGACATGCGCTGGTCAGCGGACAAGACGTACGGCGACATTCGCTTGATGGAAGAGCAGCAACTGTCAGAGTATAGTTTTGACCGCAGCGACGCGGCTGCATTGCGCTCCGAATTTGAATTGAACGAGAAACAGGCGAAGGAGCTGGTCACAGGTTTTGCCGAAGCTAAGGGCACTGCGCGGCAGCGTTTCCCGCTGCTGGCGGCCTACGACCATTGCCTCAAGTGTTCGCACCTGTTCAATATGTTGGACGCCAGGGGAGTGATTTCGACGACCGAGCGGGCGGCACTGATGGCGCGTGTTCGCGGCGTGGCGTGCCGCACTGCGGCTGCGTATTTGGAGCAGATTGGCGGGGCGACAGTGCGACGCAATGAGCGTCCTGCATCGCCGTCCGCGGGACCGAGCGAGGGCCGCTCGTGAAAGCCAGGAATCCTCAGACGGTAGAGTTGCTATTTGAAATTGGGTGCGAGGAGATTCCGGCGGGGATGTTGCCACGCGCCGAAGAAGAATTAAAAGCCAACATTGAAAAACTGCTGGCCACCGAGGACATGATGGCGGGGGTGTCCGTGGAGACGTTTGGCGGGCCGCGGCGGCTGACGGCGTGGGTGCGCGGGTTACAGGCGAAACAGGCGGATGTGGAAGTAGAGGTGACCGGACCGCCGAAGTCAGTGGCTTACGATTCTGTCGGCGCGCCGACACGAGCGGCGGTGAGCTTCTCGGAGAAGCAGGGCGTGTCGCTCGACAAGATTTATTTTGTGCAGACCCCAAAGGGGGAGTACCTGGCCGTAAAGATATTCAAAAAGGGTCGCACTGCGGAACAGGCGTTACACGAAATTCTACCGCGTGCGGTGCATGACCTTAGCTGGCCGAAGACGATGACGTGGACGGGGTTGGAAGGGGCGCGTTTTATTCGACCGATCCGGTGGATGGTGGCTACGCTAAATGGGAGGCCGTTCAAAGTTAGCTACGCCGGGGTCACCGCGGGAAACCTGACCAACGGTCACCGATTCCTAGGGAAGCCGGGAATTCGCGTAAGCACGTTCGCGGATTATGAAAAGAAGCTGCGCGCCAATGGGGTGATTGTTCGTCCGGCAGAGCGCCGTCTAAAAATAGAGAAAGAGTTGGAGGCGGTGGCGAAGCGTGGCGGGTATCGCGTGCATGCGGACGAGGCGCTGCTGAAACTAGTGACTTATTTGAATGAGTACCCAAAAGTATTAGAGGGGAACTTCGATCCGGCGTTTCTGGAATTGCCGGATGAGATTTTGGTGACGGTGATGCGAGGTCACCAGAAATACTTTGCGGTTGAGAAGCGTGGAGGGGAACTGGCACCACACTTTTTGGCGGTGATTAATCTTGCCAAGGACGTGAAAGGATTGGTTCGGGCCGGACACGAACGAGTGCTGCGAGCGCGATTCGCGGACGCGCAATTTTTCTGGAACGCGGATCAAAAGTGTCGGCTCGCCGACTATCTTCCGCGACTTGAGCGCGTGACCTATGAGTCTCGCCTGGGAAGTTATCGCGACAAAGTGGAGCGCTTCCGCGCGATAGCCCGGTGGCTTACGGTGCAGTGGTTCAATCAAGGGATTTTGCAGGCGCATGTTGCCGAGGCGGACCGAGCCAGCGAGCTCGCCAAGTGCGACCTTGCTACGGATATGGTGCGGGAATTTCCCGAGCTGCAGGGCATCGTGGGCGGCCTCTACGCGCGAGTGCAGAGCGAACCGGAAGACGTTGCGGACGCGGTTTATGACCAGTATCGGCCTGCGGGGATGGACGACGATATTCCCCGCAACCTCACGGGGTGCGCTGTGGCGCTTGCCGACAAGCTTGATTCCGTGGTGGGTTGCTTTGCGGTGGGCCTGGTTCCAACCGGTTCGAGCGATCCGTATGCGCTGCGTCGCGCCGCATTGGGTATCGTCAAAATTATTTTGGATAAGAAATTGCCGGTGTCATTAACGTTGGCAATCTCCGAGGCTGCGAAGACCTTGCACGCGCTAGCTCCGAAGCGCACCGTGAAGCCGGAGCACCAGGCGCAGGTCTTGGAGTTTCTGCTTGACCGAGCGCGCTTCGTTTTTCGCGAGAAGGAAGGTTTTGGCTATGACGAGGTAAAGGCGGTGCTCGAAGCAGGGAATGATGATTTGGTTGACGCGCAAAAAAGGCTGGTAGCGCTCAAGGCGATTCGCAAATCAAAAAATTTCGAGCCTCTGGCGGTTTCGTTCAAGCGCATCCGAAAGATTTTAGAGAAAGCGGACGGCGGGGATCTGCATCACCCGATTGCGGAAGGCTTGCTGGAGGCGGGCGCGGAGCGGGAGCTATACGATGCGGTGACCGCGGCGAGCGCAAAGATGGCGACGGAGCGCGCATCGCGAAACTATTTGCATGCGCTGGAGGCAGTGGCAGGTTTGCGGAAGTCTGTTGACCGTTTTTTTCAGGAAGTGATGGTAATGGCTGAGGATCAGGCGGTGCGGCGGAATCGTCTTGCGCTGTTGCACAAGCTCAAGCAGGAAGTATCGGCGATAGCGTACCTGGAAGAGATAGGCGGGGAAGAGGCGCGCTGATCCGGGAAATGAAATCGTGCACAGAGTTTGAAGAATTTGTCGGCGCGCCGACTACGGTGGAGGTCGAGGTTCACATCCGGCGGCGTGCAAAGCAGTAGCTCCACAAAATCGCAAACGAGGAAACCAGTGAAAAAATGGGTCTATTTTTTTGGCGCAGGTAAAGCGGAAGGTGACGGCGCGTGGCGGGAACTTCTGGGAGGAAAGGGAGCTGGTCTTGCGGAAATGACCAAGATCGGCTTGCCGGTCCCGGCAGGATTCACGATTTCCACGGAGGCCTGCGACTATTTTTACAAGAATGGAAAAAAGCATCCTCCGGAGCTGAAGAAACAAGTTGCGGACAATGTCGCCAAACTGGAAAAAGTAACGGGCAAGAAGCTGGGAGATGTCCAGAAGCCGCTGCTGGTCAGCGTGCGTTCGGGCTCGGCGCGCTCGATGCCGGGAATGATGGAAACGATTTTGAACCTGGGGCTGAATGACCGGTCGGTTGAGGGACTCGCCGCAGCCACGAAGAACGAGCGATTCGCGTATGACGCGTACCGGCGATTCGTGCAGATGTACTCCACCGTGGTGATGGAAATGTCGAAGGAGGACCTCGAGCACCGCCTGAGGGCGATGAAGCAGCGGTACGGGGTGAAGGAAGATACCGCGGTTTCGGCCGCAGGTTGGAAAGAGCTGGTCGGCGAGTACAAGAAACTGTTTAAGGAAAAGACCGGCGAAAACTTTCCTGACGATCCCATGGAACAGTTGTGGGGCGCGGTGGGCGCGGTGTTTGGATCGTGGATGGCGGAGAAGGCGGTGACGTACCGGCGGGTGGAAAAGATTACTGGATTGGTGGGTACAGGAGTCAATGTGCAGCAGATGGTCTTCGGCAACACGGGGGACAATTCCGGCACCGGGGTTTGCTTTACGCGCGACCCGAGCTCTGGCGAGAAGGTTTTTTATGGCGACTACCTTTCCAATGCGCAAGGCGAGGACGTGGTGGCAGGGATACGTACGCCGATGCCGCTGCGACAGATGGCAAAGATAATGCCGAAGGTCTATGGGCAGCTCGAGAAGGTTCGAGTAAAACTTGAGAAACACTATCGCGATATGCAGGACATGGAGTTCACCGTAGAAGAGGGCACGCTGTACATGCTGCAGACGCGGACGGGCAAGCGAACGCCGTCGGCGGCGTTTCATATTGCAGTAGACATGGCCAACGAGAAGCTAATCACGCGCGAAGAAGCGCTGCTGCGTATCAAGTCGGAGGATATTGAACGGCTTTTCTACCCGGTCATTGACTCGAAGGTGGATAAGAAATCCCTCGCGAACCGGATCATCGCGACCGGGATCAATGCGGTTCCAGGCGCGGCTGTGGGGAAGGTAGTTTTCTCTGCGCAAGAAGCGGAGGAGTGGGCCGCAAAAGGGGAGAAGGTGATTTTGGTACGCCGTGAAACCAGCCCGGAAGATGTGGGCGGCATGGCGGTGGCACAAGGCATTTTGACGGCGACTGGTGGCAAGACGAGTCACGCGGCGGTGGTGGCGCGCGGCTGGGGCAAATGCTGCATCGTTGGCGCCGAGGGCGTGGATATCGATTACAAGACCCGGCAGTTTACGTCGAAGGGAAAGGTTGTGAAGGAAGGTGACTGGCTCACGCTTGATGGCAGTGAAGGCATTGTTTATAGCGATGCGATGCCGCTGGTGATTCCGGCGCTGACCAAGGCCTATACCACCTTCATGGACTGGGCGGACGAGACGCGCTTGCTTGGGGTGCGCACTAACGCGGATACGCCGCAAGACGCACGCAAGGCGCGGGAGTTCGGCGCGGAGGGAATTGGACTGTGCCGCACCGAGCATATGTTCTTCACAGATTTTGAACATCCGGAGAGGAGCCACGACCGGCAACTGGCCATCCAGGAAATGATTCTCGCCAACGATAAGGAATCGCGTGTCGCGGCGTTGAACAAGCTTCTTCCATTCCAGCGGCGGGACTTCGTGGGCATCTTCCAGGCAATGGACGGCTTTCCGGTAACGATTCGGTTGATTGATCCTCCGCTGCACGAGTTTGTGCCGCACGAAAAGGCGAAGCAGGTCGAGCTCGCGAAGGAACTTGGCATTAGCGTAGAGACGGTCGCTCGCCGCGTGGAACAATTGCATGAAGCGAATCCGATGCTGGGGCACCGCGGTTGCCGATTGGCGATCACGTACCCGGAGATTTTGGAAATGCAAGTGCGCGCGATTATCGAGGCGGCGATTGAGTGTCAGCGGGGCCGAGTTAAAGTATTACCTGAGATCATGATTCCATTAGTACTGGATCGCAAAGAGCTCTCGATAGTAGCACAGGCCACCAGACGAGTAGCAGATGAGCTGATCAGTAAGGCGGGATTGAAGTTGCCTTATCTTGTGGGAACGATGATCGAGTTGCCGCGGGCGGCATTGTTGGCGAATGAGATTGCCGAGGTTGCCGAGTTCTTTTCTTTCGGCACCAACGACTTGACGCAAACCACCATGGGGTTGTCCCGAGACGACGCGGGACGCTTCTTGCCGGACTATGTAGACGAGAAAAAGGCCGGGGTCTTTGCTGCTGATCCGTTCCAATCTTTGGATACTAAGGGTGTAGGAATGCTGATGCGGTGGGGAATTGAAAAGGGCCGTGAGACCCGTCCAAAACTGAAGATCGGGATTTGCGGGGAGCATGGCGGCGATGCAGACAGCGTGAAGTTCTGCCATCAGGCTGGAATGGACTACGTCAGCGCTTCGCCCTACCGTGTGCCTATATCGCGTTTGGCGGCAGCTCAGGCGGTGGTTGAAGAAAAACAATCTGCAAAAGCAAAGGGCAAAAGTAAACGGTAGAGCAATCCGCATTGAAGTAATTGTTTAAGTTAAGGCGTCGCGAGCAAGATGGCTGCGCGGCGCTTTTCTTTTGCGGATAATTTAAGGCCGACTGCGGATGAAGTAAACCTTCAAGTAGGCATCTTGAAGAAAAAATACATTCCCAGAAACAGAAAGATAAGATCGGGCGACCAGCCAGCCAATAGGGGCGGTAGTTGGCCGACGCCACCCATGGCCTGGAGCAAGGCTGCCACAGACCAGTAGATCACCCCGATACCGATGCCCAAAGCTACGCCGCCGATGGCTCCACGGGCACCTACGAGAAGGGCGAACGGTATTGCCAAGAGCATGCTTACCGGCGCAATACAGGGATACGCAAATTTGCGGTGCCACTCCACGCTGAGAAAGGACACGTCAAAGCCAGCAAGCCTTAGGCCTCGGATATACCGGCGCAGCTCCCGCCAATTCATTTGGGTGGCCTGCAGAACCTCGCGGTTGAAATAAGAAGGCGGCTCGGTGAGTTCGGGCAAGACGGTAGCGTTGAAGCGGTCATACCTCGAGACGGTGCCGTCCGCGAAGTCGCGAACCCATCCAGACTCGAGCAGCCACATTTTTTGCGAATCCGACCACTGCGCGCGAGAAGCGAAGATTCGGCGCTTAATTTGAAAGGACGAGGGATCGAGCTCCACCACGTTTAGACCGCCGAAAAGATTTAGAGAAGGCTGGAAAAGGTCGTAGTTATAGATTTTTGACTTTTCGCCAAAAATCCACTTTTGCGGGCGAGTGTAGGTCTGAGGTGGCCGGCCTTTGATTTGGTTTCGCAGGGCGTCTTGACGCTGGTTGGCGTACGGAAGATAGGTGTCGTCGAGCAGCACCATGCAGCCGGCAATCGCGACGCCAGCGAGCAGGAGAGGCGCAGCGAGGCGGTGCATGCTGATGCCGCTGGCTTTGAAAGCTACCAATTCATTGTTTTTGCTGAAAATCCCCAGGGTAACGAGAACAGCCACCAACGCTGCCAAGGGCGTGAGCTGATACACCAGGTAGGGAACCAGGAAACGGAAGTAGTTTATCACCGTGAAAAAAGGCACGCGATGGCGCGCCACATCGTCCAAAACTTCAAAGAAGGTAAAAATCTCGAAAAGAAAAACAAACAGCGCCATTAACAGGACGAAGTAATAGAGGAAACGACGCAGGACATATAAATCCAGTAATTGCGGAAAACTTCCGCTGGAGGGACCAAACTCGTCGGCGGTTCCGTTTATCGCGCGACCGGCGCGCGCGCGAACCACGCGTTTGCGGCGGAAAAAACGCCTCCAGGTTTTAAGGCGTGCGAAAGAGGACCTCAGCCAAACGCTCTCGCCGCGAAATTGTTCCATGCGGGGCAACAGCACCAAACCGAGAAGAGCGAGAGCGGCATTCGCCATCCATATTCCCATCCAGGGCGAAAGGTTTCCTTGCCTGGCTAAGCTGACACCCATCACGAAAACCAGGTAGTAAGCAGCGATCAGGATTATGGCCAAAAGAGTGCCGGCCGCGCGACCACCGCGGCGTGGCTGGGCTCCCAGGGGCACGGCGACCAGCGCAAATACTAAACAGGCCATCGGAAAGGCCCAGCGGCGATGCAGTTCCACGCGGGCTTCGCGCCACCCCAGGCCATTTTCCAACAATAATTCAAGGGCGGAGCGCTCCGGGTTGCTGCGCTGACGCGGGGTGGTAGGCAACAAGCCTGTCACTTCGATGGGCAAATCGCTTTGCCCGAACGAAGTTGTGGAGTAGCGGTCGGGGTCGCTGCGAGAAAATTCATGCGTGGTGCCGCCTTTCAGGTGCAACTCCAGTTTCCCTTGTTTAGGCTCGGCAATGACAATCGCGCTTTCGGCGAGCGTGAGCCGCGAACCGGTTTCGGCGCCGGCCTCGGCGATGAATACGCCGTTCCAATGGGTGCCGCTGGCGGAAACGTTGTTGATGTACAACACGAACTTGGGGAAGCGTTCGTCAAAGACGCGCGGTTGCACCTGAAATGAGATTTGGGAGGTGATCAGGTCAGCTTCAATAGTGCGAAAGGTACGAAGCGCTAAAGGGCCAAACCACAGCGTCATGAGCAAGGTAATTCCGGCTCCGACCAGCGCAAGCGCACCGACTGGGAGGAGGATACGCCGCCGACCGATGCCCAAAGCCGTTAGAGCAATGATTTCGCTGTCGGCGGACATTCGGCCCAATCCGAGTAGCACGCCGATCAATACGGCCATGGGGATGGTGAAGGTGAAGACGCTGGGAATCAGGCATAGAAAAAGTGTGAGAATTTGGGAGCCCGAACCGGTGTGGCGCACAAATAATTCCATCAGCCGAACGAGTTGGGGAACAAAGAAAACGAAGGTGAAGACGGCGAGTCCGAGAAGCGCGTGGCGAGAAACTTCGCGGATGATGTATCGGTCCAGGATGCGCATGGCGCGAGCGCAAAGTGTAGCACGGCGCTGGAGCGCGGTCGGTGTCGGCAACATCGTGACCGATGGAGCGCGAGTCTGTTATTCTTCGCGTGACACTTTCCATGAATCCCTTAGGACGAACTCGGGCCGCGAATGAATAGGGTGCATCTGTCGCTGCTGTGGCACATGCATCAACCACAATACCGCGACCCAGAGAGCGGAACATATGTGCTGCCCTGGACGCGCCTGCATGCGTTGAAAGATTATTGGGGCATGGTAAAAATCCTCGAAGAGTTTCCAGGGTTTCACGCCACGTTCAACGTGGTTCCTTCGCTGGGAATGCAACTCGAAGAATATGCCAGCGGAAAATTCCGCGAACCGTGGTTTACGCTGGCTTTTGCGAAGGCGGAAGGGCTGAGTCGCGAAGACAAAGCGGAGATTCTAGCGCGGGCGTTCCAGGCCAATCAGGATAGATTAATTTCGCGCTGGCCACGATTTGTGGAATTGCATGATTGGTCGCGGCCCGCGGGCGGGGCACAGGCGCTGATCACTTTTACGCCGCGGGATTGGCGTGACTTGCAATTGCTTTCGCAACTGGCGTGGATGGACGAGGAGTGGCTCAACAAAGACGAAGTGGTCTGCCGACTTTCGAACAAAGGCAAGGATTTCACGGAAAAAGATAAAGACGATTTGAAGGCCAAGCAATTGGAGCTTCTCGGCATGGTGCTGCCTATTTATCGCGAAGCGGCGCACCGAGGGCAAACCGAGCTGAGTACCACGCCGTTTTATCATCCGATCCTTCCGTTGATCTGCGATTCCGATATCGCGCGCGTTGCGAATCCGGGAACACCGCTGCCGCGCCGAGCTTTTCGACGGCCTGAGGACGCGCGCGAACAATTGCGACGGGCGCGTGAATACCACGAACGCGTTTTCGGATCGGAACCGGACGGACTATGGCCGTCAGAAGGGTCGGTTTCCGACCAAACTTTAGCAATTGCGGCGGAAGAAGGTTTCCAGTGGTTTGGCACGGATGAAGGAGTGTTGGGAAGAACGCTGAATGTTGGATTTTTTCGCGACGGAAACGGCATCGCGGCGAATGCGGAGAGGTTGTACCAGCCGCTGCGTGTGCAAATCGGCGGAAACAGCATTTCGGGATTGTTTCGCGATCATCATTTATCGGACCTGATCGGATTCGTTTATAGCCGGATAGATGGAAAAGCGGCGGCGCAGGATCTGCACGGAAAGCTGCGACATTTGGGCGAGACAGTGAAGAGTTCGCAGCCCTTGACGGTTTCTCTTTTTCTTGACGGTGAAAATGCGTGGGAATATTACGAGAAAAATGGGCGCGAATTCCTGCGGGAATTTTACAGGCGCATACAAGGCGATTCGGATTTTCGGGCGTTAACCGCGTCGGAAGCGATTGCGGCGGCCGGGAATATCCCAAGCAGCGGCGGAATTTTTCCGGCTTCGTGGATTAACGCGAATTTCGACGTCTGGATCGGGCATGCGGAAGACGTTGCGGCGTGGGAACTGCTTTGGGACGCGCGCGAAACTTACGCACAGGCGCAGATAGCGCGAGACAAAGGCCGGGCGGGCGCTCCGGGCGCAAAGAATTTGGCGATGGCGAAAGAGTCGCTGCTCGCGGCGGAAGGCAGCGACTGGTGCTGGTGGTACGGGCCAGAGCACAGCACCGCGAACGATGCGGAGTTCGACACCTTGTACAGAAAGCATTTGACCGCGATTTACAGGGCGCTCGGGTTGGATGCTCCCAACGACCTGGCAAAGCCCATTAAGCGAAAACCGGATCATGCGTTTCAACTTGCGCCTTCGGCGTTTTTGAACATTAAGGTTGACGGCCGCGACACATCTTATTTTGAGTGGCTTGGCGCGGGGCTTTATTCACCGGAGCGGCGCGGCGGAGCGATGCACGGGCGTACTTATTATTTGCACGAACTACGATATGGGTTTGAAGCGAAACGGCTCGGCGTACGCGTGGATGTATTCCCAGAAAGTTTTGCGGAACTTGAAAATCCAGAGTTCCGGATCACGATTGGCGGTGAAGAGGAAGTGGTCATTGTTGTGAAAATGCGTCGCGGGCACCTGGTGGAATTTTCGGTGGAAAAAGGCGCGGTGTGTTTGATGAATCCGGAAACGGTTGCGGATGCGGCGTTCGACGGGCTGCTGGAAGTCAGCGTCCAGAAAGAAATAATTGGCATCAAGGGACAAACTACATTGCGCCTGGGCGTGGCGCTCTGGCACGGCGGATTACCCGTGGATGTGTTGCCAGCCGAAGGATTTCTGGAGGTGGGGCTCGGCGAGGAAAAGTTCGCCTGGGATTTTGAGAAGTAAATCAGCTCGTTGCGCAATGACAATCAGAATCAAACTTTTCTATAATTTACTGAAATAATTTAACGGCTAAATCGCGAGGTTGATCGCCGACGGGCACCATGGTTATCAGACTATTGGTTCGCGTGCGGATGAAGGCCAGGTCTCCGGAGCCTTGATCCACCACCAAGAGGAGATTGGGTTTTTCACCAGGGTCAACGGGACTGAAGCGCAAGGCGCCGGGAAGCTGCCCGGCGGTAACGGTGCCGGCCACGCGGCGATTGATAATATCAACCGGGGTGACGCGCCCGGCGGCGGAGTCGGAAACGAAGAGCTGCGTGGCGTCTTCATTGAGAATGCCGCGAGTCGGTGCAGAACCCAGGAGGATGTAGTCGCCCACCTCGTGTGTCCAGGTATTGACGACCTGCAGGCCGTGCGATTCCGGAGAAAAAACGTAAAGTTCGCCGCCGTCGGGTTTGAGAATCATTTCCGAAGGATGGCCCGCGAGAGCCAGGTTGGTTAACAGTACGCCGCGATGAAGATCAACAACGGAGAGACGGCTTTGCGTGCGGCTAAGGACAAATGCCAGGGAATTGTCGGGAAGGATGGCAACGTCTTCCGGTTGAGCGACAACGTTAACAGTACTGCGAAGTGCCAGTGTGTCCGCATCGCGGACTTCAAGTGATGCTCCGCGCCGGTTGATGACAATGATTTGCTTTCCGTTTGGAGAAACGCGTGCGATGACTGGTTCGGGACCGGTTTTGGTGCGCAACGTTGTGGTGCGGGACTGGCAGTCGATGGCCAGAAGCGTATCGCTGCCGGAGGAGGTGACAAAGGCACGCGAGCCGTCAGGGGAAAAATCCAGGGCAAACGGAAGAGGTCCCACCGGGATTCGAGCGACAATTTGATTGTCAGGCGCGCTGAGTATCCAGACGAAGCCCCCCCCGGAACTTACTCCCCAAATTTCGGGGCGGGTAGGATGCTCGCGCATCCCGGAAAGACCGGGACCAACAGGAATACGAGCGATCGTTTTTAAGCCGACGATGTCGACGACGGCGACGCTATTGGAAGCTGTAGTGACGTATGCGCGGAGGCGCAGGCCGGGACGAAGAAAAGACGGGCGATGGTCGCCGAGCAGGACGACAAGTCCAACGATCAATAGAATGCCCAAGAGAAAAAACACGCGGAAGTGGCGGATGAAGGTCATAAGCCGGCTTGTGCATTGTGGCACGGAGAAACGAAGTAGAGAAATAGCGGGCGCAAATTGAAGTCGCTGGGGGATGGCGTAGCGCTGTGAGAATCTCAGGCGACAGCTAAATTGCTGCACCGTTTATCCGATGTATCGGGATAGAGTAGCGGCGGAAGCATGAGACGGTTGTAAAGCGCGGAGTGGCGAGGATGGACGCAATGTTAAAGAAAATGTTTTTAGTTTTTGCAATAGTGCTGGGCGTTTGGCCGGCGAGAGCTGCTGATCTCGAGAAGAAGCTTAAGGACTTGGCGGCGGCGCACCACGGTGGAGTGGCTTTATATGCGAAGAATCTGAGCACTGGGGAAAGCGTTTCACTGGATGGTGCGAAACCGGTGCAGACGGCTTCGGTGATCAAGCTGCCATTGATGTTGCAAGTGTTTCAGCAAGTGAAACAGGGGAAATTGAAGCTGACAGCGCCGGTGCTGCTGACCAAGGACAATCAGGTGCCTGGCTCGGGAATCCTGAGCCTGATGGACCCGGGATTGACGCTGACCTTGAAAGATGTGGTCACGCTGATGATGACCGTAAGCGACAACACCGCGACGAACATGCTGATTGACGAAGCCGGGTTAAAAGCGACCAACGGGATGATTGCCCGCATGGGTCTGAGGAACACATATTTTTATAAAAAGGTTTACAAAAAAACCGACGAAAAAATGCCGGAAGATCAAAAGAAGTTTGGACTGGGCAAAACAACCGCGGAAGAAATGGCGCGTGTGATGGAGAGCATCTACCGATGCGACCTGGGTGATCGGGAGCTTTGTCTCCAAATGATCACAATCATGAGGAATCAACAGTACCGGAATATGTTGCCGCGATACATGGAAACCGCGGACTCGAGCGAGGAGCTATCGGCGATCGCCGACAAAATTGGAGCGCTGGACGATGTACGAAATGAGGTGGCGCTGGTCTATACCAAGGGAGGACCAGTGATCATTTCCGTTTTCACTTATGACAATGAAGACCAATCGTGGACACCGGAAAATAAAGCGGAGATGTTGATCGGTCGTCTGGCGCGCGTTATTGTCTATGAATGGTCGCCTGAGGGACTGAGCACAAAAGTTACGGAACCGGTGGGAATGGCCAAGAAATAAGCGGATTCAGGAAACAAAGCCGAGAAAAGAATAAAACAGGTGAACTGAAACGGGAGAGAAGGACTACTTTGATTGCGGAACCGTGAGGCGCGCCGCGAGTTCCTGAGCAAGCTGATAAATAACCGCGTGAAAGTCTTCTATGCCAGGGGTATCCACGCCAATTTTGCCATGTTTCAAGTCATCGGTGAGATCGCCGCAAAGCTGGGTGGCCCGCCTTACGCGCTCGCGGTAAAGCAGGGGGAGAACGGTGGCAGTGTCGCGATGCGCGATTTGGCGCTCCTGCCATTCCTGGACGGCCCAAGCGGTTTTACGAACATAATCAACGGAGTCGCGAAATTCGCGGAGTACCCGCGAATCGATATCTCCGGAGCGGATGGCCTGGTCCAAACGGTTCAATTCAGCGGTGGCTTTCCGGAGTTGGAAGGTCAGGCCCCAAAAAACCTCACTGGGGAAGAGCAATTCGATGGCGACGCCTGCAATGGTGCCGTCTTTTGCTCGTCTAACGGCAGCGGCGCGAGCATGCGCCTCCTCGCGCGAAAATAAGTTCGTCAACTTCATTTCCGTGCCAATGGCCGGGTACAAATCAGTATCCAAAAACTGGAGCAGCCCTCCGTGGGAATTCACCTCTTTTGCCTGGGCTTCTACGGTTACAATTTTCCTTTGGGGGTCTTCCCAGCTAACTTCCACGGGAACCAGGACTGGAAAGCGTCCACTGCGACGGCGAACCTCTGGCGAGGGCGGGGTTTGTGGGTTTTTTTGATCTAAGCTCATGGGCGTTTCCAGCCGGAACGTAGCAGTTCCAAAACGGAACTGCTCGACACCCTGAGAATAGCACCCAGCCACAGTGGATTTGGAGGTACGAGTCTTAAAGTGCAACACTGAACGACGACAAAGTGGCACGAACCAGGGAGAGAATAACGGTAAATGGCGAAATCCAGTAAAGAACGCGGACTGTACCTGATTGCGGCGTTCAAAATTTTCAAAGGCCTGGCATTGCTGGCCGTCGGCATTGGGGCGTTAAAGTTGTTGCACAGGGATTCTGCCGAGATAGTGCAACACTGGATTGACTTACTGCGGGTTGATCCTGACAACCGTTACATTCACAAGTTAATCGAAAAAATCCATCTGATGGACAGCCGGAAATTAAGACAAATCAGTGCGGGTACCTTTTTTTATTCCGCGCTGCTCTTGACGGAAGGGATAGGGCTCGCGCTGCGCAAGCGTTGGGCGGAATACTTCACGGTTTTTGTTACCGCCTCGTTGATTCCGCTGGAAATTTACGAGCTCGCCAAAAAACCTGACTGGGCCAGGGTGTTGGTTTTGGCGATTAATGTTGCCGTGGTCGTTTACCTGATTTGGGTGATCCGCCGCGATAGAAAATAGTTCCCGTGGGAGCCGGGAGTGAATCCCTTCCCTCAGCGGTCGAGGCGACGGCTTGGTTTAGAGCCTCAGAAACTTTTTGAACCACGGATTCTTTTGTAAAAGGCTTTTGCAAAACGTGGCTACCAACAAGCAGACCGATATCGGTGTCCTTGACGTCAAGATATCCGGACATATAAATGATTTTTACGTTCGGCAAAAAGGTTCTCAATCGTTTGGCAAGATCGGTGCCGCGGATTTTGGGCATCACGATATCCGTGAGCACCACGTCGATAGAGCCGCCCAGGCGATAGGCGATATCCAGCGCGGCTGCACCATCCTCAGCGGTAAGCACCTGATAGCCCGCTGATTGCAGGAATGAGGACGCCAGGTCGCGCACGCCGGCTTCGTCTTCGACGACCATTACCGTGGCGTCAACGCGCGTTGGCCTGAAGGCCATCAAGTCTTCACTTAGAGAATCGGCGCTTTCATATACGCGCGGAAAATAGATTTCAAAACGGGTACCTTTTCCCGGCGTGGAATCTACCCAAATAAAACCGCCACTTTCTTTTACGACGCCGTATACGGTGGCAAGCCCAAGACCAGTGCCTTTGCCATTTTCCTTGGTGGTAAAAAATGGCTCGAAGATGCGCGCTTTGGTGCTTTCGTCCATGCCGTGCCCTGTATCACTGGCGGAAAGGAGGACGTATTCTCCCAGGCGCAATCCAGGGCGGGCCTTCAGATAGCCCTTGTGCGCGGTGATATTACTGGTTTGGATTTTCAGCTTTCCGCCGCGTGGCATAGCATCACACGCATTGACCACCAGGTTTAGAAGCACCTGCTCGATCTGGCCGGCATCGGCTTTTATGCGGCCAAGAGCCGGTCCACTCTGGAAGTGGTAGGCGATATCCTCGCGAATGAGGCGCCTGAGTAGCTTATCCACGTCGGCGATGAGCGGATTCAGATCCAAAACTTTAGGCTGAAGAGCTTGCCCGCGACTAAAAATCAAGAGTTGACGAGTGAGAGAAGCAGCGCGATCCGCGGCTTTGGCAATCTGCTCACAATTTTTAAAGGAAGTTTCGTTAGGGTCGAGGTAATCCATTAGCAATCCACTGTGGCCTTTGATGATGGTGAGCAAGTTATTGAAATCGTGCGCTACGCCGCCGGCAAGGCGTCCCAGCGCGTCCATTTTTTGCGACTGGCGGAGTTGCTCTTCCAGCGAATGCTTGTCTACCTCATTGGCAAGAAGAGTCCGGCGCATGCGGTCGAAGGCGAGAGCGACTTCAGAGACTTCGTCATCGCCTTTCGTGTTCACCTCGTAATAATAATCCCCATGCTCGAGAGCGTGAACACCTTCGACGAGGCGGTTTAACGGTTCGGTGAAAGTATGCGAAACCGCGTATACCAGACAGCCACCTACGATGATGGCGACGACTGCAATCCCAACGAGCATTTCGTTAAGTTTGTCCAAAAAAGCCATGGTGTCGGCATCCGATTTCAACACCATGAGGGTTACGGCGGATGGGCCGGAAGTTAGATTTACGGATGTGGCAAAGAACCGCTCATCGCCAATGCGAACTTGAGAGGGCGGAGAAGAGTTTTTCGACTGCGCCAACAGCTCTTGCTCCTGGAAAGGGTATAAAGTGCCGGCGACGATTTGCCCTGCGTGTCGAAATGCCACGTGACCGGATAAGAGACGCCCCAAATCCTGCACACTGCGTTCGTCGATTTGCTGGCCGACGATTATCGTTCCGAATTTTGCTTTCGAAAGCGCATCCGCGCCGATGGGTTGCAATTCGACTTGATAAAGACGTCCGCGGTCGACCCACCAATCCGAACTAACCTCGCGGCTAAGGGAAGATTTAAGAAGTGCTTCAGCAGCATAGCTACTGAACGAGCTGTTGCCGCTGCGAATAGCCAATACATGGCCAGCCTGGTTGGCCAGGACAACCAGATCACCGGCGGAAGCGGTAAAGGGATTCTCGGTGGAATCCTTAAATTCGGTGGTGTCGTTATCGGAGAGAAACGCCTGGGTGGCCAAAAGGCTGGCGCGGCGGTTCAATGTTGCCATATGCTGGTGCCGCAGTATTTCAAAGATAACGAGAGAGTTGTTGGCTTGCGTGGTTACTTGTTGCCGGGCGTTTTCCTGGACCTTGGCGCGGACCATGAGCAAAGTCACGCAGGTCAAGGCAGCAATAATCAATACCAATGACATTGCAAACTTGGAGCGCAGCCGCAATTGAGGGAACCTCTTCATAACGTTAGAGTGCCTCTACCGAAATGATGGAAACGCAATTGATTAAGCGTATTCCGAAGCGACCAGGACCGTGAATGGTCCTTCCGTACGAACCGGAATAGTCCCAAAGTACTAGGGGACAGGGAGGGTGTTGGGCGGGGAGGAGTCTAACACGAACGAACGGAAAAACGGAAAAATGTCACACCAGAATATTCAGACTAAATTCGGTCGGTGGAGTACGTCGTTCAGAAAGAGGAACGTATGCGAACGGACGAGAAATTCCCTACGCGACGAGCATTCATCCGGCTATCTGCGGCTGCAGCGGTCGGAATGCGAATTGTCACTGAGCCTTTATTGGCCAAAGGGGCGCTGGCGGGCGAGGTTCCTCGAGAGGGGGTATACATCAACGCGAATGAAAACCCGTTGGGGCCATGCGAAGCGGCACGGACGGCGGTCGCGGAGATAATTCCACAGGGCGGACGCTATTCCGACTGGCTAACAGATGATCTGGTGAAAGAATTCGCGCGGATGGAAGGACTGAAAAGAGAATATGTGCTGGCGTTTCCGGGTTCCAGCGGTCCGCTGCACTATTCAGTGCTGGCGTTTAGCTCCCCGGCGAAGAGTTATGTTACCGCTGACCCAGGGTACGAGGCGGGGATGGAGGCCGCCCAGAGCGTTGGGGCGCGAGTCGTGAAGGTGGACCTGACGGGTAAGCATGCTCATGATGTGCGCGGTATGTTAGCGGCGGCGCCGGATGCGGGAGTTTTTTACATTTGCACACCGAATAATCCAACTGGAACACTTACGGGGCATTCGGAAATTGAATTTTTGCTGGCGAACAAGCCGAAGGGTTCTATCGTGCTGGTGGACGAAGCGTATATCCATTTTACGGATGCGCCGTCGACAGTGGATTTGGTGAAGGCAGACAGAGACGTGATTTTGCTGCGAACGTTCTCCAAAATCTATGGGATGGCAGGGCTACGATGCGGTTTTGCGATTGGACGTCCGGACCTGCTAGCAAAGATGGCGGAATACTCGGGGTGGAATGCAATGCCTATTACGGCAGTGGTGGCGGCGACGGCGAGTTTGAAAGAGTCCGGGTTGGTAGCGGAGCGCAAGCGCGCGAATGCGGCAATACGTGAAGAGACATTTGAATGGTTGCGCGGAAAGGGTTACTCGTTCACTCCATCGCAATCGAATTGTTTCATGCTGGACGCGAAACGCCCGACAAAGCTAGTTATTCAGGCCATGGCGAAAGAGAATGTTTTTATTGGCCGGGCGTGGCCTGCGCGGCCTACGTCCGTTCGCATTACAGTGGGAACTCGCGGCGAGATGGAGCGGTTCCGGGCTGTGTTCGAACGAGTTATGAGTAAGGGTTAGACGGGTAATTTTTATCGGCGCCGGCGATGGAGCAAAGAGGGGCTGAATTCCTGCCAGGCGTTGTCGGCCATGCGGCCTGCAAATCCTATAAGAGTGCGGATCAAGGCGGAGCTTACGTTCGCTTCGCTGTCAGCGCGCCAAGTGTTGGCGAGAAAATTGTTGCCTGGGATGCCGACGAAACGAGCATATGCCGGAGCGAAATGGCCGTCGCGCCGGCGAGCTAAAAACGTCTTCACGATTACGTTGCCAATCCGCCTGGGAACGCGCTGGCCGCTGGTGCGGAAATATCGCGGATCTTCGCCCCAGAGTGAACCTAGAGATGCTTCCACAGCGTTGCCTGTGGCAACACCGGTAAAGCGCATGCCGTAGCGCTTTCCAAATCCTTCCCAGTGTGGTCCGTATTCCACGGGCTTATTTTGCGCGGTGCCAAACGCGGCGGTAACCGTGCCAAGCATTAGGCTCTTAGGGCCGACGGTATGTATAAAAAACCATTCGACCCGTTGTTTTCCGGTGATGGGTTCGTAAGGCGATTTTTCGAGCGGGCTTCTAGTAATGCTGCCTGGCGAGACGGAGTCTTCGGGATGAGTTTTCTGTGGTTCTGGGGTTTGCGCGCGTCCCAGCATGGGCGCCAAAAGAATGAGACAAGGAATAAGGGAACGCGCGAGGATTCGCAGCATTGCGGAGCAGATGATAGATGATTGACAGCGAGAACTCAACATCGAAGCAACTGTGATTTTTTTGTCCGCGCGAAATCAGTTCACGGTTCGGCGAAGCACTGCGGCAATTTGGCGGACTTGTTCGGCAAGCACGGCGAAATCCTCGGGCAGCAGCGATTGCATACCATCGGACAAAGCTTTTTCCGGTTCGTGGTGTACTTCGACGAGCAAACCATCCGCGCCCGCAGCAACGGCCGCGCGGGCTAGAGGCAGCACTTTGTGGCGGACTCCGGTGCCGTGACTGGGATCCACCAGGATGGGGAGATGGCTCCGCTTTTTAACCGCTGGAATTACGCTTAGATCGAGAGTGTTGCGGGAATGATCGGCAAACGTGCGCACACCGCGTTCGCAGAGCATAACGTTGTAATTGCCTTCGCTCAAAACGTACTCGGCGGCCATAAGAAATTCGTCCAGTGTGGCGGACATGCCGCGCTTGAGAAGAACAGGCTTTTTAGCACGTCCCGCGCGCTTGAGCAGCGAGAAATTCTGCATGTTGCGGGCGCCGATCTGAATTACATCAGCGTATTCTTCCACCAGGTCGAGACTTTCGTTATCGATCGCTTCGGTGACGATCCCGAAACCATATTTTTTTCGCACGTTCGAAAGAATTTTTAATCCTGATTCTCCGTGGCCCTGAAAACTGTACGGGGAAGTGCGTGGTTTATAGGCGCCGCCTCGAAAAAGCCTGACGCCGGTTTTTTGCAGACGTTCCGCGATCGTGAAACATTGTTCTTCAGTTTCAACAGCGCACGGGCCAGCAACCAAGGCAATTTTTTCTCCCCCAACCAAGACGTCGCCGGAAGGCGTGGGGATGCGCAGGACCGAATCTTCTTCCTTGGTTTCACGACTGACGAGTTTGTAGGGCTTGCTGACGGGGATGCATTCCACGACTCCGGGCATGGACTCAAGAAAGCCAAGGTCGACGGCACCGTCGTTTCCGGTAACGCCGATGGCGGTGCGAAGGGCGCCTGGAATCGGATGGGCCTTAAGCCCGAGGGACTCGATGCGTTCGCAGACGCCGCGCACCTGCTCTTCGGTGGCGTGCGACTGCATGACAATCAACATGGATTGCTCTCCGGAGGGTTATGCAAGAGAGTAGTGTACGGCACGGTGCGCGGGGCGGCAAATGCGCCGTCAATCGGGGATGAGCATGCCATCTTTCTTTGAGCCCGAGGGGATCGCGACGTCAAAAAAAAGTTGCAGCACCTCGTCTTCGGTACGCGGACCCCAATGAACGGATGCATGCGGATCAGGATTGGCCGGGTTATTCGAGGAATTGTCGTAGCTGGCTAGAGCGTGAAGCTGTGTGCCTGCTTGCAACACCAGGGGATTAGAAAGCGGATAGATAGGCTGCCACCGGCGGTCATAGTTCACGCGCACCGATATTGGGCTCCATTTCCTCTGGGGGCCCCTCATCCCCTGCACAACCTTGAATTCAAATTGTTTTCCGCGCAAATGCATAACAGGAAACACGTTCAACAGAGTGGCGGGTCTAGCTAACCTTCCTCGGGCTTCGACTTGGTAGTCGCCCGATTCGGGAGGGATCTCAAATTGTGTGTTTTCAAGTGCGAGTGTGGCTGCGCGGTAGAGCGGCTTTTGCTTTGAAAAAACTACGCCGACACGACTTTGCACCGAGCCAGGAACTCCATTGGGTGCGTACTGGACGCGGAATACTAGATCGGACCCGGCGAGGATTAGCTTTGCGGTATTGGAAGGGAGTTTTGTGGCCGGACTGCCCGGCGCGAACACAGCCAGAATGTCATCGTTTGCCCAACGGAAGCCGGAGGGGTTGCTTGGAGTGGCGAACGGCTTTCCTATAGGGGCGCTTCTAAGCCATGCAGAACCGGGCGACCTTACGACGACGACAATTTGCAGAACATTTGCTCGCTGAGAGGGAATTACCTCAGCCATTTGGATCCAGCGGCTTGTGCGGAAATGGGTTGGGACAATTTCGTAGACATAACTGGGTGAGCCGTCCGCGGGAATGTCAACAGGGTGCGCCGTGGACAGGATCAAATCTGGTTTAGGGATGCTCCACGGAGGCGACGATTCATCTTTCAAGGGCTCGTCACCAGGCGAGCCTTGGGGAGCCTTGGCGTTGGCCCAGTCCGCCAAAATGGCAAGTTCCGTGGAGGTTAATGCCGGGTTATTGGCGACTTGACCGGCCAGCGGCACAGCAAACGCCGGAGGCATAGATTTATCTTGCGTGACGGTCCGAATGATGAGTGCATACCGGTGGGTGCTCTCGTAGGTGTCAAAAGACATTGGAGCGATGCCGCCGGCGACGTGGCACACGACGCAATGTTTTTGAAGTATCGGGCGGACATCGTGGTAGTAGGTGGGGCTGGCCGCAGCTGCGTCTTGTCGCGAGGAATTCGTCACGAGGTCGGGGGCAAGCTCAGTTGGCCGCATTGCGGTTGGGGCAATAATCGCAGCCAGCGCCGTTAGGGCCAGACAACGTATAGACGCTTGCACGATTTGAGGGTTTTCCATGTTGCGGCGGCCGCGGCTCCCTAAACAGGACCCAATTATGACGTAGGTTGAAAGAGGTTGTACAAATAAGAACACTGCCGGTGGTTCTCAAGTGGAGGAAGCGCCTCTAAAGACGGTTTTAGAGCACTAAATAGCGAGCGTCAGCAAGATTGGCGCGTGTGGTATAATCGGTAGTTTATGACCGAGAGAAATTTTACATTGAGCATACCCGCGCCGCCGTTAACCCGGACCAGCGAATTTGATCCCGAAGACGAATATAAGCCTGAGCCTGAACCGGAGCCGCTACCGCCAGTTTGGATGGACGGTCGCACGCGCGTGGGCATTCATACTTCGATAGCGGGAAACATCCTGAATGCGCTGGAGTCGGCGCGCAAGCTGGGTTGCAACGCGCTGCAAATATTTTCCGCCAGCCCCAGGATGTGGGCCAGCGGTGCCACACGCATTGCTGATTCGGATGCCAAAGCGTTTCGCACGCGGCGCGAAGAATTGGGTCTGGGGCCGCTGGTCATCCACGCCAACTATCTGATTAATCTGGCGGCGGCGCAGCCGATGTTAAGGACCCGGTCGATTCAGGCTTTTCATGACGAGATCGTACGCGCGGGAGCGCTTGGCGCGGATTTTCTCGTGGTACATCCTGGCTCGCGCGGCGAAAACACAGTGGAGCAGGCCGTCAGCAATGTGATTGATTCCGTGAAGCAGGCGTGCAAGCGAACGCAAATGCGCGGACTTCGCGTGCTGATCGAAAACACTGCGGGCATGGGGACGTCGGTGGGATGGCGTCTGGAAGAAGTTGCGCAAATAGCGGGCGCATTAGGAGATTTGAACGTGGGGGTCTGCCTGGATACCGCCCACCTTTTCGCGGCAGGGTATGACATAAAGACAGAAGCCGGATTGGAAGCGACGATTTCGCAGATCGAGCAGACGATTGGACTGGAAAACGTTCCGGTGTTTCACATTAACGACTCGAAGATTCCGTTGGGCGGGCGAGTGGATCGCCATGATCATTTGGGAAGCGGAAAAATTGGGCAGGCGGCGTTCCAGCGCATTCTGAAACATCCCAGGTTGGGCGCGGCACTGCCGGATGGACTGGTGGGGCGCGTATTCTTGCTGGAGACGCCGATTGACGAGCCGGGCGATGACCGGCGCAATGTGGCGCGGCTGTGGGAATTGGCAGGCCTGAAGGAACAAGCGCCTGAGGCTGAAAAAGGCTTTTCCATGTTGACAACGGCGATTAAGAAAAAGATGGTGGCGCAAATTGCGCTTGAGAAAAAGACCAAGCTAGCCGCGGAAAAGATTTTGCGGGAGAAGAAGGCGCGTAGAAAGGGCTGACGAGACGTGGCGGAGCACAACAGCCAGTCGGAGCGAACGGGCTACGATCCGAAGGCGATAGAAATAAAGTGGCAAAAAAGATGGGAAGACGCGCGGGTTTTTGAAAGCGAAGCAGAAACGACCACGCCTGGCAAGGCAACCAAACCCAAATATTATGTGCTTGAGATGCTCCCTTATCCTTCCGGGACGCTCCACATGGGGCACATGCGGAATTACACGATTGGCGACGTAGTCGCGCGTGTAAAGCGCATGCGCGGATTTAACGTGATGCACCCGATGGGATGGGACGCCTTTGGATTGCCGGCGGAGAACGCGGCGATCAAGAACAATACTCATCCGCGAACCTGGACCAACGCCAACATCAAGGAATTTCAGAAAGTGCTGCGGCGCTTTGGGTTCAGTTACGACTGGCGGCGCGAAATTTCCACATGCGAGCCGGAATATTACCGGTGGAATCAGTGGTTTTTCTTGCGCATGCTGGAGCGTGGGCTGGCGTATAGAAAGAAAAGCCGGGTGAATTGGTGTCCGAAGTGCTGCACCGTGCTTGCGAACGAACAAGTTGTGAATGGCGGTTATTGCTGGCGACACGAGGATACCCTTGTGGAAGCCAAGGAAATTTCTCAGTGGTTTTTGAAGACCACCGCGTATTCCGAGCAGTTGCTCGATGACCTGAAAAGTCTTGAAGGTGGATGGCCCGAACGAGTGATCACCATGCAGCGCAACTGGATTGGCAAGTCGCGCGGCGCGCGAGTGAAATTTGCTGTTGCAGAGGTTGCGGGCGCGGACGCCATCGAAATTTTCACCACGCGAATCGACACAATTTATGGCGCGACGGCATTGATTCTGGCGGCGAATCATCCGCTGGTGCCGAGACTGGTCGAAGGCGCAGCCAACAAAAACGAAATTGACGCAAAGCTCGCGCAGATGAGGCAGGCATCGACCAAGACCGAAGATCTAGCGACGGCCGAAAAAGAGGGTTTTTTAACCGGGAAGTACGCGATAAATCCCTTCAGCGGGGAAAAGCTGCCGATTTGGGTGGGCAATTTTGTGCTGATGGAGTACGGAACGGGAGCGATTATGGCGGTGCCCGCTCACGATCAGAGAGACTTTGAATTTTGCAGGAAGTATGAGCTGCCGGCGCGCGTGGTCGTGCAACCGGCGGACGGCCAGAAGTTGGTTGAAGAAGAAATGACTGCGGCCTTCGAAGAGCACGACAAGGGGATACTTGTAAATTCTGGACCCTACGGCGGGTTGTCCATCGATGATGCGATAGCGAAAATGACGGCCGTTGCAGAGAAAAATAATTTTGGAAAAGGCGAAACGATTTACCGGTTGAAAGACTGGGGAATTTCACGGCAAAGATATTGGGGCACGCCGATTCCCGTGGTGCACTGCGAAAAAGATGGAATCGTGCCGGTGCCAGAAAAAGATCTGCCGGTATTGCTGCCCGCAAATCCAAAATTAACGGGAATGGGCGAATCGCCGCTGGCAAGCACGCCGGAATTTGTGAATGTCACTTGCCCGAAATGCGGCGGAGCGGCGAAACGCGAAACCGATACCATGGATACGTTTGTGGATTCGTCCTGGTATTTTTACCGATATTGCGATCCAAAAAATGCCCAAGCTCCTTTCGACCGTGCCAAGGCGGCGTATTGGTTTCCAATCGATCAGTACATTGGCGGAATTACTCACGCGATTCTGCATCTGCTTTACTCGCGATTCTGGTGCAAAGTGATGCGCGATTTGGGATTGATTACGCATAGCGAGCCAATTCAGAGGCTGTTCACGCAGGGCATGGTGCAGAAGGGCGGCGTGGCCATGTCCAAATCCAAGGGCAATGTTGTGGGCGCCCTAGAGATGGCGGAAAAATATGGCGCGGATACAGGACGGCTGTATACGTTATTTGCGGCGCCGCCCGAAAAAGATCTGGAATGGAGTGAAGAAAGCATTGAAGGCTCGTGGCGTTTTCTGAATCGTGTGTATCGCCTGGTGGAACGCAACGCACCCGCGGTGCGCGAAATTAGGAGTGGACGCATTGATGTCGCAAGACTCGCGGACAGCACGGAAAAGGAAAAGGCGCTGTTGCGCAAAGCGCATGAGACACTTCGCCGGGTTGCCCGGGACTTTGATACGCGCTGGCACTTTAACTCGGCGATTGCGCAAATCATGGAACTGACCAACGAAATTTATGCGCGGGAACCGTTGACCACCGGTGCGCGGCCCGAAGTGGTGAAAGAAGTCTTGGAATTGGTTACGTTGATGCTGGCTCCCATGACCCCGCATGTTGCCGAAGAGTTGTGGGAGATGCTGGGACACACCAAGGGACTCTGGACGGTGAGCTGGCCTGAGTTCAACGAGGCATTGACGCGCGAAGATGACGTTGAGATTGTTGTTCAAGTGAATGGACGCGTGCGGGGGAAACTGAAAGCCACGATGGACATTGCCGAAGAGGGTTTGGTAAAGATGGCAGAAGCGGATGCCGCGATTGCGCCGCACTTGGCGGGGAAAGCTATTGTTAAGCGCGTTTACGTGCCGAATAAGCTGCTGAATCTGGTGGTGACTTAGCTCGCGCACGCAGGAACGAAGCTGTTGCAAATTGCGGAGGAGTACATGACGGCGGGGGCGCAATTGCAGGGAGAACAGATAAAACCGAAGTCCGAGCGCGGCGGAGTGGTGGTGCTGGATTTCGGCGGGCAATATACGCAACTCATCGCGCGGCGAATTCGCGAGCAGCAAGTATTTTCCGCGGTTTTGCCTTGCACAACCTCCATCGCAGAAATTCAAAAACTAGAACCGGTAGGTCTGGTTCTTTCCGGCGGACCGAGTTCTGTGTACGACGTGGGAGCGCCCAAGTGCGATCCCGCGGTACTCTCGATGGGCTTGCCAGTGTTGGGAATTTGTTACGGCATGCAGTGGATCGCCAAAGAATTAGGCGGCAAGGTAGAGAAAGCGGAATTTCGCGAGTATGGCCGCGCGAATTTGAATGTGCAAGCCGGGGAATCTCATCTCTTCGCGGGAATTCCAGGCGCGCTGAAAATCTGGAATAGCCACGGTGACAAGGTTCACAAACTGCCCGAGGGTTTCCGGGCCACGAGCCATACCGATAGCGCAATCGCGTCGGCGGAAGACGCGCTGCGCAAGATTTACGCAGTGCAGTTTCACGTGGAAGTGAACCACACCGAACGCGGCACCGATATACTGCGCAATTTTCTGTTTCGCGTGTGCAAAGCGGAAGCAAAATGGAGTGGCGCGGCGTTCATTGAAGAAACCACAGCATTCGTCAAGCAAAAGGTTGGCTCGCATCGTGTGATTTGCGCGCTTAGCGGGGGAGTGGATTCCACCGTGGCCGCGGCATTGGTTCATCGCGCGATAGGAGAACAGCTTACGAATATTTTTGTCAACACGGGAATGCTGCGAAAAAATGAATTTGCGGACACGCTGGAAATGCTGCGTGAACGCCTTCACCTGAAGGTAATCGGAGTGGATGCCACCGATCGCTTTCTGGAGCAGCTTGCAGGGGTTACGGATCCGGAAGAGAAGCGCAAGCGCATTGGCAAGGAGTTCATCGCGGTTTTTGCCGAAGAGGCGCTGCGTCTGCAGACTGGCGAAGCGCATGGCGACATCAAATTTTTGGTGCAAGGAACTTTGTATCCAGACGTAATTGAATCTGTATCGGTCAAAGGGCCCTCGGCGACGATTAAGACTCATCACAATGTGGGCGGGTTGCCAGAGAAGATGCCTTTCGCGTTGATTGAGCCGCTTCGCGATTTGTTTAAAGATGAAGTGCGGCGAATTGGGCGAGACCTGGGTCTGCCTCTGGAAATTCTGCAGAAGCACCCGTTTCCCGGGCCGGGATTAGCGGTTCGATTGTTGGGGGAAATTACGCGAGAACATCTTCTCACCTTGCGCGAGGCAGACGCCGTGGTGATGGAGGAAATTCGACGCGCGGGACTCTACGATAAAGTGTGGCAAGCTTTTGCGGTATTGCTGCCGGTTCGAAGCGTTGGGGTGATGGGAGATGGCCGCACGTATGGCTTAACCGTTGCGGTGCGCGTGGTGGAATCGGACGATGCCATGACCGCCGACTGGGTACGCCTCCCTGGGGATGTGTTGGAACGAATTTCGACTCGGATTGTTAACGAGGTCCCTGGGGTCACTCGGGTGGTGTATGACATCAGCTCCAAGCCACCCAGCACCATCGAGTGGGAATAGTCCGTACTTCCAAGTGACTTTTGCAAACGGTTCGTGCGAAACAAAGAGTAACGAAACAAAGGGGAGCAAAAAAAAACCGCCCCAGGGTCTGACTGGAGCGGCGTGAACCCATTCTGTTTTGTAACGAAGGCTTTACCTGGCGGCAACTTTCTGCGCCATATAAAGAATGAGTTTACGATCTTCTTCGTCTGCTTTACTGAGCAACCGTCGAAGCTTATTGAGGTAACGTGCTTCTTTGCCCGCGCTTCCCCACGCGATATCGTCGGAGGACTTTCGCTTGGGGAGGTTAGGGAGTTGAGGCGGCTCTTCGCCGTCGTAAAAAAGCTGGTAGAGCGGACATTCGAGCGCGCGCGCCAATTTCTCCAACGTCTCAATGGCGGGAACGGTATGACCGTTCTCGACACGGGAGATATAGCAACGAAGTAAACCGGTTCGCTTTTCGATGTCGCCCTGGGAAAGTTTCTTTTCTTCGCGCAGTGCGCGAAGACGGTCGCCAATAATCATGCCGTAATTATTCCATGGTTAGTAAGTAGCAATCAAGTGCAAACTTGAACAGTTAACCATGGAAACTGCAGCCGAACATCAAGAAAGGGAAGGAAGAAAGCCGTAACCAAAGTGTAATGGCGCACGTCCCAAAAGTAGGGCCGGAAAGTCCCATTATGGAACGACCGGCTTCGACCGATGCTCCCGAGGTGCTGCAGGTGCGCGCCCTGGACGATCGGGAATTGGTGCGAATGGCCCAGCGCGAGGAACACGCGGCCTTCGCGGAGCTTATTCGGCGGCATCAGAATCGGGTATTCGCGGTAGCAGGCAGAATACTCCCTCGCAAAGAGGATGTGGAGGACATCGCCCAGCAAACGTTCGTAAAAGCGTATTTCTCGTTGAAGCGGTTTGATCAACGGGCGGCGTTCACTACCTGGCTGTACAAAATCACGGTGAATGAATGCTGGGACTTGCTGCGCAAGAAGAAAGTGAGGCCTCTGGTCTACGAATCGGACCTCAGCGAGGACCAAGCCCGACAGTACGGCGGGACGGGCGAGAAAGGGCCGGACGCCCCGGACGTCTTAGACCGGTTGGAAAATCGGCAAAGGGTAGACCGATTGCTGGGAGGACTGGATGAACGAGACCGGATGATGCTGGTTTTGAAGGAAGTGGAAGGGTTTTCCATTGAAGAAATAGCGGAGATCATGGAATTGAATGGTAACACCGTGAAGGTCAGGCTGTTCCGGGCGCGGCGAAAGATTGCAGAGAAAGTGCGGCGTCGCGGAGTTTGAAAAGAAAAGAGCAGGAGGCGGCATGTGGAATTTGTGGAGAAACAAGAGGGATTGTGAAGCTTTTCTCGACGCGGCTGAAAAGGTGGCGGAGCGGCACCCCGGCGCGTTGACGCAGGAAAAGCTGTGGAGCGAGATGCCCGGCAAATTTCGAAGCCACTTAGAGGATTGCGAAGCTTGCGCGCAGAATAACGACGACATGGTTACGGCGCGAAACGCCCTCCGGGATGACGCTGCTCCCGGGAGTTTCGATGACCCGTGGTTTGCGGCTCGGGTTATGGCCATGATTTCCGTCGAGGAGCGAATGCTGGCAGGGCGGGACGCGCTCTGGAGCGTTCTTCCGCGGCTGGCGTCGAGATTTACCGGTGTGGCGCTGATTGTTATTGTGGTGACCGGTGGATGGCTCATGAGGCGACCGGCGGAGCATTCCGGAATTCAAAACACGGCGGATAGTGTGTTTGACACCGCGGGGCCGATCACGCACGATGACGTTTTAATTAGTGTCCTGGAGAAGGGTCGATGAATACGGATTCTTCGCGCCGCAAAGCCGCAATGTGGGTGGGCGCAGTGTTTGTCCTGGGGATGCTCTTTGGGGCGATAGTTGGCTACGGATATGGGCATGCGAGCTTTGCCGCCTTGGAAGCACCTGCCACGGCTCAAGCCAAGCGGGCGCATAAAGTGGAAGAATTGACCAAACTATTGCAATTGACGCCTGAACAGCGGCAAAAACTTGATAAATCGCTGACGGTATTGCAAGGACAGATGAAAGAGGTTCACAAGCAAATTGAGCCGCAGATGGATGAGGTTCGCCAAAAAGGCCGCGCGGAAATTCGTGGTTTTCTGACACCCGAGCAAATTCCTAAATTCGACGAATTTGTACAAAAGTTAGACCAGGAGAGAAAAAAGAATTGGCAATAGGGCCTGGATCCAACTGGGGCAAGCGTAGCAACGGGGCTTACTTAAAACGGGATATCTTCGTCTGAGATTTCCGGCCCTCCCGATGGGGCGCTACCGCCGTAAGTGTCGTCGACCGGGGCGGCGTGGCTCTCGAAGTCATCTCCGCCACTGCGCTGCGACCCGCCGCTGGCCCCAGACGCGCCGCCATCACCACGGCCTCCCAGCATGCGGAAGTTATTGGCCACAATTTCAAAACTGGTGCGCTTCTGTCCTTCCTTATCCTGCCACTCGCGTGATTGAATACGACCTTCGATATAAAGCAGTGAGCCCTTTTTGAGATACTGCTGGGCGATTTCCGCTTGTTTACCCCAGACCACAATTTTGTGCCATTCGGTGCGTTTTTGACGCTCGCCGTTTTTGTCTTTGTAAGATTCGTCCGTGGCGACAGAAAAATTTGCGACGGCTTGGCCACCACCGGTAAAACGTGTTTCTGGGTCGCGGCCAAGGCGGCCAACCAGGATTACTTTATTTACGGACATGAGAGAACTCCTTACGGGGAGGACGATATCACGTGGGGAAAGAAAAGTGAAATTAGCCATCAAAAGGCGGGTGCAGGCAATTCAGGACTGGACAAATCCGGCTATTACGCATGATAGAATTGGTGCGCAAAACAAAGGGATTCGCTCATGCAGGTACTTCGCCTTAAAACCAAGAAGCGTACTGACTATGTGGACGTTACAAACCAAGTGCAGGACGTGGTGAGCGCTTCGCAGGTTAAGGACGGCGTTTGTTACGTGTATGTTCCACACACAACTGCGGGCGTAACCATCAACGAACACGCGGACCCTGATGTCGCGACAGATATGGAAGACGCATTCGACCGGCTGGTGCCGAAAAAAAGCGCTTATCGCCACGCGGAAGGGAATTCAGATTCGCACATAAAGGCCACCATGACGGGAATAAGCCAGATTATTTTCGTGGAAGCCGGCAAACTCGCGCTGGGCCGCTGGCAGGGAATTTTCTTTTGCGAATACGACGGCCCGAGAGAACGTAAGTTTTATGTGAAGGTTGTCGGAGATGCTCGCTGATGGGGCGGCTGGGCATTTATGTTCAGGTTCCGTTTTGCCAAACCAAGTGTACGTATTGCAATTTCCACACTGGCGTTGTTTCGCCTTCGCGATTCGCACCTTATGCCGCGGCTGTTTGCCGTGAGATTTCCACGCACGCGTCGTTGTATGAGTCGTCCGGTATAACCTTACCCGATACATTTACGGAGGGGGCCGTCGATACCGTTTACTTCGGGGGTGGCACGCCCAGCCTTCTTGATCCCGCACATTTGCGCGAGATTTTGGATACGCTGCGCAAGTCTTTTCGTTGCCACTTCGCCGAAGTCACGCTTGAGGCGGATCCGGAAACAATTGAACACGAGAAAGCAGTAGCGTGGGTTGCGGCGGGAATTAACCGTGTCAGCTTTGGCGTGCAATCCTTCTCCGATACGGAATTGAAGGCCGCGGGCAGAATGCATCGCCGTGCCGACGTGTACTGGGCGGTGCCGATATTGCGCGCTGCGGGAATTAGCAACATTAGTTTTGATCTGATAGCCGGTCTGCCCCATCAGACTGCAGAATCATGGGGCAATTCGCTTAAAGAGCTGATCGCGCTTTGCCCGGAGCATGTATCCATTTATATGATGGAGATTGACGAAGGCAGCCGTCTGGGCCTGGAGGTTTTGCAAAGCGGTAAACGTTATAGCGCTGAGGCTCTGCCCGCTGAGGATGAAATGGCCAATTTTTATGAACGCGGCCGAGTTGTGCTGCGAGACGCCGGCTATGAGCACTACGAGATTTCAAATTGGGCCAAGCCTGGATTCGCGGCGCTGCACAACCTAAAATATTGGCGCCGCGAACCGTACCTCGGTTTTGGAGCAGGAGCGCATTCATTTTCTGGCACACAGCGGTGGGCCAACGCACACGACGCTGCGCATTACGTGGCGAAAATGGATGCGGGCGGACTTCCAGTGGAACAACTGGAAACTTTGACTCCGGAGAGCGCTCTCGAGGAAGAACTGTTCTTAGGCTTACGGCAACTTGACGGGATTGACGTGGGGAGAATTGAGCAGCAGTACGGCGTGAGGTTGGCGGCGCGATTCGATCCTTTAGCTGCGCTAGGGTTGTTGGAACGATCCGGCGATAATGTGCGCCTCGCTCCTTCCAGGCTTAGTGTTTCCAACGAAGTGTTCGTGGAATTGATGCGCTAAACCGCAAAGATCGAGACTAATCAGAAAAGAGTGAAGCAAAAATGGCCCAGATGGAAAACGCCAAACTTGGATACGTGGATTTCCGAAGCGACACCATCACTAAGCCGACCGTTGAGATGCGCCGTGCGATGGCGGACGCTGAAGTAGGCGACGACGTCTACGGTGAGGATCCGACCGTAAACCTTTTGGAAAAGCGCGCCGCAGAAATTTTTGGCAAAGATGCCGCGCTTTTTGTTCCGACTGGATGCATGGGCAACCTGATCGCAATCAAAGTTTGGACACATCATGGGAATGAAGTGATTTGCGAAGAGCGCGGTCACGTGAATCTATATGAATTGGCCTCCATGTCCGCGATCGCGGGTTGCATGCCACGAACTGTGAAAGGTGACGATGGCATTTTAGACTGGAAAACTATTGAAAGCGCCATCCGGCCAAGGATTTACTATGACTCGCAGACCGCTCTGGTGTGCATCGAAAACACCCACAATATGGCAGGCGGAATGATTTATCCAACCGCGCAGGTGGACGAAATTTGCGCGGGCGCCCACGCTGCTGGGCTCAAAGTACACCTGGATGGCGCGAGAATATTCAATGCCGCGATTGCGCTGGGCGAGGATGTGGCTAGAATGACACGGCACGTGGATTCGGTGATGTTCTGCTTGTCGAAAGGACTCGGCGCTCCGGTCGGCTCGATGATTGCGGGTTCGCGATCGTTTATAGAAAAAGGCCGCGTATATCGCAAGATGTTTGGAGGCGGAATGCGGCAGGCGGGCGTGCTGGCGGCGGCCGGGTTGGTGGCGCTGGAGAAATCGCCAGGAAGATTGCATATCGACCACGCTAACGCGCGGAAATTGGCGGAGGGTATTGCGCGTTTGCCGGGAGTAAAAATTGACCCTACTAAGGTACGCACGAACATTTTGATTTTTGATTGCAGCGGCGCGGGGCGCACTGCTGTCGAATTATGCGAAGAGTTGCATGCGCGGGGGGTAGGCGCGCAAGATACCGCCACGTATTCGGTGCGCTTTGTCACGCATTGCGACGTGGATGAGGCGGGGGTCGAGCGGGCTTTGGTGCAATTGCACGATATTCTGCATGGGGCGCAAAAAGGGAGGGTTGCATGAACGCAGGGAAAAGAATGGTTTTGTGTAGCGCGGTCTTGAGTTTGTTCTGCGGCACGTTGGAGCGCACAGTACACGCCGGACAGGCGGCACAAAAATCCCCGGGGAAAAATTTGCCTGCCCCCACCGTGGCAGAAGCTGAGAAATTTGTTAGCGAGACGGAGCAAAAGCTTTTCGAACTCGGAAACAAGGCGCAGCGCGCCGCTTGGGTTCAAGAAAACTTCATCACCGATGACACCGAACAGATCGGCGCGGAGGCCAACGAAGCCGCAAACACCTACGCCACCGAAGCGGCAAAGAAGGCCCACCGCTACGATGGCCTCAAGCTGCCTCCGGTGACCGCGCGAAAACTTTTACTTATTAAACTGGCCACAGGTTTTCCCGCCCCGAGCAACGCCGCCGAGCAAAAGGAATTGGCGCAGGTTGAAGCTTCGCTAGACGGGGAGTACGGAAAGGGAAAATGGTGTCCGGACTCCGACAAAAGCAAATGCGTTGATATTACTGCGGTGGAAAAGCTGATGGCCGTGAATCGTAATCCGGAGGAGTTGAAACGCGCGTGGCAGGGGTGGCACGCGGTCGGCGCACCGATGCGCCAGCGGTACACGCGGATGGTGGAGCTTGGCAATAAAGGATCACGCGAACTGGGATATTCGGATGTGGGCACGTTGTGGCGTTCGAATTACGACATGCCGCCCGACGAGCTGGCGAAAGAAGCGGATCGCCTCTGGAAACAACTTCAACCGCTGTATCTTTCGCTGCATGCTTACGTTCGCGGGCAACTACAAAAGAAATACGGCAAAGATGTGGTTCCAGCAAATGGCCCCATCCCGGCGCACTTGCTGGGAAATATCTGGAGTCAGCAATGGAACAATGTTTATGATTTGATGGACTCTCCCAAGCCGGCGCAAAGCTTCGACCTGACGAAAATCTTGCAAGGCCGGCACACCGAGCCGCGAGGCATGGTGAAGTATGGTGAAGGATTTTTTACATCGCTGGGATTTGCGCCATTGCCGGGTACATTTTGGGAACGATCGCTGTTAACCAAGCCGGCCGACCGCGAAGTGGTATGCCACGCCAGCGCGTGGGACGTAGACTCAAAAGATGATTTGCGGATCAAGATGTGCATCCAAATTACCGAAGAAGATTTTCGGGTGATTCACCACGAGCTTGGCCACAATTTTTATCAACGTGCTTACAATACGCAGCCGCCGCTTTTTCAGAACAGCGCGAACGATGGTTTCCATGAGGCCGTTGGCGACACCATAGCGCTTTCGGTCACTCCGGAATACTTGAAGAAGATTGGTTTGATTGAAGATGTTCCGCCAGCGAGCGGCGACATCGACTACCTGTTGCAAAAGGCGCTCGATAAGGTGGCGTTTTTGCCGTTCGGGCTGGTGGTGGACAAATGGCGTTGGGAAGTATTCTCCGGAAAAATAAAACCCGAGGAATACAACAAGAAATGGTGGGAATTGCGGAGACAATACCAGGGAATTGTGCCGCCCGGCGAACGCACCGAATCGGATTTTGATCCTGGAGCGAAATATCACGTAGCCGGAAACGTGCCGTACACGCGCTATTTCCTGGCGGCCATTTATCAATTCCAGTTCCAACGGGGATTGTGCAAGGAAATTGGATATAGCGGCCCGCTGCATCGTTGTTCGATTTATGGAAACAAGAAGGCTGGCGAAAAATTGAATCGCATGCTCTCGCTGGGCGCCAGCAAACCATGGCCAGATGCGCTTGAGACGTTGACCGGAGAGAACCAGATGGACGCGACGGCGCTGGCGGAATATTTTGCGCCATTAAAAACATGGCTCGATGAGCAAAATGGAAAAAATCACTACCCAGTGGGCTGGTAGCGGCTCGCTGGTTGCCGAAGTTCAATTTGAGCAGAACCGCCAGGTTCTACACGTCAAATAACATCTGTTCCTGCTGAGGTACACTAGCAGTCATAAATAGTGTCGTAACTGTCCAAAGCTGAATAGAATATTCGCTAGAGGACGCCGTGGATTTTTCTTTTACTGAGGAACAGCAACATCTACGCAAAAGTGTGCGGGAATTTGCGGAAGGCGAAATTGCGCCTCACGTGATGGAATGGGACGAGCAATCAGTTTTTCCAGCGGAAATTCTGCCAAAGCTGGGCGAGATGGGACTTCTCGGCGTTATTTTTCCCGAACAGTACGGCGGCACGGGATTGGGCTATATCGAATATGCGCTGGTTATTGAGGAATTGGCGCGCGTAGATGGCTCTGTGGGTCTGATTGTTGCGGCCCACAATTCGCTTTGCTCCAACCACATTTACAAATTTGGCAGCGAAGCGCAGAAAGAGAAATTTCTCAAGCCCCTTGCGCAAGGAAAAAAATTGGGCGCTTGGTCGCTTACCGAACCGGAAGCCGGCTCAGACGCAGGCGGCACGCGGACGACAGCGGTTCGCGATGGGAATGAGTGGGTGATAAACGGAGCGAAGACATTCACCACTAACGGACACTACGCCGACGTTTGTGTAGCCATGGCGTTGACGGATAAATCCAGAGGTTCGCACGGGATCAGCGCGTTCATTCTTGAAAAGGGGATGACCGGTTTTAAGCCCGGAAAAAAGGAAAATAAACTCGGGATGAGGGCGAGCGATACCAGCGAAGTCATTTTCTCGGATTGCCGCGTTCCTGCTGAGAATCTATTGGGGCCCGAAGGAGAAGGTTTCACCGGAAGCTTGAAGATTTTAGATGGCGGCCGAATTTCCATCGCAGCGCTGGCGCTCGGGATGGCACAAGGCGCGCTCGAAGCCGCGACTAAATACGCCAAACAGCGCAAACAGTTTGGCCAGGCCATCAGCGAGTTTCAAGCAGTGCAATTCAAGTTGGCGGATATGGCCACCGAAGTGGAAGCAGCGCGTCTGCTGGTTTTTCAAGCCGCATGGCTCGCCGATCGCCAGGACGTTCGCTTCACACGCGAAGCCAGCATGGCGAAGTTGTTTGCCAGCGAAGTTGCTGTGCGCGTTGCGAACGAATGCGTGCAGATTCATGGCGGGTATGGATTCATTAAGGATTACCCAGCGGAAAAGTTTTATCGCGATGTAAAGTTGTGCACCATAGGCGAAGGCACCAGTGAAATTCAAAAATTAGTGATTGCGCGTCAGTTGCTGGGGAACAAATAACAGGGATGCGCCTCGCAAAGAATTGCCGGCCTCCAGAGCGCCAGAAACATTATGCAACAGCCTGTTGAGCAATGGGCGAAGCAGGTGCGCGCTGGCGAGGTGCGAGCTATTTCCCGCGCCATCACCGCCATTGAAAATTATCAACCCGAAGCTGAGGCCTTACTGAAGTTGCTTTTTCCCATCACAGGGAACGCGTACCTTACTGGAGTTACCGGAGCACCAGGCACGGGCAAAAGCACGCTGGTCGACCGCCTCGCAGGACAATACCGCAAACAAAATGAAACCGTTGGCGTCATTGCGGTTGACCCCACGAGTCCCTACAGTGGCGGCGCGATTCTTGGCGACCGCATTCGCATGCAATCTCATGCAAGTGACGCGGGTATTTTTATTCGTTCCATGGCCACGCGCGGTTTTCTCGGCGGGCTTTCGCGTGCCACGGCTGAGGTTGCGCTGTTGCTTGACGCCGCTGGGAAACAAAATGTGATGATCGAAACGGTCGGCGTCGGTCAAGACGAAATCGATATTGTACGGCTGGCCGACTGTGTGGTAGTCGTTCTGGTACCCGGTTTAGGCGACGACATCCAGAATATGAAGGCTGGATTGATGGAGATTGGCGACATATTCGTCTTGAATAAGGTGGATCGCGAGGGCGCGAATCGCGTCGAAGAGCAATTGCATGCCACGCTTTCCATGGTTATGCCGCGCGCCGGTTGGCAACCGCCGGTAGTGCGCACGGTCGCTACAGAAAATAAAGGAATCGAGCATCTGGTTGAGGCAATTGCGAAATTCAGAAAGCATTTTGAATCGAGCGGAGAACGGGAGCGCAAGCACGTCGAACATTGGAAAAAACGTCTGGTCGAATTGCTTGAGTCTCGCTTGCTGCATCGCGTTTTGGGCGGCGCAGGCGGCGAACAACGACTTTCGGAATTGTCGCAGGCTGTTGCCGAGCGCAAGTTGGATCCGTTTACCGCAGTGAACGAAATTTTAAAGATAAGCGGCCTCGCTTAAGAAATCAGAGAGACGTCGATCAATGCACCTGGGTGATATCGAGCTGCACTATCTGGATGGTGGAACGTTCTGGTTGGACGGCGGAGCAATGTTTGGCGTGGTACCGAAGCCGCTGTGGGAAAAAAAGACCACGCCGGACGAACGCAACCGCATACGGCTGCGGGCCAATTCGCTGCTGGTCCGTTCGGCCGGAAAAAATATTCTGATTGAAACCGGCAACGGCACAAAGTGGGACGCCAAGCAGCGAAGTATTTATGGCGTCGAAGATGGGGACCCGCTGATGAAGTCACTTGAGAGGGCGGGTGTGTTTGCGGATGAGATCGATCTGGTAATCAATACCCACCTGCATTTCGATCATGCCGGGGGTAACACGCGCCTTGCTGGTGATCGCGTGGTGCCTTCGTTCCGTCAAGCCCAATACGTGGTGCAACGTGGAGAACTCGAACATGCCATGAATCCAACCGCGCGCGACCGAGGGAGTTACTTTGCTGAAAATTTCGAGCCTATTTCGAAAGCCGGCGCGTGGCAACTGTTGGAGGGTGAACAAGAGATTGTTCCCGGCATTTCCGTGGTAAAGATTCCTGGGCATAACGCTGACATTCAAGCAGTAAGGATTTCCGGTGGCGGCAAAACGCTTGTGTTTGTTGCAGACCTTCTCCCAACACGGCATCATATACCGTTGCCTTGGATTATGGCTTACGACCTGTATCCGGTGACGACGCTTGAGACCAAACGCCACTGGGTTTCCGAAATCGCGAAACACGGCTGGATTTGTGTGTTTGGCCACGACCCCGACCACGCTGCGGCGACTTTGCACGAGCGTGACGGAAAGTTTGAGTGTGAAGCAGCCAATCTTAATTTGTAAATCCCTGGAGAATGAATGGCGCGTGTAAAAAGTAAGAAAATCGGAAGTGTGCGCGGCGCAGCCCGAGCGAGCATCGGAATCATTGGCGGCAGCGGTTTGTACTTTATGGCGGGCCTCACGGATTCTCGTGAGATTCGCGTAAAAACGCCATTTGGTGATCCCTCGGATGCGGTGGTGATCGGCTCGCTGGAAGGGAAGCGCGTGGCATTTCTCGCGCGGCATGGACGCGGACATCATATATTACCGGGCGAAATTAATTTTCGCGCGAATGTTTACGCGATGAAATTGTTGGGCGTGGAGCGAATTATTTCCGTCAGCGCTGTAGGCTCTCTTAAAGAGGATTTGGCTCCAGGAGAATTTCTGGTGCCGGATCAATTCGTCGACCGGACAAAGAATCGTATCTCGACATTTTTCGGCGGAGGTTTGGTAGCGCACGTTACATTCGACAAACCCACATGCGGACAGTTGTCCACGGTACTCGCGGACGCTTGTGTGTCCTCTGCGGTTAAGGTTCACCGAGCTGGAACGTACATCTGCATGGAAGGGCCACAGTTTTCCACTCTGGCCGAGGCGCGGATGCATCGCGGGCTAGGGTTTGACGTTATTGGTATGACCAATGTCACTGAAGCCAAACTAGCGCGCGAAGCGGAACTTTGCTATGCCACGGTTGCGATGATTACGGATTTTGACTGCTGGCATCCGGGACATGAATCGGTCACCGCCGCGCAGATTATTGCCACGTTAAATCAGAACGCCTCCAATGCGCAAAGTGTGATTCGGGAAGCAATACGAGTGATGCCCACGTCGCGAAAATGCAAATGCGGTGTCGCACTGCAACACTCGTTGGTTACGGACATGAAACTGGTTCCAAGCGCTACCAAAAAAAAATTGTTTGCGATTATCGGAAAATACCTATAGGAGAAAACTTTGTCCTTACTCGTAGTAGGTTCTGTTGCATTTGATGCCGTCGAGAGTCCCTATGGAAAGGTGGAACGCACGCTCGGTGGCGCGGCAACATATTTTGCCGTGGCGGCCAGTTTTTTTACTCCCGTGAACCTTGTGGGAATTGTCGGGAAAGACTTCAGTGACAAGGACGAAGCAATCTTTCGCGGGCGGCGGATCGACACCGATGGGCTGGAACGAGCAGTGGGGAAAACATTCTTCTGGGCGGGGCGGTATTCAGAAAATTTGAATGAGCGGATAACGCTCGCTACGGAACTAAATGTTTTCGCCGACTTCAAGCCGAAATTGCCTGAAAAATACCGCAAATCCAAATTTGTTTTTTTGGCCAACATCGCTCCGGACTTGCAGCACAGTGTTTTGAAACAAGTATTGGTCACGCCGAAGCTGGCCGCGCTGGACACCATGAACTACTGGATAGAGAGGAACAATGCCGATTTGCGAGAAACGTTGAAGCATGTCGACATTTTGATGATCAACGATTCCGAAACTCGGGAACTTTCCAGCGAGCATAATCTGCTGCGAGCCGCAAAACACATCTTCAAGATGGGTCCCTCCACGTTGGTTGTTAAACGGGGGGAATACGGCGCCATGATGGTAGACAAAAAAGGTGTTTTCTGCGTTCCAGCATTTCCATTGGAGGAACCGCATGACCCTACTGGAGCGGGCGACAGTTTCGCGGGCGGGTTTATGGGGTATTTGGCTGGAGTGGGCAGCAAGTCTGACGCGGCGCTGCGGCGTGCCATGGTTTTTGGTTCCGTAATGGGTAGTTTTACGGTGGAAAAATTCGGCATGGACCGGCTGCGTGAGCTCAAGCGTAGCGAGATACACGCCAGGGCACGTCACTTTGCGAAATTGACGCAATTTCAACTGTAGAGTTGTAAGATTTCGCGGTAGCGATGCTTTCCTTACATCAACTGATGTTGCGCCTGGCCATTGCGGCCGCTCTAGGCGCGGTTATCGGATTGGAGCGCGAGCTGCGCCGCCGACCAGCGGGCATTCGCACCAGTTTATTTGTCTGCATGGCAGCCGCCTTATTTACGATGCTTTCCGGCGAAATCTCTCATCGCTTGGGCGACACAGGCTCGACCCGCATCGCGTCCAATATTGTGCAAGGCATTGGGTTTCTTGGGGCCGGCGCAATTTTAAAAGAAGCGGGCACCCTGGTGGGTTTGACCACGGCGGCCACAATTTTTCTGGAGGCGGCAATTGGCATGGCCGTCGGTGGTGGACTTATCACGGTAGGAGCTTTTGCGACAGGAATTGCAATCTTTTCACTGGTCGTACTAGGATGGGTGGAAAGCGCTTTTAATCTGAAGCCGCGAACCATGGCGTTTCGTTTCACTACCAGTCAATCGGAAAGTCTCTCGACAGAAATCCAAAAGCTTCTCTCCGACCTAAAAATAAAGATGCAGCATTTCCGTGTTTCCATGGCGGGATTGCTTTCCATTGTGGAATTCGACGCCGAGGTGAGCCATCGCCAGCAGGAAAAGATCGTCGCGCAACTGGACCGGCCGGGTGTAGTCACAGAAGTCATCCCCGTCGAAGGTCATCAGGAATGATGGGGTCTTCGCGAAGTTTGCCGCCGGTTGCTGTGGCGATGCATCCGCAAAAGGGGCGCGCCCTTAAGGCAGGTTCTGTTATCGGAATAGTTGCGCCCGCTTCTCCTGCACATGCCGAAAAAAGTGCGGCAGGGTCGAAGGAATTGCGGCGGTTGAATTTTGTAGTCTCACCCCCACTTAATTCCGAATCGTCCGCGGAGGGGTACTTTTCGGCGAGCGCAGCGAATCGCGCCGAGGAATTTCTGGCGATGGCGAATTCCGGATCGATCGACGGGATCGTCGCGCTTCGCGGTGGTTACGGCTCAAATTATATTTTGGACCGCCTTTCCAGAGAACCGCTCCAAATGCCCAAGTGCGTGATCGGATTTAGCGACCTCACTACGTTGCAGATTTATTTATGGCAGGGCTACAGGTGGGTGACGATTCACGGTCCCATGGTCGCGGCGGGCCTGGATTCGGGCGCCGGAGTGGCGGGAGGCTACGACGAAAAATCTTTCCTTGACGCTGTGAGAAAGACGGACGCGGGCTGGCAGATCCCGCTGCAAGGCGAGGCAATTACGCCCGGCCAAGCGCATGGAACACTGCTCGGCGGATGCATGACGCTTGTAGAGGCCACGCTAGGAACGCCATGGGAGTTGGACACGCGGGGAGCAATACTGGTGCTGGAAGATCGCGCGATGAAGCCTTACCAAGTCGACCGCGTGCTCATGCATTTCAAGCATGTGGGAAAGTTTGATGAGGTTGTGGGAATAGTTCTGGGAGAATTTCCCGAGTGCGAGCCGCCAGTTCAGGGGAGTCCAACAGTGCGCGATGTTTGCACACGAATTCTCGGAGGCCTCGGCATTCCCATCGTCTTTGGGGCGGCGATTGGACACACGCCGCGTCCTATGTTGACGCTGCCGCTGGGCGTTAAGGCGCGATTGACTTCTGAAAATGGAGGCTTGCTTGAAATTCTGGAACCGGCGGTTACAGCATGAATAAACCAAAACAAGTGCATCTGATTGGCATTGGCGGCTCAGCGATGGCGCCACTCGCTGGAATGTTGCGAGAACACGGTTACCGCGTTACGGGATCGGACTCCGGCGTCTATCCGCCGGCTTCCACTCTTTTGGAAAGCCTGGGCATTTCGTTTTTTCACGAGTTCGACGCCGCCCATTTAACTCCGGTCCCGGATTTGGTGGTGGTCGGAAATATTATTGCGCGTGGCAATCCAGAATTGGAAGAAGTGTTGGACCGCAAGCTGCCCTACCGTTCGATGCCGGAAATTCTCGAAGAGATTTTTCTGCCTGGACGCCACTCCATCATAGTAAGTGGTACGCATGGCAAGACTACAACAACTGCAATGCTCGCGTGGATGTTCGAAACGGGGGAGAAGCGGCCGAATTTCCTGGTCGGAGGGGTGGCCGAAAATTTCGGTAAAAGCTACGGACTTGGCGGCGGGGAAGAATTTATATTGGAAGGGGATGAATACGAAACCGCAATCTGGGATCGTGGACCAAAATTCTTCCACTATCATCCGGATGATTTGATTATCACTTCGCTGGAATATGACCACGCTGATATTTATCCGGATTTTGCCACTTACGAGCTTGCGTTCCGACGTTTGGTGAACCTGGTGCCCAGGTCTGGGCGATTGATTATCTGGGGAGACACGAACGATTCCGGGCCATCGTTGCGGCGGATTGCGGAAAAAGCCTTTTGCCGCGTGGAAACTTATGGATTTTCGGGAGAAAACAATTGGGTGGCGAGCGAGCCAGTCCTTGAAAAGGATGCAATGAAGTTTCAAGTAAGTCACCGCGGGAAATTGTTTGGTGAGTTTACAATGACGTCTGCGGGGCGCCACAACGTACTCAACGCTCTGGCCGGTGTTGCGGTTGCGAGTGGCCGAGGGATCACTGCCGAAGCTATCAGAAAAGCTTTGGCAACATTTCGCAGCGTGAAACGGCGTATGGACGTTAAGGGCGAAGTCGGCGGCGTGCTGGTGATTGACGATTTTGCGCACCACCCCACCGCGGTACGCGCGACAATCCAGGCAGTAAGGAGCCGATGGCCGAAACGGCGTTTATGGGCCATTCTCGAGCCACGTTCGAATTCGATGCGACGCAAAATATTTGAGGAAACATTGCCTGAATCGCTGGCGTTGGCGGACCGCGTCATTTTAGGCAGCGTATTTCGCTCCCAGCAAATTGGAGATGAAAATCGCCTGGACCCAGAAGCAGTTGCAGCCCGCGTGGTCGCCCGCGGAAAAGACGCGCGTGTGTTTCCGAGCCCAGACTCAATTGCTGAATATCTTGTGGGCGAGGCCAAAAGCGGAGATGTGCTGCTGATTATGTCCAACGGAAGTTTTGACGGTTTGTGCGAAAAACTTTTAAAACAGCTTGGCAACCGCGCCGCCGTAACGGAGATGATTCCGCGGTGACGCGTCTTTTATTGAACTCTTGCGCGCGGATTGTTTGCGCGGTTATTTGTTTCTATTTATTTTTGGCGGCGCCTCAGCCGATTTCGGCAACGATCCGCTATACAATTTCACTCGCTCACCCCGAACAGCATATTTTTAACGTCACTATGGAGATACCCAACGTTTCCCAGGAAGTATCTGTTCAACTTCCGGCATGGAATGCACTCTATCAAATCCGCGATTTCAGCAGCCATGTGCGACAAGTTCGGGCTTTTGCGGATAATAATAGCGCCCGGCTACAAAAAGTAGACAAGCAGACCTGGAAACTGAGCGGCAGTGGCACTATGAAAGTGCAGTACTCCGCGTATTGGGACGAGCCAGGGCCCTTTAGCGCGCAATTGAATTCCGAGCACGCTTTTTTGAATCTTGCGTTGATTTTGTTTTATGTACCATCAAGACGTGAAGAATCGATTCAACTTTTGGTGACAGACACGGCAGAGCGTTGGAAAGCGGCTTGCGCTTTGACGCACGCGAAGGCCGATTCGGGCTCGCAAATACAGTTTACGGCGCCCACTTATGATGAGCTGGTGGATGCCCCGATAGAATTCAGCTCCTTCGATGAATTTACGCTGCCAGGCGTGTCGCCGCCTGTGCATGTTGTAGTGCATGGCGATAATTGGAAAAAAAACGAAATACAGGAACAGCTTAAAAAAATCTGCCTGTATGAAATAAGTTTGATGGATGGCGCGCCGTACGATGAATACACATTCATTTTCCATATCGGCCGTGCCGCTGCCGGTGAGGGCGGTGGAATGGAGCACGCAAATTCCACGGCCATTTACGTTCCTTCCGGCGAAGCGCTTCCAAATGTATCCGCGCATGAATTTTTCCACCTGTGGAATGCAAAGAGGATTCGGCCCGCGTCACTGTGGCCGGTGGATTACACCAAAGAACAATATAGCCGGGCGCTGTGGTTCTCTGAGGGAGTGACGAATACCTACAGCTCTTACACATTGGTGCGGACGGGGATGTGGAACAAGCAGGATTTTTACGACGATTTGAGCCGCCAAATGACCGAATTGGAATCGCGACCCGCGGGAAAGTGGCAGACCGTGGAAGAGTCTAGTCTGGACGCGTGGCTGGAAAAATACAACTTGTACAATTCGCCGCAGTCGAGTGTTTCGTACTACACGAAGGGACAAGTTCTGGGTGTGCTACTCGATCTACTGATTCGAGAACGAACGGACAATACGCGCAGCCTGGACGATGTTTTGCGTGCGATGAACGCAGATTTCGCAAGGAATGGGCGATTTTATCGAGATGACATAGACATTCAACTCACTGCGGAAAAAATTTCCGGTGTTGCGTTTGAGGACTTCTTCCAAAAATATATCTCTGGCGCAGAGCCGCTGCCCTATCCGGAAGTATTCGCGTCAGCTGGATTGGAGCTACAGATACGGGAAAGCAAACGGGCGGCACTAGGTTTCTCCACGCAGCGCAATGATAATGGAATTTTGATAGTTGAGACGGTCGATCCGGAAAATCTGCCACTGATTACAAAGCTGAAGGCAGGCGATGAAATTCTTTACTGGAACGGGGGCGAAGTGCCCCGGGGGGCCGAAAGGTGGGCGGCACAGCGAAAGGCGGGAGAAATCCTACGATTAAAGGTCCGCAGGGAAGGAAAAGAAGAAACGGTGGAAGTTCCCTTGATTGAAACAAAGGAACGCCTTTATCAAGTTGTAGAATCCGAGCACGCAGATGAAAAGGCCAAACGTATTCGAGAAGGTCTGCTGCGGGGAAAAACAACGCAATTAGCAAATCGGAAATAAGTTTTCGCAAATCTAACTGCGCGCTCAAACGAACGCTAATTATTTCCATGTGGCGAACCATATTTATCGCTGTTTTTCTGAGTCTTTACATAGTGCTGGTCGGACCTCCACTTTTGATCTATGGTGTGCTGACCAGAAACGTGAACCCTCTTTATTGGGCTGGGGTCCGTGGGCTCATGTTTTTTGTGCGTTGTGTCGGCGTACGAGTACGGATCAAGGGCACGGAGCGAATACCCGCGGAGGTCTGTCTTTTTGTCGCGAACCATACCAGCTCCGCGGACGCGCCCGCCGTTGTTGGAGCGATTTCGCGACGCATAGCAATCTTGTTAAAAAAATCGCTGTTTCGTTTTCCGATTGTCGGACAAGCCTTCCGGCTGGCGAACTTTATTCCGGTCGAGCGCGGAAACCGAGAAGCCGCAATCGAAAGCCTGGAAAAAGCAACGGAAGCGTTGCGGAGCGGACAGTCGTTTCTGATATATCCGGAAGGGACACGTAGCCCCGACGGGAGACTGCAGGAGTTCAAAAAGGGTGCGGTGGTCATGGCGATCAAGGCTGGCGTGCCGGTCGTGCCGATTGCGTGTTCTGGCGCACATCGAGTTATGGAGAAGCGTTCGCTAGTGATACGCCCCGGTGAAATAGTGGTGGAGTTTCTGGAGCCGATCGATTCGACAAAATATTCCATGGAACAGCGGGACGCCCTGAACGATCGCTTGCACAATGCACTGGCGGCAGGATTACCGCCTGATCAAAGGCCGATTGGGTTCCCCGGAGCAGAGTGAAGCCGGGAGAAATTTTTGCGTTCTGCGTAGAATTTAACGGTGCGATAGCCTTTCAAGTTTTTCCTCCAGCTCACGAAGCTTTCTTTGCATCTGTGGCAAGTCCTTCAGGGCTGCCGTGGTTTTGAGCCACTCGCGGTTGTCCACGGCGGGGTAGCCAGAGTAAAGAGATTTGGGCGGGACATCAGCGGGAACGCCGCTTTGCGCGGTGATCACCGCACCATCGCCGATGGTGAGATGGCCGGCGGTGCCCACTTGTCCCGCGAGAATGCAGCCTTCGCCGATTTTTGTTGAGCCCGCGAGACCAGTCTGACCGCAGAGCATGGAGTTTGCGCCAACGTTTGAAGCGTGCCCGACGAGTACGAGATCGTCGATTTTGCTGCCCCGCCCGATGCGCGTTTCACCGACGGTAGCGCGATCGATGCAAGAGTTGGATTGGATTTCGACGTCGTCTTCCAGAACGGCGGGACCCGATTGCCCGATTTTGTACCAGGAGCCATCGGATTGCTTCGCGTAACCCAACCC
>DATNME010000055.1:0-2473 GCA_035602385.1 Candidatus Dormiibacterota bacterium
CGCGTTTGCGGGAGGAGCCCTTTGGTACCGTCAATCAGAATGACCGCCAGGTCCGCCGTGGACGCGCCGGTCGCCATGTTCCGCGTGTACTGCTCATGCCCGGGCGTGTCGGCGATGATGAATTTGCGGCGAGAGGTCGCGAAATACCGGTAAGCCACGTCGATGGTGATGCCCTGCTCGCGTTCGGCGCGCAGACCATCGGTGAGCAGCGAAAAATCGATCGGCCCCGTGGAGCGGTTGATACGGCTCTTCTTCACCGAGGCGAGCTGATCTTCGTAGACGGCCTTGGAATCGTGCAAGAGACGGCCGATCAGAGTCGACTTACCGTCGTCGACGCTCCCGGCGGTGGTGAAGCGAAGAAGCTCGGTGTTCAAGTCCTGCTCAAGAAAAGCGGGGAAGGCATCATGTGGCCTGTTCTGCACGGAAGAGTTCATCAGAAATATCCCTCCCGCTTCTTGAGTTCCATGGAGCCTTCTTCATCGTGGTCGATGGCGCGATTTTCGCGTTCGGATCGGCGGAACGAAACCATTTCCTGGATGATCTGCGGAACGGTGCCGGCATCGGAACGGATCGCTCCCGTGCAAGGAACGCATCCGAGGGACCTCATGCGGCACTTCAGCCGCTGCGTTTTCTCTCCTGGGAGGAGTTGCGAGGGGTGGTCGATCACCACAATGGAACCGCTGCGAAGAACCACTTCGCGTTCCCTGGCAAAATACAGGGGCACGATGGGAATCTTTTCCGCGTGGATGTAGAGCCAAACGTCGAGCTCGGTCCAGTTGGAAAGCGGAAATACGCGAATGCTTTCACCCTTGTCGAGGCGGGAGTTGAAAATATTCCACAACTCCGGCCGCTGGTTTTTTGGGTCCCACTGGCCCAAAGAATCGCGGAACGAATAGATGCGTTCCTTAGCGCGTGATTTCTCCTCGTCGCGGCGCGCGCCGCCGAAAGCCGCGTCGAAGCCGCCCTCGGCCAGGGCGTCCAGAAGAGATTTCGTTTTCAATAGCCCGCAGCATCTCTGGGTGCCCAGTAAATAGGGATTAGCGCCGGAGTCGAGCGCTTCCTGATTCTTGTGAACGATAAGCTCCGCGCCGATCTGCCGGGGATAGGAGTCGCGAAACTCGATCATCTCGGGGAATTTGTAACTGGTGTCCACGTGCAGCAGAGGAAAAGGGATTTTTCCCGGATAGAAAGCCTTTTGGGCCAGGCGCAGCATGACCGAGGAGTCCTTCCCGATGGAATAGAGCATCACCGGGCGCGCGAATTCGGCAGTTGCTTCTCGGAGAATGTAAATACTCTCGGCCTCCAACGCTCGAAGGTGATTGAGCCGCGGCGCCGCGGGTGTCTCCGTTTCGACCGTTTTGCCGGATTCGAGTTCCGGCTGAGGGAGTAAAGCTTCCGATGCGTTGGTCATGAACGTTCCCTAAAACAAAAAACCCACCTGCCTGAATTCCTGGCGGTGGGTTCGCTTCAATCTTGGAGTAGAGAGCTTTTTAGAAAGCTGGCTTCCAATCCAAACAAGACGCGGCGGCCGTCACCGTTGGGTGCGGACAACAACAAACGCCGGTCATTTGGATGCAAGTCATTTCAATTATCAGGATACCCGGAAACTCCCGGGCTGACAAATAATCTTTTTGGTTTGATGGCATCAATAATTTCGATGCTTGCCGCTCATGCCCGGTTACGCCGTAGGCCGGCGAACAATCAATTTCTTCGCCGCAGGAGGTGGAATAAGGGTTGCCATTTTGCGGATCATCGCCAGTACCAGCCGCTTGTCTCCATCCGAGAGCGTGGTGCTGTACTTTTTGATCTCCGCCAGGAAGCGAATTTCGTCCTGCGAGAGCTCTCCAAGCGCTTTTTGAGTTTCACGGTCGCGTGGCGTTTCGGTGCCGGGGAAAAAATCCGCCAGCGAGATGTCCATGGCTTCCGCGATCTTGGCGAGCGTTTCGAGAGACGGGACGGTGTGCCCGTTCTCGACGCGCGACAGGTAACAGCGCAGCAACCCGGTGCGGCGCTCGATATCGCCCTGCGAGAGGCTTCGCTGGCTTCGATAGGTCCTGATCACTTCTCCGATGTTTACTTGAGGCTTTTCTTTTGGCATGGTCTCACCCTCTCCACTTGAGGGGGTATCTTACTCACTAACAGCAGGAGTAGCAAGAGAGAATTTCTGGGGGATGGTTCCAATCCGATAACCTGCGAGGAAAACGCCGCAAGAACGCGCGCCCATGAAAAGAGCAGTGGGGAAAGAAAAAGGCGAACCGAAGCTCGCCTTTTTCCATACATTCTCCCGGACTTCAATACGCAGACGGGGGAATCACCTTTACCTTTGCGTTGCCGCCACCGTTGCCGGTTGTTGCAGGCGGAATTCCAGCAGCGTCTCACTCGGGACCTTTACCTGTTGGCCGCGCGTGAGCACTTGAACAGCTCCTCCGGCTCCGGCACCGACGCCCGCGCCGATCGCCGCGCCTTTGCCGCC
>DATNME010000056.1:0-5638 GCA_035602385.1 Candidatus Dormiibacterota bacterium
ACCCCGGTAAAAGAATGCAGCTTTCTGAGGAGATAACTTGTGTCAGGCCGGGTTGCCGTCGAAGACATGCCCTCTCCGCCGCGTAAGTCCCAGCCGATCGCATTGAATGACTCGGGAGGAGCGTTGAGAATCCGCGGCGAAATCAGTATAGGCACATGATTCCGGGTATGCAAGTTGGACTGTTCTTTCTGCAGGCACAAACAATCCGAAATCTTCTTGCGGCAGCAGCAGGAGTGCCGGAAAATAACATCTGCCGGAGGGGATACGCCGGGCTCAAACCTCTCCTGGCCTAAGCCCCCAACATTCAGCCACTCGCTATGAGCACAACAAAGAGTCTGGTCTCGGAGATGGAGCGCATCGCCAGTTCCCTCGGCACGGAGCGAGGGGACGAATCGCAGATTTCCCTTTCTTCCGTGGCTGAAAAAATCGCCAAAAACCTGGGTGTTAGAAATGATGAAGTGGCCATCCTGGCGCTTTCCACCCGCTGGCGGCACCTGCACTTTTTGGTGCCAGAAGCCTTGAAGAAGGTCGGTTTTATTCCACTGTCGAGCAATTCGGCCCTCGCGGCGCGCACCGCCCGCGATAGCCGGCCCGAGATCGAGAATAATTTTTCCGCCGCGCGGCACGCAACCGTCTTCGAAAGCGTGAAAATCACCGGGGAGGCTGCCGAAGCGATTCACAAGATGCTCAGTGCGCCGATCCTGCTGGATGGCAAGGTCATTGGTGTCATTCAAATCACCCGGAAAGGCCCAAATGCGGCCAGTGCAGGCCCTGACTTCACCGCGGACGACCTCGGAAAAATCCTGGCGCTCTGCAAACCTCTCGGCAAGTTACTCCAGCACATCGCGGGCGAATAATCCTTCCGCGCCTGCTGGAATTGTCATTCCACGTTCATAATTTTGCTGCTCTGGCCGCGTTCAGGGTCGGAAAAGAATTGACACTGCAATACCTTCTTGTTACTTTTCAACAGCGGGAAAATTTTTCGCCCGCAGACTACTAACGGAGGCACGGCAAACCGGCACCATGGCGTTCGTTGCTAAGAAAATTTTTCTCACCAAAGGCGTCGGTAAACATCGTGAAAGGCTCTCGAGTTTCGAGCTCGCTCTTCGGAACGCAGGGATTGCGGCGTGCAACATCGTCCGCGTCTCCTCCATCTTCCCTCCCAACTGCAAATTGATTTCCCGCAGCGAAGGATTGAAGCACATCAAGCTCGGGCAAGTCGCGTTCACGGTCATCAGCGAAAACTCCACCAAGGAAGCGCACCGGCTCATCGCCGCCAGCATCGGCTTGGCGCTGCCCAGCGACAAATCCATGTATGGTTATTTGTCGGAGCATCACTCCTTCGGTGAAACCGAGGAAGTCGCCGGCGAATATGCCGAAGAACTCGCCGCGGAAATGCTCGCGACGACGCTGAACGTGGAATTCGATCCGGATTTGTCGTTCGACGAAAAAAAAGAAGTCTATCGGATTTCCAACAAAATCGTCCGCACCATGAACGTGACGCAATCCGCCGTCGGCGACAAGCGCGGCCTTTGGACCACCGTCCTCGGCGCCGCTATCCTCATCGGCGAAGACGACTAGTTTTCCTGTTTCGTCCTGGAGGTTCGATGCGTCCGGTTCTCCGTCTTGCGCGCTTTGCGTTCTTCTTTTGCCTCGCCCTTCTCGCGCGCTCCGCCTTCGCTGCCGATCGCGTTACCATTCTCTACGACGCCTTCGGCAGCAATCGGGCGCTCACCCGTGACTGGGGTTTTTCCGCCCTCGTCGAGCACGACGGCAAGCGCATCCTCTTCGACACCGGCAACAACCCGGAAATTTTCGAGTACAACGTCAAGGCCCTCAACGTTGACCTCACCAAACTCGACTTTGTCGTTATTTCTCACCGTCACACCGATCACGCTTCCGGGCTGAAGTATCTCCTCAAGATCAATCCGGACGTCACCGTTTACGTCCCCGCCGACGGCGCCAACGGTTTTGGCGGTTCAGAATTTCCTCAGGCGTTCTTCCGGCCCGAGCCTTCCCTGCCCACGAAAATGCGCTATTTCGACGGCGCCTATCCCGAGCACGGCCGTGCAGGCAAACTCTACGACACCGGCCACTTCGTACTCGTCGATAAACTCACCGAAGTCGCTCCAGGCATTTTTCTGGTGTACACCGTTTCCAAGGTTCCGCGCACCCTCGAGCTCCCCGAGCTCACTCTCGCCATCAAAGGACCGCACGGACTGATTCTGGTCGACGGCTGTTCGCACTCCGGCATCGAGGAGATTTTGCAAGCCGCCAGCGCCGTAGACCCGCACACGCACATCGTTTTCGGCGGCCTGCACCTTGTCCAGACACCCGTGCCCGACATCGACCGCCTAGTTGATTCGCTTAAAAATAAATGGAAACTCGATGAAATCGCTCCCGGCCACTGCACCGGGGAACCCGCATTCCTGCGCCTGCAGAAAGTTTTCGGCGAACACTATCTCTACGCCGGAGTCGGCACGCGGCTCGAAATACCCTAGAAAAGTCTAAGCTAATCTGCCGCAGCAGGAGGGCATCATGGCCATGCGCATCTCGACGCTGCTCATCTTCATGATTTTGGCAGTGGTTTCCGTCAGGTCGCAGCAAGCCGACGCTGCGCAGCAGCCTAGCGAATCCCATGTAGTGCCGCTGAAAAAATTCTCACCGGAACATAGGTTTGAGACGGTATCAGGTGACCCCGCGAAATCCGGAGAGCCTTTCGTGATTCGGATTCATGCCGAGGCGGGATACATCATCATGCCTCACACGCATCCGATCGACGAGAACATCGTCGTGCTGAAAGGAACGTGGGCGCTAGGCATGGGCGAGCGCTACAACCCGCAGGCGCTCGAACCCATGGAGGTCGGCACGTTTGGACTCTCGCCCAAGAAAATGGCGCACTTCGCCCTATCGAAGACATATACGATCCTCCAGATCCACGGCATTGGGCCCTTCACGACGCAATGGGTGGTACCGGTCTATAGGCTGACCGATAAGGGTGTCCTTTTGCAGACGTCTGCTGCCGAGCCAGGTCATCCCGCGCCAACGAGCCCGCTCGGCTGCTTCCTTTTGAAGCTCGGCGACCGCGTGCGCGGCAATTCCGGCGAGGGTGTTGTCGTCGAAGCCCAATGCACTCCTGGCCAGCTCACACAGTATCGGGTCCAAAAACCAGACGGGGACCATTTTTGGGCGCAACGCGACGAATTGAACGCGAAGCCTCCCAACTAGCTTCTGCGATTCGGCACCCCATTCGACCTCTTAACCCTTTTCTTCTTTTTAAAGTACCCGATGCGCTCCAGCACCGCCCGAACGATCAAAGGCAGCGCCACTGTCGCATCATCGAAAACTTCCGCGAAACGCCCGCCCTCTTCCGGCGGAACAAACTTGCCCCAAGAAACTGCTTCCGTATACGTGCTGCCGCTTAGTCCGCCCCAATGGACTGGCTCGGGACAGATTCGCACTCCGTAGTTATAACGCTTCAGCGGAATTTTTTTGTAGCCGCGCCGCGCCAGCAATTCCGCGTACACGCCGAATTGCTGAGACCAATTACGCGGCACTCCTCCGCCGATCGTAAAAATCCCCATGCGTCTGGTGGCCAGCATGGTGTCGGCAAACTTCTCAAAATCCAGGAACGGATCAAACCGCAGCAGCGGCCGCTTGTCCCTCTGGCGGGCAATCTTGTGCAGCGCAAAGTCGATGCCCAGTTCTGAATCACTGAAAGCGGGAACAAAAATGGGAACCTTATGCTCGAAAGCGGATTTCAGAATCCCTCGCCCGGGCGCCGTCTTGTGCAGATACTCGCCGATGCGCTGGTGAATCTTCCAGCTGCAAGCGATGTCTTCCGCATCCCATGCCGTGAATATGTGGTCCATCACCTCTTCGACGTGGTCGAGATTCGTTTCCGGCTCCAGCGAGTCGTACACCCGGTTGTACCCGGCGTGGAAAAGTTCCTTATCGTCCATATTGGGGTTGTAACGGAAATGCGAGTAACCGGTGGCTTCCACAAGCCCATGAGCCATGAGCGCGCCGGTCGAGACGATGGCCTTGACGACGCCCGATTCGATCAGATCGCAAAAAACAAGCCCCATCTTGCCAACCGTCAAGGCGCCCGAGAGCGTCATCACCACAAAACAATCCTTGTCGCGCGCCATTTGCTCAAGAACATCGGCGGCATCGCCGATCTGCCTCCCGGTGAACGCCGTGTCGCCCATGGCGCGTACCAGTTCGTCGACGGTTCGGCATTTGGACAAATCCAGCGGGAACATCGGCCGGAGTTTGTCCTTTACTGGATCGTGGAGCACTCTCCCGGTCACAGTTTTCTCTCGCTGCTTCGCCATCGCGTCTCCTCGGCTAGACTGAATCCCGCATTACGAATGCGTTTGTGTGTCGCAATTGAAGCGTGATGATGCTTGAACGTCCCGCAGATAGATAGTACAAACTCGGCGCAAAGGAAAGAACAAATCGCGCATGCAGAGACGATTCACGCTCATGTTAAACTAAAAAATATGGCAAACAAATTTACCATTGGTCTCGTGCAAATGAAATGCACGGCGAACGCGGAAGAGAATCTGGCGCGGGCCGCGGGGAAAATCCGCGAAGCGGCCGCGCGCGGTGCTCAAATCATTTCGTTGCACGAACTGTTTCACGGCGAGTACTTTTGCCGCACGGAAGACCCGGAACTGTTTAACATGTCGGAACCCGTGCCCGGGCCAACGACCGAACTCCTCGCCCAGATTGCAAAGGAAAAGAAAGTTGTGCTGGTTGTTTCCTTGTTCGAACGGCGCGCGCCGGGCGTTTATCACAACTCTTGCGCGGTGCTCGACGCGGACGGAAGTTTTCTCGGGAAATACCGGAAGATGCACATCCCCGACGATCCCTTGTACTTCGAAAAGTTTTATTTCACGCCCGGCGATCTCGGTTTTCCAAATTTCAATACGCGGTACGCGCGTATTGGCGTGCAGATTTGCTGGGACCAGTGGTATCCGGAGGGCTCGCGGATCACCGCGCTCGGCGGCGCTCAGGTGATTTTTTATCCCACCAGTATCGGCTGGCATCCGCACGAAAAATCGCAGTTCGGCGCCGCGCAGCTCGACGCGTGGCGCACCATCCAGCGCGGGCATGCCATCGCAAACGGCGTGTACGCAGCGGTCGTGAACCGCGTCGGATTCGAAGGCAAGCCGGAAAAAGGTGACCCGGGATTGGAATTCTGGGGCAATTCCTTTGTTGCTGATCCCTTCGGCCAAGTGATCTCCGAAGCTTCCAACGACAAAGAAGAAATCCTCGTCGTCGAATGCGATCCCGCCAAGAGCGAGGACACCCGCCGCAATTGGCCGTTTCTCCGCGACCGCCGCATCGACGCCTATCAACCCATCCTGAACCGCTGGCTGGACAAAGAATAATATTCCCTTGCTCAAACGATCCGGCCTTTTCTTCTCTGTGATCTCTGTGATCTCTGTGTCCTCCGCGATCTCTGTGTTAAATTCTTTTTCCCAATGAAGACACTGCCACAATCCAAAACGCCCCACGCTCTCGGTTTCCGCATGCCCGCCGAATGGGAACGCCACGAAGCCACCTGGCTCGGCTGGCCCCACGAACTGACCGATTGGCCCGGCAAATTCGCGCCGATTCCGTGGGCGTT
>DATNME010000057.1:0-2602 GCA_035602385.1 Candidatus Dormiibacterota bacterium
TTCCATGGTACGGCCACGCGCGGGAGACTTCGTCTATTCGAGCGCTGAGTTCGCAGAGATGAAGCGCTCCGTTGTTGTCGCCAAAGAAGCTGGTATCGATGGCGTCGTACTGGGCGTCTTGACGAAAGAGCATCGAGTCGATGTCGAGCGAACGCGGGAACTCGCCGAGCTTGCGAAGCCGCTGCCGGTTACATATCACCGCGCGTTTGACGAAGCCGCCGACTTACACCAAGCGCTCGAAGAAGTGATTCAAAGCGGAGCGAAAAGAATCCTGACGTCTGGCGGCGCGAAAAGCGCGCTAGAAGGAGCCGCGACGCTCGCCGAACTTATCGAAGCCGCAGGGAAACGGATCGTCATTGTGCCCGGAGCAGGAATCAGCAGCGTCAATATCGCGGAACTTGCGCGGCGAACGAGAGCGCGCGAGTTTCACTCTGGCCTGAGCGCAGCTCTTCCCTATGGCAGCGGCGAATACAGGAAGTTTGAAGAGGAAGTTCGCAAATTGGCAGAGCAAATTGCGCGAATCAGCCAGATCCGGACTACCTGGGAGTGAAGAGAGGCGATTTCTAGTTAATAATAACACCCACCCCCACCCGGTATGTTTTTCATAAGTGTTCATTCTAAAGGCAGTTAAAGTCCTTTGTTTTGATACACTTTTGGAAGTGTTCATTCTAAAGGGACTTACGTTTCCCCAATTGTGCAAACTGGGCTTCTCCACACCGTTTTCCATAAGTATTCATTCTAAAGGATTTAAGGGCTGACCTAGTTGCGTGAAGCTGTTTCAAGTTCCGTGCGTGAAGCCAAGGGTTAGGGTGAGTGGATGGAATTCCGGTGCTGAACGCAAAACTGCGGCAACCGAGGCCGCCGCAGATTGTAGCAGATCAGAGTATGACCTAAAAACATTATAGCACGTGAGCTCGGACAACTCTAGGAAAACCTTTTGAGGGCAGTGGGTCGCCCACACTCATTCTTGCTGTTTGTGCCACCACTCCTGAAGCGATTTGCAGCACCCTTCTTCGTCAAGAGAAATCAGAAAGATTCCATCAAGTTTAGTTTGTAGCCCTGGGGGACTCGAACAAACGACGCCGACCATCTGGCGATGTTTAGCTCGGCATTCACGACCAAGATCTCGTATCCGAACCTAATGTTCTCTTCCGTTCGGACCACCTCTGACCAATACTCGAAAATGGCTTTTCTCCCGCACATGGGTTTGAGAAATGGCGTAACTTGATAGGTGCCGTTTTCAGCGAACAGCGCCGTCGCGGCTTCTGCATTACGGTTCTCCCACGCGTGACCGTAAGCATCCAGCCAGGATTTAAACGCGACCACATCGTTGCCCATTCCAAGTCTCCGGGTAGCTTGACGAGTCTATCCTAACGACCGTCCTTTGTTGCCAGCCGGACATGTCCGGTTTCGCGACTACACAGGAGTTAGTATGAGTTGTCAAACATGGAGGACTTCTGCGACCGAGTCGGCACCACAGGGCGAACCTCAATCAGTTCACCGCAATGCGACAAAAAACGCGGCTATGCTCAGGACCACTGCGAATAACACAAGGTAGCGTTGGTATTTCTTGAAAACCACAAAGGGCAGGGCTAGACAGGCGATGACGAGCGGCCAAAACGTTGCGCTATTGTTGGAGAAATCGTCTCCCATGCGACCAGGTGGTGGCATCAGTAAGAGCAGTGAAACGAGGGCAAGCCAGCACAAATAGAAACAGGGTCGCCAAAGCCTCGAAAAGCGCTTTGTGAATATTGAGGCAACCAGCAAGAACGCGATACTCAAGACGGCCACGTAGCCCAGCAGGACGAGAAATGTCAAAAGCGCCGCACGCATGTTTTCTTTAACTCGGAGTATAGGTCAAACTGGGCTAATAGCGCACTAGTTGGATAGGTCGAGTTACCTGCTTCTCGCTCGCACAGATGGAGCATAGAATAGCGATTTCGAGGCGTATAGCATGCCTTTCGATGTAAGCAACATTCTGTGGGTCCTCATATTTGTGGCAGTCCCTTGTCTCGTCATTTTGGCTTACCGAGGTTGGACAAAGGGCTTGCGACATGAGCTACCGCGGTGGCGCAGCGCCCTCGGAATCACATCAATCGTCATAACATTCCTTGGCTGGTCTAGCTTGGCGATTTTGCCGTTGCTTGACCGTATAGGCGTCAACACTGGCTTCTTTTCCGCTGACTGGAATACACCTATTGCTCTTCTGGTGCTGGTAGGAACATCTTTGGCCTTCGCCTTGAGGAGCGCTTCGAGAGCTGAAGCAATCGTGGCTGGGTTATTGATGGTTGCGGCCTGGATGGCGAGCGTTGTGCATTGATGCGTGCCCTCGGCACATGGACATATAACGCGCTACTCGGACAAGTGGAATGGCGCGCTCGGAAGATGTCCGGCAGCGTGACTTAGCAGGAGTTGGTCGCGTGAGACTAAACTCACACTGCCCGCAGCTCCGCCCGTGGCGACTGCGAAACACTAGTTCAGAGGGAGGATTGACCTCCGCAGGAATCGGCGAGAACGTGCTAGTAAGGCGTCTTGCATTCGTCCGTGAGAACAAGATGGTGACAGACACTAAAGCGGGCAGGTATGAAATCCTCGGCGAATT